>NZ_JAILWT010000001.1:600000-824302 GCF_025698805.1 Filomicrobium sp.
CAAGCGTGGTCGACAGGCGCCGCTATCCAGCAAACACGATCAGAGGCTCAGTTCCTCTGAAGGATCGCCCGCGGGGATTGCCGCAGGTTTACCGGGGCGGCGTTCGCCATGCCTTGCGCGATCTTTACGACGCCGATCATGCCGACGGCGGAACTGGGGGCAAGTTTCGCTGGTTGCTCTCGACGTGCCTTGCCGGCGCCGTTGGTGCATTCGCCATCTTCGTCATCATCGCGGGCTCAACGGAACAAGACGACAGCGCGGACGGTTTGGTGCCAGCCCTCAAGCGGCTGCAAGAAGGCGCCTCGACGCCACTGCTAATACCGCAGATGAAGAAGACCGCCGGTCTCAACTGGGCCGTGCCCAAGGCCGACAAGCTGCAGATTTCCTCCGGCACAACGTCAACGCGCTATGTGATCCATGAAAGCGTCAAACAGCGACGTGAGGGTCGGGTCTACATTCAGGCCAAACCGTTTCTCCGGGTCGTTGCGCGACTGGCGCCAGTGCCGGAACAGTATCTGGACGTCGTGCCGCCCTTCAATCCGTTCAAGCTTTACGCCGACTCCAACCCGATTGGCTCAAGCCGAGAAGGCGCACATGGCGAAACGGTGCGCAAGGACGTCAAAATCAAGGTGGTCGAACTTATCGGCGGCGTCCTGCCTGACGAAGATAAGCAAGAGCTTGAGGCTCGCGAGGTCGTCGACCTCGTTCGGCGCGTGCAATCCGAGGAAGCCTTGGAAAAGGCTGACGCCGAGATCAACGCAGACATAGCTCAGGCAGATAACGACCTGAATTCCGCCGGGTCCACGCCAGCGGCTTACACTACCGTGCTGGCGAAGAGCGTGATCGAAAAAGACTACGCGCAAGACGATTTAGAAGGTGCGAAGCACATCGTCGTCAAAGTGGGCAAGCAGGAAACCCTCGCAGGCCTTTTGGCGCGTAACGGAGCGGACAATTGGCTTGTCGATGCCATGATGGAAGCTGCTCGACCAGTATTTTCCGGGAATGCTCTCTCGGAAGGCCAGGAAATCCATATCACGCTCCTGCCGTCTCTAACGACGCCGGGCGAAGTCGAACCAACAAGCTTCAGCCTCTTTACCGAAGGGCACGAGCATCTGGTGAGTGTTCAGCGTAACGCTACGGGTGAATTTGTTGCCTCGAAGGAACCGACGGCGGGCGGCGTTAATTTGCGTATCGTGACGAGTGACGATGACAAAAGCGGCAGTAAGAGCAGCCGCGCGTCGAGTCTTTATGGCAGCGTTTATCACGCCGGTTTATTGCAGCATGTCCTTCCTGAAACGCTCTCAGAAATCATGCGTATTCACGCCTATGAGGTCGACTTCGGACAACGCGTGAGGGCGGGCGACTCGGTCGAGTTCTTTTTCGATTTTCCCGACGAAAACGTCACCGACGGGCCGCCGGGTGAATTGCTATTTACGCAAATCACGAGCGGCGGGGAGGTCTCGCGTTTCTATCGTTTTCGCACCAGTGATGGCGAAATCGATTATTACGACGATCAAGGGAACAACTCGAAAAAGTTCCTCATGCGTAGACCTGTGCGCGGCTCGGACGTGCGCCTGACCTCCGGTTTCGGCATGCGCCACCATCCTCTGCTCAACCGCCAGCGTATGCACAGCGGCGTGGACTGGGCCTCGCCACCGGGCACGCCAATCCTGGCCGCCGGCCGCGGCACCATTGAGTTTGCCGCGCGCAACGGCCAATACGGCAACTACGTCCGCATCCGGCACGCGAACGGTTATCACACGTCGTATGCGCACATGCAGAAGTTCGCGCGCGGGGTGAAGGAGGGCGTGCAAGTCCGCCAGGGACAGGTGATCGGGTACATCGGAACCACGGGTCTCTCGTCGGGACCGCACTTGCACTTTGAGGTTCTCGTCAACAAGCGTCGCGTCGACCCGATGTCGATCCAGGTGCCGCAGGAACGTCAGTTGACCGGCCGCGAACTGGCCGAGTTCCAACGTGAACGCGCACGCATTGATGAACTCATCCGCCGTGCCCCCGTGATGACGTCGAGCAGGTAGTGTTCGACTTCTCATCTCCTTGAGACGCCCGTCTCAACGCAATTTTGGAATGTCCCTCTCAAACGAAAATTCGACCGTTCGAAATTTTGAAATAAGCGCGCCCTCTATTCGTTGCATAATGTTCGGAATGCAGCGCGAAACTCAAAAACCGCCGAGATTTGGAACCTCGGCGGTTTTGATTTGCAGTATTTGCGATTGACTTTAAGCGGCGAAATTGACCGGCCAATCATTGATGGTGAGATTACCGTCACGTACCGAAACACGAACGGTATCCCCATCCTTCACGCCACCGGCCAGGATCTGCTCGGCGAGCGGATCTTGAACGTGCTTTTGAATCACACGCTTCAAAGGCCGCGCACCATAGGCGGGATCGTAACCGCGATTGGCGAGCCACGTGCGCGCGCCGTCATCCAGGTCGATGGTGATCTTGCGATCGGCCAGTAGTTTCTGCAAACGCTCAACCTGGATATCGACGATGGCCCCCATTTCCTCGCGACGCAGGCGATGGAACAGGATGATGTCATCGAGCCGGTTCAGGAACTCTGGCCGGAACTTCGCCCGAACCTCCGCCATCACCAAATCGCGCACGGCGTCAGTATCCTCGCCTTCCTTCTGATTAACGAGATACTCCGCACCGATGTTCGACGTCAGGATAATCAGTGTGTTCTTGAAGTCGACCGTGCGGCCCTGCCCATCGGTCAGGCGACCGTCGTCCAAAACCTGCAGAAGCACGTTGAAGACGTCCGGATGTGCCTTCTCGATTTCATCGAAGAGAATGACCTGATACGGCCGGCGACGTACCGCTTCGGTTAGCGCACCGCCTTCTTCATAGCCGACGTAGCCCGGAGGGGCACCGATCAGCCGCGCGACGGAGTGCTTCTCCATGTACTCGGACATGTCGATGCGCAGCAGCGCATGCTCGTCGTCGAACAGGAAGGTCGCCAGGGCTTTCGTCAGCTCGGTTTTACCGACACCCGTGGGACCAAGGAACATGAACGAGCCAATTGGCCGGTTCGGATCCTGAAGCCCCGCACGCGCACGCCGGACCGCCGTCGACACTGCGGCCACCGCTTCGCGCTGACCGATCACCCGCTGCCCCAAAGCGTCTTCCATACTGAGCAGCTTCTCGCGTTCGCCTTCGAGCATCTTGTCAACGGGAATGCCCGTCCAACGCGATACGACGCCGGCGATTTGGTCGGCTGTAACCGCCTCCTCGACCATCACGTTATCGCGTCCATCCTGGCCTTCCGCTTTCTCAAGCTGTTTGGTGAGCTGCGGAATGACGCCATATTGAAGTTCACCCGCGCGGGCGAGGTCGCCGCGACGTTGCGCCTGCTCCAGTTCGGTGCGTGCCTGATCGAGCTGTTCCTTGATCTTCTGTTCAGATCCCAGCTTCTCACGCTCCGCTTCCCACCGCTGCGTCAGCACGCGGCTCTCTTCCTCCAATTCGGCAATCAGAGAATCGAGTTTTTCCAGGCGGTCCTTGGAGGCTTGATCGGTTTCTTTGCGCAGAGCCTCACGCTCGATCTTCATCTGCATGAGATCGCGGTCGATGCGGTCAAGCTCTTCGGGTTTGGAATCGATCTCCATCTTGAGCCGGGACGCGGCCTCGTCGACGAGGTCGATCGCCTTATCCGGCAGGAATCGATCCGTGATGTAACGATTCGACAGCGTCGCCGCCGCGACCAAGGCATTGTCCGTGATGCGCACGCCGTGATGCAGCTCGTACTTCTCCTTGAGACCACGAAGAATCGAGATCGTATCGACGACTGTCGGTTCGCTAATGAAGATCGGCTGGAAGCGACGGGCCAGCGCCGCATCCTTCTCGATGTGTTTGCGATATTCATCGAGTGTCGTAGCACCGACGCAGTGCAGCTCACCACGCGCCAGGGCCGGCTTCAGCAGGTTCGACGCATCCATTGCGCCATCTGCTTTGCCTGCTCCGACGATGGTATGCAGCTCATCGATGAACAGGATGATACGTCCGCTCTCCGCCGTGACTTCCTGAAGGACGGCCTTTAAGCGCTCCTCGAACTCCCCGCGGTATTTCGCACCGGCGATGAGTGCGCCCATGTCCAGCGCCAACAGCTTTTTATCGCGCAGGCTGTCGGGGACATCGCCCTTTACGATACGCAACGCCAATCCTTCAGCGATGGCGGTCTTGCCAACGCCGGGCTCCCCGATCAGAACGGGGTTGTTCTTGGTACGCCGCGACAACACCTGGATGGTGCGGCGGATCTCCTCATCGCGACCGATAACCGGGTCAAGCTTACCCGACGCAGCAACTTCCGTGAGGTCACGTGCATAACGCTTCAACGCATCATAGCCTTCCTCGGCTGATGCCGTATCGGCTGTCCGGCCTTTGCGGAGTTCGTTGATCGCCTGATTCAGGGTCTGCGCCGTGCCCCCTGCGTTTGACAGGATTTTGGACGCTTCGGACTGCTCCGTGGCAAGCGCCAAAAGCAGACGCTCGGCAGTGACGTACTTGTCTCCCGCCTTTTCGGCGATCTTTTCAGCGGTATCGAAAACGCGCGCAAGCTCAGAGGCCATATAAAGCTGCCCCGAACCGCCACCCGAAACCTTGGGTCTGCGCGACAGAGCCTCTTCAACCGCACGCAACGCTCCGGCTTGGTCGCCGCCAGCCCGTGCAATCAATCCTGCCGCGAGCCCCTCGGGATCGTCGAGCAGCACCTTGAGGACATGTTCGGGCGAGAACTGCTGATGGCCTTCGCGCAATGCGAGACTTTGGGCAGCCTGGACGAATCCTTTAGCCCGATCTGTATATCGATCGAAATTCATAGGTTATTCCCTCCTCAGCACGTAACTCATCGCCTTACCTGGGAAGCGCGGTCAGCACGTCGTCGTAGAATGGGTTGACAGGTTCGTGACGCCTATCCTCAGCGAGGCATAGGTACGTCCCTCAGCAGATATAGGTTCAACCCGGACGAGAAAAAGGGTCATTAACTACGGTAATTACGCGGCATTTTACGGGTTGCACAGGCCAGTCCTAGCTGGCGAGGAGTTTACGGATGGATGAGAGACAAGCAGGCCGCGTCACCGCGCTTTACCGCTACCCAGTCAAAGGACTGTCCGCGGCTGCGCTAGAGCGCGTTCAGCTTGAACCGGGACATACCCTGCCTTTTGATCGAGCTTGGGCCATTGAGAACGGCCGCGGACGCTTTGATCCGGAGGATCCCAAATGGTTGCCGAAGACCTCGTTTCTGATGCTGATGCGCGACGAGCGCCTGGCAACGCTACAATCGGTGTTCGAGGAAGACCGTCAGACGCTGACCTTGCTTCGCGATGGGCGTCAGGTTGCACGTGGAGCGCTGGCAACCCCGCTGGGGCGCCAGTTGCTTGAGCAATTCTTCGCGGCCTATCTCAAGGCTTCTCTGATTGGGCCACCCAAGATCATCTCAGCCGAAGACCATAGCTTCTCTGACGTTGCCGAAAAATGCGTGCACGTCATCAATCTTGCAACGCTGGCGGAGCTGGAAAGGGTGATGGGGCGAGAGCTTTCGCCGCTGCGCTTTCGGCCCAACGTCGTCATAGACGGATTAGCGCCGTGGCAGGAACTCGACCTCGTCGGCAAGGAAATTCGTATCGGCTCGGCCTTGCTTATCCCATTTGCGCCGACGGACCGGTGTGCCGCGACGAACGTCGATCCAGAAAACGGTCGGCGCGATACATCGATCCCAGCCGTTCTGCAACGAACATGGGGACACGCCAATTTCGGGATCTACGCCACCGTTCGAGATGGTGGCGTGGTCACGCTCGGGGATCCTGTCACAATCGGCTAAGGAAGCTCGGGCGACACAAAGGGATCAGCTCCACCTATCGTCGCACACGCCTTACGAACCAATTTGTGGATTTATTCCTGGCTTTCCTCGACCGCAGCAACGGTCTCTGCCGGCGGAGTTGCGGCTGTCGTCTCTGCGTCATCAGCCGTATCTTCCCGGCGCGTGCGGCGAACGGGCCGACGCAGGAAGTCAGGCTGATCGCCGGACTCACCAAACCGCTGCCGTTCCCGACGGCGTGGTTCCCGATCGGACCGATCGGACCGCTGCCGTGGACCGTTGGAGCCATTGCGCCGGTCGCGCTGCGGGCGTTGCTCTCCGGTCCGTTCAGACCGTTCCGCACGCTCAGGGCGCTCATTGCGCGTTACGCCTGCAATCGCCGGCTGAGGATCATTCGGCTGGACGACTGCCTGCTGATTAGCCTCAACGGGATTGTCTTCACCGTCTTCGTCGCCGACGTCATCGTTGTCATATTGGTCCGGAACGGGGGAGCGGAACCGATTATTTCCATTCACGACGTCGTTCGCGTTTGGAGACTGCTGCTCACGGAACGCCATGATGATGCGATTGTAGTGTTCGGCGTGTTGCAGATAATTTTCGGCAAGAACCGGATCGCCGGATGACATCGAGTCGCGGGCAAGCGCCATATACTTTTCAGCGATATGCGCAGGGGTGCCTCGGATCTTCACATCCGGCCCGTTGCTTTCAAAGCTGCGCGTGAGAGGGCTTTGGCCTTTACGATTGCGGCCGCGACCACGACGGTTTTGCTGTTGTCCCTGCCTCATGGGCTCCCGTTCTCTATATTAACTTAACGTTCCAAAAAGATTATTGCAGATCCCAATCAAAGTCGGTGCCCGCCCGGCTCGGTAACCGGCATCACTGCAGCCGCAATGACCATATTCTTTGGACAAAGCCATCAGTCGCGGCCTGTCCGAATTTTGTTCGGTGCTAATCCAGTCCCTACTGGCATCTAAAACCAAAGCCGTGAAGCGGGTCTGGTGCGTGAAACAGCACGCCCACCCTCGCTCTTCTGCGCAATTGTTGCGCGGAAGCCGTGATCGCTCGAGTCTGAGCCAAAGCCAACAGCGCGGCGCACTCCCATGGGGCAGCTGCGCGCTCAAACAACCCTTATCCCGTCTTGCTCTTGGTAATCATCCAACCTGTCGGAAAAGCGTACCGCGAGCGACGAAGCCACCAATCTTGATGGGCCTCAAAAGCTGAAAACGCTATGCGCGTCCTCGCCAATCACTTCGCAGCGTGCACTGTGCGTCCCTACAGATCTATCTATGCTATCTGATCCGGGCCTGCGCGTGTCACAAGTTTCGCCTAACATGAGAGTATCGCGTAAGCTGGATAAATCCAAGCTTTTTTCGCTGGGCCGTTAGAATTGTGTCCGACCCGCAACACACCGGGTGTGGTTTCCGAGGTCCTTCCACATCCGTAACTCCCGAACCTCCTGGCCTTTCAACAATCCAGCAACGTCCGAGGCTTGGTCCGCTCCGACCTCGAAAAGGGCCCACCCTTGGGGCACGGAATGGCTGAGGTCAGCAACGATTTCACGATATACTTGGAGGCCGTCGGGGCCTCCGTCAAGGGCGGCTAGAGGATCGTAAAGGCGGACTTCCGCGTCCAGAGTGCCGATGTCAGCCGATACGATGTAGGGGGGATTCGACATCAGAAGGTCGAAGGAACCCTCGACACCCTTTAGACTCCGCGCTTCGAGGAAACGAATACGGTCGGCAACCCCAAGGCGCTCTGCGTTTGACTGCGCGGTAGCCAGCGCCTGGGCGCTGATATCAGTCGCCAACGCTGTCGCGTTGGAAAACTCTGCGAGCATGGTGATCGCGAGAATGCCGGTCCCGGTTCCAACATCGATCAGGTGAAACGGTCGGTCATACCAACCTTCTTCGTGCGCCAATTCCTTTGCGGCTTCGATCAGTACTTCCGTGTCCGGCCGTGGGTCGAGCGTTTCAGACGACAATGCAAATTCGCGACCGAAGAACTCTCTACTACCGAGAATTCGGGACAAAGGCTCATGGGCGAGACGCCGGACCAAAATTTCATCGAGACGGAGGGCCGCCGGGGCGCCCAGCTTTGAATCTGGGGCAGCAATGAGCTGCGCGGCGTCCATTTCCGCGGCGGCCGCAACCAGTCTTCGTGCTTCACGGCGCGGCTCATCGAAGCCCGCGAGCATGGCAGCACTGCGCACGACCGCGTCGGCTAAGCTGTCCTCAGCCGCGAATTTATGACCGCTACGCATTGAAGCTTCAGGCATCGGCGCGATTTTCCATGTCTGCCAATTGCTGAGCCTGATGATCCGTGATGAGAGCGTCAAACAACTCGTCGAGACCATTGCCCTCGATGATCTGATCCAGCTTGTGCAAGGTTAGATTGATCCGGTGGTCCGTGACCCGGCCTTGCGGAAAATTGTATGTGCGAATGCGCTGCGAGCGGTCACCGCTACCGACTTGAGACCGCCGCGCTTCAGAACGTTCGTCGGCTGCGCGCATCCTTTGCTGCTCATAGACACGGGACCGGAGCACCTGCATTGCCAATCTCCGGTTCTGATGTTGGGATTTTTCCGCAGAGACCACTGTGATACCGGTCGGAATATGCACCATGCGCACGGCGCTCTCGGTTTTATTTACGTGCTGACCGCCGGCCCCACCGGCGCGCATCGTGTCGATTCGAATATCGTCAGGGTGGATATCGATGTCGACGTCTTCCGCCTCGGGGAGTACGGCGACCGTCGCTGCGGACGTATGAATACGACCGCTGGCCTCTGTCTCAGGAACCCGCTGCACGCGGTGGACGCCGGATTCAAACTTCAATCTGGCAAACACACCCTGGCCGGTGACGGAGGCGATGACTTCTTTATAACCGCCGAGGTCGTTCTCGGAGAGCGAGATAATCTCCGTGCGCCAGCCCTTCAATTCGGCATATCGGGTGTACATGCGGAATAGGTCTGCTGCGAAAAGAGCCGCTTCATCCCCGCCAGTACCGGCGCGCACTTCAAGAATCGCACTGCGCTCATCGGCTTCATCCTTGGGCAGGAGTAAAATTTTGAGTTCATGCTCCAGGGTCGCAATGCGAGGGCGCAAAGCATCAAGCTCTTCCGCGGCCATTGCCTTCATCTCGCGATCAGCAGAGGCGTCCTGCGCAAGTTCCTGTAAATCACGCTGCTCCTGCTCAGCCGCGCGCAATTTGCGAATCGCTGCAATGAGCGGGTCGAGGTCTGAGAACTCCTTAGACAGCTTGGCAAACGTCGCCTGTCCTACGCCGGAATTCAGTTCGGCCTGCACATTTTCCCAGCGCTCTATCAATCGATCGAGTTTTTCCTCGGGGATGGCGTTCATCGTCCGTCTTTCAATCCGTCGAAAGGGTTAGGGGCGCGCTTTCGTCCACGCGGTCCATTAGCGGAGGCATTCCGTCTCTAGAGGTTCGAAGGCGCGCATCTAATCGGTTTGACGGACATTGTGCAATTTGTCGGTGCGTCTTGCCCGGGGATCATCGACCTCGATCCAGCGTAAACCTTCGCGCTCCGGCGCAAAGCGAATAAGCAAATAATCATGCACAGACCTTAGTCCTCGAGACATGGGATCGGGCAATCTCGAAGACAAGATGCTGACAACGGTAGGCTGACATAATGCAAAAACAATTGCCGCAACCAGTCCCACGCTCAAAATCCCGATATATACGCCGCGATTAAGAACAACTGTCGACACACCTCTTACGAGACCTGCACCTATCCCTGCTGTACTTAACCTGTACTTGAGGCGTGGGCGTGCATTTTCCGCTTGGTCTACTAAAGCGCTCCCGACAGGAACAGGACGCCCGCCCCTACCTTTTCGCCAACGGGGACCGGCCTGTTGTATCTCGACCGGATCTTCAGGGGCATTGGGGGACGGCCCAGGTTGGCGTGTCAAAAACGTCGGGGGCGCAGCCCTGTCCGAGAACTCGGAAACAGTGGCTCCGGTAGCTCTTGAGCTGTCGTTATGCCGCCTATCGAGTTCGGCCCGTAAAATTGAGAGAACCGGCCCGGGATCGCACCCGGCGAGCCCGGTGTAGGCGCTGACGAGCCGTTGCGTTTCGGGCCAGGGTGGAAGCGCGTCGATCTGGCCTGTTTCGAGCGCAGCGATAACGTTCGGTTCCGTAGCGAGCAAGTCTGCGGCTGCGTCCAGCGATAGGTTAAGCACCTTTCGCAACCCAGCAAAGAGCTGAGCCGCCTCAACGATCGCGGTGGAGGGCCCTGGACCAATCCCAAAACTGCCATCGTTCCATTTCGCGGCCACTGGAGGTGGAAAACCCTTTACTCGTCGAACTGTTGCGGCCTCCGGGAGGCCGAAATCCCCTAATCGTCCTTCACACGCCTTTAGCCCGGAGCGGCCGGGCATCAGAGCTCGTGGAACGGTTGCGCTTCCTTGTTGCGATGAATTCTGGACGGCCATATGGCCGAGTGCGCCTTATTCAGAGTTGTTGCATCACAACTCGACACCGTGGCGTTCAGCAAAATTCAGCAGATTTGCATGCAAATCAATGTCCGTTTTTCCCAGGAGGATATCCAGCCGTTCCGCCAACTGACCCGCATTCAGCGACAAGACCATCGCTTTAATCGGACCGATTGAGGAAGCCGCCATTGACAGCGAACGGCACCCGAGACCGATCAAGGCCATCGCACTCAGAGGACTTCCAGCCATTTCACCGCAAACGGTTAGTGGGACAGATTGCTCACTAGCCTTCGTGATGAGGTGTTTAAGCGCACGCATCGGTGCGATGGACAACGGATCATAGCGGCTCGCCACCTGGGCGTTGGTGCGATCGGCCGCAAACAGGAACTGCAATAAGTCGTTGGATCCCACCGAGATGAAATCCACCTTCGGCAGCAGTGCGTCCAATTCGTACAGAAGACTCGGCACCTCAAGCATTGCGCCAACGTTCAACGTACTCGGCAACGGGTAACCATGACGTTTGGCATGCACGAGCTCCTTGTCGAGCAGGCTGCGCAGCTCATCCATCTCCGATGACATGCTCAACATCGGAACCATCATGTCTAGGCGTCGACCATTCGCCGCACGCAGAAGCGCGCGAACCTGCGCCCGGAAGAGCGCTGGACGATCCAGAACCATGCGCGTAGCGCGCCAACCCATCGCGGGGTTCTCTTCGGGCAACGCGCTTAAATAAGGGAGCATCTTATCGCCGCCGATATCGAGTGTTCGGAACACGACCGGCTTACCGGCGGCTTCGGCGAGCACCGCGCGATAAGCCTCGGCCTGCTGCATGAGGCGCGGCATTTTCTCAGACAGCATGAATTGAATTTCGGTGCGGAACAGCCCCACGCCTTCGGCGCCCGATTCCTCAAGATGAGGCATATCAGCAATTAGGCCGGCATTCATAGAAAGTCGAATAGGGATGCCATCGACTGTGACTGCAGGAACGTCTCGCAGCTTGTGGTAACGCTCCTGCCGCTTTGCGCGAAAGCGAACCTTGTCGGAGTATGATTTAACGAGGTCGGCGGACGGCCTGACGTGGACTTCGCCGGTTTCCCCGTCAACGATAACCGCGTCCCCGTTCGCGACATGCTCCACGATGCGACGCGCTTGGCCGATCGCTGCAATTCCGAGTGCCTTGGCGACGATCGCGACGTGACTTTGCCGACTGCCATCCTCAACAATCAGGCCACGCAACCGAGTCCGGTCGTAGTCCAGCAATTCGGCCGGCCCCATCGTGCGCGCAATGAGAATTGCGTCGGGTGGTAATTCGACTGGCCGATCCTCGCCCGTGTGGCCCGTTAAAATCCGCAGCAGCCGATCAGACAAATCATCCAGATCGCGGACACGTTCACGCCAGTAAGGATCGGCATGGCGCAACATCTGAGCGCGCGTGCTGTTTTGAACGCGCTCGACAGCAGCTTCGGCGGTCAGCCCTCCCTTAACAGCCTCACCCAGCCGACGTTGCCAGCCACGATCCTTTGCAAACATCCGATACGCTTCGAGAACGTCGCGGTGTTCGCCATCTGCCAGTAGCCGGTCGTGCTCAAACATCTCGTCGAGAGAGGTGTGCAAGGCCGCCAACGCCGCCTCGAGACGCCCAAGTTCCACGGCCGGATCGTCGGCCATCAAGGTGCTGACGACGACCCTCGGTTCGTGGAGCACGGCATGTCCAAGTGCGATGCCGTCGGAGATAACCTCGCCTTTGATGACTGCTGAGAGAGATTTTGAGATCTCAATGTCGGCCTCGGTTCCCGAGACGGCACCGGAAACCAAAAGCTCGGCGATCACCATCGCCGTGGCCTGGAGCACCTCGGTGTCGTCCTCGGAGTAATGCTTTGCCGTGTGGTTCTGTACGACCAGAACCCCAATGACTTGTCCGGAACGCTGGATCGGCACCGCAAGCAGTGAGTGATAAGCTTCTTCGCCCGTCTCAGGACGATAAGAGAACGCCGGATGGGATTGCGCGTCGGGCTCGTTGATGGGCACCGCGAGTTCGGCGCAGCGCCCAACGAGGCCTTCGCCGCGATTCAGTCGCGTATTGTGCACTGCTTCCCGGTGGAGACCTTCCGTAGCAAATAGCTCTAGAGAATGGTCGCGGCGTTTGAGATAGATAGAGCAGACCTCGGCAACCATGACGCCGGCAATCTGGCGCACGATCTTGTCCAGGCGTGATTGACCATCGCCAGGCTCGGCCAGAATCTCGCGCAAGCGCCGCATGATGACACGCAGTGCTGGCTCGGACGCCGATATGCGGGGTTCGTCACCGCCTCGTCTCATTTCAACAGGCCCACCGCCGCTTCAAAGTTCCGAACTATAGCTAGTCCGACCCGCTCAGAAGGAAATCTTTGCCCGACCGTAGGTAGAAATTACAGCCACGCCAGAGGGACGCAACCGACTTGCCTTATTGCACTGGCAATTGCGCCGCCGTGGCCTGCTTCCTAGAGGTCAAATAAGGCCGCGAAAGGTACGCGATGTTTGGCGCTCGTTTGCGCCGCAACACCGCTCGCTTCAGGTTGCGTCCAGACCAAATCCCTCGTGAAGGGTGCGCACAGCAAGTTCAGCATAGTCGGAGTTTATCAGCACGCTGACCTTAATCTCAGATGTTGAGATTGCGAGAATGTTGATGCCTTTATCCGAAAGGATTTGAAACATTTTTGCAGCAACGCCCGCATGGCTTCGCATGCCAATACCAATGATCGACACCTTTACCACATCGGCAGAACTACGCACGTCGAGATAGCCAAGGTCTTCCTTAACCTTTTCCAGAACCTGCAAGGCGCGCGGCAACTCGTTGGCCCCGACGGTAAACGTCATGTCGGTGTGTGCACCGTCTGGCGTGACATTCTGGACGATCATGTCGACGTTTATGCCAGCCTCCGCGAGTGGCCCGAAGATTCGCGCGGCGATACCCGGTTTGTCCTGGACCTTGAGGATCGTGACTTTCGCCTCATCCTTGGCGTAGGCGATTCCACTAACGACCTGGCCTTCCATAATCTCTTCCTCGCTGCAAACGGTCGTACCCAAGTCCTGTAGATTTCCAATGCTGACCGGTTTAATCGAGTCCGGTGCAGCAAAGCTGGAAAGCACCCTCAGCTTGATGCCATAAACCATAGCCAGCTCCACGGACCGCGTTTGCAGGACCTTGGAACCGAGAGAGGCCATTTCCAGCATTTCTTCATATGAAATCCGCGACAGGCGACGGGCCTCAGGCACAATTCGCGGATCGGTCGTATATACTCCGTCTACGTCGGTGTAGATATCACAGACATCGGCATTCAGTGCGACGGCAACAGCGACCGCGCTCGTGTCGGACCCGCCGCGTCCCAACGTCGCGATGCGTCCGTGCGTCGGCTCGATTCCCTGAAATCCAGTGACAACCGCGACCTCACCGCCTGCGACGCGCTCAACCAAACGGCCTGCATCAACCTTAGTGATGCGTGCGGCGCCGTGGGCCGTGTCGGTTTCCAACGGAATTTGCCAGCCCTGCCAGGACCGCGCCCGGATACCAATCGTCTGTAGTGCGATTGCCAACAAGCCTGCGGTTACCTGTTCGCCCGACGCGACGATGGCATCGTATTCCCGCGCGTCATGCAACGGCGAGACCTCGCGGACAAATCCAACAAGCTGGTTTGTAGCTCCCGCCATCGCCGAAACGACGACCGCAACCTGGTTGCCAGCATCGACTTCGCGTTTGACGTGCTGCGCCACATTCCGGATACGTTCGATGTTGGCGACGGACGTACCGCCAAACTTCATAACAACCAAAGCCATGGCGAATCCCGCGTGGCATCTAGAGTAAATAGCCGGTTAAAGACCTGGGAGAACACGAGAACACTCTCGCGCGGCAAAAGACCGCTTCTACGGCTCACCGGTTTTATCCAGCACCGCGTTACAAATTCATTGCCGTCCCGACGGATTGGGGCATGTCATAGCGGCTTGGTGAACACAGAGCAACAGGATCAGGCACCTTGACTATGGTCTGAGCGCGCGCGACGAATGCCTGTATTATCGCAGACCATTCAGCATCCACACGAAACAAGGCTCCGTTTTCCATGACAGTATCGACGCAGGGCCATTCCGACGGCAACGTCGATCCACGCGAAGTTCAACGGTTTGCCGAGATTGCCGAAACCTGGTGGGATCCGAATGGTCCCTTCCGGCCTTTGCACAAGATTGGTCCCGCGCGGCTCAGCTTTATTCGCAACGCACTCGCCCGGCACTATCAGCGCGACTCGGGCGGCGTTCGCATCCTAGATGGACTGAAGATTTTGGATGTGGGTTGCGGCGGTGGTCTTATTTGTGAACCGCTCGCTAGGCTTGGTGCGCAGGTAACAGGCATTGATCCCGCGGAAGAAAGCATCAGCGCCGCAGAGGTCCACGCCAACATCAACGGGCTGGATATTGATTATCGCGCAGCGCGCATTGAACAAATCGCGTCGAGCGAAGAACGGTTTGATGCCGTGATGTGCCTGGAAGTGGTCGAGCATGTGCCGGACCCAGCCGCATTCATCAGCCTCTGTGCCACAGCATTGAAGCCGGGCGGGCTTATGATCGCATCCACATTAAATCGGACTTTGAAGTCGTTTGCGCTGGCTATCGTTGCCGCCGAGTACGTCCTTGGATGGGTTGATCGCGGCACGCACCGCTGGGATCGGTTCGTAACACCTGATGAGCTGCAATCCGCGCTTGAAAACGCGGGTTTGACCGATGTCCGCTTTGAAGGGGTCGTCTACAATCCGTTGGAGGATCGCTGGTCAACGGCGGCGGATACAGACGTCAACTATATGGCGGCGGCTCTAAAGCCGCACGCCACCTAACGCGACCGAACCCTGCCCTTAAAGCGAAGAGATCCAGTCAGTCCGAGACTTTTTTTGTCAGCTTGCGTGCGGCCCACGCATTTGCAGCAGCGCTTTTTCGATTTGGCGCCACTCGGCGGCATCATCTTCTTTGCCGCCGCGCTCAAGTTCAGCAGCCTTCTGCGCTGCCTCGGCGATTGCCTTATCTCCCAGCGCCTCACGCATCTGGCGGGCGCGTTCCTGAACGTCCATTGCTCTCATGGGGTCCTCCGTTCATTCTGGCCTCTCCTCAAGATAGGACCTGAAAGAACGCGATCCACCCCCGACGGTTCAGAATTAGCGCAGCCGCGCCTGCCACTGCGGAAAATCATACCGGCAGGATTATCCCGGGAGGTGGCTGCCTTTCTTGAAATCCGCAATATGCGTGGCGAGTTCACCGTACTCGACACAGGATGTGCCACAGCGAACGGCAATTTCTTTCAGCTCTGTTTCGGCTTTGAGAAGCTCCCCGCGTTGCAGATGCGCCTCGCCAAGATACGCGCGGGCTACGGTATTGTCGGGATTCATCGCCAGCGCTTCAGCATAGTAGCCGAGTGCCTTGTCGACGTTTCCGAGCTTGCGAGTCGCAAAGCCGATATAGGTGAGAACGCGTGTGGTCCGCGGCTCCGCCTCATTGAGGTACGTCAGGGCTTCTTCGTAGCGCCCGTTCCGTGCCAGCCAATACCCGGCGTAGAACAGTTCACCGTCGGTGGCCGCAATTCGGGCTGCGCAGGCGCGCCATTCGGGCGACGCTTTAGCGAAAGAGTCGCAGGCCGGATTGGCTGGGCCTATGTCCTTGGCTAAGACTGAACCTGTGGGAAGCGCGCCCAGGAGGAAGCCCAAAAGCGCAAGAGCCCAATATCGCCGTGCCATCCGTTTCGCCTTTCTGGTTTTTCGTCGTGACTGCGGCTCCACCCGCCCCAAATCACCGTGTGCCGCTGGACAGAGGAAAACCACATCGCCGCGACGCGGGCAAATCGCAAATTGCGGCTGCTGGGACAGCCCTCAAGCAAATAGATATCCGTCCACGGCCCGGCTTCCCGAGCCCAAACAATGCACACCTTTGATATTGCTGCAAAATAATTGACAAAGCAGCGCCATTTTTTCAACGCAAATTGAACGACTCGTGGATCGTCTACACACTTCATCGGTAGATCGTCCCGATCAAGCATGCGGGGGCACTTTGAACATGTTCGGCTGGCGCAAACGTCGCGACGGTTTCGAATGGCGCGAATACGTGCGCACGACGATTCTGGTACGTCGAAAAAAGCGACGTGAGCGCATCGAGGAGGCCGGGAAGGCCGCCATTGACGGTTTGGCTGAAGCGGGACGGCGCGGTGCTGCAGCCGGTCGTCACGGCGCGGCTGCGGCTCAGCGCGGGCTTGGACAGGCCGGACGCCGGGCCGGCCACTTCAGCATTTTCGCAGCGCATTGGGCACGCGGCAACTTTCGCCGAGCTGCGGCTACGCTGGTTCCTATGGGAAAATCAGCGGCGCAGGCTGCAGGGCGGGCGAGTGTCGCAGCCGGACAGCGCGCCGGTCGCGCCGCTATCAAAGGAGGCCGCTACCTTGGCCACGCCGCACGCAGCAGTGGTGCCAAGGCCGCTCCTGTTCTCGCTCGCGGCGCAGCAAAGCTCGGCCCCTCCTTGCGAACGATTTCCACGCCGCAAACCGCCATGCCGCTGGCCATCGCTGGAGGTGCGGCCGTACTTGGCGCGGTAGCGCGGATTCCTCTGCATGGTTTTGACGCGACAACGCTTATCGCCGCGCTCATCGGGATCATGCTCCTCGGGCTCGCCGCCTTTCCACTTATCAGCACCGGGAAAATCGAGTGGCCTTCATGGCTCCCTGCGCCCAAGTGGTCTACGCTTCCCCGACAACCCGCCACGTGGGCCCTGGGTGCTGCGGCCATCGCGATTGTCGGGTTAATTGCGTCGTTGTTGATGGGCTGGGTGTCACTGCGCTCGCCGGTTGGCGTCGCCGACATCCTTCCCGATTTCAGCTCGCCCCCGGAGGTTGTCTCTGGCTATGCGGTATCGCTCACGGGTGACTCCATGAGGATCGAGGGACATGTGGTCCGGTTGGCGGATGTCGAAGCGCCGGAGCTAACGCAGACTTGCGATCGCGAAGATTCCAGAAGCTGGAATTGCGGACAATCAGCGCTTGATGCACTGCGCAGGCTGACCGGACGCGCCACCATCTCGTGCGACGTGCACTACACGGATAGCTCCGGTCGCAAAGTTTCAACGTGCCGCAACGGGGATACGGACTTGGCCGCCGAAATGGTGCGCAGCGGTCATATCTTCGCGACGGGGACCCTCTTTCCAACTTATGGAAGCCAGCAAGCGGAAGCCCAGTCTGCAAAAGCCGGACTTTGGAGCGGCTCTTCGAAGAGCCCGCAGGATTATCGCGATGAACGCTGGGAAGCAGCAAGTCGCGCAGCTCCCGATGGGTGTCCGATAAAGGGTCGCGTGCTGTCGGGCGGCAAGGTCTATATCCTGCCGTGGTCTCGCAGCTACGATAAATACAGCGTTCGCGACGGTCGCGGCGATCGGTGGTTTTGTAGCGAGGACGAAGCTATCAGCGACGGCTGGAAATCCCTGGATAGCTGATGGGGAGGGAAAACGCCCGGCAGCGTGAGTGCAGCCGGGCCATATCATCTCTCTATCCAATTGTTCCCAGCGCATTGCGGATCGCTGTCTCAACGGGCGCATAGCTCGACTCCGAGCGTTGCAAACTCAGAGGTCGCCTTGGCAGAAGCGGTGGCTGCGCCAGAAAGCGCGGTCGCGTTCCTCGATGCGGCTGGGCCGAATGTACGAGGAAGGGATGGCAAAGATAGACTGTCCCAGCCGCTCCCGTTGCAGTCGCTTCGGGTAGCCCCTCTGTCTCTGGGATGCCGCTCACGACGAGTTCACCCAAGGTGAGACCCGCTTCACCTGCGGGCGCCAACGTACGAGCGATCTGTTTATGCGATCCGATCCTGATACGCGTGGGAGCGTCCGCATCCCCCACATCTGAGAACAGGAACAGCATCAAGAGAACCCGTCCTCGCGACGTGATGTTCGCACGCCAGGACATGAAGTCTGGATTTTCAGTCCCGAAACTGACGTCGATGTGCCAACCCGCGTCCCCAGGATCTTCAGTCGACGCAAACCGCACCGGAAATGTACCCATTGCGGCAGGCTGCAACCATCGCTCCTGGCCTACCAAGGCATCAAACGCTTTGTGCAACGTGGCCGTGTTCGCTGCCTTTACGAAAGGCTCCTGAGTATAGTGGTTGAGCCGGATTACCGGTTTTGTCCATGTGGACGGATCGTCTGGATCGCACCCCGTATCCTTCCACAGTATGGACCGGGCCTCGTTGGCCAAATCGCGCGGGAAGGCACCATCCAGCCTGACGAACCCATCTTCAATAAACTGTTGGATTTGCGCGCCGCTCAGAGCGGGCGTGTGCTTATTCAATGGCATTATGGATCTTTCAATATCAGCCCGTCACTCCGTCGCGTATTTCGATCTGGAGGCCGGGCGCAAAGTAGCATCCGGACGTGAAACGCCCGGGTCGAAGCCCGATTGCGCAACGGGCTCGGCGCTTACTGCAGTTCGAAGAACGCTGCTGCGATATTGAAGATCTGAATCATCATGGCTCCTTGAATATGATCCGTAAACGCTGGAAGCAACGAACGTTTGTGGATCTGCAGGTTACTAGAGCCGTACAATCTTGCCGGGATTAAGGATACCTAAGGGGTCGAGCGCCTGCTTCAGGGTCCGCATGGTTGCGATCGCGGCACCGTGCTCGGCTTCCAACACGTCCATTTTGCCTTGGCCCACTCCATGTTCGCCCGTGCAGGTGCCCCCCATTGCGATCGCACGATGGGCAAGCCGGTTCGCGAAAGACTTCGCGGCCTTCAACTCAGACGAATTGTCTGCATCGAACATCACCAGCACATGGAAGTTCCCATCACCGACATGTCCCACAATCGGAGCCGTAAGGCCGTTCTCTGCAATGTCAGCTTCCGTCTCTGCCACACATTCCGCCAAGCGCGAGATTGGAACGCAGACGTCGGTCACGAATGAAACGCGTCCTGGCCATGCCTCCCTACAGGCCCACAAGGCTTCATGCCGGGCTTTCCAGAGACGTCGACGATCTTCTTCGCTGGAGGCGACTTCAAAGGATGTGGCTCCATGCGAACGCGCTAGGTCTTCGAACACAGCGACCTGTTCGCGCGTTGCCGCCTCCGTCCCGTGAAACTCTAGAAACAACGTTGGCGTCTCGGCCAACTCGAGCTTCGCGTGCAAGTTGATGGCCCTGATCTGCAAAGCATCGAGCAACTCAATCCGAGCAAGACCGAGCCCGAGTTGAATGGCTTCCATGGTCGCGTTGCAGGCTCCGTCGAGCGTCGCGAAGGGGGCAACCGCCGCCCGTATGGATTCAGGCTGCCCGTACAGGCGGAGTGTGAGCTCCGTAATGACACCGAGTGTGCCCTCCGACCCCACGAGCAGATGCGTGAGGTCATATCCGGCAGACGATTTTCGCGCGCGCTGCGCTGTTTTGATGATGCTGCCGTCGGCCATCACCGCGGTCAGATTCAGAACATTCTCGCGCATCGTTCCATAGCGAACGGCGCAGGTGCCGGAGGCGCGTGTCGCGGCCATGCCGCCAAGGGTTGCTTCTTCTGTGCCTGGATCCACCGGGAAGAAAAGTCCCGTATCGCGCAAATGCCGGTTGAGCTGTCCGCGGGTGACACCGGCCTCAACGACACAATCAAGGTCTTGGTCATAGACACTCAGAATTCGGTCCATCCGCGATAGATCCAAAGATATGCCTCCAGCCGGGGCGTTGACATGCCCCTCGAGCGAGGTTCCCGCACCGAAAGGAATGATCGGCACGTGGTGTCGTCCTGCGAGCACCACCGCATCGCGCACATCTTCTGTACTCGTTGCGAAAACGACGGCGTCGGGCGGCTCGCTGGCGATCCACGTCAGTGTATTGGCGTGCTGACGCCGAATTCCTGTGCCGGTCTCAACATGGGGCCCAAAGCGCTGTTTCAACGCCTCAATAGCATCGGCTCGCTGATCCGGCGTGGCATAGTCTTTCTGGTGCCCTATTGCGCTCATAATTCGTCAGCTCACTGTTCGCCGCCGCCCATAGGGCTCAATGTGATTGGTTCGCAGCATTGCAACGAAACACATCCACGCTAAGCTTCACCTTACGATGTTTCCTCCAGAGCTTTTTCAAGATCAAGAAAACCATGGGCCTTAATGTAATGCTCGCACGCATTTGTTTTTATGTCTTCGCCTTTTGCCTCGTTGCGCTTTCGCTCAATCCGCAAGCTTGGGCCGCGCGTGGAGACCGTTGGACGCAAGTTAGCGAAGTCCCGCTCGATACTTCACAATCCAGCACGCTCATCGACCTGCGTGCATTGTCGGGCTCCTTCATGGCCTTTCGCATGCGTGTCGTCGGGGGGACGGTGAAGTTCAACGAATTGAAGCTGAACTATTCGGATGGCTCGTTCTACGCGGCCGATCAAGCGTTCGAGTTGCGCAACGGAGAAAGCACGAAGGTGCTGGATTTTTTCCGGCGCGGCCGTTTCATCAATTCCGTCAGGCTCAGCTACGTGGTCGTTCAAGGTACGGAACCAAGGGTCCAGATTCACGGGTTGCAAAGCTGGCGAGGGCGCCGGGCTCAACGTCCGGCAGGAGAGCAATACGTAAAGTCAGACGAGGCGCCACCGCTGCCCACCAGCACGACGCAAGTTCTTCCGCAGGCAACAGGTGGGCTTCTGGTCGCCTCCAAGTACGTCACGTTCCATGGCGATCATGACAAGATAAAAGTCGCCAAAGAGATGGGAAAATTCGGACGCGTTCGCATTCAGGTGCGTGACGAAGATGTCTATCTCAACAGCTTCAAGATTGTGTATGCGGACGGAACCGAGAACACGCACAAAATCGACCTGCATATCCCGGAAGGCCGCACAACCGACTGGGTCGATATCGACGGCGCACGTTTTATAGATCACCTTGAGCTCAGCTACCGAAAGAAGCCTGGCTTCGAGGGCCATGCCCGGATTGAGGTCATGGGCGAGCACGCCGAAGGGTGGCTTAGCGAGACGGGCGAGGGTGGTAAATTCAACGACGGATGGATTTTGCTCGGAGCACAATCGGCTGGCTTTGTTGGCTTCGATACCGATATCATTCCCGTTGGCGAACATGTCAGCGGTTTCAAAGAGATTCGTGTCGTGGTGCGTGACAGGGCCATCACCCTCAATCAGCTCCGTGTTGTTTACGGCAACGGTGACGAGGACATCATTCCGGTGCGCACACGCATCGATGCCGGGGGCGCGTTCGGTCCAGTCGACTTGCGTCATGCTCCTCGACGTATCAAGGAGATCCAGGCGCGCTACCGATCACGGTTCATCGACCAGGCTGCACGCGGCAAGGGCGCGGCCGTCGTGGAGGTTTGGGCGCGGCGCTAGTTCGGGGGAACGAACGGCCATAGCGGCCGGTGCGCCTTGACGGGCGTGGCCGACGCACGCATTGATCGCGTTAGCGCAATTGTGCCGGCCCCTCTCATAGCTTGATCCCTAGATGACAAAAGATTCCGTTCTCGATGCCTGCAAAACCCTCTTTACCGTTCGGGACTGGTTACGTTACGGCGTAAGCGAGTTTACACGCTCTGGTGTCGTCTTCGGTCACGGCACATCCAATGCGCTGGATGAGGCTGCTTATCTGATCCTGCATGCTCTGTCGCTGCCGATAGATCAGCTGGAACCCTGGCTCGATACGCGTTTGACGATGCGCGAGCGCGAAACGATCGCGGACCTGTTTGAACAACGCATCACAACGCGAAAACCTGCCGCATATCTCACCGGCGAAGCATGGCTCGGTCCTTACCGATTTACTATCGATGAACGCGTTATTGTCCCCCGATCCTATATCGGAGAACTTTTGATCAATGGGCTTGAGGCATCCGTGCCGCAGCTCGGAGAAGTCCGGAGCGTTCTAGATCTATGCACAGGATCGGCCTGCCTCGCGATCGTCGCAGCGTTGGAATTTGAAGACGCTTACGTAGACGCGGTTGATATCTCTGCTGACGCTTTGGCTGTGGCTGCCAGGAACGTCACGGACTATGGCTTGGCCGACCGTGTTCGCCTTGTTGAGTCCGATGTCTTCAGTGCCCTGGAGGGGCAGCGCTATGACCTGATCATCGCGAATCCGCCCTATGTTACCGATGGCGCCGTCGCTGACTTTCCACCGGAATATCAAGCTGAGCCTGTGCTGGCGCATGCCGGAGGCACTGATGGTCTCAACACCGTACGCCGGATCATGGAGAATGCCGCCGACCATCTCGAGCCGGATGGTCTTATGATCGTCGAGATCGGGACCGGTCGCGACACCTTTGAAACGATCTACCCTGATCTGGCGTTAGATTGGCTCGACACGGAAGCCAGCGAGGGCGAAGTTTTTGCAGTACAGGCCTCGCAACTGATGGACCTATCGCGATGAGCATGTCCGAGACACCCGCCCCTCCGACCCGGCCCTTTCGGCAAGCCATGGAACTCGCGCGCCGCCGTCGTTTCTGCTGTTGTTGTGTTTGTCTACGGCCGGAGGAGGCGCAACGCGCCCGACGCGTTTTTCGTCTCGTGCGGCGCGTGTCGCGCTAGATCTGCGCGACACAACGCAGGCACAAGCCCTCTCGAGCTTAGCCGAACGCACCGAAGTGGTGGGAGATGCCGGTGCCGATTTCCCGCACGACCTCATACGCCTCTTCCATTGGCGCTAGAATTTCTTTTTCCAGTCGTGCGTAGTCATCGACGCCGTGTGGGCGATACGTCGCCCTTTCCGCATAGTCGGCTCCATTAGCAGCTTCGGCAGCTGCATAGGGAAATGCCTGGCGCATGAAGTCCAACACTTCGGGAATATCAAGCGCCAACGCCATATTGACGATCCGCTCGTGAGACATCTCGTTACGCGCAGCAAAGCGCGGCAACTGCGCCGCCAGGATGAAGATGCGCATAATGATCGCCAAACGCACGGCCTGCAGCAGATCCAGTTCGAGGCGCCGGTCGTCGGGCACCTTACCCGCCTCCAGGCCCAGCTCTTCAAGGATAGCGTGCAGATCGATCGCATCGATTCGCATGTGATGGATCAGGCGATTAATCTCGGATGCGCGCGGGTCCGACAGCAACGTCGTCGAGAGCACACGGAAGGCTGTGTCCAAATGCTGCTCGCGTCCCCAAGACGCCCGCGACGCCCAGAAGCCCGCATCAAATATGTAAGCATTCGCGCCCATGGCATTGAGACTCGATAATTGCTTACCCCGCGCCACCATTTCGAACAGCGTCGTCAGCCGCGGCGAACGCTTGGAAAGCGCGATGAAACGGTCGCGATCGAGATCGGTTGCGGCACCGAGGCCGGCAACGACGTTCGCCAAGTATCCGAATTGCTGAAGAATCGCGTTGTTTGGGATCGCGCGCATTCGCGAAGGGTCGCCACGATCGACCGGCGTGCCGACATCGCTTTGCCGCTTAACGGCACGAGAGCCGGTCTTGAAAAGCAGGTTGGGGCCAAAGGCGCCTAACAACGCGCGATAGCCTGGATGTGCAAACAAATCCTGCTGATAAGCGCGCAGCCTCAAGAAGAAATCCAGAGACTGGTTCTCGTCGGCATAGAACGGATCGGGTTGGCTTTCGACCTCGAAAGCGTCTGAGATGATTGTTGCGACGGCCTTGCGTGTGAGCTCCCGGTTCGCGAAGAACATGAAGCCGTCACCGCCTTGGAAGCTGGTTTCATGTTTGAGAGAAACGCCGCGTTTGGCGAAACGGCGTCGTGCCTCATGAGGCAACACGTACCGCAGACGGCGATGCAGATCACCGGGATGCGCCCCACGGCCCATCGACTCGCCATGCGTGGAGAAGATGAGCAGTTCGACGTCTTCGAGGTCGGCCGCCTGCATTAACTCGGCGAGAGAGTGATGCAATCGCTCGATCGCTAGCGTCGCAGCGACCTGACCTATGAAGCGCCCTGCGTCCGAGAAACCGGTTTGAATGGCCATACGTCCGCGGAGTTTGATGTATTCGCGGTAGCCCGGCTCGTCGAGAAGGCGAGCCATCAAGCGGGGACCACGCTCAAGGCCAGACGGGGTCTCGAACAACGGCGAGATGTCTACGATGTCTGAAACGCCAAAGAGCTTGGCAAAAAATACCGCGATGAGAACCGTGGCGGGGCTTTCACATTCGGCAATCAGGAAGCGGATCGGCGTTTCTTTGTCGACGTACTTCTTGATTTGAGCGATTAGCGCAAATTGCCGGATCGCCGTGGCTGTTTCCAGTTCCAGCGTGCCGAAGTTGACCGTCTCTTCCTTGGCGGACGCGATCATTTCAGCGAGCCGCGAAAGAGCCTGACGTTCAGTAAGGTCGCGTGTCCACGGCTCATGGACGTAGGCGCGCAAGGCGTTTGTGAGCTGCGCGGCATTGATGCGCACATGGATGTGCGACATGCCAAGGCCGGTCGTTTCAATGAGGCCACGCAGCGCGGCCAGCGCGCGTTTGTGCTGGGCCGGCTCCACGACACGGATCAGTTGGTCGAGAAGTTCGGTGAGCGGCTCGACTGACGTCAGGTTGTAGCCGGCATCCACAGTGATCTGGTTGGCCGCCTTGGCGAGGTTCTTACCGCCTGGACCGACCTCATCCATCGCTTTTTTCTGATCGATGACAGCAGCTATGGCGAGATCAAGCTTGCCAGTCATCTGGCGTTCAAGGCGCTGGACTTCTGGTGACTCATCCAACCGGTGACGCAGCGTCAGAAAACGTTCGCGGATATCGTTGAGTGCGTCCAATTTCTCGTCAAGCTTGAGCTTGAACGAGTTGAGCCAGGAAATGTCCGTGCGGCCGTCGAGGTCATAGCCGACCCATGAGGCGATCGTCGCCAACTGTGGCCGCATAGCGTAGGCGTCGTCACCGAATTTGGTTTGCGCGACGCGCACAAAATCGTTGAGAAGGCCTTCGAGAGAGTCACGCAAATTACGAATGGCCACCTGATCAAGGCGATGCTCGTACGCTAGATCAATCGTATCATCAGGACGATGCGGTAGCCCGATCGAAACATCTGGAACCTTGTTATCGGAGACGGCCAAATCGACCATGCGCTCGGAAAGCGCTTCTGAAACACCGAAGGTGGGGTGAGCCGTTAGCACGATCCCAGAACGGGCGCGTGACCAATGGGTGCGAAAGGCTTCCAGATCCGGTCCGTCTGGTCCGTTGACGATGCTTTTCTCGACAAGTTCCGTGAAATCACGCTGCGTCGATGCAGAGTCTACAAAACCGATCCGCTCGCGCAATTGAGCAGCCCGATTAACGCATGCCCGGTCCATTAAGCGACCGGCCAGTGCTCGCAGATGTTCGAAGCTGATCTCTCCGCTTTCCAATTGGCGAGACAGGTCGAAGGCAACCGCAACGATTGGGTTTAGCCACGGGGCATCAGGAATTTCTGCGCGGAGTGCGCGTAGGCGATCGCGCAACACGAATTCATTGATCGGTTGCTCCGCCGAATTCCTAGAGCCCTGTAGCATATTTATCCTCCCGTTCCGATTGCCTTCTCCTAGACCCATCGGGGACCTTTTTCGAGGCTTAAGCCACCTTCTTAATGCGGGAAAGGACTTCAGCAACTGTCGTGCCCATATCGCCTGGAGTTTGCGCGATGGTTACACCACATTCTTTCAAGATTGCCACCTTCTCCTCGGCGGCTTCACCGTAAGAGGTCACGATCGCGCCAGCGTGGCCCATCGTCCGGCCTTTTGGTGCCGAAAGACCTGCAATATACGCAATCACAGGCTTCTTCATGTGATCGCGGGCAAATGCGCCGGCTTCCGCTTCCTGCGGACCGCCGATTTCACCGATCATCAGGACGGCGTCCGTTTCCGGGTCCTTCTCGAACTCTTCCAGAATGTCCTTAAACGACGAGCCGTTGATTGGATCACCACCGATCCCGACTGCGGTCGAGACGCCGATATCCAACGCCTTCAGCTGCGAGGCCGCTTCGTAACCCAACGTACCGGAGCGACCGATAATGCCTACGCGGCCCTGCATGTAGATGTGGCCCGGCATAATGCCCAGCATCGCACGGCCCGGCGAGATGGTGCCAGCGCAGTTAGGGCCTGTCAGACGCATACGGTTTTCTTTTTTGTAGCGGCGCATGTAGCGCTTCACGCGGATCATGTCCTGGGCCGGAATGCCGTCTGTGATGCAGGTGCAGTATTTGATGCCTGCATCAGCAGCTTCCATGATGGCGTCAGCCGCAAAGGGCGGTGGCACGAAGACGATCGAAGCTTCGGCACCAGTTTCTTCGACTGCACCTTTGACGGTGTTGAAGACCGGACGGCCGAGGTGGGTTGTTCCACCCTTACCTGGAGTCACACCACCCACAACATTGGTGCCGTAGTCGATCATTTCCTGTGCGTGGAAGGTGCCGATGCGTCCGGTGAAGCCCTGGATGAGGATCGGCGTATTCTCGTTGATGAAGATTGCCATGTTCTATCTCCTCGTCTCACGCTGCTGCGGAAGACTGCCGTGCGGCAGCCACGGCCTTTTCGGCAGCGTCGCGCAGGCTGTCGGCATTGATCACGGAAAGCCCGCTTTCAGAAATGATCTTGCGACCCTCTTCGACGTTCGTTCCAGCTAGGCGAACGACGACGGGCAACTTGATATCGAGCTCAGTGATGGCATCGACTACACCCTTCGCAACCCAGTCGCAGCGATTGATGCCTGCGAACACGTTGACGAGCAGCGCCTTGACGTTCGAGTCCTTCAGAACCGCGCGGAACGATTTCTGGACGCGCTCGGGACTGGCGCCACCGCCGATGTCGAGGAAGTTGGCAGGTTCACCGCCGGCAAGCTTGATCATGTCGAGCGTTGCCATGGCGAGACCCGCGCCGTTCACGACACAACCGATATCACCGTCGAGGCCGACGTAAGACAGGCCGCGGTCGGATGCGTAAGTTTCTCGTGGATCTTCCTGGCTCTTGTCGCGCAGCTCGGAGATCTGTGGGCGGCGGAACAGAGCGTTTGCGTCAAACGACATCTTCGCATCTAGAGCGATGAGAGAGCGTTCACCCGTCACAACGAGGGGGTTAATCTCAAGAAGGGTCGCGTCGAGATCACGGAAGGCGCGGTAGCAGCCGAGAATCGTGCGTTCGAATTTATTTACGAGATCGGGCTCGATACCGAGGCCAAAGGTCAGCTCGCGTGCCTGAAAGCCCTGCATGCCGACGGCAGGGTCGACAACGACGCGCAGAATAGAGTCAGGCTGCTTTTCGCTAATCTCTTCAATGTCCATGCCGCCGGACGAAGAAGCGACGACAACGATGCGCTCCTGGCCGCGATCCATGATAAAACTCAAATAGTATTCTTTGGCGATGTTCGTGCCTTCTTCAATATAGAGGCGCGAGACAAGCTTGCCTTGGGGGCCGGTCTGGTTCGTTACCAATCGCTTGCCGAGCAGGGAATCGGCGGCTTCCCAAATTTCGTCGTCCGTCCGGCAGATTTTGATGCCGCCGGCCTTGCCACGGGCACCGGAATGGATCTGAGCCTTAACGACCCAAACCGAGCCACCGATTTCGTTAGCGCGGTAGGTTGCCTGCTCAGGCGAATAAGCCAACCCACCGCGCGCGATGGGAACGCCAAACTTCGCCAGAAGTTCTTTGGCCTGATATTCGTGTATGTCCATGTATTCCTCCCTTTCGGGGCGCCCGGGAGTGCCCGGTACGCCCCATCGCAAAAGATCAGGATTTACGGGCGTCGGCAGCGGCCTTAATGGCATCGCGGGTCACGAGGATGTTTCGTGCCATGCGTTCTGACGCAGCGTCGATCATCTTGCCGTCGAGTGAAGCGGCGCCCTTGCCTTGCTCTTCGGCTTCTTTCAGAGCCACGACAGTGCGTTCCGCCTTTTCGACTTCCTTCTCGGTTGGCGAGAAGATCTCATTGGCGAGCGTGATCTGAGATGGGTGGATTGCCCACTTGCCTTCGTAGCCCAGGGCAGCAGCACGACGTGCCGAGTCCTTGTAGCCTTCCGGATCGTCAATGCCGCCGAACGGACCGTCGATTGCACGCAGACCATAGGCGCGGCATGCAACCAGCATACGGGTCAGCGAGGCGTGCCACTGGTCACCAGGATAGTCTGGGTTGAGACCACCGATCACAACCGTGCGCGAGCGCAGGCTGGCGGCATAGTCGGCAACGCCGAAGTGTAATGCCTCCATGCGGTTGGGATATTGTGCGATGGCTTCAACGTTGGCCATGCCGAGCGAGGTTTCAATCAATGCCTCAAGACCAATACGGTTCTTGAAACCTTTGCCTTGCTCGATCTGCGAGACCATCGCGTCGACCATATAAAGGTCTGCGGGTACGCCGACCTTTGGAACCAACAGCGTGTCGACCTTTTCGCCGGCTTGCTCAACCACTTCGACGACGTCGCGATACATGTAGTGCGTATCAAGGCCATTGATGCGGACGGAAACGGTCTTTCCGGCGCCGCGCCAGTCGATGTCGTTAAGAGCCTGGATGACGTTGGCGCGCGCTTTGATCTTTTCTGGCGGAGCGACGGCGTCTTCAAGGTCCAAGAAGATGTAGTCGGCTTCGCTTTGCGCGGCCTTTTCGATCATTGAAGGGTTGGAGCCAGGCACGGCCAATTCACTACGGTGCAGGCGGGCTTTGCGCAGATTGTATAGCGTATGACTCATAGGTGTTTGGTTTCCTCACGTTTTAGGCACGACTTCACCGTCCCTGCCCTGGGGTTTCTATCCCGGGGCAAGGGCCGCGCCGTTTGCAACAACGCTTGTTATTCTGCCCGGCCTAATCAGGCTGGGCTATTGGCTTTTGGGTCAGCTTGCCAGCATTAGGCTAACCTGATCGCGGCTTGCAGCCGATTTCACTGCGATTTCGCGGAAGTGATCTGCCGCGGCGCCTGTTCCCGAGCCAGGCTCAATCTTAACGCCGCGAGCGCGCAAAGTCATTTCCACGGCGCACCGCGCGCCGCCAGATATGTTTTTGTCCAAAGTGCTGAGATGTGAACGCATGTCCTCCTGGCGGATGTCCATCGCGAGCCAAACCCGATCAGAAATGAACAGGTGCGGTTGGATAAGCATCAGCCGTTTCCTCCCAGCTGGTTTCCGTACGTTGTCAGGGTTTTGTTGATTTTCGCGGAGTGCCAAGAAGGGCAGGTCTGCTTATCATTTATATCGCGACTCTACTCGCACCTGCCGAAGATACGAGGTCGCGTTTCCCTAACGGTTATTAGTCGGCGCAGTCACTATCGGCGTTCGCTTGTACGGCTGCAACACCCGGGCGGGCAAAAAAGCACCGCCGGTTGGCGACGCTTTTTTTGACCCATATGGGTGGTTTTCCACCTACTCGAACGGGTAGGTCAGCGCTCCGGATTCGACAACGATAGGGCCACCGCCATCGCACGGTTCTTGACGCCCAGCTTATCGTACAGGTTCTTGAGATGATATTTGACGGTGTTCTGCGAGATGCCAATGCGACTTGCGATCTGTTCATTCGTCAGCCCGTTCGCCAGGGCACGCAGAAGTTCATGCTCGCGCGTGGTGAGCCCCTCAAGCGGATCATCAGACAGAGCGCCGATATCGACATAGGGCAGGCTCAAACGTCCTCGAGCAACACTGGCTAGCGTATCTAGCAAAACCGAGGGGTCTTCGGACTTTGATATGAACCCCCAAGCGCCAAGCATTACAGCTTGACGCAGCACTGACGGATTGCTGTCCCCCGTATACACCACACACCGGATCGGCAGTTTACGGCGCCGCACGGCCCGAAGCACGTCAGCTCCGGACATGTCGGGAAGTCCCCAGCCAATGACGCCGATCGTGGCTGGTTTCGTTTCGCAGCTGGCAAGAAAAGCATTACCGCCGCTGACAATCTCCGTCACTTGGAAGCGACCATCCTTGGCGATGTAATCACGAAGGCCGGCACGAACGACGGGATTTTTGTCGGCAATCAGCACGCATATCGGGTTTTCGCCACCAGCGGTGACATTCGGACCGGCTAGTGGGGCCACTTCATTCATACACGCCGTTCCTTTGTCGACAGCTCGCCTTCTTCATCGAACCGCTTTTCCATCGTGACTTCGCCGCTCCCTGCGCTTCAACATTGGCCGTTGGACTTACCCGCTGCCAAGTTTCCTGGTTGAAGATGATCGAACTTGCTATCTCCCTCCAGGCAATACTGGGGCACTCGGAGGGCTGCGGCCTTAACCAGTGTATTAGGTTATAGGTAGAGATTGAACCTTTCCTGATGCGACACGCCCAACGGAAAGTTCATACTTCTCTTACCATAGTTCTGATTTTCAGAGGCTCTGTCCGGATCTCGTCGCGGTTGGGGGTAGCCTATTCCTCGTCAGCGTACATAAATGCCTGACGAGGTGGTGCGCCCACGGCATAAGATAAGGATTATCATGAGATCCTCGCTACTTATGTCATGCGTTACGTTCTTTTTTATCATTAATATACGAGCTATCAGGACTGCTCAGGAACGAAGCAAAGGGCGCCAACTTGGGGAACTCAGACGGACGGGATGCTGGCCGATCCGCAGAGCGCCGAAGGTTCGGTAGGCGCTCGACGCTCAAACGCGCCACCATCGTTACTGAAGACGGTGTGCAGACGGCATGCTTTGTCGTCGATATTTCGGACAATGGCGCTCGCTTAAAACTTAGCAATCCCTCAAGTGTACCCGATAGGTTCGGCCTCATGATTGAGGCAGATGATTTCAGCGTTCGCTGCGCAGTCGTTCGGCGCGAAGACGCACATCTGGGAATTGAGTTCGTCGGATCGCCACGACGATTATCGTGGTTTCGCAATCGATCCCGCCTGTCTCAGCTCAATTTCGTTCTCGACTGAGAGAAAAAAGCGAGCCGACTGCCGCCGGCTCGCTCCTCGGCATCATATATCTGTTAGTCCTGAATCAACACGACAACCTGATGCTCATTCGGATCTACAATTGCAATCTGGTCATCGACGATGAAATAGCGGCAGGACCCTAATCGCGACACGCGCTTAAGGACCGGATCGGGAAACGTTCTCAGCTCAACGGAGGACGGAACGTCCCAACCGATAGATACGCCTCCCACATTCACCTCATTACGCATTTGCACCGACCTCAGCAGATAGGCTCGGTCATCGGCACTCAGAGTAATGTCTTGCGAACAGCGACCCGAACCACCACCGCTTGCATAGGTGCGGTTGCCAGACGAGTCGATGACAGCCACAACGTCATAGGTATCCGGCTCTACGATGACATAGCGATCGTCCACGTAGACGTACTCGTAGCCCCGGTACTCAGGAACGATGGCAACAACCGCTGTGGGGACCGGATAGTAGTGCCAGTCGCGCGGCATCTGTCGGCCGATCGAGATATCGATGTCGACGTCAGTATGCTCCTTTACATCAGAGCGGTCGCGGAAGGCCGTGCGCACGCGGTCTTTCTTCTCACCCTGAAGCTCAACGTTTGCAGCCTTTTTTTCGCCGCGGTCAGACTTGGTGTCAGCGCGTTTCTCACCCTTGTCGGCTTTATCGTCGTCTTGTTTCTGGGCGCGACGCTCACTGTCATCATTTTTCTTCGACGCGCGTTTGCTATCGTCGCGATCAGCCTTTTCGTCCGAACGATCCGCTGATTTTCGTTCAGACTTGTCGTTGTCTTCCTTGGAGCTTGATCGCGTTTTTTCACGAGACTTGTCGTTGTCCGATGCGCTCTTCTTGGACGCTCGATCATCGTTTCTGCGGTTATCCGCCGAATCCTCGTCTTTCGATTGACGCTGCTTCGCTTGCTTCGAATCTTCGCGGTCCTTGCGCGATGAACTCTCGTCGGCGGCACGGCGACCTTTAAACTCTGACTGTCCTCGTTCAGCCCTCTCCGGGGCATTGCCACGCTCCGCACCGCGTTCTTGTGCTTGGCTTCTTTGCTCTTGCGCTGGCCGCTCCTTGTTCTGTGCTGGCCCTTCCTGCGCATAGGCAGCACTCATGCCACCAAGCATCAGCACGGCTGATAACGCTATATGTACTGGTTTCATGAAACATCTCCTTGGATTCGTTTCCATTTGATCGGAATTAAAAAGGGCTTCGCATATTTTTTTTATGCGGGCCCCTCGCTTCAATTAATTCACTTCGAATGGCCGAGTTCCGCGAAATAGTAGTGCGTGCGCTGATGTTCACTTCGCCACGTAATTCCATGAAATAAATTGACAAATAAGAAGGAACATAACCCGCCAAACCGCGTTCCGTGAGGGGGTCGCAATCCAATGGAGGCGTACATGATACGTTTTGGATTTAAGTCTGCGGCCGTGGCGGTCATCGCACTCATGGCGGCAATTTCAAGCGCAAAAGCACAAGGCGTTATTATCAACGATACTTACTACGACAGCGATACGATTTACGATTACGGCAGGGATACACCACGAGATCCACCGACAACTGGACAAGGCGACGTCGCCAATGTGCCCCCAGCGGGCACGGGCTATTCTGGGTACGTTGAGTACCCAGCTCCTTTGCCAGGAACACGTGTTTATGGCTGGGTTTCGAGAGGCCCTGCTCCTGGTTGTGGAGAATACCAGTATTGGAATGGCTCTCGCTGCCTAGACGCTCGCGTCGATCCCCCGAATCCAGGGGTAGCGGATTAATTTTTTTCTGGAGGCTGCGCGCTTCTTGTGCGGCCTCCGTACAAACACGTCAGATTCTTTCGGTGCTATGGCGTACAACAACAGGCAACTTACATTCGTGCGCTGACGACGCATATCATCGCCCGAAGACCTGATTTTAAAAAAAACGTTGGGATTATTTTCTCATATTACATTCTTTTCCCATGCAGCCCTCGGAATAATAAAAGTGGCTTACGGAACAAAACATTAGCCGGGCACGTTAATCGCATCCGCACCAGTAGGAGGCGTAGATGCGAAATACACTATTCAGTCCCATCGCAGCGGCAGCATTCGGTCTGGCGCTCACCGCAAGCGCAGCGAGTGCGCAAGATGCCATCGTTTATGACGCGTACGACGATTATCCTCCCCCTTACGAAATCGTCGAAGTTCCACCTCCCCCGCCAGCTGCCGTCGTCGAGGTTCCCGGCCCGGGTCCAACCCGCGTTTATGGCTGGGTAGCCGCGCGGCCTGCGAGCTGCGGCGAATACCATTATTGGGATGGCGCTCGGTGCCTCGACGCCCGTGAGGATCCGCCTGACACGGGGCCTCGCTGGTGATCGATCGGATTTTGAGTAGCGTGTGCGCCTAAGTCGCCATTCATGCGCGAACACGCTACTTAATCTTTTCTCGTTCGATGAGGGTACGTTTGCGTTCTACACCCCATCGGTATCCCGATAGGTTCCCATCCGTCCGCACAACGCGGTGACAGGGTATCGCCACCGCGACGTGGTTAGCTGCGCACGCGCCTGCGACCGCGCGTACGGCTTTGGGCGCTCCCATGCGCCGGGCGAGTTCCGCATAGCTGACCGTTTCACCGGGTGGTATCGCGCGCAATGCTTGCCAGACACGATGCTGAAAAGCAGTTCCGCGAACATCCAGCGGCAAATCCCATTCGGCATGAGGCGTCTCGACGAAGCCGACGACGTGTGCGACGAGCTTTTCAAACTCTCTGTCCCCTCCGATCAGGCTTGCGTTCGGAAAGAGATCCTGCACCTCGTGTACGAGTTCGTTAGGATCATCACCTAGGAAGATCGCGCATACTCCTTCGCCACTCGCAGCAACGAGGATCGCCCCGAGAGAGCATTGGGCCACTGCAAATTTAATCTCGGCGTTCGCTCCACCGCCCCGGTAGTCCGTTGGGGTCATGCCCAGGATGTCTGTCGCCGTTGCATAGAAACGACCATTAGAGTTGTAGCCTGCATCGTAAATCGCTTCCGTCACGCTCGTGCTCCTTCCCAACTTCTCACGGACCCGCTGCTGACGCGTTGCCGTGGCGTAGGCCTTGGGCGTAACGCCGACGATGGACTTGAACAGCCGATGAAAATGAAAGGGGCTTAGCCCGACCGCACGCGCCAGGTCATCCAGCTTTGGCACGACTTCAGCTTCCATGATCAAACGACAGGCTTCGGCAACCTTCGCCGCGTGTTGTGCGCCCGGCACCAACTCATTCGGCTTGCAACGCTTGCACGGCCGGTATCCCGCGGCTTCTGCCTCAGCGCACGTATCGTAGAACGTGACGTTCTCACGTTTGGGGCGGCGGGCGGCGCACGACGGCCGACAATAAATGCCGGTCGTCGCCACGGCGGTATAGAACTGGCCATCCGCTGTCTTGTCCTTCGCGACCACGGATGCCCAGCGTTGGGCGTCTTGGGCCGCGCGTGCGGCATCATTCCTAGTACGGGTCCGGGGCATAGAAACAGCCTGAAAGTCCATCGGTTCAGTTGCACTCTTGCGTGAAACTTAGTCCCGCGCCAACGACCACGCACCCCGATCCTTGCTTTCAAATCCAGAAGCGCCTCTACGGCATTACGGGCGGCATGTATGTCAGCGTGTGAGCGAACAGCCAAAATAGGAAGAGTCCGATGGGGACGTGCCAGAGAAACTGCAGAAATGTGTAGCCCACGATATCGCGCGGTTTCAGCCGGAGAACGCCGAGCAGCGGCAGCATGAAGAATGGGTTTATCAGATTTGACATGGTGACCGCATTAAAGGCCTGAACCGCCCAGCCGAGGTGCACCTTCAAATCGTTCGCAGCCTGCATGACGTGGGAGGCAGCTAAGATCCATCTCGCTCCGCCTGCCGGAATGAAGAGGCCAAGAATGATGGAATAAAGTCCCATGACGATGGTGTACGTCGACTGTGTCGCCAGACTGGCGAATGCATGCGCCATCTGATCGGTTACGCTGACACCTGCCGCATTCGTCGCGTTCGTCAGAATGGCGGCAATGCCACCATAGAAAGGGAACTGAACGAGGACGCCACCGACTGACGGCACCGACTTTTGAACGGCTGCTAAAAAGCTACGCGGACGCCAGTGCAGCAGCAGGCCCATCATGATGAAAATGAAGTTATAGGTATTGAGGTTCGAAATCCCGCCGATGAGGCCGCGCGTCGCGAATTCCTGAACGAGCCACATCCCGCCCAGTGCAACGAGCGCTATCGTCAGGATCGGCGAATACTCCAACCACTCACCGGGGCGCGACGGCGGGTCCAGATCGCGCGCGTCGAGCGAGACATCAACGCCCATATCTTGCGCCCTCAGCGTCGATCCTCTGGAGGGCACCGACCACCAGGCAATCGCAATCGACATAATGAAGAAGAGTGCACCGGTGAGGAGCGACTGCCAGAGGAAGATCGTTTGCGTCAGCGGGATGATGCCCGTGACGTTCAGGATCGAGGCCGGCAGACCTGTGGGATTTGCTTGAAACTGTGCAGCGGCCGAACCGATACCGAATGCCCAGGTGGCGCCAACGCCGAGGTATGCTGCCGCGCCGGCAGCCCTGTAATCCATATGAATGTCTGTTCGCCGCGCGCAGGCACGCGCCAGCAATGCGCCGAAGATCAAACTCATCGCCCAATTCAGCATGGAGACCAGCATCGCGACGGCGCCGATAAACACCACCGCCCCGCGTCCTGTCCTCGGGATGCTGGCGAGCCATTCGATACCCCGTTCCACCGGCGGCGCGACGGCGAGCACGTAGCCGCCGATCATCATCACGGCCAACTGCATCGTGAAGAGAACGAGGCTCCAGAACCCGTCCCCGAACGACTTCGCGACGACGAGCGGGGGCGCCCCATTGAGCAAAGCGGCAAGCGCAACGATGGCAACGGCGAGACCGACAAACACAAAGGCATCTGGAAACCAGCGTTCGGCCCATGCGGTAAATTTCAGCGCAGTCCGCGCAAGCCAACCGTCCTCGCGCGGCGAGGCGTCATCAGTCACGGCCATGGAGAGCTTCTTTCGAGAGGCAGATCCGATTGGAATGAATGCGCTGGCGCGGCGTTCGATTCCGCGCGCAGCATGCCCCGTGTCGGGTAGCGTTGTATATTACGCCATAGTATCGGGCTTGGGTATCAGGATGTGGACGTCGTCCGGATGAATCGTCAGGACTGATCGCCTCACATATCCAGCACAATCCGATAGCGCGCTTTGCCGGCTTCGAGGTGCGCCATGGCCTCGTTGACCTTCGCGATCGGGAAGTGTTCCGTCTTTGGCAGGACGTTATGGCGGGCAGCGAAATCGACCATGTTGCGCATCGTGATTGGAGACCCGTTTGGCGAGCCCGACACGCTGCGTTGCTGCATAATGAGTTCCATCGCGATAACCGGGATCGGCTTCAGGACTGCGCCGACCACGTGCAGGCGACCCTTGGGGCCCAACGTGTTGATCATCGCCCGCCAGTTGAGCGGTACGTTCACCGTCACGATGAGCAGGTCGAGCGAATTGGCGACGGACGCCAGAGCCGCATCATCGCGAGAATTGACGACGTTATGGGCGCCGAATGCGCGCGCTTCATCCGCCTTCGAGTCCGTTGAGGTGAAGGCGGTGACTTCGCATCCCCATGCATTCGCGAACTTCACGGCAAGATGCCCCAGGCCGCCGATGCCGACGACACCGACGCGATCGCGAGACATGATCTCGAATTGCTCAAACGGCGTGTAGACGGTGACGCCGCCGCACATGAGCGGACCTGCCTCGGCCGGATCGAGCCCGGCCGGCAACGGGATCGCCCAAGGCCATTGTACGCGGACGCGATCCGCGAAGCCTCCATGACGGCCGACAATCGTGCCTTCACCGGTTGGGCAGAGATTTTGATCTCCGCCGATACAGGGATTGCAATGCATGCAACTTCCCGCCATCCAGCCGACACCGACGCGTTGCCCTACGGACAGGCCTTTCGCGAGTGGGCCCATATTCGTGATTTTGCCGATGACTTCATGGCCCGGCACGACGGGATAACTGGAGATGCCCCACTCATTGTGCATCATCGACAGATCGGAATGGCAGATGCCACAGTGCTCGACGGCGATTTCGACTTCTTCGGGCCCGAGTTCGCCTGGATCGTATTCGTAGGGTACGAGCTTCTCCTTCGGCGCGCTTACAGCCCAAGCCTTGATCATGCGAAATACTCCATAGATGTGGTCGCGCTGCCCGTGTTCGCCGCAGGCTCAACGGTCAGTTATTTTGAAAGTTCCTGAGCAGCGGCAGGGCACGGACCAACGCGATGGCCGCTCTGAACCTCGGTCATTGTCATGTTCTTGCCGCCCATCTTCATGGTGATACGCCCCTCGAACCGGTCTCCGCGAAGGTCAAACGTTGCAGAAGCTTGTCCTCTGTTTGTGCCCGGACAGACGATGTCGAACCGTAAGGCGCCACTGTCGCTTGAATTTATTTTCGTGTGCGGACATTTGGCCAGCGGATTATTATCGCTCAAGACGCCCAGGCCAAGAGTGAGGTTCTCGCCCGCTGCCTCAACGCACAACCGCGTGACCTTGGTCGCGGCGCCGGTATCCAGATGCGGCAACTCAAGACGCACGGTCACGTCATAAGAGCCTGATGCAAGACCCAGGTCCAATGCGCAGGCCGGACCGAACAGGAACGCCTCCAAGATCAACGTCATCCAGAAGACGGATTGCACCAACTTGTACCGCGTTTTCATACCTGCTGCCCTGTTGGTTCATTTCAAGGAACTGGTGCGCCAGCCCTCAGAAACGGCAACCTGTTTCTTGCTTTCAAAGTCCGCCTTGCTTGTATGTTAGGAAACTTCCCCAGGCTTTGTCTCCGGCGTAGAGCGGCTGTTGTCGCACTGTCATAGAAGCTTTCTAGAAATGCGCTCATGCCATCAGTGTTGAGGACGGGCGAGACCATGGGCGAGATTGATCCTGCGATGACGCGTTCACAGGCTTACGAAGAAGCAGAGAACGTCGGACGCAACGAAAGCGCGAACCCGACGCTGGGTGACGTGATCGCCCAGCGCTACAGCCGTCGCGACATCATGCGCGGGGCGCTCGCCGTCACCGCGATTACGGCTACGGTTTCGCCATTGGCTCTCGCGGCGGCCTCGGCAGCACGCGCGGAAGGCGCAGCGCCAGTGTTCGACTTCCCGGAAGTCACCGCCGGTGTCGACGACAAGCATCACGTCGCTAACGGCTACGACGCGCAGATCCTGATCCGCTGGGGCGACCCCGTGCTTTCCGGTGCACCGGATTTCGATCCGCAGAAACAATCCGCCGACGCTCAGGCAAAGCAGTTCGGCTACAATAACGACTACCTCGGCTACATTCCGCTGCCCGACGCCGAGAACCCTTCGACGCACGGCCTCCTCGTGGTCAACCACGAGTTCTCCAACGAAGAGCTGATGTTTCCGGGCCTGCCCAAGCAGGACAAAGAAGCTGCTTTCGGCCAGATGACGAAAGAGCTGGTCGACATCGAAATGATGGCGCACGGTGGCTCGGTCCTCGAAATCCGCAAAGAGAACGGCACATGGTCGGTCGTGCCGGATTCAAAATACGCGCGGCGTATCACCCCGGAAACCGAGATGACCATCAGTGGTCCCGCAGCCGGTTCGGACCGGATGAAGACATCCTACGACGCGGAAGGCCGCAAGGTTCGCGGCATGCTGAACAACTGTGCGGGCGGCGTTACGCCGTGGGGCACATGGCTGACGTGCGAAGAGAATTTCAACGGCTACTTCTGGGGCGACTACTCGGACGATCACCCGGAAGCCCGGAATGCCAAACGCTATGGCGTTGCGGGTCGCTGGTATAACTGGGGCCAGTACTACGACCGTTTCGACGTGAGCAAAGAGCCCAACGAGCCGAACCGCTTCGGCTGGGTCGTCGAGATTGATCCGCTTGATCCCAATTCGGTGCCGAAGAAGCGCACGGCCATCGGACGCTTCAAGCATGAGGGTGCCGCCAGCGTCGTCAACAAGGATGGCCGCCTCGCAATCTATCAGGGTGACGACCAGCGCTTTGACTACGTCTACAAGTTCGTCACGCAGGGTGCCGTCAACAGCGATGACCGTGCGGCGAATATGGACCTGCTCGACGCAGGCACGCTCTACGTTGCGCGCTATGATGCGGATGGCACGGGTGAGTGGCTGCCGCTCGTTCATGGCGAGGGCCCGCTGACGGACACCAACGGCTTTGCCTCGCAGGCGGACGTGCTGATCGAAACGCGGCGTGCGGCGGATCTGCTGGGCGCCACGAAAATGGACCGGCCGGAAGGGACGGACGTCAATCCGCAGACCCAAAAAGTCTACGTGATGTTGACGAACAACACGCGGCGGAAGCCCGAAGACGTCAACGCCGCGAACCCGCGCGCGAAGAACGCCTTCGGGCATATCATCGAAATGCACCCGGACGGCGATGACCACACGTCCACGACGTTCAAATGGGAGATCCTCATCAAATGTGGGGATCCCGCGATTGCTGAGATTGGCGCCACCTTCAATCCGGCGACCACGCGCGACGGCTGGCTCGGTATGCCGGACACCGTATGCGTGGATGCCAAGGGGCGCCTGTGGGTTGGTACGGACGGCCAGGCCGAGGACAGCACCGGCCGGACCGACGGTCTTTATGCGGTTGAGACCGAGGGCGCGTTGCGCGGCACGTCGAAATTGTTCTTCCGCTGCCCCGTCGGCGCCGAGCTATGCGGTCCGGAAGCGACGCCCGACGTCGAGACCTTTTTCGTCGCGGTTCAGCACCCCGGCGAAGACGGTGAAAGCTGGAAGGCGTTCGGACGCGCGTCCACCTTCGACGATCCGGCGACGCGCTGGCCCGACTTCGATCCCAACCTGCCGCCGCGTCCCTCCATCGTGGCCATCACGAAGAGGGGCGGCGGGAAGATTGCGGGGTGAGGGGGCTACTTGCTAGTCCTCACGTGTGGTCTCGCCACAGCCTCCACCGTAGAGGAGGTTGTATGTATTGGCGTGCTCAGCAATCACCTTGGCATCCGATCCGTCATAATTCCAAATCGGATGGCTAGCTCCGAATACAATTGCATGTAGCTCATTGATGATAGTGAAACTCGACGACAGAGCTGCGTTGAGCTGGTCGTGTGTAATGTCGGCCTTCTTCCATACTTCCGTCGGTTCCGAAACTCCGTCAGCGTCCAAGTGAAAATGCGTCTTGTCCCGGATATGTTTTAAGCCTACGCCGACCTTTCGTATTGGATCGAGATCACATCCTTGCCGTTCGCAGATTGCTTCAACTTCGGTTGCGCGACATTCACACAACGCCCAAAATCCTGCCTTTTCTCCTCGGCCAGTTTTAGGATTTAAGCTCAGTATTTTGACCACATGGGCAATCATTTGGTCCCACATCGCGAGTTCAGCCAACCGAATAAAGTTCGCTGAATTATCGCGCTCAACCTCCTGCAGTGCCTTCCACGCACGGTAATACCAAATGGCACGCGAAAGCTCGGACGCGCAGCGCCGAACGGCAGCCTTCTGAAGCTCGTCATTCATCGGGTCACTCTGCTAGTTGCTCGGCACGGGCGCCGCGTTAGCGAATAAACTCCGACGCTTAATCTTAAGCCACTTCGGTAGGTGACGTTCGCATCCCGCAGATCGCGGCGATGACGAAAATCAGGAACGAGGCGGCGTAGCCGAGGGAGGAGACGGCTGCGATGGGCTCGTATTGCCCGTACCCTTCGTAAAGAAGCCAGAGGCCGACGACGAGGGCTGCGAATGAGATTTCGGCCAGCCAGAAGTGAAGGGTCGCCAGAAGCTTTGGAACTGCGTGGCCGTGAGCGCAATAAAACAAACCAAAAATCGCGAAGCTCACCCATCCAATGACGAGAATATGAGCATGTGTTGGTAACTGGCCGTGGTTTTTGGACATGGCCATGTGAAGGCCCAGCAAAATTCCGAGCACACCGTAGACTAACGCCGTTGCAAAAAACGCTTTCCCGAACCCACGCATTTTTCCCACTCTCCCTACAGCCTTCTGCCACCGTCCCCCGTGCGTTCCGGTCTGGGCCGCCACGGTCGGCGTGGCTCGTTCATATCGCATCTGGGTTATGGTGGGCGAGTGGAGAAATGATGCGATGAACAGCCCTTCGAATTTGACGCGGACGGGGCCAATACCCAGTTATAAGTTGCTATGCTTACCGTTCTTCTCGCCAAGGTTCTCGGCATATTCATGATCATCGTCGGCGCCGCCGTCGTTGTGCGCAGGCACTATTTCATTTCGGTGATCGATACCTTCATCGAACAGCGCCTGACACGGTTCGTGTTGTCGATGGTCGAGCTCTTGGCCGGCCTGTTTCTCGTCGTCTCGCACAATGACTGGTCGTCGCCGCCCGCCATCCTCATCACGGTTTGCGGGTGGCTCGCCGTTATCGAAGCGACGACGTACCTGTTCCTGCCAGACGCAATGTTCGCGAAATTTCTGCGCGCCCTAAGAAACCCAACGGGCTATGCCATCGGCGGCCTCGTGTCCGTTGTTCTGGGGTTGTATCTCGCGGGCTATGGGTTTGGCTGGCTCTGAGTGCCGACAGACCGTCCCCAGAGACTTTCCGCTTTTCGTTGAATCGCGGAAAGCCCGAAATTCTTTTGTGGTGGCACTTCTCACCGAAAACCGGTTCCCACTTTTCCGGAAGCACTCTAGGCGGCGTCGCGGCGCCATACCGGAAACGGGTCTTCGAGGTCGCGCCAGCGATTTGTGTCGACGGTGCCTTCCCGGGGAAGCGGCAGCAGACATGCGTTGAGTTCCGCCGTCAGCGCATCCTTGTCCATCTCGCGGGTGCCAATGAACACCAGCTCCTGTCGGCGGTCTCCCCAGAGGCGGTGCCATCCCTTGTTGATCCGTGCCACAAGCTCGTCGTCTGCTGGCCAACGCTCCTTGGGTACGGCCGCCCACCAGTATCCGACCGCCTCGTGGCGCACGAGGGCGCCTGCCTGGGATAGCTCGCCGACCCAAGCGGGGCGCGTGGCGAGCCAGAAGAAGCCCTTGGCGCGCACGACGCCGGGCCAGGATTTGTTCATGAACGCGTGCAGCTTTGCCGGGTCGAAGGGACCTCGTGCCCGGTAGACGAAGCTCGATATGCCGTACTCTTCCGTTTCGGGCTGATGATCGCGGAAGCCATTCAACTCCCGGAACCAGGTCGGGTGGTGGTGCGCTGCTTCAAACGAAAAGAGGCCTGTATCGAGGATATCGCCCAACGCGACCTGGCCTTGGCTCGTTTCGATCAGACGGGCATCGGCATTGAGCGCCCGCACGATCGAACGCGCGGCCTCGATCTCATGCGGCTCAGCGATATCGGTTTTGTTCAAGACCACGACGTCGGCGAACTCGATCTGTTCAACCAGTAGACTCACGAGCGGGCGCTCGTCGTCCTCGCCTGCCGTTTCACCCCGGTCGGCGAGAAAGTCTTGCGACGCGTAATCCTTCAGCAGGTTCGCCGCATCGACGACAGTCACCATCGTGTCCAGCCGGGCGATATCAGCTAAGCTCGCGCCGTCTTCGTCGCGGAATTCGAACGTCGTTGCGACAGGAAGCGGCTCGGCGATCCCCGTGGATTCGATCAGCAGATACTCGAAACGCCCTTCATCGGCGAGGCGGCGCACTTCGCTCAGAAGGTCTTCTCGCAACGTGCAGCAAATGCAGCCGTTCGACATCTCGACGAGTGTCTCGTCCGTGCGGGAGAGGTTCGCGCCGCCTTTGGAGACAAGTTCCGCGTCGATGTTGACCTCGCTCATATCATTGACGATGACGGCGACCTTCAGGCCCTCGCGATTGTTCAACACATGATTGAGCAGGGTCGTTTTGCCGGCGCCGAGAAATCCCGACAGCACCGTGACGGGCAAGCGCTTGTCCGGCGTGGCGGCGTCTTCGTCGAGATGGGTCATAAGCTTCTTATCCAAGGCAGCCCTCATTCTTTTCAACGCGAGTTCGATGTGGACGCGCACGACATCGCTGGAGCACTATCTAAACGGATGTTATAACATCCGTCAAGGGCCATTGGTTTGAATGGGGTGCTGATGCGCGGTGTGAGTGGATGCGGTAATGCGGCGGGAGCGTGCGGCGGGGAAGTTTGGGTCGCGGCGTCGCGATAACCGCCACGCTTAGCGGCTTGCGGCGTGCGTGGGGCAGCACCTGATCAAGATGGCTAAAGGAAGTAGGCGGAGTGGGGAGGGAGGCGCCCCCACTCCGCAACCGATGCCCAAGGGGAACGAAGGCATCGGCGGGCCATCTTCGCGCGTTTGCGGCGCGCCGGGCTCATTGTCGTGCTTCTTACCGGAAAACCGATGCCCACTTTTCCGGAAGCACTCTGGCGCGCGTTGCAAACGGTCCGAGTCATTTGCGGAGATGGCCGCTTAACTGAGCCGAACCGGTCCAAACAGGCCGGGGACTGTTCGTCGCGTCCCCGGGCTTTCAGGCTTAGCGTCTCTGTCTGGTGGTGCTTTCCGCACTTAGTTCGTGACCGGCAGGCGCTCGACGTGGACGTCGTCGTTCTGGCGGCTGATCTCCACCTTGGTCGGGGCCTCACCGTAGGCATTCGGCGAAGACACGATCACCGACTGACCTGGCGCCAGCACAGCCTCGAAACGAACCGACTGGCTCTCGGGATTGGCCAACGTCGCAACGACGTGGAAACCTTCCTTCTTGACCGTGTAGTAGGCGACCCCGTTGACACCGCCCAGATCGATCGTGCGACCGAACGCAGGCGTGAGGACATCCGCTTGAGCGGCCAATGCAGAGGTTGCAGCAACGACGAATGCGGCGAACGCAAGGGTGAACTTTTTCATCTTCCATTCTCCTGGTTGGTTTGGGTTGGCACTTGTTCTGTTGGAAGGGCATTGGCGCCTTTCCGTCTGGACCAGAGAATGGTATGAGGGGCTGAATTAATCAAATAGATTGGATTGATATTGGCAATCGATCACATCAATTTAAGTCGTATCGACCTCAATTTGCTGGTTGCCTTCGATGCGCTGATGGCGGAGCGGAGCGTCACGAAGGCAGCGACGCGCGTGGGGCTCGGCCAATCGGCCATGAGCCACAATCTTGCGCGGCTGCGGCGGCTGTTCGACGATGAGCTGTTGACGCGAAGCGCCGAGGGCATGCAGCCGACGCCGCGCGCGCTCGCCCTGGTTGATCCGGTGCGGATCGTGCTCGCCAACATCGAGTCTCTGGTCAATCGGCCGGAAGATTTCGACCCGCGTACTGCCGAGCGGGTCTTTCGCGTCGGGCTTCCAGACAGTGTGGAGGTGCTCGTCGGCCCGAAACTGCTCGCGCACGTCTGCGCAGAAGCACCCGGCATCCGCTTCCGTTTCTACTCGACAGACGAGCGGCGCATTCTGGATGAACTGGACGCGGACCACATCGACCTTGGAATCGGGATCGGTACCTTCCCCGAGGGCCAGATCCACCACAAACGGCGCGTTCTCGCGACGGATTCCTACTTGTGCATGTTCAACGCCGACAAGGTCGATCTCAAGCTGCCGATCTCGCTCGAAGACTATGTGCGGCTGCCGCATATCCTGACGAGTTTGCGCCGGGGGGAACGCGGTGTCGTCGATGATGTTCTGGAAAAGCTCGGGCTTTCACGAAAGATCGCCGTGGTGACGCCCCGCTTCGTCGCTGTGCCGATGCTCGTTGCCAGCTCCCCCGTGATCACGACCATGCACGCGCGGCTGGCGCGCTATTTCGCGAAGGAATTGGGTCTCACGCTCAGCCCGCCGCCGATTGAGTTACCGGTGTTGACGACTTCGCTGCTGTGGCACGCGTCCTATGACAGCGATCCCGGTCACATCTGGCTGCGGAATACGATCGTGAAAGTCAGCCAGGAAGCCGAGGCGGATTTGACAGGGTAGAGGGGCCTACCTCTCGATCACGCAGCAGCCTTCGTGGAGGTTGTCGTCGTCCGAGAGCAGAACCTGGAAAGTGTAGTCGTAATCCGACATCCCGTCGGAGCACCAATTCTGATGGGAGACCGTAGCTCTGACCTTTCGTCCGTTGGCGTCGGTTAGCCGGTAGAGCAAGGGGAATGGGCGCCCCACGGCGGGTTGAACGCGGTCCATGGTGAGCTTGGTCCGCGACTCGGGAGTGGAATATTCGCCTCCGTTAGGGCCCAGCGTAACGCCCCAGAACGGTTCCGTTCCCGAACAGCGAAACGTTTCGCCCCTGAGATCGGGAAATCCATCAGCGCCTTCCAGGAACTTGGCGTTCACCCAACCACGTGTCGCTCCGAAGGACACCTCCAACCAGCGCTGCTCATCGACGCGCTTCGAGCGGCCTGTTCCAAGTACATCAGTTGCATCAGCCGGGATACGTCCGACCTCTTTCCACTCCGACGGCTTGCCGTCATCAAAAGGCTCTTCGCGAACCGTGAGGCTGTCGCCCTTAGCGACGCCAGCGACCTCGTAGCTTTCGAAAGCCCAGGCCGTGTCGCACGACCACGCGACGATGAGCGCGCAAACGGTGAAAACGGAAAAGACAGGTGACTTGGCCATTTGCGTCTCTCATTGGGCTAGGTTATTCGCGGCAAATCGTGACACGCTTTGTCGCATCGGCTCAAGCGGGATAAAACGACGGAACTCCTCACGTCTTACGTTCTTATTTTGTCGCGCGGTTGTCCGCACGCAGCCGACCTCGGCTTCACGGCCAGGGCTCCCTCTGCGTCGTGATAGCGTCACGATTGCGTGGTTTCGTTTTTTCCCAATCTGCGGGAAAAACGGCTCGTTTCACCCGACCCATCGAGGGAATAAAAATGAGAATACTGAAGCTGATCGGCGCCGCCGCCGCTCTGATGGTGCTTGCTTCCGCCGCAGCCCAGGCGGCACCGGGCTTTTCTACGGCTAACGTGAACCTCAGGACTGGTCCTGACATCGACTTTCCCGCCATCGACGTGATCCCCGAGGGGGATGACGTTGAAATCATGGGGTGTCTGGATGATGAATCCTGGTGCGAAGTCCTCTGGGACGGCGATCGGGGGTGGGTGTTCAGCGAATATCTCGCCTTCGATGGCCCCGGTGGCTACGTGTCGCTTCTCGACGTTGGACCTGCCGCTTACCACGTCCCGTTCGTCACCTTTGCCGCGCGAAGCTACTGGGATCGCTACTATGTCGGTCGTCCCTGGTATAGCGAGCGCGCGCGCTGGTATGCCCACCATGTCCGCCCACGCCGCGACTGGCATCGGCCGCCTTCCGGCAGACGCAATGCGGGGTGGTGGCGCAAGAACTACCGCGCTCCTTCGGGGCTGCGCCCGCCACCACATCACGGCTGGAAACGCCCGTCCCGCGAGATACGCCAGGAAGCTCGACGTCATCGCCGCAATGCAAGACAAGAGTACAGACAGGATCGCCGTGACGATCGACGCGATCGGCGGGATAACAGACGGGACGATCGTCGGGATGACCGGCGCGACCACCGGCATGATCGCCACTGATTGGTGCAAGATGTGATTCGAAAGCCCCGGCGCCTGCGCCGGGGCTTTTTCGTTGGGCAGTCAGGCGATTAGATGGTTGACCGCTTCCACAGAGCATAAAGCTCTTCGCCGTCTTCGAACCGCAGGGGCAAATGGCGTGCTGAGATCGATTGCTCGGAAAGTGGCCTTGCCAACTGGTCATAAACCGCCGCCGACGAAAGCCCAAAGGGTTCACCTTCCGCGTTGGAATAGGCGTAGGTGACACTCGTGATCCCCGACATGTGTATGGCCGCCAGGCACATGGGGCAGGGCTGCCCACTGGCATAGATGGCACATCCATTCAGGCGGGGCGTCCCTAGTACGGTGCTCGCTTGCCTTATGGCGTTGAGTTCAGCGTGGCTTGTCGGATCATTCGTCTTGAGGATCTCATTGACGCCGGTCGCTATGACCTTGCCATCCTTGACGACAACCGCACCAAAGGGGCGGCCGCCCTTCACAGCGTTTTCACGCGCCAGCTCCAAGGCCTGGCGCAGCCAGACTACGGCGTCGGCCATCTCCAAGATCCCCCGGATGGTGGGCTGTTCAAGTTGTCATTCGGAAAAATGGTACCGCCTACTTGATTCGAACAAGTGACCTCTAGATCCACAATCTAGCGCTCTAACCAACTGAGCTAAGGCGGCACACGCTGTAGCGATGTCTTTCACGGCATCGCTCGCAAAAAAGAACCCCCAAAAACATCGCGGAGGGTGCTCGCGTCAAGTGAAAATAGCCGCTCTGCACAGAGAGGCCAAGGGGGGTGCGGCCAAAACAGTGGGAATTTGCCGCGAAATGCGTATCCGGGCTTCCAAGTGTGTCATACATCGGTAGGATGGGGCAGGTGTATCTCGGGGGAGGGCACCGCAGCGGTTTGATGGCACCTGACAAGGACCATCAAGGACTTCGTGCACGCGGACTTGGGGCTAGTCAGCCAGATTGGCGATGACGAACAACGGTTACCAGTTGGAGCAGAAAGACCGGCCGGCCGACAGCCGCTGTGACGTTGTGGCGCGTGAAGAGGCGAAGTCGTTGTGCAGCTCCACCGTTCACGAACTTGCTCACGAACTGAAAACACCAATCAGCGCCATAGTTGCTGCCGCTGAGATCATGCGCGACGAGCGACTGGGGCCTTTAGCGAACGAGCGCTATCGCGGCTACGTGGGAGATATCCACGAGAACGCGGCGCAAATGCTGAAGTTGATCGACCGGCTTCTGGCGCGGCGCATTCTCGAGCAGGCAAGCGACGAATTGGAGCCCGTCGAAATCGATACGGAGGCCCTGGTTCGCGCGACCGCCTCTGCCCTGCAGCCGCTTGCTGAACAAGCCGGTCTCAAGCTTCAGGTTTCGGTAGGTCCGGGCCTGCCAACGCTCGTTGCTGATCCCACCAGCGTGCGACAGATTCTCGTCAATCTCCTGACGAACGCATTGAAGTTCACGCCGCGCGGTGGCGAAGTTTTAATTGAAGCCCGCCCCGATCCCTCCGGACGTACGGTTATCGCTATCATCGACAACGGCGGTGGCATGGACGAGGACCAGTTGCTGCGCGCACTGGACGGCGTGAGGTCTCATCCGCCAACCGATGGCAGCGGCGGCTCTGGCATCGGCTTGCGTCTCGTCAAGGCCCTCAGCCAAGCAAACGGTGCGGAATTTTCGCTGGCCAGCCAGCCTGGGCAAGGTACGCGCGCGACGATCACCTTCAATCCTGCCACTCATTGGGCCGCCAGCAGAGCGCCTTAGGGCAGAACTGGCGAGAACGACCGAGATGCGCTAAGGCAGCGGGACCTTTGTTAGGAGCCTACCGTGATGCCACCCGACACAATGCCCGAAACTGTTCTCGCCACGTTCAACGGTGTTGCAGAGAACTGGGTGGGATTGCAGCAGCAATGAGTTGGCTTACACGGACGCGTCCTTCGCTGCAGGACGCGATGCGATCTCTTGCCGGACTTGGGCAACACGTTCGTCGCTGGCGCGCGCGACGGCGCGCATCCCCGCTATGGACGGCGACTGTCGCGATCATCCTCGCCATCATGCTCATGCCCATCGCGACGATCTTCGTCCTCGCGGTGTCTCCACATGAAAACATCTGGCCACACCTGGTCAGCAGCGTTCTACCCGTCTCACTGCGAGACACGATTTTATTGATGGTGGGCACTGGATTTCTGACCTTGATCGTTGGTACAGGGACGGCGTGGCTTGTCACCATGTATCGCTTTCCTGGCCGCGCGTTGCTCGACCGTCTGCTGGTCATTCCTTTGGCCGTACCGACGTACATTATCGCTTACGCTTACGTCGAACTGCTTGACTTTGCGGGACCGGTGCAAACGGCCTTTCGCACGGTGTTCGGATTTACTTCGGCGCGGGACTACTGGTTTCCCGATATCCGATCGTTGGGCGGCGCGATCTTCGTGATGTCGGCCGTTCTTTACCCCTACGTCTACCTGACCGCACGCGCGAGCTTCGTGCAGCAGTCCGTTTGCGCGTTGGAAGTGGCACGGACCTTGGGACGGTCGCCCATGGGGACATTCTGGGCCGTCGCCCTACCCTTGGCGCGCCCCGCGATCGCGGCCGGCTCGGCCCTCGTTCTTATGGAAGTGCTGAATGACATCGGAGCGGTGCAGTATCTGGGTGTTCAGACGCTGACGGCGAGCATCTATTCAACGTGGCTGCAACGCTCCAATCTCGGCGGTGCCGCGCAGCTTGCCAGCATCATGTTGCTATTCATCTTTGCGCTCTTTCTTCTCGAACGGTTCGCGCGCGGCGGCGCGCAAGTACACCACACAACCGGACGCTATCGCTCCATATCGTTCCAGGACATTGAAGGAGTCCGCGGTTATCTGGCCGCTGCGGTCTGCAGCCTTCCCTTCGTTCTTGGGTTCGCTGTGCCGTTTCTTCTGCTGGCTCGTAACGCCGTTGTCTTCCTCGGAGAAGGGCTCGCGGCCGGGTTCCTTGGCGCGACGGCCAACAGTCTTATGCTGGCGGCGCTTTCGGCTATCGTCGCTTCAGCACTCGCACTTACCCTTGGCTATGCCCGTCGCGTCGCCAACAACAACATCGTACGGCCTGCCGTACGGGCGGCTGGACTCGGCTACGCGGTACCAGGAACTGTTCTTGCGCTAGGGTTGCTTATCCCGCTTGCGGCCTTCGATAATTGGGTTGACGCATTCATGCGCTCGAGCCTTGGGGTTTCGACGGGATTGCTGCTTTCAGGATCGATCTTCGCTTTGGTTCTTGCCTACACGATCCGGTTTCTGGCCGTCAGCCTCGGCACGATCGAGGCGGGGCTTGAACGCATATCGCCCAATCTGGATGCGGCCGCGCGCGCTCTGGGCTCAAGCCCGATGTCAGCGCTCATGCGCGTACACCTGCCGATGTTGACGCCGGCGCTCGGCACGGCAGCGCTTCTCGTCTTCGTAGATGCCATGAAGGAGTTGCCGGCGACACTCCTGCTGCGACCATTCAACTTCGACACGCTCGCGACACACGTCTATAGCTTCGCGGCACTGGAGCAATTCGAAGAAGCCTCTCTATCGGCGGTTGCAATCGTCATCGTTGGCCTGGTGCCGGTCCTTCTCCTGCACCGTGCTGTTGCCGGTGGTCGTCCCGGAACCTGAGCAATATTCTCCGGTAGGAAGGTCGGTTACCGCCTGAAGCTCATGTAAACGCGCAATAATGCATCCGTTTGCGGAGGTAATTCAGCAACGCTTTACCCACAGTCGTTATCGAGTAAGCTGCGGACCACGCTCGCATTTTGCTGCGATTTCTGTAGTCTGGCTGCAACGGTTTGGCTCAGAATTTTTAGCCTGCCGCGGCCCACTGCCTTTGTCTCAGCGCTTGTGCGATACCGGTCCCTCCCTTACAAGGAGAGCCGACGTTCGTTTAGCAGCGTCGCTGCTGAAGGGTATTGGGGAGGCAGGCTCTTGCGCATGTTCGCGTGGCTCGGATTAGCATCTCCCTTGGCGGCGTCATTATGAAACGATTGATGCAAATACGGCGTCATCTCCTCGCAGTTTTCGGCGTACTCGGCTTAGCGCTGCTTGCAATGGCGATGCCGTATTTCGTCTCGCACGATCGCTCTGAAGTCGTGCTCAACACATCCACGGTCATGGCCGCGGACCAGCACCACTATAGGGTGACGGCACCCGTCGCTCTGTTTGGCGGCCCATACGTTGTCGTAGAGAGTGGAACGATCGCGCTTAGCGAACGGAGCCAAAGGGCTGCTCAGGGCGCCGGTTCAGCTGACAAAATCATTATGAGTGGCGATGCGCAGCTGACGCTCAGCGACGGACGTATCGCCGTCAATCTCGCAGGTGTTGGCCCCGAGGCAGCAGACGCCGCACCAGCTTCGCTTTTCGCACCACTTGCAGCGGCCCTAGCCAGCATGCAGTTCAGTTCGTTGGCGCTTAGCGATTGTACGATCGTTCTTCATTCTGATCGGGAAACCGTGCAAGAGCTTCGCGGCGTCGAAGCGCTGGTCAAGCTTGCCAGCAGGGACACGCTTGCTGTCACCGGTACATTCTGGCTGCGCGGCGAAAAGCTTTCCTTCAGGACCTCGCTGAATATCGGCAATCACGCACGTCTGGAACGACGGCTACCGATACAAGCGAAGATAACCGGCAATCTCATCGATACCACATTGCGAGGCCACCTGAGCGTTGGGAACCGAGCCCGATTGATCGCTCCAAACTCAGAACTGAAGTTCTCTGATCTCGGCAAGGCCGCTCGATGGCTTAATATCGGTTGGCCAGCCCGATCCGCAATTGAAGCATTTTCCGCAACGGGCCTGATCGATTGGTCTGCTGGCATTTTGGTTTTCCAAGACGCGGTCTTTAAGTTTGACGGAAACCGTGCAACCGGCGCGATGTCAGTCAATTACCAATCGCCGCGTCCACAAGTCGATGGCACCCTCGCGTTTGACGAACTAAATCTCACCGGTCTGCTTGTTCAAGATGATGTGCGTGAAGAAAGTTTGATCGAAGCGACGATGCGCAAGTCGTCGAACTGGCTGCCAGCGCGGCTCGGGCTCAGCGGAGAAGCCATCACAATGCCGCTGCTGCGAGACGTTGATGCTGATCTGCGCTTGTCGGCTGAACGCGTTCAAATTGGCTCGCTCGTTCTCGGACGCAGCGCCACTGCAGTCTCACTACGCGATGGCAAGATGCTGGCCGACCTTGCCGAACTGGAGTTCGAGGGTGGCGGCCAAGGCACGGTACAAATCAGCCTCGATGCGACGGAGCCGGACCCCAAATTGGGGGTCCGCGGGCGCCTGGAAGGTTTTGAGGTCGGCAATCTCGCGACGGCCTTGTTTGGCGGGGCGGTCGTTACCGGGCGCGGCGATGCCATCATCAATGTCAAGGCCACAGGCGACCGGTACTCGGATATCATGAGCACGCTGTCCGGTCGGATCGAGGTTCGTGTTCTTGATGGTGCTGCACTTACGCTCGACCTCGCCAAGATGGTCGCAGAGCACAGTACCGGCGTCGCCGCTCCAGTTGGTTGGGGCACGACGACCGGCCTGACGAACTTGAGCGAGTTCGACATGCGGTTGGCGTTCACGGATGGTTTAGCCCTTGTCGAGACGTTCTCTGCAAAATCGGGATCACAACTTGTATTCGGAAGCGGCACAATAGACGTTGCAGCTCAAAACCTGGACGCCAATATTTGGATTGGCGCCGAAGCACCGACTTCCAATGATGAAACGCCCATGGGGGATCTCATCCAGTTTCGGGGAGATTGGCACGCGCCGGGAATCTCAGTGACCCGTGCGCCGAGCCGACAGGCCGGCCGACGGGATCCAGACGGACGACCTGCAGACACGCCGGGCCGGGGCTAAACTCAGACTAAAATCCCTCACTTAACGGAATTTCGAACCTGCGACGTCGACGCTCGGGATCGATTGCCGTAGAGTATTTTTGCCCGCCGATACTCATTCGTAGTCGTTGAGGAACCCCCGTAAATGTTTCGATTTCGTTTTTCCATTGCCGTCGCGATGTTATTTGCCGCTGGCGTTCTGCCAACCTTTGCACAAAGCCCGTCCAGCAACGAAACAGCGCAGCAGGCTACGCCAAGCGATAGAGAGAACGCAGCGAAGACAGGGGCGCGTTCTGATGTTCAACCCGAGAATGACACAGCCGCTACACCGTCAGCGGACGTAGAGGCTCCCGCGCCCACGAAGGACGTAGGGTCGTCGACATCTTCCCAGCAAAAGGCTGATCCTGCCGTGGTGGCCGAAGCGCCAGAGAAGAGGTTCACGGTGAGCACGTGGGGCGGCGCCTATGGGCAAGCCCAGAAGAAGGCCGTTGCCGTACCCTTCGGACGTTCTCACGACGTCGCCATCGAGGTCCTGACGGATGGAGACGGCAAAGCGCTCAGAGGTGACGTTGTCGAACTCAACGCGGCAGCCCTCGATGCTGCGTGCCAATCCGGTGAACTCGCCAAAGTCGACGCCTCTTTGCTTACCCCCGCTCCGGATACAGCCGACACGGCGCAACAAGACTTTATAGCGGATGGTGTGCACGACTGTGGGCCAGCCTCAATGGTCTGGTCCGCTGTCTTCGCGGTCAATGAGAACGCTTTGAAAGCCGGTACACCGAATGTTCTGCAGGACGTGTTCGACACAACCCGTTTTCCCGGTCGGCGGGTACTTATTAAATCGCCGCGCTATCTTTTGGAAATGGCCCTTATCGCCGATGGCGTTGCGCCGGAAGTTATTTATCAGCACCTATCGACCGATGAAGGTCTAGAGCGTGCATTTGCCAAGCTCGATAGCCTTGGCAAGGATCTCGTGTGGAAGGAGACAGCGAAACAAACGGAAGAAGACCTGATGAACGGTTCGGCGGTCTTTGCGCAGACATTCAACGGGCAGGCCTTTTATGCAGCAGCCTACGGCGCGCCAATCAGAATTATTTGGGACGGTCAGGTTTACACTATGAGCTTCTGGGCCATTCCAGCCGACGGGTCTTCACAAGACATCGCGAAAGAGTTCGTTGGGTTCGCTACGGCCCCAAAGCAGTTGGCGGCTGTCGCGGAGGAGATTGCCTACGGACCAGCGCGCGTTTCAGCGACCGCACTCGTGAAGCAACATGTCAGTATTGGGCTTGATCTTACGCCTTACCTCCCGACGCGCCCTGAAAATATGGCACGCGCAGTGCCTTTTGACGCGGCGTGGTGGGACGAGAACGGAACACAGATTGATGCACGCTTCGCCACATGGGTAGAAGAACGAGAAGCTGCCATGCGCCCCAAGCCGATGCCAAAGCCGGTGCGGAAGCCTGAGTAAACTGAGATCTGGGAATCGTCAGACGGTTGCGCGGCGGAGAAGCTGAGTGGGCAGGGATACGAGGCAGGCGACAACAAAACCAATCGGGGCTCCGATGATGCCGACAGCGCGTGTATCGATGCCCCACCAGTTGGCCAACTCTCGTGCCATTGTTTGAGCTTCGGCGCACGCGCCTGGCACCGCGTCCCGGCAGTTTTGACGAACTTCCTCAAAGGCTTCCAAACGCCAGGGGGGCATGTTCGAGACTTCGTGCCAGAGACCAAGGAATTGGACCGGAAAATTCTGCGTGCCGACGATGTAATAAAGAGCCACGGCAAACCCGGTGAGGCCACCGACCGCCAACGCAATCGAATTTGCGCGCGGCGATATAGCCGCCAGAAGTATCATTGGGAACAGACCCGATGCGGCCAGCGAAAGCGCCCATGCGATGCGCGTTATCAGGTCAGCCTGAAGCTGTCCCGCTACAACGCCGGCGATGACCGCAAGAGGCACGGTAAGAGCCGCTCTCACAAGAGCGGACTTCCGATTGGGCTGTTCTCCTCCTTCGGTCTCTGGGGCAGACAGGACAAAGCGCAAGGCGCCGGCCATCACCGCAATCATGCTGCCGGCACAGAGCAAAGCCGCAACGGCAAGCGCACCAATCAGCAGCCAGCTTAACGCCTCGGGCAGGCGGGAGATTGCCGCCACGGAAGGTAAAATCGCTTCGGGATCTATCGTGACATCCTGAACATGAAGACGCCCTCCCGGCTCTGCACACTCATGCGCGCAGAGGGGAGGAGTTGTCGAATACGCAGATTGCTCCAGCCAGTTTGGCACGGAGCTCATTGTCATGCCGCGCGCGATACTCGAGTAGATATCCAGCTTGGTGAGCGTTGCGATCGCTGGCAGCGTGATGACCAGCAGAACAACAAAGAACAGACTCCACGCGCTCGCTTGACGTGCAATCGGGTCTGGCCCGGATGAGCTTATCCGAGTTAAGAGATGGGGTGCGACGGCAGCGCCGAGCATCAAAGATATTGAAAGCGCAGCAAAGTTCTCTGCCGAAAAGCTGTTGTTTGATTTCGCGAAGGGCTGGACAACGGCGGGGTCGGATAAGCCATCGAGAATTAGACTGCGTTCCAATACTGCCAGGTCTTGCAACCCGTGTCCGTACGCCAACTGAGGTATGGCGATGTCGAACGCCACCAGGGACATCAGGGCGGCGGCTCCGCCGACGAGACAGAGGATCGCGACATAACTCACTGCCTGGAGCGAGAGCGTAACTCTCGTTTGGATAACAGCGATGATTGTTGCCATGATGACGGGTAGCACCAAAACCCAAGCTTCTCCGAGCGCGCCGCTTGCGTCCGTAAAGCGCGTGTTCGCGAAGATCGGGGACACAAGCCGGCGTACAACCTCAAACTCCGCACTGACCAATAGAGTCAGACAAACCAGAAGCATGGCGGTGGCAGCGTAAGGCGCAGCAATGCCGCCGGTACGTTTCGCCAGAAAATCCTCTAGCGATGCAGATTGCGCGCGGGCGAACGCTGGCGCAACCACACAGCCGACGAGCACGAAGCCTCCCGTAAGGCCAAGCGCAAAAGCGAGCCCATCGTAGCCGTAGGCATAGAGCGCTCCGATGAGCGCAACCGGTGCCGCGCCCGACATCCACAACCCTGCGGTACTCATACCAACGAAGAGGGGGGCAATGTTTGCGCGTGGCGCGCCGCGCCAAGGTAGAGCTACCCAGAACCCAAGCATCGCAAAAATGATGAGGGCCCCCTGCGCTGCCAAATAATAGGCAAGAGGAAAGCCGAGTATACGCACGCCATTCAGAAGCGGGGCAGCGAAATGCAACGCGAATGCGAAAATGCTCCAGATCAAAAGTGGTATCCACAGGGCGCGCTTTGATCGTGGTGCGTTCTCGCGTGATGTCACGGCCATGTAAATGTCCCCCGACCTCGAACGGCTTGGAGCCGACGCTTGCCAAGCTAGATGAGGGACATGGCAAACAATTGTGGGCCGGTCTATGGCAAAGGCAGTTACATGTCTTCGGCTAGACTGATTGTTACAAGGCCGTGCAGATATCGTTCAGCATGTTGCGCAGCCAGCCGTGCCCCTCGTGGCTGTCAAAGCAGCGATGCCAGACCATGTAGGTCGGCAGCGGGGGAACAACTGCCGGCAGAGGGTGGATGTCGATCTCACAGAGACGAGAGAAATAGCGCGCGACCTTTTGAGTTGTCGTAGCCACGTAGTGTTGGTTCTCGACGACGAAGGGCAACGTTGCGATCGTGGGCACAGAAAACATTATGCGCCGCAAGACACCGTGCTTTTCGAGATGGAGAGACGTCGCGGCTTTCCCTTCCTCTTCAGTACGGCCAACGACTACGTGAGGCAGCGCTTTCACATCCCCAAGGTCCAATGGCTTGTTCAAAAGCGGATGATTGCGCCGTGAAATCAGAACAAGCGGATCCTCATATAATAACTCGGAATGAAAGTCCGGCGCGTTCATGGGTTCATAATCAAGCGCGAGCCATGTTTCGCCGTACCGAAGATCGCGAAGCATATCCCGGGCCCGGCCGCCAGCAATTCGAAATTCAATATTGGGACAGTCGCGCACCCTTGCCGACAATTCGGGAACAAGGATTGCGTCGATCCCGAACGGGAAATCGAGCAAAAAAGTTTGCCGGCTTGTTTTCGGATCAAACGGCACGCCTGTGTGGCGCAAAGTCGAGCGGAGCGCGTCTAGAGCTGGACGTACATTGTTTGCAATCGCGTGTGCGCGCGCTGTTGGTCTGACGCCGCGCCCTGTACGCTCGAACAGACGTTCGCCCCCCGTCATTACACGCAAACGCCGCAAGGCATGACTTACTGCAGGTTGGGTTAGCCCTAAACGCTTTCCAGCTTTAGAGAGAGATCCTTCATCCATAACTGCGTCAAAGACTATAAACAAATTTAGGTCCTGCCGGGGATCTGCTCTCTTCTTCACAGCAGTTCCCTCGAATTTTTGTAGCTGATTCCTGAAAACATCTTTTCTCGATTGCGGTTTATTCTTTGAAATTATGGGCTTTGGCTTGGCTTAATTAACAAGATACTCCGTCTCGGGATCAATTCAAATTTTTGATAAAATTGATATAGTATTAAATCCCCTATAGATGCGGATCTCTTGAGCAGACAACGACGCTTCGTAAAAAAACGGCGTCGGCGAGAGGCTGATCTAAGATTGTACCCTGAATTGGGCTAAGGCCCGTCACTTCGCTGGGATTCACTTCGCTGGGATCTGTGCCCTTAGGGCCATGACTTGGCCTCGTGCTCCGTCAATGAGCAATCTGACGTCGTTCGGCAGGGTGCACATGCCGAAGCCATCCTCGAAACGGCATAACGCCGTCTCAACACCATCGGTGTGGCAGGCGGTAAACAGGCCGGCGGCTTTAGCTTGAGTTACAACGCGCGCCATGGCGGCGAGGACCTCGGGATCTTTCGGCGCCATGGACGGCGGCGAACCGAACGAAAGCGACAAATCGCCAGGTCCGACATAGACGCCATCGAGCCCCGGTACGCTCAATATATCGGGCAAGTTCTCAATAGCTTCCCGGGTCTCGATCTGAGCTAGCAACACGATCTCCCGATCCGCTGCGGCGGCGTAGGCAGCGCTCGCTCCCGCCTGAGCATAAAGTGTCGCTCGGTTCGGGCCATAGGAGCGCTGCCCAATAGGCGGATACCGGCACGCGGCGACAAACGCCTCAGCGTCGGCGCGCGTATTTACCAATGGGCAAATGAGCCCATAAGCGCCAGCGTCCAGGAGCTTCATCATCAGGCCGCTCTCGTGCGAGGGAACGCGTGCAAAAGGAACGGCGACGGTTGTCGAGATGGCTTGCAGCATGGCGAATGCCGCCTCAAAGCCCATTGCTCCGTGTTGCAGATCGATCGTTACGCTGTCGTAGCCTTGGTGGGCCATGATCTCCGCAGCATAGGCACACGGGAGCGAGCACCAAGCGTTAATGACCGGATCGCCGGCTTGCAGCTTGGCCCTAACATTATTCTTGCGCATAAAATCTGTGAACTCCCACGATTGAGCGAAGTGTACCGGACTCACGCAAAAAGCGGTTTAAAGGCATTAAGTATACTTTTTTAGTACTCAATATGGTATACGGTCGGCCCATCCCCCGCGACACAATGGTACGCCGGGGGTACCTTACAACCGATTGAATTAACGCTATATCTTTGCCGCGGTCGGTAGCCTTTACCGGCCTTCGAGGGGTTAGGATTACCTACAAGTAAGAACGCAACGCTTGACATCTCGCTGCGGCGCAGAAAAAATATTGCGGTGCAACTTGCAATGATGACGCACCGCACGCGCACGGCCGGTCGTCAGCCTTCCATCCGGCTGACACGCCAAGACCCAGCTACCAAAGGTGCGATATGCACAAGAGGGGCGCTCGGACGGCGTTTCCGAAGGGCCATGTAGCCGATCGCGAATGTTCTTGCGGACATGACTTGGAAAGGTCGGAGGATATGCGCAAGCAAGAGAATAACCTGCAACCGTCCGAACCTCGGCGTGGTGACGCCCGCGAAAACGAGGCGTACCTGAGGCTTGTTGGAGAACGGGTGCGAAATTTACGTGCACAGCTCGGCATGGCCCGAAAAGCTCTTTCGCAGGCTTCCGGCGTTTCCGAACGCTATCTCGCCGAGCTTGAACGCGGCACAGGCAATGCCTCTCTGCTCGTTCTACGGAATATTGCCAGCGCGCTCGGAGCGCGGATCGAAGATCTTGCCAGCGAGCAGGATGATCAAGCCGTCGACACCAGCCTCGGCTTCGATCAGCTAGAGCAACTGAGCCCAAGCGACGCGTCACCGCAGAAGCCGGTTCGCCGTTGGAACACCAACGGCACGCCGCTCGGTCGGATCGCATTGGTCGGCCTTCGCGGAGCCGGAAAAACCACGCTCGGACACGCCCTGGCCAAGGCCATCGGCGTACCGTGCATCGCCCTTGACCGGGAAATCGAGCGCGCTAGCGGCATGGAAGTCGCCGACGTCCTTGCCGTGCACGGCGAGGCCGTCTATCGGCGCCTTGAACGCAATTGCCTTGCGACCGTGGTCGAAACGGTTCCCCGCGCCGTTATCAAAACGGGCGGTGGCATCGTGCTTGAGCCCGAGACCATGGACCTCATGTTCTCAGGCTGCTTCGTCATCTGGATCACGGCATCGTCCAACGAATTGTTTGCGCGTGCACGCGGAAGCGCAGCTCTGCCTATCAACGGTTCCGGACGCCACGCTAAGGCCGTTTTAGAGGCAGCGCTGGCCGAGCGTGAGCCTCTCTATGCCCGCGCAGATGCAGTGATTGATACGACCGGCAAGAGCGTCGACGAGGCGCTTAGCGAGCTTCTGCGGATCGTGCAGGCTGCGCAACCTCGTGAGAACGCAACTCAGGCGCGCAGCACGACGCTTGATCGCCTCAAAGAGGATCGCCGCGACATCGAGTGTGCCAGCTAAACTCTGGCAACTCCCCTGACTTGAATAACGATCATGAGCATTAAGATCAGCGTCCGGAAACGGGCGCTGATTTTGTTTAGGACGTCAGCTTCCGGCATTCTTCATCGGCAGGCAGCGGATCACAACCCGTGTTCCGGACGCAGGTCTCAAGCGCGCCACGCAGCTTGTCCGAGAAAATACCGTCCAGAAACCCGTCGTACAGACCGGCCGCTTGAAGTCCGCATTGATAGAGCCGGACGATGCGGTTGCCGCCATAACGCATAGCCTGGGTATAGTCGCGCAGTGCGCCCTCAATGTCGCCGCTGGCTTGACGAATGTGCGCGCGCGTATCAAGTGCGTGGGGACTTTGCGGCGTCAACGCCAGAGCTCGCTCAACGTCGGCTGCCCCTTCAACGGGCTTGCCGGACTTGAAATACGCCCAGGCCCGGTTGTTCAGCGCGATGGCGAAATCCGGAGAAATTTCGATCGCTGCATCGTAGTCTGGAATAGCCAGATCATAGAGCCCTTTGAGTGAGTAGGCCAAAGCGCGCATCGCCAAAGCCTGGCTGCGTTCGCCGGGCGGTAGGGGGGTCTGAAGGAGTTCGGTGCAGCCCGAGATCCTGCGTTCGTTGTCCTGCCCGAAGCAATCGACCGAATGATCTTCCGTCGATGCGAACGATACCCCGACCGTAACGGTAGCGATCACCATTGTGAGACCCAGTACTCTGAAGATGTGCCGCAAACCGACCTCCAAAGACAATTTTGGTGAAATGCGCTAGGTGGCGTTCCCGGTTCCGGTTTCCGTCGCCTGATTCCTGCCGGATTAACCGCATTATCGCAGCGCAATTGAGGCAGAGCACAGTTAACTGTGACGCTAGGGCAGCTGTGCTAGGTTCGCCACCTTCGCACGGCGCAGGAGATGTGAAAACCAGTGGAAGCCAAGCGCATCGTTCTCATCATGGGTGGCGGGATCGCCGCCTACAAGTGTCTAGACCTCATTCGCCGCCTACGAGAGCGCGGCGTAGACGTTCGGGTTGTCATGACACGCGCAGCCCAACAATTCGTAACTCCTCTCAGCGTTTCCGCATTGTCGAATGATCGGGTCTTCACTGATTTATTCGATCTCGATGATGAACGTGAGATTGGCCACATCCGGCTATCCAGACTTTGCGACCTTATCGTCGTGGCGCCAGCGACGGCCGATCTGATCGCTAAAGCGGCAAACGGGCACGCCGACGATCTTGCAAGCGCTGTACTCCTTGCCAGCGACAAGCCGATTCTGATGGCTCCAGCGATGAACCCAAAGATGTGGCTCAATCCGGCGACGCAACGCAATGTTCGCCAACTTGAAGCGGACGGGATCTCATTCATCGGTCCGGCGGTGGGCGAAATGGCAGAGTCGGGAGAGGCCGGGCCAGGGCGCCTCGTCGAACCTGCCGAGTTATTGGCTGCAATCGAAGCGCGGCTCCATCCTTCGTCAAGCGGCAGCCTTGCGGGCCGGCATGTGCTCATCACGAGTGGACCGACGCACGAACCCATCGATCCAGTGCGCTACATCGCCAATCGTTCGTCGGGCAAGCAAGGGCATGCAATTGCTGCGGCTGCGATTGCAGCTGGCGCTCGTGTAACGCTCGTTTCCGGTCCTGTCACCTTGGGAGCCCCTGCTGGCGCGACGACGGTCCAGGTGCAAACGGCTGAGGAAATGCTCAATGCCGTACGTGCTGCCCTGCCGGCCGACGTCGCAATATTTTGCGCCGCTGTCGCCGACTGGCGCGCAGCGTCCCCAGCTGATGAAAAGATCAAGAAGACGGGCGATGGCGAGAAGCCGCAGCTCGAACTTGTCGAAAACCCCGATATTCTAAAAACCATTGCCCATATGAAGACCGGTCGGCCAAACCTCATTGTCGGCTTTGCTGCCGAAACGGAAAACGTCATTGCCTTCGCAACGAGGAAGCGGCGCAACAAGGGTGCGGACTGGACTGTCGCCAACGACGTTTCTACGCACACCGGCGTTATGGGTGGGGATCGCAACCGCGTACATCTCATCACCGAAACCGGTGTCGACAGCTGGCCCGAAATGTCAAAACGCGAAGTTGCCGAGACCTTGATTGCGCGCATCAGCGCCCTTTTGCATGACAAGGCCCGCAGGGTGTAGCGCGTAGAAAGCGATAAGTCGTATGACCACAAGAACCAGTCTAGGGGCCGACGGCGCAAAGGTTAGCGTCCTGCGTTTGGCGCATGGCAAGGACCTACCTTTGCCGGCCTATCAATCTGAGGCTGCAGCAGGGCTCGACCTCATCGCTGCGCTGGAGTGGGATCATCCCTTAACCCTCACCCCGGGCGCACGGGCACTCATTCCAACTGGACTCGTACTTGAGCTCCCCATCGGGTTCGAAGCCCAAGTGCGACCGCGGTCCGGGCTTGCGCTGAGGCACGGCGTTACCGTTCTCAACAGTCCCGGTACAATCGATGCGGACTATCGCGGCGAAGTCAGCGTTCTTCTGGCCAACCTCAGTGGTGTTCCCTTTGAAATCCGGCGCGGCGAACGGATCGCGCAACTGGTTATCGCGCCGGTGACGCGTGTCGAACTCGTTGAAGTCGCCGAGCTTACGGAGACGGAACGTGGAAGCGGCGGCTTCGGCTCTACTGGACGGGAAAGCGCCAGAGCAGAACCACCCAAAGCTGAGAAGCCTGCGGCACCCAAGGCCAAAAAGGCTGCTACGCGCAAATCTCCCCCTAAAGCTGCCAAAGCTTCGCGATCTAAGTCGAAAACGAAGAAGGCCACCGTCAATAAGGGCTGAATGAAATCAAAGCCCTTTAGCAATTACAATATTGTTCCGGCCGCGCGAGGCTCGCTTCTTGGATGTGGTGGCCCTATCAAAGCGCCAACGGCTGATCAGAGGACACAAACCATGACAGACTCTCCGGATACGATTGCGGCTACGGCCAGCCAGAGTTGGGGACGGGGCCGCGTCTATGGGAACATATCCGAGACGATCGGCCATACGCCTCTGGTTCGGCTTGGCAAAGTTATAGCGGCGGCGCGCTCGGTCGCCGACGTGCTCATGAAGCTGGAATTTTTCAATCCGCTGTCTTCGGTCAAGGATCGCATTGGCCTGGCGATGATCGACGCGTTGGAGGCTGACGGGCGCATCACCCCAGGGCGGAGCGTGCTCATCGAGCCGACCTCTGGCAACACGGGTATTGCGCTGGCATTCATTGCAGCCGCGCGTGGATATCGCATCATTCTGATCATGCCGGAATCGATGTCGCTGGAGCGACGCAAGATCCTTGCCCATCTCGGCGCCGAACTTGTGCTGACGCCCGCGAGCGGGGGCATGGCTGCGGCGATCGAGAAGGCCAACGAATTAGCCAGTGCCATCCCTGGCGCTGTTATTCCCGCTCAGTTCGACAATCCGGCCAACCCGGCGATCCACGCCAAAACAACGGCAGAAGAAATCTGGTCGGATACAGGTGGCAACGTCGATGCGCTGGTGATCGGAGTTGGGACCGGAGGCACTCTGACGGGCTGCGGCCGCGTCCTCAAAGCGCGCAAGCCGGACCTGAAGGTAATTGCGGTCGAGCCGTCGGCTAGCCCCATCTTGTCCAAAGGGGAAAAGGGGCCGCACAAAATTCAGGGCATTGGCGCTGGCTTTATCCCTTCTATTCTCGATCGCTCGCTGATCGATGAAGTCATTACCGTACCGGACGACATGGCCTTTGAAGCCGCCCGTATGCTTGCGCGGATCGAGGGTATTCCGGGTGGGATTTCGACGGGCGCCAATCTGGCGGCAGCACTCACCGTCGCTGGACGCTCATCCATGTCGGGAAAGACGATCGTGACCTTCGCACCTTCAAGTGCTGAGCGTTACCTGTCGAGCGATCTGTTCGCGCAAACTGCTGAAGGAGCTGCCACAAGCGGTTGAGACAGCTTCGCCGGGTCGACGACTTAAGAAGATGACGCTTCTTTCAAGAACTCGGCGGACGTGAAAAGTGATGCGAAGGGGATGGTTGCGTCGCGATAAAGCTCCGTCGCGCCTGACTGGCGATCCAGGATCGAGATCACTAAGGAAATCTCGGCTCCAACCTCGCGCAGCGCTTCGATCGCTGACATCGCAGAGCCGCCCGTTGTCGTTACGTCCTCGACCACAACGACGCGCTTACCGCTGAGGTCGCTTACGCCTTCGATGCGTTGACGCGTGCCATGTCCCTTCACAGCCTTGCGCACGAAAAACCCCGGAATAGGTCGCCCCTGAAGACCACTTACCAATGCCAAGGGGCCGATCAACGGCACTGCGCCCATTTCAAGCCCGCCGATATAGTCCACCTCAACATCTTTCAGGCGATCCAAAATTAACTCGGACAGTGCCTTCGCGCCTTCGGGATCGAGCATCGTCGGCTTCATGTTGAAGTAGTGGTCGCTTTTGGCACCCGACGCCAACGTGATCTCGCCCCGGACGAACGACTTCTTCTTGATAATTTCGAATGCGCGCGCGCGGGCGGCGGCGAGATCAGACGTCATGAACAATTACCTTGATGGCTCCCTTATGCGTCGACGGCAATGCGACTGCGGACTTCTTCCGGCGCACCGAAGTGCTCAAAATAACGCGGATCGATATTCTCGACGGGCAAGACGATAAGCACGTCAGTCGTGCCAAACTGATGGTCTATGACCGCACCGTCGCCAACGGTCGCGCCTAAGCGGAGGTAGCCCTTGATCAAAGGCGGGAGCGCCTTCAGCGCAGCTTTGGCATCGATATTCTCAATTGGGATACGGTCCATAGGCACGTGCAGATGATCGTGGGCACGACACCGCCATTCGGGCGACGCGAGAGCATGATGATGAAGGAAGCTCAGGGCCATCGCATGCGCATCCGGATCCGTACCGGCGAAGCTCGCGCAGCCAATCATTACGTCGACCTTGTGCTCGCGCACGTAGGTCCAGAGACCGTGCCAGAGCAGCTCAACTGTGCGCTTGTTGCGATAAGGCTTGAGAACGCAGGACCGACCAAGTTCCATGAACTTGTAGTTCGAACGCCGCGCCTCGACCAGTGGTGCAATGTCGTATTCGCTCTGCGTATAGAACCCTTGCGCGCGCTCCGCCTGCTCCTGTCGAAGAACGCGATATGTGCCGACGACTTCGGGACGGCGGCCTGACGTCCAACCATGCCCGCCCGCGGGTTTGGCATCGACATCCACCACAAGCAAGTGATCGCAGATGGCATCATAGTCATCCTCATCGCGACGGCGCATCTGGCTCAGCAGACTTGGGACGGCTGACATCTCTTCGTAGAACACACGATAGCGTAGGTTTTGGGCGCGGCGCAGATCCGCGCGCGATTGTGCAAGGCGCACCTCAAGAGAGCCGACGCGGCCATAAATGCGCGGAATCTGACGACGAGGCATAAGGAACGCGGCGGATCGGCCTGCGTCAAATGCCCTGCGTATCGGAGCCTTTTTCGTCTCCATCATAGAGCGACTGTCTCCCCTCACCCGGATCATCCCGGGCCGGTCGCTTAAGACGGACCGGTATCGTCATTCTCGTTCGACGGCCATCGCCCCAGGCCATCGGACCACCCTGTTCTTAATCATACGCTGGAAACGGCTAGATTCGGTAGTCTGTCGTGTCTTGCGAACACGCTACTTGTGCACCGAAAACTCTGTAGGCCTAGAGCGACTTAGCTCGCCTTACGCCGTTCATTCCATACAACGATATTCCACCCCTCTCGCCGCTTTTACGGCCAGAATGCACCGTTGTAACTAAAATTGTGGGGATGAGGTAGCGGCTGTCAACCGCCCGAAGATGTGGGGTGCTTGCCCTATTTGCCGGCGAGCCGAACCGATTCGTTCCGTCCGGCTTCATGCCAGTCGTCAAGCACACGCTGAAGCGTACCGATCAATGCATCGGGCTCAAATGGCTTGGCCAAATAGTCGTCGAAACCAGCCTCCAGACATCTCCGGCGATCTTCCGTGAAGGCGTGAGCCGTCAACGCAATTATGGGAGGGCTGCGTAAATTCGTGTTGCCCGCTGCCCCCGAAAACAGGGCGTGGATGCGGCTGGTCGCTTCATCGCCGTCCATGCCGGGCATAAAGAGATCCATCAAGATAACATCGGGGACCGCAGTATTCGCGGCCAGCGCGTCGGCGATATATTCAACTGCCTTCGCGCCGTCGGATACGCTCGCAACCTCAAATCCGGCCTTCTCAAGTACGCGCGTGGCGACAAGTTGATTGATTTCGTTGTCTTCTGCGAGAAGCACAAACGGTGGGCTATCGACGGCCGCTTTCCCCTTCTCACGTTCACGGGATTGGTCCGAATTTGGATGATCGTGCGTTTGCTCGAGAACCGACAAATTCTGATCCCATCCGGCCCCCGGCGTCACAAGTTGCCGAAGGACCGCTTCCGGGCGCACAGGCCGGATCAGATACGCATCGAAACCGACGTTGCGATAGTTCGCAAAATCTGAACGGCTCATGGCATCGATAAGGACGAGCCCTTTCGCGTCGGCAGCACATTCGCGCGCTGTAGTAAGGATTTTTGCTGCATGCTCGGGTACGCGGTTCGCGTCAACGACAACGCGCGTAAATGGTGCATTCGCCGACTGGGCAGATCTGATCGCGTCGCATGCTTCGTCGAAATCGCTCTCCAAAACTGAGACACTGTAATAGCGCAGGAGATTGGCGAGCGCGCCGCGCTCCAACCTTTTATCGAAAGCGAGGAGCACTTTCCCCTCGTAACTCGTGACAGATTTAGCGGAAGCCCACGTGCGCTGCGTTTTCATCGTGGAAACCGGAAGGGACAGGTCCACGATAAAGCTCGTTCCGTAGCCCGGTGCCGTTTCCACGCGGATATCACCGCCCATCGCTCTTGCGAGGCGCTTTGAAATTGCCAATCCAAGACCTGTTCCGCCGCTTCCGCGCTGACGCGCGGCATCAGCCTGCTCGAATTCCTGGAACAAAGCCGCAAGGTCTCGCGGCGACAGGCCAATGCCGGTATCGCGAACTTCTATGCTGAAGCTAAAACTGGGCGTTGCCTCCGACGGTGGCGCGGACGGCTCAGGGCCTCGCTTCACAACCGAAATGATCACGCCGCCCGTGTCGGTGAATTTGACGGCATTCGAAATCAGATTGAGCAGAATCTGCCGAATGCGGATCTCATCGCCAATGACATCACCTGCCAGGTCCGGGTCCATGGTCCAGGCGAGTTCGATATTCTTTTCGAATGCTCGCGGCGCCATCAGCTCGACGCTGCTCTGAACGCAATCAGCAAGATTGAAGGGACTCTTGTCGATCACCAGCTTGCCGGCTTCGATCTTCGAAAAGTCGAGGATCTCATCGATCAGCGCCATAAGCGTGCGCGCAGACCGACTGATTGCGGCCGTGTAAGTGCGCTGCTCAGGTGTTTGTTCCGTGTCCGAGAGGAGGTTTGCCATGCCGAGTATACCGTTCATCGGCGTTCGGATTTCATGGCTCATGGCTGCGAGGAAGCGTGATTTTGCCCGGTTGGCAGCCTCTGCCTGGTCGCGTGCCTCGTAGAGCTCCTCGGCCGTCTTGCGCTCCTCGGTTACGTCGCGCCCCACCAACTGAACTTCGCGCACACCCGACTCGTCAGGGGGAAGTTCGTGGCGTTCCCACGCGATCCAGCGTGGGCCTTCGAGGGTTGCGAGACATTGCATCAGGTGCGGAGTGCGACCGTCAGTCGAGGTGGCGGAATCGGTTTCCAATACCGTTGGCGTAAAGACCTTACCGAATGCATCTCTGGGCTCGAGTCCGAAAAGCCGAAAGAAGGATTTGTTGGCGAAGGTCAAGCGCTCCTCGGCATCCCGACGCAGGATGATATCGTCCTGGGCATCAAGGAGATCCCGATAGCGCGCGTGATTTTCCGACAGTTCCCAGCGCAGATCGTACATGCGCTCGATGTTGTTCAGCGGATCATCCAGAGGATGTTCGGCCTGGGCGCTGCGATCCACGGCGGGTTCTGCTCGCCCACGAAGCAAAAGCATCAGAGCGATCAGGCTTGCGCCCAACATGATCAGAATTTGATAATCTGTAAAAACGGCGGGTGCGAGCACGGCGCCAGCAAGCATAAGCGCAAGGCCGAGAACATTAACATATCGGTCGTAACGGCTAAGGAATTGGACAATCTCGGTTGGCTTGCGCCTCGTCTGCCCGCCAGGTGTTTGCCTGCGCGCCAGCGGATCGAGCACATTCAGCTCAACCCAATTCCGAAGTTCCTCCAGTCCCCACCGCTTCACGACTCATGCCTTACGCAACACACACACGCTGCGGACAGACAATCATATCGTGTTCAATAAAATCTGAAGCACTATGGTTAACGGTTTAATTCCGGGCACTTTGTTCCCGCATCCCTGCGGTCAGCGGAATTCAAACCAAGAGCTTTTGGGAGCCCTTGAGGGTCACTCGTCATCCAGATGACGCGCTGCTTCGAGCGTCATCAGTGGAATTCCGCTCTTAATGGGAAAAGCCAGTTTTGCGGCCTTACTCACCAGCTCGTGACGCTTCGGGTCATAAACGAGGGGCTTTTTGGTCAGCGGACACACGAGAAGCTCTAGCAGCTTCGGATCGGGGATTTCTGCCTCCGAAGCCGGTTTATCCTGCCGATTGCTCTCGCCTTTCACGTCTGTCATGGCGGGCTCAGTCCTCAAGGACACTTAACTTACTGTAGGGTACCGCCGTCTGCGCCGCCAGAAGCGAGCTCCATTTCCGCTAAGGCAACCAGCACATCAGCGCGCGACTTCAAATCGGCGGCCTCAAGAAGTGCTTGCTTCTCCTCTGGGCCATAGGGGCTCATGACGGATAGAGCATTGATCAACACTTCGTTGGACGCGCGCAAGATAGCACTCCAATCAGCTTTAAGGCTGTTGGCATCCAAATAACTACGAAGAACGCGGAGAAGGTTTTCGCGATCAACCTCCTCTTCTCCAAGGCCAGCCTGGAAGTCATCAGCGTATCGGTTGTAGTTGACCTGCATGATCCGGTACGGCGTATCCGAATGCACTTCGTTTTCCACATCGAAGCGCGCCACACCGGTCAACGTGATGACGTAGCGGCCATCGTCAAGCTCTTGGTACGTGGTTATCCGGCCTACGCAGCCAACCGCACGCAGATCGCAGCTTTTGTCGGAAGGGCTCTCCTCTTCCTGCACGCCGCCATCCGGTTGAATGATCCCGATAACGCGGTTTCCACTCATGGCGGCTTCGACCATGGCGAGATAGCGCGGTTCAAAGACATTCAATGGGAGCGTTGCGCGGGGCAGCAGAATAGCTCCACGCAGCGGGAAAACCGGAATCTGCGGCGGCAGATCTGCAGGCCGTCGATACAGGTCGGTCATTGCCAAGGGCGGTATCCTTGTGATTGGCGATGCGACGCACGCTTCGCGGCAGGCCAATTATGAGAACAACAGTGAAGACAAACGACGCCGACCCGCCATTGTCGCAGGGTCTTTAGGGCCCCAAGCCTCGAAAAACTCAACGAGCTGCTTGCGGGCCGCGTCTTCGTTCCAGCCGCGGTTGCGTGCGATGATTTCAAGTAAATGATCGACTGCAGCCGTCTTGTCGCCCGAAGCGGCCAAGGCGACAGCTAGGTCGAATCGCGCCTCATGATCCGTGGGGTCGCTGGCGACGCGGGCTTCCAGCTCTGCGGGCGGGCCGGAGCTTCCCGCCTTCTTGACCAGCGCTAATGCTGCAAGAACGGATTGCACGGCAGGGTCTTCGCGTTGATCAGGCGGCACAAGTTCAATGGTCTGTTCCGCGCGGGTGCTGTCACCGCTTTTCAAATAGCATTGAGAGAGACCTGCAAGCGCGGGCGCATTATGTTGATCCGCACGAAGAATTTCAGCATAGATTCCGGCCGCCCCTTGCAGATCCCCTGCATCGAAGGCCTGCTGCGCAGCTTCCAAAACAGCGGCAACATCGTCTTCGGCTTCGTCTGTAAGCAGGCGGTCAACGAATGCGCGCACCGTGCTTTCCGGCTGCACACCCATGAAACCATCAAGGGGGCGGCCATCGCGGAATGCATAAACGGTTGGCAGGGACTGGATGCGCAGCTGTCCGGCAAGGGCCGCGTTCTCATCCGTATTGACTTTTACCAGGCGCACCTTGCCGCCGTAGCTGCGCACGACCTTTTCCAGCACCGGTGCAAGCTGCTTACAAGGTCCGCACCACGGAGCCCAGAAATCGACAATCACAGGCACGTGCTGCGAGGCTTCGATAACGTCCTTGCCGAATTGGGCGGTCGTGGTGTCCATCACGACATCGGCCGCGTTCGTAGGATCGCCTGCCGCGTCTTTGCCCGAACCGAATAGCATTGTTGTGTTCTCCTTTGGACCGATCACCCAGATCGGCCAATATTCATTCATCCCCGGAAGCGACGGGATGAACGGAAATCCCGTGTAAAATTCAGTCTACTCAACAGTAGACGTCAGATCCGTGACGCTTGGCGTATGTCCGCATGCGCGAATGAACCGCAAAAGGTCCTCTCGCGCAATGCTTGTTGTCGCTGTGTTCTCCAACGGATGACAATTGATCGTATCGAATTCCATGAGCGCCTGATCGATTACAACGCTGACGCGCCCCGTTGGATCATTAATCAAAGCAAATGCCGTAACCGAGCCCGGGGACACGCCCAGAACAGTCTTCATGAGGTCGGCCTTGCCAAAACTGAAGCGGGCCGCACCCAGACGCTTATGCAACGACTTGAGGTCAATACCAGTTTGCGCATGGGCAATTATCAAGAACAATCGTCCCTTGGCGTCTTTAAGAAACAAATTCTTAGTATGGCCACCAGCGATGTCGCGCTCCAACGCCTCACTTTCAGCAACGGTGAAGACGGCTGGGTGTTCGATCGTCTGGACGCGAATATCGAGTTCAGCCAACCGATTGAATAACTCTTGGCGGGTGGCGGGCGGGCTCGCAGCGTCAATAGTCATGGTGGGGCAGGGTTTCCGTTCCAAGCGTGTGTCTAAGGGCGTAAAAACGGGACGAAGGCCCACGTTATCCGCCTATCGATATGGACGCGCGCAGACACTATTGCAATCGTTCGGCACTTGCGTCATAAGACGGGGCTCGCACCGATCACTCGGTGCGTGGCCCAGGATTGCGGATGTAGCTCAGGGGTAGAGCATCACCTTGCCAAGGTGAGGGTCGCGCGTTCGAATCGCGTCATCCGCTCCAATTTCTCTCATTAGATTCAAATATATATATTGCCTCTATGCGGCAGTGGCTGCGCGCGACGATCGCGCCTTGCCTCTCCATGATTTATTGTGCGCATTCGGGGGCACCCCGATTATTGGGTTTCTTTGCCGGAAAGTTGGATGGCGAACGATCTATCAGCGCGCCTTGCAGCAGTTCTGAACGCTTTGCCGCTGCGTGAGGGCCTTCGCGTGCTGGAAATCGGCTGCGGCCCCGGGGCGTTGGCCCGCGCGATTGCTATGCGTATCGGGGATGGACACGTTCTCGCTATAGACCGGTCCGCAAAGGCGATCGAGCAAGCCAAGTCGGCTTCACAAGCGGAACTCTCAAGCGGCCGCCTCACATTGCGTCAAGCCGCGATTGAAGACTTCGAATTGCACGCTCATGAGGCGCCCTACGACATAGCGGTTGCCATTCGCGTCGGAGCCTTAGATGGCCGGCATCCCGAATTGGAACGTCGTGCCTTGCGCCGCGTAGCCGACGCGCTCACGTCGCGAGGACAGCTGTATATCGATAGTGGCAATCCATTGCGGGAGGTTCGGCTTCGCGACTGAGTTACCCCATCAACCCGCGGGGTGCGCTTCAGCTTCGGACGTCGCCTCGCTACGGACGGGCTCGGGCGACGGCGGGGCTGCCAAGGGCCGGTTGGCCGCTTCGAGGCGCACTAGAACCTCCCGGGACAGCGTTTTGATTGCTTGGCCGACCTGCCCTGGATATTTGGCTCCATAGGAGCGCTGCTGCGGCTGGAAACGAGCCGCATCCTGAAGCGCGTTCACGCGCGGAATTGACGATTCGAAACAACGATTTTCCGGATTTGACCGGAGCCAGTTCACATATTCCGTGTCCACAGGCGACGCGAGATCGCGCATGTTAACGAGGACACCAAGATTTTCAGCAAATCCCATTTCCGGATTGAGCGACTTAAACCGGCGGAAAACTTCGAGACCGCACACCGACACATAATCGGCTTTCGTGGGAGAGAGGTGGAAATCAGCTTCGCGCAGCCAGCTTTCGGTCAAGACCGAGAGACCGGGCGGGCAGTCGATCAGGATAATGTCGAAAACGGGCCGGACCTTACGAAGCACATCAGCGATTGTGTTGCGCAAGCTGGCATGCAGGGACTCCTTGGAGACCTCGCGCTCAAATAGCGTGAGTTGCATGTCGCTCGGTATCAAATAGACGGATCGGGCATCGTCGACGTCAGAAACATTACGGACAACAAAGTCCGCCCATTCGATTTGATTTTCGCGCAGGACCGTCGCGACCAGATAATCGACAATTGTAAGTCCATCACGCTGCAAGCCGAACAGATCGGTCACCGTCATCAGCATGCTGGAGACAGACGCTTGAGCATCACTGTCGATTACGAGAACATTCTTGCCGTGCTCTGACGATAGCGTTTCGGCTAGTGCGGCAACGATCGTTGATTTACCGACCCCACCCTTGGTGTTCATCACCGCAATCGTATTACGCATTACCCAGATCGCCCCTTTGCGTATTTCCGTACCCGGCCGCTTGCCCGGCAATTTTCGAAAATGAACTCACGCCCCGCATATGATCTACAGGCCGCCCGGCGCGAAGGCCAGACGCAGCGCCAAATTCGCAAATCGCTCCCTCTTTGGGTTTGCTTGGGGAATATGGCGGTCTCGGGGAGATAAGCCTTCGAAAGCCCAACAATTGGCCAATTTTGTCGGTTCGCGGCCGCTATCGTTACCGGGACATGCTGACATACGGTTAACCGCCCTCACGCGGTTTTAAGGCCGGCAATCCGAGACACGAGAAAGGCTGCAAAAAAAGCCAACTAAACCGAACGAAATAACATAACATATCTTATGGAATAACGTTACGCCGATTAGCCTGCCTTATAATACGCGAGCTAAAATACGATTGGTTGCGGCGGATGTGTTGAACTATATGTCTGTTCGGGATTTGCTACGGCACTCCCGAAACATTGGAGGAATTTATAATGAAGATCTGGAACAAGCCGCAGGTTCGCGAGCAGGAAGTTGGTCTTGAAGTCACCAGCTATCTGCCGGCTGAAATCGACGTTATCTAAGGTTTTCAGTTTATCCCATCCTGATGGTTGGGATGAAGACATTGCGGCGACCGCAAGAGCGGTCGCCGTTTTGTTTTAGTGGGCCGACGTTCGTTGCGGCCGGTGGCGAACCATCAACCAGGACGCCCCAAAGATCGGATCATTCCAGACCTGCACCCAGGCAAAGCCAGCGCTTTCATAAGCGCGGACCGCATGTTCATTTCGCACAGAGACAAACACACACAGCGCGACCGACAGCGTCGTCGAGAAAACTTCATCGGCGAGCAGGTCGAGCGCAGTGCCACCTATGCCGCGCCCTCGATGTTCGGGTGCCGCCACGAACACTTCCACATCCCAAGCGCCGGGTGGCAGCCCGTCCGGAAGCGTCTCCCCCCAAAACGTCGCGTCAATGGCGTGCGTATAGCCGATGGGCTGGCCGTCGATTTCGATGATACGTGCAAGTGCTGACGGTGTTTCAAACACGAGGCGGATTTCAGCCTGAGCCGCGGACTGGCTCCCCCACCACTCCGCGACTTGAGGCATCTTGAGCCACGACTGGATCAACGGCCAATCAGCCTGCGTGGCGGGACGCAGGCGAACGGTTGGGCCTTCTTGTTCGCGCCTCGACATCTGTTCAACATGCGCCGATCGCGCCTTGGTAAGCTAGTGGCGGAAGTGCCGGATCCCCGTAAATACCATTGCCAGATTACGCGCGTCAGCGGCTGCGATCACTTCCTCATCCCGCATCGATCCGCCGGGTTGGATAACGGCGGTCGCCCCAGCATCTGCGGCGGCAATCAAGCCGTCCGCGAAGGGGAAAAATGCATCGGAGGCAACGACCGAACCGCGTGTCAGAGGCTCTGCGATTTCAGCGGTTTTAGCGGCTTCACCAGCCTTCCAAGCCGCAATACGCGTCGAATCCACGCGGCTCATCTGGCCGGCACCGATGCCGACGGTTGCGCCCTGACGGGCGTAAACGATGGCATTTGATTTGACGTGCTTCGCCACTTTGAATGCAAAGCGCATGTCGGCGAACTCAGCTTCGGTGGGCTGACGTTTCGTCACCACCTTGAGGTCGAAATCCTCCACGACGGCGTCGTCCCGCGATTGCACGAGCAATCCGCCGGCCAGCGACCGGACCAGCAAGCCCGGGGCACGCGGATCAGGAAGCATATTGGTTGTGAGAAGACGCAGGTTCTTCTTGGCCGCAAAAATTTCACGGGCAGCGTCGCTGGCTCCGGGGGCAATAACGACTTCCGTAAAGATCTGCGTCATGGCTTCGGCCGCTTCGGCATCAATCTCGCCATTCAAAGCAATGATGCCGCCAAACGCACTGACCGGATCGCAACGCAATGCCTTCTCATAGGCGTCCTTCAACGTCGCGCCGGTGGCAACGCCGCAAGGGTTGGCGTGCTTTATGATCGCCACGGCAGCCGTTTTCGACGGGTCGAATTCCGCGACCAACTCGAAGGCTGCGTCTGTGTCGTTGAGATTGTTATAGGACAGTTCCTTGCCCTGATGCTGATGCGCCGTCGCGACGCCGGCGCGCGAAGGGGCCATGTGATAAAAGGCTGCGGTCTGGTGTGGGTTCTCGCCATAGCGCAGCGGCTGAGCCAGGCGGCCGCCGAAACTGCGCCAGGTCGGAACATCCTCCTTAACCACCTCAGCAAACCACCGGCTTATCGCGGCATCGTAGGCTGCGGTGCGGGCATAAGCCTTCGCGGCAAGCCTCCGGCGCAGCTCAATAGTCGTGCCACTCGCGTTGGCGCGCATCTCTGCGAGCACACGTTCATAATCATCAGGATCGACGACCACGGCGACGCCATCGAAATTCTTAGCTGCGGCGCGGATCATTGCCGGCCCGCCAATATCGATATTCTCTATGGACGTATCGAAATCCGCTCCAGAAGCGATGGTTGCCTCGAACGGGTAGAGGGACACCACGAGGAGATCGATGGGCTCGATCCCATGCTGCTTGGCTGAGTTTTGATGTTCAGCGCTGTCCCTTATGGCCAACAGGCCGCCATGTACAGCGGGATGCAGGGTCTTGACCCGACCATCCATCATTTCGGGAAACCCGGTCAGCTCGGCGACATCGCGAACCGGCAATCCAGCGGCGGCCAGCGCCGCGGCTGTGCCACCCGTCGAAACGATCTCGACGCCCGCGGCCGCAAGCGCTTCCGCAAACGGCACAAGCCCGCTCTTATCGGAAACCGAAATGAGAGCGCGCGTAATCCGCCGGATGCTGTCGGTCATTATCTGCCTCTTGTTTTTGATCTTCGTGGCCGGGGCCGACGCAATGCGGGCCCGTTTGGCTCACGCCGTTAGCACGATACCGGCCGGAAGCGAAATCAGCGTTTCGACTCACTCTCATTGCTTGTCGTGACAGCCGGGAGCGGTGGCGGGCTCTGCGGTGCATTGACCTTGTCGTCCGCTACGAGTTGCCATTCGACTTCGCTGCCCCCGTTCGTTGACCCACGAACGACGATCTGCAGGGAGCTTGTCGGGCCGGCCGAATCCGCAAAGTGCACGCTTTCTTCGACGCTGACATCTCCACCATACGCCGAGAAGCGCCAGATCGATCGGTCTGGCAATTCAATCGCGACCGTTCCCGTCTTGTTGGCCGACTGGGCTACGACGATTTCCGGGTGCAGGTGGAAATGGATTGAGAAGGGTATATCGCGATTGAGCCGCACGACTTTTTTCGGCCCCGATATACGGTCAATGCCGCTCAGGCAGCGGCCATCGGCCGAAAGCGTTAGTTGGCGATGATGAATGAGGCCAAAACGACGGACATACCCATCATGGCTGGCGGAAATGCTGGCATCAAGGCCTGTCGCATCGCTTAGCGAATGTGTGACGTTGTCGGGATAGCGGATCGGTGGCGCACCCGCCAATTCTTCCAAGAACGGATGGCGCACCATCTTCGATGAAGATTTCTCGCCGAGACATAGCGTGTTGTGACTGACCGTGGCACGGGCACGATGCAGCCATTCTCCGTCCGCGGAGCCTGGTGCACCGCCGTTGGCCAGAACCATCTGGCGGCCCACGCTCAATTCGAAAGACAGGCTCCCTGCGTGTGCTATTCCCGCATATTCGAGCGGCGGTGGACCGCCGACGTCCGCGACGAGGATCGCGGCTTCTCGCGATATTCGCGCGTACCTCGATGGTCCCGCGCTCATAGTCTGAGCTTGGCCGCCCAGATCATCATAAGCGAGAACTGTTGCGAGGTGGGCCGGGGCTGGAACACTCACACCATTGAAGCGCGCCAAACAACCATCCCCCATGCGCATGTACCGAAGCATCGTGAGCATTCGGTGGATGGCGCTCGTCACCTCGGCTGGCGGTTTGCGGCCCCGCGCGACGAAGCACTGACTGAGCGGCAACAGATCGAGCATCAAATCAATAAGCAGGGCCGGATTACGGCTGACGTGGCCACCGTCTTCCAAGATCTGACGTGAAAGCTCCCCAGCGAGTTTGGCTTCCGCATCACGCAGTTGGCGTTCGTGTCCTGCTATCGACAGGTCAGCCAAGACAATGGCGATCAACGTCAGCAATCTCGGCGAACCTACTGGCGCCATGCGCCATGTCGCAGAGAGACGGACTAATTGATAACCGAGGCTCTCGGCCACAATATCGAAGGTTTTTGGGTCAGCGTCTTCCAGCAAGAGGCTGGCATGCGTAATCCAGGAAATCATACGGCGCGCGATGACTGCCGGCTCCCAAGCCACTCCGGATGAATGATGATGGCGCGTCGCCCAATCGACGGCGAGTTTACGCGCGACATCCCGTGCTTCCGGCTCCTCGGCGGCATCGAGATGGCGTAGCCAGCCGAAACCATGCAGTTCCCTATTCCATGCGAGATTCTGCGCTTTCAGGTCGAACGGCGAGCGGCCATCGAGTGTTGCCAAAGACCCCGCTAGGCCGAACTGGCCAACCTGAATTTCATGAAAAAAGCTCGGATCGGCGGTATGGAGATCCTGCGGAACAATGAGCAACTGATCCGCGACGTTGGAGCCATAACGCCAGCGCAGAGCGGGAGAATAGAGGGCGCGCGCCAGCATACGGCGCCGGGCACGTCCCGCTGCCAGCTTAGACACGCGATATTGCTCGGACAGGCTTAATCGCGCCATGTCGTTCCCCGAAACTCCCACGCTCCAGATTGGCATGAATGCAAATCTGGCTCCCGCTACATTATATCAGATCGCAGCACTTCCATGGCGGGCGCTACGATGTGCACAAATGGATGTGCGGTTTTTGCCCGCAGCCCTAAAGCCACTTCCGCTGAAGTTTTCCGTCAGAGCCGACGCAAGCGGGCCGCAAAGAAGCCATCCATGCCCCTTGGAACGGAGACGCCGTCTCCCTCTGCAACGATCGTTGGCGTGAAGGCCGGGAGCGTTCGTAAATACCCTTCAGGAGTGATCCAGCTCGCTTCGATCCCAGCCAGTCCGGGTTCAATCGGCATTACCTCAAATTCCGGGTGGGATACGAGAAAAGCAGACATCTGCTGTTCGCCCTCTTCGGGCTCGAGCGAGCACGTGCAATAGACAAGGCAGCCTCCAGGCCGAACGAGGTTCACGGCATTTTCCAGCAAGCTTGCCTGAATTGTCGCGAGACGTGCGACATCGGATTCCCGTTTCAAATGAATGATGTCGGGATGGCGGCGAATTGTGCCGGTTGCCGTACAGGGTGCATCGAGCAAAACGGCGTCGAACTGACGTGCGGGGTTCCACGTCGCGATATCTGCCTCAACGAGTTCTGCGGAGAGCCCGAGCCGGTCCAGGTTTGCTGCGAGGCGTTGGAGCCGATCGGCCGAAATCTCAACGGCGGTGACGCGGGCCCCTGTGGCAGCGAGCAGCGCCGTCTTACCGCCGGGTGCCGCACAGAGATCGGCAACTTCGGCGGCAGGTCCGACGGTCAAGCTTGCTAAGCGAGCCGGTAACGCAGCGGCAGCATCCTGTACCCACCAGTCACCCGAAGCAAAGCCTTCCAAATCTTCAATGCGTCCGCCAGGAACAAGGCGCACCGTGTCTGTGGCCAACGCTGCACCGTTTAGCCGCTCCGCCCACTGCGGTGGAGCGGACTTCACGCTGAGATCGAGCGCAGCCTCCTGTAAGGAGGCTTCTGCGATGTCTTGGGCCGTCGCTTCACCGTAGTTTTTGACCCATCGGAGCCACATCCAATCTGGAAGGGTCTCACGTATGGTTTCACGATCAGAAGAGACGGATACACCGTCGCGAACCAGCCCTCTCAGCACCGCGTTCACGAGCTTGTCCAGGTGGCTGCCCGCGCGCGCGTAGCGCGTCTGATCAACCGCAAGACTGATAACCGCGTGTGGTGGGATCGCCAGCCGGCATAACTGCGCAGCAGCCGTCAAAAGTATCGCTCCAATCCGGGCGTATCGCGCCGATAACGGCTTGTCCAAACGGCTATCAAGCCTTGCTTGCAAGGGACGCGCATAGCGTAGCGTCGTCGCCGCGATCTGCCGTGCTAAGCCGCGATCGCGCGCTTCCAGATCTGCGTAACGCGGTGCGGCAAAGGCCGCGGTCAGAGCCTCGTCAAAAGCGCGGTTCTGAGTGAGGACGGCGACGACCAGATCGACAGCCAACTCTCTTGCTACAAGGCCGGGAGGTGTATTCTTCCCGGTGGATTTTGGCACGCCTATCCGCTGATCCGCTTTTGCGACGGGGCCCGACGTCGCCGGCCGCCGCTTACCGCGCCGGGGATTTGCTTTCGATTGCTTTTGGTTCACCCGGTTCAGCCCCAAGGTCCGCGGCCGCCATCGGTGTCGCGCGCAGTGCGTGACCATGGCCCTCCCGGCTGTCGCGCCGGTTCTTCCGTATAGGCGGGGGCCGAAGACGACTGCGTGATGTTCATCTCGCGTGCCAAGGCTTCAAGCGCGGCGATGCGATTGCCAGTCGCTGGATGGGTGGAGAACCAATTGTCGACGCCACGACCGTTGAGCGGGTTGATGATGAACATGTGCGCGGTCGCTGGAGCATGTTCGGCCTCTTCGTTGACCGTACCACGTGCATAGCGCTCGATCTTACCCAGCGCGGACGCCAACCACAGAGGATTGCCACAGATCATGGCGCCCATCCGGTCGGCTTGATACTCGCGTGAACGGCTGATCGCCATTTGAACAAGCATCGCTGCAAAGGGCGCCAAAAGTGCCGCACCGAGCACGCCGATCCAACCGAGTGGGCTGGATCTGTTTTCATCGCTGCCACCGCCGAACATGGCGCTAAACTGAAGGTACTGAGCCAGCATGGAGATGGCGCCGCCGATGGTGGCGGCAATCGTCATGGTCAACGTATCCCGGTTTTTGATGTGCGCGAGTTCGTGTGCAATGACGCCCGCCAGCTCTTCACGTGAACTGATATCGAGCAGCCCGGTAGAAGCAGCGACCGCTGAGTGATGCGGATCGCGCCCCGTGGCAAACGCGTTGGGCTGCGGAGACGGAAGAATATAGACTTTCGGCATGGGCAAATCGGCATTAGCCGCCAAACCTTGCACCAAGCGGTAGTATTCCGGAGCATTGGCCTCGGAGACCTCCTGAGCCTGATACATCCGAAGCACCATTTTGTCGGAGTTCCAGAAACTGAATCCGTTCATGACCAGGGCCACAATAAACGCGATGACCATGCCGGTGCTGCCTCCGATCAGGTAGCCCATCATGACGAATATTGCAGTCAGGAACGCCAGAAGCATGGCTGTCTTGACGTAGTTCATCGGCATTCAGATCACTCCACAACGGTCAATAGCGCCGGTCGTATATTACGCTACCGGCATAGATGCTGGGCTCTATATGGGTTAGTCTTTCGACCTCGACTAGCCTGAATGGCAAACGATAAGGAGAAAATCCGTGAACGATGGATCTGACCGGGCAGGATTAGATGAAAGTCCGGCTCGTACAGATGAAAATGCTGCGCTGGAGAAACGAGACCTCTCCCCCGCTGCCCAGCGGGCTTTGCGCGAAGCAGAAGAACGGAGGCGCGCAGCGGAAGCCGAGGCTAAACCGGGTGCGCGTGAGTTGGGCGGCCGCGATGGGCCAGACCCCGTTCGCTATGGAGATTGGGAAAAGGGCGGGATCATTTCCGACTTTTAGCCGTCCTTAACACTGGCCGAAATCCTCTATCGTAACGAACGATAACTCATCTGATTTCTATAATTTTTACCATTCGGCGCGGACAATTTTTCCGACTTGTCGCAGGGCTGCTGCCATTTAACGCGATCTACACCGAATATTGCTACGCGTGGCGGGGTCTGGACCGGCTCCGGGGCGCCGCACCCTCTTGCCGGATCAGAGTTTGCGTACCGTCCAGGGAGAAATTGCATGCTCCGTCGTTCCCGCTTTCCCAAGGCTTTCCTAACCGACGAGAACGGCGGCGTCGCTGTGATGTTCGGGCTCGTCCTTTTGGGGGTCCTGTTTGCCGCTGGGATGGCCGTCGATTATGGTCGCGTTGTGCATACGAAGACCCGGCTGGCGCAAGCTGTAGATGCTGCGGCCCTTGCCGCGGGCCGCGCATTGCTTGACGGCCGGCTGTCGAATAGCGACGTCGAAGAGATCGCGACGCGCTATTTCGATACGAACCTGGGTGAAAGGTCGGGTTTCGGAACCGTGGGCCGGCCCGTCATCCAAATTGTCCGTGAGACCGGCGAAGTTCACGTCACGGCAGACGCGAACGTCCCCATGACGCTCACCAAGATTGCCGGTTTTACCAATGTGAATGTGCCCGCAACAGCTTCCAGCCGTTTTGATGATCGCGACATCGAACTGTCGATGGGGCTCGACATTACCGGTTCAATGGGCGGCTCCAAGATCGCTGCGCTGAAGTCAGCCACGAACGCGCTGATCGACATTATGCTTCCGGACCCGGGCGGTGACACCGAGAACGAGGTGCGCGTGGCGCTTGCCCCTTATTCATCCGGCGTCAATGCCGGTGACTACGTACAAGCTGCAACGGGTCAAAAGAAGCAAAGCTGTACATTCGAGCGCGAAGGCTCGAGCCCAACCGGTGATCAGTCGCCCGGGCCAAACAACTACCTCAAGGTCCAAGGGGATGACGGGATAGCAAAAAGACCTACATGTCCTAGCGCGAAGGTTATTCCGTTGACCAAGGATAAAGCGCTGTTGAAGCGCGAGGTTTCCCGTTACAGCGCCAACGGGGCCACGGCCGGGCATCTCGGCGCGCTGTGGGGTTATTTTTTGCTTTCGCCCAATTGGGGGGGCGTCTTCGGAGGCGATAGCGTGCCCGTAGCCTATGGGGATCGTAAAACGGTCAAGGCTATGGTTTTCATGACCGATGGTGAGTTCAACACGATCGGCGGAACCCAATCCTGGCGGAATACTAAAGAGAGCCAAGACACGGCCGTCGAGATCTGCCGCAACATGCGCTCCAACTCAATCCTGGTTTACACCGTTGCCTTCCAGCTAAACTCAACCAGCACAAAGCAGATGCTGCTCGATTGTGCGGGCAGTCCCGACCGGTATTTCGATGCTTCAGACGATGAGGCGTTACGCACCGCGTTCACGCGCATTGCGACACAGTTGAACAATCTACGTCTGACGAACTGATTTCGCCGATCCTCGCGGGCAGTCTGGCACCTAGTCGCCGGAAGCTAACGTGAGGCCGAAGAGACGAGTCCGGCTCCCGGGGCAAGCCCCGGGAGTTTGATCCATACATCGGTCAACGATGGATCGTTTAGCCCGTCACCTTACGATTCTGGCGGTTGCCAATAAGGTCCTCAACGACCAGCGGATCAGCCAAGGTCGACGTGTCTCCCAGATTGGAGAAATCATCCTCGGCAATCTTCCGCAGGATGCGACGCATGATCTTGCCGGAACGCGTCTTCGGCAAACCGCCGGAGAATTGAATGAGGTCCGGAGAAGCAATGGGACCGATCTCGGCCCGAACGTGCTTGACCAGTTCCGCTTTCAGCTCATCGGTGACTGCTTCGCCGGCATTCAGCGTGACATAGCAATAGATGCCTTGCCCCTTGATCGCGTGCGGATAGCCGACAACGGCTGCTTCCGACACCTTCGGATGCGCGACCAGAGCGCTTTCCACTTCGGCCGTTCCCATGCGGTGACCGGATACGTTCAACACGTCATCGACGCGTCCCGTGATCCACCAATAGCCGTCTTCGTCGCGACGTGCGCCATCGCCCGTGAAGTAGTTCCCCTTGTACGTGGAGAAATAGGTCTGAACGAAGCGATCATGATCGCGGAACACGGTGCGCATCTGGCCGGGCCAGCTATCCTTGATGATCAGATTGCCGTTGACCGCGCCTTCGAGTTCATTGCCGTGTTCATCGACGAGCGCCGGCTGGACACCGAAAAACGGAAGCGTTGCTGAGCCAGGCTTCAAGGCCATGGCGCCCGGCAGCGGTGAAATGAGAATGCCGCCCGTTTCCGTCTGCCACCACGTATCCACGATCGGGCAGCGGCTGTTGCCGACAACGCGATAATACCAGATCCAGGCTTCCGGGTTGATGGGCTCACCCACGGAGCCGAGCAGCCTCAGCGACGAGCGATCTGTACGATTGACGAAATCGTCGCCCGCTCCCATGAGCGCGCGAATGGCGGTCGGCGCGGTGTAGAAAATATTGACCTGCCACTTATCGACGACGTGCCAGAAGCGAGACGCTGTCGGATAGTTCGGCACGCCCTCGAACATCAAGGTCGTCGCGCCGTTGGAAAGCGGTCCATAGATGATGTAGCTGTGGCCGGTGACCCAGCCGACATCTGCCGTACACCAGTAGATATCGCCGTCGTGATAATCGAAGATGTATTGATGGGTCAGTCCTGCAAACAGCAGATAGCCGCCGGAGGTGTGCACGACACCCTTGGGCTGACCGGTGGAGCCTGACGTATAGAGAATGAACAGCGGATCTTCCGCATTCATTTCTTCAATCGGGCAGTCAGCGGAAACCTTCACCAGCTCTTCGTGCAGCCAGAGATCGCGTCCCGGCACCATATCGACGGCACCACCTGTGCGGCGAACGACGAGGACCTTCATGTCGCTCAGGTTTCCGGCGGTAATTGCATCGTCTGTGTTCTTCTTCAGAGGGATGGCGCGACCGCCGCGGACACCTTCATCCGACGTAATAACAAACTTCGAATCCGCATCGGCGATCCGGTTCATCAAGCTATCGGGCGAAAAGCCGCCGAACACTACGGAGTGGATCGCACCAATGCGCGCGCACGCCAGCATGGCGTAGGCCGCTTCGGGGATCATCGGCAGATAGATGGTGACCCGGTCACCTTTCTTGACGCCGTTGGCTTTGAGGACGTTGGCGAATTTGCAGACGCGCTCATGCAGCTGGCGGTAGGTGATCTGCTCGTCTTCGGTTGGATCATCGCCTTCCCAGATGATGGCGTTCTGATCCGCGCGTGTCGGCAAGTGCCGATCTACGCAATTGTAGCAGACGTTGAGACTGCCATCCTCATACCAGCGGATGCGTACGTCGTGGGGATCGTAAGACGTATTCTTCACCTTGGTATAAGGCTTGATCCAGTCCAGACGCTGACCCATTTCGCCCCAGAATCCATTGGGATCATCAATGGAACGCTTGTACATTTCCTTGTATTTCGCTTCGTCGAGCCATGCTCGCGCAGCCCATTCTGGGGATACGGGGTACACGTTTTCAGACATCGAAGTTCCTCCCGGTATCGAATTTTGTTGGCCTGCATTATGTGCCGCAGGTCGTACGGCCACAAGCCTCACCGTTGGTCTTAGAAAGGCACGTCCTTAACGGATCGGCTGGATCGTTCAGACGCCCATCCAGCCGATGATAAGGCCCTGGATCAATAAAACACCCAGCCAATGACCCGCATTGATCAGTGTCAGTGACGGCTTCGCGCGTTCAAATGCGTTGTTCGTCAGTGTCGTGGTCAGAATGAAGCCTGCCCAGACGAAGGCTCCGGATATGGCGCCATTTCTGGGTGTGACCTGACCTGGGCCAAGATGACCAATCGTGCCGGCAAGTACAAACGCCATGACCAGCAAACAAAAGAATGAAACTATGAAAGGAACGATCTTTTGACTTCCGCTCGCAGCCAGTTGTTCCTTTGTTTTACCTAGTGCAGAGAGCCAAGCTTTGCCGAATGCTCCGTACCAAATAGCTCCGAACAGAAAGCCGAAAACCGCGGCGACAACGATCGCCATGTAGTTCATGCCTGCGAATGCCATTCTCAGCCTTACCTTTGATGCGTACACGCGTGAATATTAGAAAATATGCTTGTCGTTAGCCTGGCTTGTAGCGCCAGATGGCGGTTCGCTTGATCTCTGCGTCTTCCAGCTGGCGGGTGACGGGGACTGTATATTCGGTCAGCTTCTCGAACCGGTCCAAAGGAAAATAGCTACGGCGTGGATCTCCAACGAGTACAATGACGCCTGCCGAAACGTTGACCTCAATAAATGTCAGAACCTTTTTCGCGAGCTGGGCCTCGTAGAACAGATCTCCCACCAGAACCACGTCGAATTTCCCAGCCCCTGTTACGAGCATATCGTTTGCCGTCGTCGTCAGCGTGACGCTGTTCAGCGCGGCGTTGACCTCGGCAGCTACCGAGGCAAGCTGATCGACATCAGCAGCCAGTGCGGAGGCCGCTCCGGCGCGGCACGCTGCAATCGCCACAAGCCCGGAGCCTGATCCTAAATCCAGAACCCGCTTTCCGCGGACAAGCGTAGGGTTATCCAACACGTAGCGCGCGAGTGCCTGTCCCCCCGCCCAAGCGAATGCCCAGTAGGGCGGATCAATATTATGTTGCTGCAGTTCCTCTTCGGTCTTTAGCCAAATGGGGAGGGATTCTTCTGCCAGATGCAGTCTAATTTCCGGAACCAGCGGAGGGCTCAGTGGTACTGTATTTTTCCGGATGAAGGCAGCAGAGCGTGATGATTCGGCCGCAGCCATTTGGGTCTCATGTGCCGGAGGAAAAGCGCTCGTCGGCAAAAAATGGTTTTATTTCTTGCTGAGCGCTTTTGGGTCCAAGCCGCCCATACGTAAGACCTCGTTCCATTCCGCGGTGGTGACAGGTTGCACTGACAGTCGCATTGAAGTGACGAGGCTCATTTTGGACAGCTTATCGTTCGCTTTCGCGTCTGCAAGCGTTACAGGTTTGGGCAGGTCGGCGACAGCCGCCACCGTCACGCACTGCCATTTGCCGGTATCGTCTTTGGGGTCAGGATGCGCTTCCTTGATGACCTCCACGATGCCGACGATCTCTTTGCCTTCATTTGAGTGATAGAAGAAGCCGAGATCGCCTTTCTTCATTGCCCGCATGTTGTTGCGCGCAAGAAAGTTACGGACCCCATCCCAAGGTTCGCCTTTGCGACCGCACTTTTTGAGCATGTCCCAGGAGAAGACGTCCGGTTCCGATTTAAACAGCCAACGGTCGATACCCTCTGTGCTCGTTTTCCCCGCGGCCGGCTTCGCTGGAGCTTTTTTCTTAGGGGCAGGTTTAGCGGCTGCCTTGGAGGTCGTCGACTTGCTGCCCGCCACTTTCTTCATGTGCTCGTGCTCCTCAAATTCTTGCAGCCTCCCGCCGGAACTACCCCTTCGGTCCTAAATCTCTGATTTCATCGGGCGGGTCAGCAATGATTCGATTGCAGCATCGATTGTTATCTCGCCCGATACAATATCGAGTACGGCTTGGCAGATCGGCATTTGCACATCGAATTTGCTTGCCAACCGACTGACGGCCTCGGCGGTGTAGATGCCTTCGGTGACGGCGCGACGTTGACCGAGGATGGCCTCAAGATTTTGGCCTTCGCCCAGCGCCCGTCCCAAGGACATGTTGCGTGACTTTGGACTTCCGCAGGTGAGGATCAGGTCGCCAAGCCCCGACAAGCCCATGAGTGTTTCGGACCGAGCACCCATCGCTTCGCCCAGGCGGCGCAACTCAGCGAAACCACGCGCGATCAGCGCGGCATGCGCGCTGGCGCCAAGCTGTTTGCCATCGACGATGCCGGCTGCAATGGCCAGAACATTTTTGATGGCCCCGCCGAGCTGCACACCAATGGCATCGGACGACCAATAGATGCGCAGGTTGCGATAGCCCAAGCCTTCGGCGAGGGAGCGGCCGATCTCCTCGTCCGCACAGGCCAGGGTCACCGCCGCGGGCAGTCCCCGCGCGACATCTGCGGCGAAGCTTGGACCGGAAAGGATTGCAGGCAACGCACCGGGCAGAGCTTCGGCCAAAACGTCGCCCATCAACTTGCCACTGCTGCGCTCAATACCCTTGGCACAGATCACAGCCGGGCGGCCTGCAGAAAAATGCGGGCTGAGTTCGCTCGCAACGGCACGGAGATTTTGTGCGGGCGGTACGAGCAGCACGACGTCCTGGGCGGCGATATCGGCCATCTTGCCCGTCGCGCGGATCCCGGGCTCCAAACTTACGCCGGGAAGATAATTCCGATTCAGATGGTGCTCGTTGATCTCGCGAATGGTGTCGGGTTCATAGGCCCATAGGACGACGTTGCGTCCTGCTAAAGCCAGGGTTTGCGCCAGCGCCGTTCCCCAGGCGCCGCCTCCGACGATGCCCACGCTCGAGACTTGCATAAGCTCTCCTTAAAAGTACGGCGTGATCGCATTCGGATCTCCACCAAAACTGTGACCGGGCAGGTCTATCATGCCGCGGCACGGCAATCACGCCTTGACGCCAGCCCCAATCGCACGCGGTGCCGTCGCATCCAGCGGCCAGCGCGGATGTACCTTGGCATCTAGCGGTGAGGCTAGTCCGCGAGCCAAACGCTCCGCGCCCGCCCATGCGATCATCGCGGCATTGTCGCCGCAAAGTTCTACGGGAGGAACATGAAAACGGCTGCCGCGACTTTCGGCCAGATCCCGGAGTGTCTGACGCAAGGCCTGGTTTGCAGCCACGCCCCCGGCCACGACAAAGTCCGCGACCGGTTCGCCTAGCATCTCAGCCGCCAGATCGAAGGCGCGACCGCAACGGTCGGCGACGCTTGCCAATACCGCTGCTTCAAATCCGGCGCAAAGGTCGTTGACGTCGTTGTCGCTCAATGGAGCATGTTGAAGTGCGCGCTGGCGCACCGCTGTTTTGAGGCCCGCGAAGGAAAAATGCGCTTCCTCGCGCCCGAGCATAGGGCGCGGCATGACGAAACGTGATGCGTCTCCTTGCTTCGCCGCCTTTTCCACGGAGGGGCCGCCCGGCTGAGGTAGGCCCAAGAGTTTCGCCGTCTTGTCGAACGCCTCACCCAGCGCGTCGTCGATGGTTGTGCCGAGACGCGTGTAGTGGTCGACACCATGAACCAGCAGCAACTGCGTATGCCCACCAGAGACGAGCAAGAGAAGATAGGGCGGGTCCAATCCATCCGTCAGACCGACAGTGAGCGCATGGGCTTCGAGGTGATTGACAGCAACGAGCGGGATGCCTCGAACCAAAGCAATCGTTTTTGCCGTGACGACACCGACTATGAGGCCCCCGATAAGCCCTGGGCCCGCAGCAGCGGACACGGCATCGATGCGCTCAAAGCCGATACCTGCTTCCGCCATAGCATCGCGGATCAACTCATCCAAACATTCCGCATGGGCCCGCGCCGCGATTTCTGGAACAACGCCCCCGAACGGGCGATGACTATCCCACTGCGAACGGACAATGCTCGATAAGATGCGACCGCGACCCGCGGAATCGCGCGCAACGACAGCCGCCGCTGTCTCATCACAGCTCGTTTCGATCCCGAGTATTATTGTCTCATGTGCCATCTCACTGGGCGACATGCGTTTTTTTCCTGACTAATTCATGCATTATCGAGGCTTGGCCCATGCACATATTTGCGTTGGCGTGCTTAGCGCGCCAATACTGTCGCGCCATTTCGTCTTCCACCTCCGCCTATCACTGGGGAGCGCGCACTTGCAACAAAAGACAATCAAAATCGGGACCCGCGGGTCGCCGCTTGCTTTGGCGCAAGCGCATGAGGTACGGGCTCGCTTGATGGCCGCTCATGGTCTGGCGGAAGACCAATTCGCAATCGTCGTCATTAAAACTTCGGGCGATCAGATCGTCGGCTCACTGGCTGATGTCGGCGGCAAGGGGTTATTTACCAAGGAGATCGAAGAAGCTCTTCTCGGTGAGGAGATCGATCTTGCCGTGCACTCCATGAAGGACATGGCCACCACTCTCCCAGCCGGCTTGACGATTTCGGCCATGCTTCCGCGCGAGGATGTTCGCGACGCATTTATCAGTTTGGCCTACCCGTCTCTGGACGCCGTGCCCGCCGGCGGGCGTATCGGAACCTCGTCGTTACGGCGACAAGCTCAGGTCAAGCTCCGGCGGCCGGATCTTGAGGTCATCGGCTTTCGTGGCAACGTGCAAACACGCCTGAAGAAGCTCGCCGATGGTGTCGCCGACGCGACGTTTCTTGCCTGTGCCGGTTTAAGGCGGTTGGGCCTGACAGATCAGATCACGGCATCGATTGAGACGGACGTTATGCTCCCTGCCGTGGCGCAGGCTGCCATCGGCATCGAAATCCGGGCTGGCGACGAAGACAACAATGCGCTTACGGGCGTTCTCAATGATGAGCGGACGGCTCTTTGTGTGACCGCCGAACGCGCGTTTCTAAGGATCCTGGACGGATCGTGCCGCACGCCTATCGCGGGTCTCGCTGAATTCGACGGGGATGTTTTGCGCTTACGCGGACAAATCCTGTCGCCGGATGGGGCTCGGGAGTTCTCGACGGTCAAATCCGGGTCGCCCGCAAGCGCTATTCGGCTCGGCGAGGACGCGGCGCGGGAACTGCTTGATCGCGCGGGGCCTGGATTTCTCAGTTCGTCCCCAGCATCGGCGACGTGACACGCAATGCGTATTCTCGTGACGCGGCCTGAGGCAGATTGTGAAGACATGCGGCGGGTTCTGACGGCGGCAGGGCACTCTATCGTCATTTCACCTCTTCTCACTATCCTATCCGAGCCAATTCCAGATATTCGCGCCGATAACATCGCGGCGCTCGTCATCACGAGCCAAAACGCACTAAGAGCGCTTGCCGGCAATCCTCAGCTGGAGCACCTCACCAGTGTGAAGACGTTCGTCGTCGGACCGCGGACGTTCGCGATGGCCCGTGAACTGGGATTTCGGCATATTATCGAGGGTCCCGGAACAGGCGCCGAACTGGCCGAACTTCTCAAGGATCACGGTCTTCCAGCGGACGGACGGATCGTGCATTTGGCCGGCAATAAACTCGCGTTTAATTTTGCTCAGGCTTTTTCCGAACTCGGTTACCGGGCGGAAACCATACGATGTTACCGGTCTGAGCCCGCTACAGGGTTCACAGCCGAAGCCGAAGAGGCAATTCGGCAAGGACAAATCGATCTCGTCACATTGTTGTCGCCGCAAACGGCGAACACTTTCGTGAGATTGATCAAATCGACCGGGTTGGAGGTGGAAGCACGCTCGCTGTCTTATGCCTGTATTTCGGAGGCGACCTGCAAGTTCCTGGTGGATGAAGGTTGGTCATGCACGCACGTCGCGGCAAAGCCGAATAACCAAGAAGTGCTTGCACTCGTTAACCGGATAGCGGCACAATTCCAGCAGTAACAAGCAAAGCCCCTTAAACTCGCGGACGAAGAAAATATGCGGTTGTCGGCGGGGAGCGTCCCGGGCCGGCATTCGACGCGGGCGGTCGATGCGTTGGAGGTTCGTTCGTTCCATGACTACGAAGAAAGATGAACCAGGCAAGGATCCCATCCGGCCTGGTGAAACGGCTGGCGGTAAGAAGCCTGTCGCGACTATTGATCTGAAGGCGACTGAGGTCGGCGGCAGCAAGAGCCAAACATCGGCCGAAGGTGCGAAGCCTGCGGACGCCAAGGCCTCTTCGGAGAAGCCATCGCCAGACAAGACAACTGCCAGTGCGACGGCGTCTTCAAGCGCAGGCCCATCGTCCGGCGGCGCGAAGCCCACTGAGACCGCCAGCAGCGGCAAGAGCGTACCGCCTTCCGACGCAAAGAAGCCGGACGCTAAAGAGAGCAAGCCGAACGAGACGCGCACAGAACGGCCCCGGTCTGGCGGCGGATTTCTTTCGCATCTGACAGCCGGTATCGTCGGCGGCTTTTTGGCTCTTCTTGGTGCTGACATGCTCGGGCCGCAGATTCCGCCAATCGCGGATAAGCTCGGGCTGCCGAGCGCGGCGCACAAAACGTCCGAGACAACTGCCGAAATTGAGCGTCGCTTGGCCGCTCTTGAGAAGGCAACGAAGAGCGAAGACGTTACGTCACGCCTCGCCGCGACGGACAGCCGGATCGATGCTCTGGAAGATTTGAAGAAGTCCGTCAGTGCTCTGCAGGAAACGCAGAGTGGATTGGCGCAGAAGGCCGAAGCGCTCGATGCGAAACTGCAGGCTGCTCCGGAAGGCACCGTTCCAGAAGCGCGGCTCACAAAACTTGAGCAGCAGCTTGATACGCTCGTGTCGTCGGCAGGAGACGGCAACACCAATGGGCTGCCACAGCTCGCTGCACTCTCGGGCCGCCTTTCAGATCTCGAGTCGAGCCTCGGCAATCAGATCGCGGCTCTCCGGGAAAGCGTAGGCCAGGACGTCGACAAACGTGTCGCGGGCATTGCTGAAGCCAGCGAGTCGGCCCGGTCTGGAACGCAACGACTGGATAGGCAGGTCGCAACGGTTACCACCGAAGCCGCACGACTGGGCCAGCGTCTTGAAGCGTTGAAAGCCGATAACACCCGGATCAGCGATACGCTGCGGGTTGTCCAGGAAGAGACGGGCGCTATCCGCAGTCAGCTCGATGCATTTACCGGCGACGTGAATCAGAAGCTTTCCAAGCTGACGACGGCCGAGGACGTTTCCTCGGCAATCAAACCTGTTGAAGCTCAGATCTCAAACCTTTCCGACAAAGTCTCCGGTGTGGTTTCAGCTGAGAAGGATCGCCAGGCGAATGCGCAGCGGATTGTACTATCGCTCGAGCTTGCCAACCTGAAACGGGCCGTTGACCGTGGTGAAGGTTATGCTGGCGAGCTGGCGGAAGTCCGCAAGGCTTCGACAGGGGTTCTCGACCTGAAAGCCCTTGAACCCTACGAGACGGCTGGTGTTCCGACGCTCAAAGAACTTGAGGATACGTTCCGGCCGGTCGCAAACGATATCATCGACGCCGCCGCCGTTCCCGAAGACGGTTCGGTCCTTGATCAGCTCATTGCCGGGGCCCGCTCCGTCGTGCGCGTCCGTAAGGTCAATCATGACCCCAGCGATCAAAGCGTCGAAGCGATTGTGGGCCGCATCAGCACGGCGCTCTCGGCCGGTCGGCTTGGGGAAGTGTTGAAGGAAGCTGCCAAGTTGCCCGATCCCGCGCATGACCGCGCCGCTGAATGGATCAAGACCGTCGAGGCCCGACACGCCGTCGATCAGGCGCTCGGCGTCATTGAAGGCCAGCTCAAGGCTTCGATCAGTGGGGCTTCCGCGCCCTCTGACGCTAACGCCAACTAGAGGTCGTTTCGCTCATGGTGCGTTTGTTTTTGTTTCTGGGCGTTGTGGTGGTCATTGCGACAGGTCTTGCCTGGCTCGCTGACCGGCCAGGCAATCTCGTCATCAACTGGCAAGGCTACTTGATCGAGACGAGCGTGTTTCGCGCCGTAGTGCTGCTTGCACTCCTCATCGGCCTCGTGTTGTTCGCTTGGTCATTGCTCCGCAATCTCTGGGGAAGCCCGGCAGCGCTGGGCAGTTTCCTCAATCGCCGGCGTCAAAAGCGCGGGCTTGATGCGCTGTCGAGCGGCATGATCGCTATCGGTGCGGGCGACCGTGCCATGGCCACGCGCTATGCGATCCAGGCGCGCAAGTCGCTTCCGAGCGAACCGCTCACGCATCTCTTGCGGGCGCAGGCGGCGCAGCTTTCCGGCGACCGCGCCACAGCGCGTCGCATCTACGAAGCGATGCTCGGTTCGCCAGACACCGAGCAGCTCGGACTTCGTGGTCTCTTTTTGGAGGCCGAACGGGAAGGCGAGACGGAAGCCGCCAAGCAGTTCGCGGAACGCGCCGTGCATCTCAACGCCGCGCTGAGCTGGCCGGTCGATGCTCTCTTCGATCTGCAGTGCAAGGATGCGGACTGGGCGGGCGCGCTTGAAACGCTGGCGATCGCGCGCAAGAACGGACAAATCGAGAAGGCCAGCGCCAACCGACGCCGTGCCGTTCTGCTCACAGCGCAGGCGCAGAAGGCCGAAGACGGCGATCCAGAACGCGCTTTGGCGTGGGCGTTGGAAGCGCATAGCCTAGCCCCCAATCTTGTGCCCGCCGCGGCTATCGCGGGTCGGCTCCTAGCATCACGCGGCAACACACCCCGTGCCACCAAGGTTATCCAAACGACCTGGCAGAAAGCGCCCCATCCTGATCTCGCGACCGCCTACGCCTACGCGCGGCTCGGCGACAGTCCGCGCGACCGGCTTGACCGTGTGAAGAAGCTGGCCGCGCTCAATCCTTATTCTCTGGAAAGTCCGATAGCCGTCGCGGTCGCTGCGATCGAGGCCAAAGATTACGACTCGGCCCGTCAGGCCCTCGAGCCGCTGCTTGAAAACCGGCTGACGCAACGCGTCTGCACTCTCATGGCGAAGATCGAAGGCGAGCAGCACGGCGATAAGGGCCGCGTACGCGAATGGCTGGCCCGGGCGGTGAACGCGCAACGTGATCCGGCCTGGACGGCCGACGGCGTTGTGTCCGACAACTGGGCGCCCGTGTCGCCGGTGACCGGCGCGCTTGACGCCTTCCAGTGGCGGGTGCCCGTCGAGACGGTCGACAAAGCGAGCGAAGAACTTCTTGCGCAAAAGCTCGAAGAGCTGGTCGCGCTGGGGGCTACCCCCGTTCAGCCAGCTGCCGCTGTACCGGTGCCAACCACACCTGCGCCAGTTGCTCCCGCTAAGACGAGCCCGGTCGCGGATGCTGACGTGATCGAAGATGACGGCGACGCGCGCACCGGCAAGACTGCTACCGCGCCCGCTGGCTCTCAGAGCTCCTCCGGGGCCGCCAGTGCGCCGTCGTCCGCCACTCCGCCCGCGACCGATCCCTCCAAGACAGCTGACGTCAAGCCGCGCGACGCAAAGATGTCAGCGGCGGTCCACAGCGAAGAAGCCTCGGTGAAAGTAACAACGGCTCGGCAACCGACGGCTGGCAATTCGGCGTCGGGGGCCCAGGCGGAGCCCAACATCTTCGTTTCGCCGCGTGCGCCGGACGATCCCGGTCCGCCTCCAGAGAAGGAGGCCACGGCGCGCCGTCTCAATTGAGTGGCGCGTCTTGGTCGCCGTCAGGCGCGGCAAAGCAACGCTTTTAGCCGCGTCTGTCACTTTGGCCACGGGCTATGCGCTTGATGGACAAGGCCGATCGTTCTCAGATGCCGGTACAAAAGGTCGTTTCGGAACTTGCAAACCGGACGCAATGGCGCTATGTCGAGCGCCACGCTGATACATGGTAAGCCGCTTTAGCTCAGCTGGTAGAGCACATCATTCGTAATGATGGGGTCAGGTGTTCAAGTCACCTAAGCGGCACCATTTAATTTCCAAAAATCGATGACTTGGAGAGCCGTCGCAAGCTTTAAAGCTGCTGCGCGCTGGGGCTACGGTCTGGCAGAGATCACATCGTCAAAGCGATCCAAGTTTGAGATCAGAGTATACTGGAAGCACTCAGCCCCATAGTCGAGGCGCGCTTGGCCCTGAAAGTCCGCTGGCACGACAGTTTCCAGAAGGACCGTGCCGAAACTCTTGCGGGAAGGTGCACGACAAGGAGGTCCGTCGGCTTCCGCCCAGTGGAAATGAAACATCCGTCCTTCGGCCACATCTTGCTCTAGGGCCCAAGAAATCAGAACCCTGCCGCTGTCTGTCGATAGCGCCCCATGCTTTACGGCATTCGTCGCGAGCTCATTTACAGCGAGGGCCATCGAAAGTGCCTGCCGTTCGGGAAGTTTGACGAGAGGGCCAGATACTTCGAAGCGCTCTCGATCTGGAACGTGGGGTTCCAGCGCGGTCCAGATGATGTCACTGACGGTCGCAGATGGGTTCGTTGTTGACGTTAAAAGACTATGCGTCTTGGCCAGCGCCTGCAGCCGGTTAGAGAGTGATCGTGCCGCAGTTTCGAGCGAGTCGCTGTTGCGAAGAGTTTGCCCGGCAATCGCAGAGACCATCGCGAGCGAATTTCGGATACGGTGCGCCAGCTCAGAATTGCGAACATCGGCAAGTCGCTCTGCTTCAACCTTGCCTGTCGTCTCGATGACAGTGTCAAGCATGCCGACGACGTGGCCGGCCTCATCCAGGATCGGGCTATAACAAAACGTAAAGTAACACTGCTCGGGATAACCAAAACGATCGATTACGAGTGGAAAATCCTCGATAAACGTCGACTCGCCCTGAAAGGCTTTATCGCAAATCGGTTGGATATTTTCCCAGACCTCGGCCCAAACTTCGCGAAAAGATCTCCCGAGAGCTTCCGGCTTGTCGCCAAGGATGGGCTTGAAGGCGTCGTTATAAATTGTCGTGAGCTGAGATCCCCAAGCGATGCATTTGGGAAAGTCCGAATGAATCATCATTCCGACGGCAATTTTTAGTGCCGTCGGCCAGGATTCCATCGGCCCAAGTTCGGTTTTACTCCAATCAAACGATTGTATGAGAGACGCCATTGGGCTGTTCGGCCTTGAAAACGCGCAACGTCTCTCCTGAACCACTGGTTCCTCACACATCACCTCGGACATCGTAGCTAAGCCGGGGTCTCACTCTCATTGAGACCGACAAATGGCGGATAGAGGTTGCTTCAGCTAGCGAACATGAGCGTCATTTGCCATAGGCACACCCGAGTACAAGCATTTTTATCTGCCTTTGGTTCCCAGGGTCTTTCCGCGGTCGTAGGCGGCATCTGCTAAGTTTCCAACTTAGGATTTGAGCTGAGGATCTTTCATTCCGATCACGATTTGTATATGCTCTTCTCTTGCGCCTCCGAGGGAGGTCGCGCCCGCCACCCTTGGGAAGCGCGGCTTAAGAGGAAGTTCGCGGGCCCGCGGTTTTGGCCATCTGATCGCGACCAACACGCCGCGATCTCAAAGCTGCAGCGTCTCGGGACGGCGCAGGTCCTGGGTATCGGGGGCGGCAGGGCGGCGGCCAGAGATGATCTCCCAGGCGGCATTGATCTGCTTGAGGCGCAGTTCGCGCTCCTTGCGATCTGCCTCATTCTCGGCATGGTCAGGGTGCCAGCTCATACGCAGACCATCGACGATTTTCTTGATCGAGGCCGGGCTCGAGTCGCCTCGTACCCCCATGCCTAAGACACGAAGCGCGTCGGCGTGCGACTGCGGGATCGCGTTCCCCCAGGCCGGAGCTGCGGCCTGTGTCGCGCGGCGCGGTGCCGAAGCGGGACGGCGTGCTGATCGCTGTTCGGGGATCGGAGCGGTCAACGCTGACGGCTCAGCCAACGTCGGCTCACTTCGCGCTGGCGCGCTCACGCCCGGCATTCCAGGCGCTGGCGGGACCGGAGGTTGCCGCGGAGGGGCACTCAACGTCGGTTCCGGTGTTCCCAAGCCCGGTTCGGGCGCTACGCCCTTTTCCAACGACACCGAAGATAAATCGTGGGACATTTCCTCCGGCCTAGTACTACCGCTCCGGCGAGACATCGTGAGTCCAACCATAAGGATCGCCAGTAGCCCTACCGAGATAACAACAACAGCCAACGCGCCAGGCTCACCCTGAAAGACGCGGGCGAGCAGTCCAGCGGGTGCGGCTTCCGGCGTTGTCTCTACAGGATCCAGAGGCGCGCGCGTAGAGGTTTGAGGTGTCGCGGTGGTGGTCGTTTCCGGCAGAACGGGTTCTGGCTTCGAGGCGGTCGCGGTTGGACTTTCGGATTTCGCAGTCGCGTTGCCATCGGTCGATTGTCCAGTTGCCGGAGCCGCGGGTTGCATACCCGGGGCCTGCGTCTCAGTAGCCGCTGATTTCGTCGCCTTCAGTGCGGAGGGTTCGGAACTCGATGCCGGCCGGTTTATGATGGTCGGCGCGTTCGCCGTCCCGGCGGGCTTGGCTGGTGAAGGAGGGGCGACCAGCACCGGCGGGGCCTCAGCCAGATCAATTCGCTCCGGCTCTTGGCCGTTTGTATTTTGCGCTCTCGCGCGCCGTTCGGAGGCGTCAAGACGTGGCGGCAGGGGCGGCGGTTCGGCCCACGTGATCTGAGGTTCGCTCTGCGTTGTGGTGCGTGCGCTATCCGAAGGCTCAGACGGCTCCAGGCTCAAACCTTCCGCTGGCGGTGCGACCTTGAAAGGAATGTCGTCCGGCCTTGACCTTGTGGGACGCGCAGCACTGCGCGGGCCTTCGGCAAGAACCGGTGGCAGGTCTCTTTCAGCGCGACGAGCCTCGTAGCCGCCCACCTGCGGTTCCCGTCCCGCCATGGCGGGACCGCGATCATCGGCGACAAAGATGGCATCGAGCCCGAACTTCGGCGCGAAACCATAGGGCATGCTCACGATGGCTGGCGGCAACTGAGCGCGTTTGCGAGCGCAGAACGGACCACGACCACCAAACGGGCGGCCATCTTCGGGGCGCCACGCGCATGGGTCGTCCGGCGACATACTCCACCAACTCGGCATGCGGATCTTCAGTGTGCCGTTTTCCACCCACGCGTTTCTTTCGCGATCGGCTGCTGCGACGACCTCGGTCCACGGTACGCGGTCACCGCCACAATCGACGTCAAAACGATGGATCTGCCATCTGCGGCATTGCGAGGAGTCAGCCGGGGAGCAGGCGGTGAAGTTGCGTTGCTCACGACGAGAGAGAATACGATGGCCCTCGTCTGCGGAGGGTCTGAGAACCACCTCGCCGCCGATCACTGAACACCGATAGGGCATCACCAACAGCTCGCTGGCGCGCGCGGCTGTCGCAGCGACGGCAAGCGCAGCGGTGACGAGCAGACAAAGACCGCCTGTTTTCAGAGCCCGCATTATTTCAGATCCCGATCGAATATGACTTTCCAGCCAATCGCCACAATGGTGCGTAGTTCGACTCAATTCGACCCTGACGTTGGCAGCTTTGTGACCGTGCGGGAGAAGATGCGCGCTAAACTTTTGGCACTTTCAAAAAAAGCCCCGAACCTCAGGGCTTTGCGCCTCATTAAACTCATGAGTAACAATATGTTACTCGGAGTCTGCAGACTGAATTTGCGGCTAAAAGGGTACGTCTAACGATTTCGTCAGGACGAGTTTAATGCCTTGGAATAGTCAAATTAATTTTCCGAAACGGCGGTTTGTGCCCTCAACAATCCAGCGTGTTCCGACGCTCCCAGTCGGTTAACTGGCTGGTGTATGCGTTCCACTCGGCGGCGCGCAATTTTGTATAAGCGGTCACAAATTCCGGGCCGAGGGTCTTTGCGACGAGTTCTGAGGACTCCAACGCACGCAGGGCATCAAGCAGATTGAGCGGTAGCCGCTTAACATCCCCCACGAGATGACCATCCGTATACATATTGAAATCACAACGCGTGCCGGGGTCGCGCTCGTGCTTGATGCCATCCAGTCCGGCGGCCAGCACGGCAGCCTGCAACAGGTAAGGATTGGCAGCTCCATCGGCGAGACGCAGCTCAAACCGTCCGGGCTCCGGAATGCGGATCATGTGCGTGCGGTTGTTGCCGGTATAGGTGACCGAATTGGGCGCCCAAGTTGCGCCGGATGTCGTGCGCGGCGCATTGATCCGCTTATATGAGTTCACCGTGGGATTGGTGATCGCACAGATCGCGTCGGCATGATGGATCACACCGCCGATGAAATGATAGCCGAGGCGCGACAGGCCGAGCTCATCTGACGAGTCAAAAAAGAGATTTTTGCCGTCTCGCCACAGCGAGACGTGTGTGTGGCAGCCGCTGCCCGTCAAATTCGCAAAGGGCTTGGGCATGAACGTCGCGCGTAGCCCGTACTTTTCAGCGATCGATTTGACCATGTACTTGAAGAACACATGACGGTCTGCAGTCTTGAGCGCGTCATCGAACTGCCAGTTCATTTCAAACTGGCCATTGGCATCTTCATGATCGTTCTGATACGGCTGCCAGCCAAGGGACAACATCGCATTGCAGATTTCCGTCACGACCTCGTAGCGACGCATGAGCGCCATTTGATCGTAACAAGGTTTGTCCTGAATATCGCCGCCGTCTGCGATCGTGTCGCCGTCTGGATTGACGACAAAGAACTCGCATTCAACGCCCGTCTTTATCCGGTAGCCTGCGTCTTGAGCTTCTTTAAGCAGCCTGCAGAGGATGTTGCGTGGAGCCTGTTCGACGGACTTTTCGTTCATCTTGAGGTTGGCGGCTAACCAGCCAACCTGTGGTTTCCAGGGCAGCTGTACGAGCGTCGATGGATCTGGCACCGCGAACAAGTCAGCATCAGCAGGGCTCATATCAAGCCATGTAGCGAAACCTGCAAAGCCCGCACCGTTTTTTGCCATTTCATCGATGGCAGCAGCAGGGACGAGCTTCGCGCGTTGCGCTCCAAAAAGATCAGTGAAAGAAACTAGAAAATACTCGATGCCCAGCACTTCGGCTTTCTTAGAAAGAGCCATCGCGTCGGACGCAGGCGGCGATTTACCCGTCAATGAATGCAGCATCTAACTCTCCTCCGAGCTAAATTCACGTCGACATCTTCACCGCCCCTCAACGCCGGGAATCCAGTCCGTGCCCGCAAGGGGTACGCCAGCCATTGCGGCCGATTCCACAGTAAGAGCAACAAGGTCCTCAGGTTCAAGATTATGGATGTGACTCTTGCCACACGCGCGGGCAATGATCTGCGTTTCCATCGTCAGGACGGAAAGGTAGTTCGCGAGCTGTTGTCCAGCCCTAACCGGATCGAGACGCTGCATCAGCTCGGGCTCTTGGGTTGTAATCCCTGCGGGATCGCGTCCCTCATGCCAATCGTCGTAAGCACCGGCAGTTGTCCCTAGCTTTTGGTATTCAGCCTCAAGCGCTGGATCGTTATCGCCGATGGCGATGAGCGCTGCCGTTCCGATCGCGACGGCATCGGCACCGAGTGCGAGCGCTTTCGCAACGTCCGCACCGGATCTGATGCCACCTGATACGATCAGCTGCACCTTGCGATGCTGCCCGAGTTCCTGGAGTGCGCGCACGGATTGACGGATAGCGGCCAGGGTAGGGATTCCAACGTGTTCGATAAAAACTTCCTGCGTCGCTGCAGTGCCTCCCTGCATGCCATCGACAACAACGACATCGGCTCCAGACTTTACAGCCAGCGCGGTGTCATAATACGGTCGTGAGGCGCCGACCTTTACGTAGATTGGTTTCTGCCAATCCGTGATCTCACGCAATTCTTCGATCTTGATCTCAAGATCATCTGGACCTGTCCAATCCGGATGACGGCAAGCTGAGCGCTGATCAATTCCTTCGGGGAGTGTCCGCATCTGCGCTACGCGCGGCGAGATCTTCTGTCCCAAGAGCATACCACCGCCGCCGGGCTTCGCGCCTTGGCCAATCACGACTTCTATGGCGTCGGCTTTACGTAAGTCGTCCGGATTCATGCCGTAGCGAGACGGCAAATATTGATAGACGAGTATGTCGGAGTGACCGCGCTCTTCGGGGGTCATGCCGCCGTCGCCCGTGGTCGTAGATGTGCCGACCGCAGAGGCGCCGCGTCCCAGCGCCTCTTTCGCCGGCCCAGATAAAGAGCCGAAGCTCATGCCGGCGATCGTGACGGGAATCTTGAGTTCGATAGGCTTCTTTGCAAAGCGGGTTCCGAGCACAACCTCGGTCCCACACTTCTCACGATAGCCTTCCAATGGATATCGACTGATGGACGCGCCGAGAAAGAGCAGATCATCAAAATTCGGGACCCTGCGTTTCGCGCCAGCACCGCGAATATCGTAGATGCCGGTGGCCGCCGCTCTGCGAATTTCAGCGATAGAAGCGTCGTCGAACGTCGCCGACTTTCGCGGAACCGTGCGTGGGATCCTGAAATGTTCGTTCACGACCCGGTCCTCAATAACTGGAAATATTGTCGATATGGAAATGATAGAGTTGGCGCGCCGATCCGTATCGCCGGAACGATGAGACATCCACTTCCCCGGCGATCCCAGCGCTTTCGAGCTCTTTGAACAACTGCGCCTTGTGCTCGTCGCGCATTTCTTTCTCCATGCAGTCGGCGCCGAGGCTCGCAACACTGCCGCGCACATACAAACGCGCCTCGTAGATGGAGTCACCCAATGCTTCGCCGGCATCGCCAAGCACCGTCAACGTTCCGGCCTGAGCCATGAAAGCCGACATGTGCCCAACAGAACCCTTAACGAGGATATTGACGCCTTTCATTGAAATTCCGCATCGCGCCGATGCGTTGCCGTCAATAATGAGGTTTCCACCTATGCCGGTGGCTCCGGCGGACTGGCTCACGTCACCACGGACATGAACACGGCCAGAGACGATATTTTCGGCGACGCCGACACCCGCATTGCCTTGCACTGTCACGTCAGCGCGCTTGTTCATCCCCGCGCAATAGTAGCCGACGTGGCCGTTTATCGTGACGGAGATCGGTAGATCGAGGCCGACTGCTATGGCATGGCGCCCGCGCGGATTCTCAACCCTCCAGAACTTCTCGTTGGTATCCTCGCTTAGAGAATGCAGCTTCTGATTCAGCTCTCTTACGGTTGATGTTCTCAGATCGAAAACACGCTCGCTGTCCAAGGTCGATTCCGCTCGGTTGGGCGCAACGGCCAGTGATGATTGCATAACAGGCTTCTCCGTCTGGCGGTTGCGTCGCCTTGCCTAGTTCCCTCGTTGCCAGAAATAGGCGTGCGCGGGCTTAGGTTCCCAGACGTGGGCCTTCTCGATATCGGGCAAATCAACGAGCACCCGGTATTCCGAACCGAATGCGACGTAATCGTCAGTCTCTGCCATGACGGCGGGCTTGCAAGCGATAGGGTCACGCAGAACGCCAAAGCCGCTCTCGGTGCCGACGACAAAAGTGTAGAACCCATCCAGGTCGCCGAGGCCGGCCTCAAGAGCCTGTCCCAATGTGTCACCTTCGCTGAGGCGGTTTGAAATGTAAGCCGCGGCGACTTCGGTATCATTTTGCGTCGCGAACGAAATACCTTTGAGGCCCAATTGTCTTCGTAGTCCGCAATGGTTGGACAACGAACCGTTATGGACGAGGCATTGATCGACGCCTGTCGTGAAGGGATGTGCTCCTGCGGTCGTCACTGCACTTTCGGTTGCCATGCGCGTATGGCCAATGCCATGCGTTCCTCTCATTTCCTTAAGCGAAAAACGCCGTGCGACGTCCGCCGGTAATCCGACTTCTTTGTAAATCTCCATACGATGCCCTGTACCGACGACCTTTACTTCAGGCGCGACACGCGCGAGCACCTCCACCACTTTGCTTTGCTCGTTTTTGGAAACCGTCAGGACTGCATGGGTATCACGGGGGATCATTTCGCGGACTTCTAGCCCTGCGTCCTTCAAGGAGGTCGCGATAGCTATGAAATCTGTTCCGACGGGCGCGCGGAGTGTCAGCTTGATAGCGTGCGCCTGCGGCGAACCGTAGACAGCGAACCCCGCAGAATCCGGTCCACGATCCGTCATTGTCTCAAGCATATTGGCGAGTAGCGCGCCGAACTCAGGCTCTAGCCTTGGTGCCTTCAGAAAGAGACCAACAATTCCACACATGCGCGTACCTTTGAAATTATGCGCATACACAGTATATGGGATTGCACTTACAGTCAATCCCTGAGAACTTTTTGTTCTTTAGGGGAAACATCCATCAACGTCGACTGTAGATGATGATGGATAGATAGGTGATGTCTGGAGCCAGCAAATCTTGCGGACCATGGAGGGCACCAGAGTCAAACAAGATGGAATCGCCGGGTTTCAGGTGATAGGTGCGATCCGCGTGTGCGTAGATCACTTCACCAGTCAACATGTAGATGAATTCCACGCCTTCATGCTCAAACCCCGTATAGGGTTCGGCGCCCGCGCTAAGCCGTATAAAGTAGGGCTCTACGACCGTGTCGCCCGCTGGGGATCTGCCGAGAAGTTCGTAGTGATGGCCGATCTTTGTGCCTCGACGCTGAATCGCGACGCCTTTGCCTGCCTGGACAAATGAGCACTCGCGCTGTTCGTCGTGCGAGGAAAATAATGACGACAACGGCATGTTCAGGGCGTTTGCAATCGACTGCAGCGAGGAAAGGGACGGCGAAATCTGGCCATTCTCGATCTTCGAGAGCATCCCTGTTGAGATGCCGGCAGCGCTCGAAAGTTCGGCAACCGTCAAGTCAGAGATTTTGCGATTTCGGCGTACCTGGCTCCCGATCGACTTTTCGAGGGTCCGCACAGATTGCGTCGGCGCGCCTGACGCCGTTTTAAGGCCATCGACCTCGAGCGGCGTGTTCGTCGCACTCTCAAGTGTCGTGTCGTCTGTTTTTACCGTTCCCTTTACTTTCGCCATTAAATCCAGCCCGATGGAGAACAATTCCAGTACGTCTGGTTAGGGCAACGCTCAGTATTTCGCAAGACTTACCGCAGCTTTGCGGTTTTTTGAGCCTACAATAAACTATCACTATTTTGATACTCAGCGCTTGCACGCTCCATCCAGCGCCACAGGCTATCTGCATAGGTGCGGGGGACCGCCAGTTCAAAGGTCGGCTTCTCATCCGTTTGCCAAATGTGCATACCGACATGTGAAATCGCCGTCGCGGCGGCGTCACCAGTCGTAAACACGCGCGGATGCAGATCGATAGAGACACCCTTGGCCAGAAGGTCGCGTGCGCGACGTCCAGACACCGCAACTATAGCGCGAGCATCGCTGTGGTCGACGACGGCAGCATAGCCACCAAAGTCGGCCCGCATGATTTGTTCCAGATCAGGAACAGCCGCGACGTCGGACATCAACAACCATTGGTGCCGACCGGCCCACACGACAGCTAAGCCATCTTTTTCGACGCGAGCCGGCTTCATCGGCAGATCCAGGCCGTAGACCGCGCGAAACGCCAAAACGAGCGATTCCGTTTCTCTTTCCCGAGCCGTTATCCCAACGATCTGCACGTTCTCACGCGCGACGATCCTAACCTGATCCGCACGCTCGATAGACGGCGCGGGGAACGCGGGCAAAGTTATCAATTGATCAACCACGCAGCTTCTCTCCACTGGGATCGAAAAACTCCGGGGAGACGACCTTGGCCAGGATGTCACGCCCACGCAGGGGATCACAAACGCCGACAATCTCTCCCACTCGTTCAGGGCCCCTCTTCAACAGGCCGAGTGCGATTGTGTGCCCCAGTATGGGGGAAAACGCGGCTGAGGTGACGTGGCCTTCATCGTTTGCAGCCGTTCGGTGCGCCTTCTGCGGCAGAAGATGTGCACCAGCAGAAATTTTGTGTTTGGGATTGATGGGGCGCAACCCGACAAGCCTGGGGCGATCAGGATCCATAAGACCACTCCGGCTGCCCAGCGTGCGGCCAATAAAATCCTTACGGTCCGACATCATGCGCCCCAGACCTAGATCGTATGCTGTGGTCGTGCCGTTCATTTCTGCCGCGCCGAGATGGCCTTTCTCAATGCGCATGACGCCCATGGCTTCGGTGCCATAGGCGGTTCCGTCGAACTCTTCGGTGGCCGTCATGAGCCGACGGATGAGGGCATCGCCGTATCGGCTTGGCACTGCGATCTCGTAAGCGCGCTCGCCGGAAAACGAGAGTCTAAACAAACGCGCCTTGAGGCCTCCGCAAATGGCCACCTCGACCGCAGCCATGTAAGGGAACGCGGCATCGGAAATATCGAATTCGGAATCGACAATCTTACGCAGCAGGTCACGAGACTTTGGTCCCGCCATAGAGAACTGGGCCCACTGGTCAGTAACGGGTGCTAGCTGAACATCCAAGTCCGGCCACAGGCACTGACGGCAGAACTCAAGATGCTGAAGAACCTTGGCCGCGTTGCCTGTTGTCGTGGTCATAAGGAAGTGATGCTCGCCCAACCGCGCGGTGGTGCCATCATCCAGAACCATACCGTCTTCGCGCAGCATGACGCCGTAGCGCGCTCGGCCTACAGCGAGCGAGCCCCAGTTATTGATGTAGACGCTCTCCAAAAACTTTATGGCGTCGCGTCCCTGGACATCGATTTTGCCGAGCGTCGAGACATCACAGATGCCAACGGCGTTTCGCGTGGTGTCCACTTCACGAAAGACCGTTTCCTGCCAGTCTCTTTCTCCGGGTCTCGGAAAGTACTGGGGGCGGAGCCATAGGCCAGCCTGCGTGAAGACGGCGCCTTGTTCGCGCGCCCATTGGTAGGACGGCGGCAGACGCTCCGGCTTAAAATCCCGACCTCGATGCGCGCCGCCCAAAGCTCCTATTGCGACAGGCGTATAGGGTGGACGCGCCGTCGTCGTGCCGACCGCCGGTATGGTGCTCTCAGTCAATGCCGCCATGATTGCCAGAGCGTTTACGTTGGACGTCTTACCCTGGTCCGTCCCCATGCCGAGGGTGGTGTATCGCTTGAGGTGTTCGACCGCCGCGAAGCCTTCCCGATGCGCCAACACGACATCGTCTGTTGTGACGTCATGCTGAAAATCAACGAAGGCTTTGCCCTTCGTTTCAGGCACGCGCCATAGCGGTGCAATGCTCGAGGCTTCGGGTGTCGTGGAATAGGATCGTGCTTCAACGGCGGGACGTCCGGCTTCATGGGCCGCTTCGATTCCGAGTTGCGCGCCAGAAGCGAGCGCTTCGGCCAAGGTGAGCAATCCGTTCGCCGCGCCTGCGACGGCCATTCCCGGCGGCAACGCGCTCGGTACGAACGCGGCTATCGTTTCGTTCCAATGCGGACGCGCGTTGAGATGTGTTGCCAGTTGGAGATTGGGATTCCACCCCCCTGACATGGCGATCAGATCGCAAGGCAGGTTGCGAATTTCGCCGTCGGCCGTTCTCACCGTTGCGCCGGTGATGTGGCGCGTGCCGGTGGTGGTCTCAACATGTCCACCGAGTATCGCGTCAACGCCGGCTTCGGAGAGTACCGCCAGAACGGCGGGAGACAGCTCTTTGCGCGAGTCGACATAGGCGACGACCTCCGCACCTGCGCGCTGAATGTCCGCAATCGTTGTGATCGCGTCATCGTTGTTGGCAAAAACAGCCGCACGGCGCCCTGGAACGACACCAAACCGGTTGATGTAGGTGCGCACGGCTCCTGCCAACATGACGCCGGGTCGGTCGTTTTCGCCGAACACCATTGGCCGCTCAGTAGCGCCGGATGCGAGGACGACACGCTTGGCAATGATCCGCCACAAACGTTGCCGAGGTTGGTGTTGCGGCGGGACCGGAAGATGATCGCTGACGCGCTCCAGCGCACCATAGGTTCGGCCATCGTAAACGCCGAAGACAGTGGTGCGGGTCAGCACCCGGACTTCGTTGGTCGAACGCAGCTTCTCTTGGGCGTGTTTCGCCCACACCGCTGACGGCATCTCGTCGATGGTGCGTTTTTCGGCCAGGCAGCGACCGCCGAGTTCGGGGTTTTCGTCTGCGATGATGACGCGCGCCCCCGCGCTCGCCGCAGACAAAGCTGCGGCCAGTCCAGCAGGGCCACCGCCGATCACGAGCACATCGCAATGCGCCGTGACCTTGTCGTAGCTGTCAGGGTCAGCCTCGCTCGCGGCGCGGCCCAAGCCTGCAGCACGCCGGATCACCGGCTCATATAGTTTCTCCCAAAACGCGGCCGGCCACATAAAGGTCTTGTAATAGAACCCAGCGGACAGGACCGAACCGGCGAGCTGGTTGATGGACAAGACGTCGAAAGCGAGCGACGGCCAACGGTTCTGGCTCGATGCCTCCAGGCCATCGTACAGCTCCACCGTCGTTGCCTTGGTGTTGGGTTCGCGTCGGTTGCCAGTCCGTAGCTCAACCAGTGCGTTCGGCTCCTCCGAACCGGCTGACAGAATTCCCCGCGGGCGATGATACTTGAACGAGCGGCCAACAAGCCGAACACCGTTCGCAAGCAATGCCGAGGCTAGCGTATCGCCAGGATGGCCTTCGTAGATGCGCCCGTCGAATGTGAAGGTAATTGTACGCGTGGTATCGATCGATCCCATGCCCGGGACGCGAAACGATTGCGACGCCTCCTTGCTAGCATCACGCTCCGACATCAGGACCGCTCCCCATCAGCGGCTGCCCCCTCGGGCGCACCGCCGTCAACGGCGCGGCACGTTGCATATATCTCGTGGGTTCGGGTATCGCGCTCAGCGACAATCCAGGTGCGGCATCCCAGGCCGTGATACCAGAGTTCGCGGTGGAAACCGCTCGGGTTCGTGCGCTCGTAAACGTAGGCGATGAACTTCGCGGCAGCCTCCTCGTCCTGCGGGTCAGGCCGGCGAAGGTCAGCGTCACCGTAGTAAACAAACTCATCAAGGCTACGCTCCCCGCAGCAGGGGCAATTGATCCGCATGGCTGCGCCTTCCTCGTGAATTTCGCCTAGTGAAGATTTGGATAGGGGCCCATGCCCTTCTCATCGATGGCATGACCAGTGGCAAAGCGATCGAGCCGATAGCCGCGCGCAACGTCATGGGGTTCGTCACACGACAGGAGGTGGGCAAAACATAAACCGGCAGCAGGGGTTGCTTTGAACCCGCCATAGCACCAGCCGGCATTGAGATAGAGCCCCTCAACAGGCGTACGGTCGATGATCGGACTGCCATCCATCGACATGTCCACCAGACCGCCCCATTGCCGGAGCATGCGTACGCGACCGAGCCGCGGCATCAATGCCATGCCTCCTTCACAGACGTCCTCCATGACAGGGAGATTTCCGCGTTGGGCGTAGCTATTGTAGCCATCGATATCGCCCCCGAAGACGAGGCCACCCTTGTCAGATTGGCTGATATAGAAGTGCCCAGCGCCGAACGTTACGACGCCACCTACGAACGGCTTGACCGCCTCGCTAACAAATGCCTGCAGCACATGACTTTCGATTGGCAGACGTAAACCTGCCATCGCTGCGACACGCGAAGAGCTTCCCGCAACGGAAACACCGATTTGGCGCGCGCCGATATAGCCGCGGCTGGTGTCGAGCCCCATCGCCCGGCCGCCGTCCACGCGAATACCGATGACTTCGCAGTTCTGAATGATGTCGACACCTAATCGATCGGCGGCACGTGCATAGCCCCATGCCACGGCGTCGTGGCGGACAGTTCCACCTCGGCGCTGCAGAAGCCCTCCGCGTATCGGGAAACGCGCGTTCTCAAAATCCAAGAAGGGCACGAGCCGACGTACTTTAGCGGCGTCCAGCAGTTCGGCGTCCACACCATGCAGCCGCATAGCGTTGCCCCGCCGCGCATACGCATCGCGTTGTGCATCAGAATGATAAAGGTTGAGCACACCGCGCTGGCTCACCATCGCGTTGTAGTTGATATCCTGCTCGAGCCCTTCCCAGAGCTTCATGGAGAGTTCGTAGAAGGGGACGTTACCGGGCAGCAAATAGTTCGAGCGGATGATCGTCGTATTACGGCCGACGTTCCCAGAGCCAATCCAGCCCTTTTCGACGACGGCAATGCGGCGTCTGCCGTACTGGCTCGCCAGATAGTACGCCGTTGCGAGACCATGTCCGCCACCGCCGACAATTACGACATCGTATGCAGGCTTGGGGGCAACGTCGCGCCAAACGGGCTTCCAACCGGTGTTTCCGCGCCAGGCCTGTCGTAGGATCGAAAAAATCGAATAGCGATCGTTCGTCGTCATCGGACGTCTCTTTATGACTGCGCGGTTGTGTGGAGCTTTCTTGAACTTCATATCCCCGCAAGCATTTGCGCGCGATATAAGCGTTACTTATAGTATGCGCATGGCTCCAAGACTTGGCACGCTACCGTTTGACTTGCGTTCACTCGAAATTTTCCTGGCTGTCTGTGAAACAGGCACGATGGCGGCGGCAGCGCGCGCGCTATCGCTCACACAGCCTGCGGTTTCTTTGGCTGTCGGCGATCTTGAAGAGCGTATGGGGCTGAAATTATTCGATCGCAGCGTCCGACCCCTGGCGCTCACCTCTGCCGGTTCCGTGCTGCGCGACCGCGCAGTTATGCTCCTGACTGATGCCCGCGAGATCGCCCCGCTGTTAAACGAAGCGGTGAAAAAGCGATTGCCGCGGCTGAGGATCGGGCTGGTCGATTCGATATCGCGGGAACTCACTGGCGTTATTGCGGATACGCTGAGCAGCCGGGCCGATGATGTCTCAATCCTTTCAGGGCTCACAGCCAATCACAGCATCGCCCTTCTGACACGCCACCTCGATATTTTCTGCGGCGTCGATGATATGGAAGAGGTCGATGGTCTTGAGCGCTGGCCTTTGTTTACCGAGCCCTACATTCTCCTGATGCCACGAGGGGATCCTATCCCGAACACTCTCGCTGGCCTCGTTGAACTCGCGCAAACGCGTCCGCTCATTCGCTACAGCGGACGCTCGAAAACCGGCATTGAAATAGAACGGCATCTGCGGCGCCTCGGAATTCATCCGGCGCGCCATATCGAATTCGACGCTCCGTATGGCGTTTCCGCGCGTGTCGGCGCGGACGCAGGGTTTGCGATCACGACGCCTTTATGTCTGGCTGAGTCGGGCCTTGCGGCTTCAGTGCAGGCCGCGTCACTGCCCGGCCCCAAGTTCCAGAGGACGATCACCCTGATTGCGCGGCGCCGTGAGTTGGGACGAATCCCTCAGGACCTTGCCCTCAAGGCCAGAGCCACGCTTGCGAAGAAGACCATTCCGCGTCTGAGCGCGCAGATGACGTGGCTCGCTGATCAGTTCCATACTTACGCTGAATAGCTTGCCAACTATCCCGCGGGATGCTGGTCAAACCGATCGGGTCGCGACATGTTCCAGGCCTCGCGGAATCTTGGATCGTCTGTTCCGTCCAATAGCTCGCCGTTCTTTAAGGTCGGGTACAGCTGGGAAAAGGTGATGTATTCCCGCTGTGAGACGCGCCGATAGAAATGATGGGCAGAGAGCTGCTGCGAGTGCGTCAACCCGGCTGCACCAACCAGCTCTGCCAAAGCCTTCACAGTTGCGTCCTGGAATCTGCGTACGCGTTCCGCTTTGTCCGGAACGACAACCGCGCGCCAACGTGCAGGATCCTGGCTCGTCACTCCGACCGGACACTTATCGGTATGGCACGCCTGAGCCTGGATACAGCCGACGGCAAACATGAATCCGCGCGCGGAATTGCACCAGTCGGCACCAAGCGACATCGCCCGCGCCATATCGAAGCCACTGATGATTTTACCGCTGGCCCCCAGTTTCACACGCTGGCGGAATCCGACACCGACAAGCGCGTTATGCGCAAAAGACAATCCATCGCGCAGCGGCATGCCGATGTGATCGACGAACTCCAATGGTGCGGCCCCGGTACCCCCTTCCTTTCCGTCGATAACAATGAAGTCGGGCGGCGCACCGGTTTCCAACATTGCTTTTACGAGCGCCAGAAACTCCCAGGGATGACCCAAGCATAGTTTTATCCCGACGGGCTTTCCACCTGAGAGGCGGCGAAGCTCAGCTAGGAAAAGCATCAGTTCGATCGGCGTTGAAAAGGCACTGTGGTACGCTGGCGAAATGCAATCAAACCCCATCGGGATTCCGCGAGCTTCGGAAATCTCTTCGCTGACTTTCGCTGCCGGGAGAACGCCGCCGTGGCCTGGCTTCGCGCCTTGGCTTAGCTTCACTTCAATCATTTTGATCTGATCAAGAGCGGCTGTATCGGCGAAACGCTCGGGGCAAAAATTACCGTGTTCGTCCCGGCATCCGAAGTACCCTGAGCCGATCTGCCAAACGAGATCGCCCTTATTCTCACAATGGTATCTGCTGACGGAGCCCTCGCCGGTGGTGTGCGCGAAATTTCCGAGTTCCGCACCTCGGTTCAGAGCGCGGATGGCATTGGGGCTGAGAGCGCCAAAGCTCATGCCCGAGATGTTCAGCACAGACGCCGAGTAAGGTTGAGCGCAATCAGGGCCGCCAACGAGCACGCGCAACGATTCCGCGCTAACGTCCTTGGGCACCATCGAATGCGTCAGCCATTCGTAACTGTCCTCGTACACGTTGTACTGGGTTCCGAAGGGGCGCTTGTCGAGCGCGCTCTTGGCGCGCTGGTAGACGATGGCGCGCTGATCGCGGCTGAAGGGTCGGCCGTCTTTCTCACCCTCGAAGAAGTACTGGCGCATCTCCGGCCGTATCTCTTCGAAAATGAAGCGCAGGTGCGCGAGAAGAGGATAGTTTCGCAAAATCGCGTGGCGCGTCTGGGTGATATCACGCAGTCCGATGAGCGAAAGAGCCGCAAAGCCCGCCAGAGGTACAATCAAAATTGCACGCCAATCCGCTGCGAAATACGCAAGAATGGCGAACAGGACGGACAAGAAGAGCGTTAAAGTGAGCGCGAGATATCGAGGAGCAAATGGTTGCAGAAGTAATTGCATGTGTTCAGCTCTTAAAATTTCAGGTCCTGAGTCCATGATCAGCGAGCACGTGCTCACGAGCGGATGTCCAACCCCTGTCTATCTCAACAACGACACCTATACCCGATGCCGCTTGTCAGGTTCGTGAAGCACTCCTCGATAACACCAGACGCGGGTGCGGACCTGACGTCCGTTAGCCACAACAGCTAGGCAATTTGAATGAGATTACCTGGGATTGTTGATGTCAGACTGGCGCATCGTGCGCGTGTTTCCCTTGAGGCTGTCGCGGCGGTGCGCGGCCTCACCCCAGCCGTCGTCATTACCGGCGGGTCGAAAGGTATAGGCCTCGCTCTGGCAAAGCGGTTTGCGAAAACCGGCAAGCCCGTGGCCATTGTGGCACGGGGCGCTGAAGCTCTGTCGTTGGCTGTCGACGAAATCGCAGCAGCAACCGGCCAACGGCCCCTTGCGATACCACTCGATATCACCGTTGAGGATTCAGGCGCTCAGATCGATAAAGCGCTCTTAGCGGCAGACCTATACCTCGACATTCTCGTCAACTGCGCTGGCATGGGCTTGTCGGGCCGGTTCGCAGAGCAAGAGACGGCGGATATCGAACGCCTCATTGCATTGAACATTTCAACCCTAACGCGCCTGACGCATCATGCGGTGGGTAGCATGTCACCTCGCGGGCGGGGTGGCATTATCAACGTCGCGTCTTTTGCAGGGTTCGTTCCGGGTCCTTATCAGGCGATGTACTACGCCAGCAAAGCGTTCGTCATTTCGCTCAGCCAATCGCTGGCGCAAGAGGAAGCCGGGACCGGTGTCCGCATCACGGCTGTAGCCCCCGGCCCGGTCGATACGGATTTTCATGCCGACATGGGAGCTGAGAACGCGCTCTACCGGCGGCTGCCCATGTCGATGTCGGCTGACGCCGTAGCAGCCAGTATCTATCGCGGTTACAGCATGGGGCATCGGCTTATCGTGCCAGGGCTACTCAACCGGGCGCTCGCGGCAGTGATCGGGGTGTTTCCTTATCCTGTCATTGCACCGGTCATGAGTTGGCTTTTGTGGCCCGGAGAAAGAGACGTCGAAAGCCCAACGGACAAACCGGATTCCAAGTGATTCACTTAACAAACGGGCTTTTCAGGCAATTTTTTTGGCCTTTTTCGCAAAACCGCAACGATTATTGGCGTAAACTGCCTCAGCACCATGAGTTAGGTATTGCGTATCGGGTGCCAACGTTGAGGTGCGTATGCTGCCGGGCTTCGTGGCCAGGGTGTCAATGCCGCTTCCCGTAAAGGGCCGCTCTTAAGCGGCCTTTTTTGGTTTTGGCATGGAGCCGCGCGAGTCGGATTGCCCTTATCAACGCGCATCTTGCCGAGGGTCCATGTCTCGGATTGCATCAGCAGCAGCGATCATTAGGGAATATTTCCCATATATGGTTGGGAATATTTCCCAACCCGCACAGCGGCGATCAAGTTGAATTGCTTCATATATTCGATGTGCGTTACGACTGCTCTGGAGATGTTAAGCTTCGTTGAGCTCGTAGCTTCTCGTCCCCTCCGTCGGGATCAATTGGTTTGCAGAATCGGGCTCTTAAGCCGACAAGCGGTTGTTCGCTGACGCAATTCAGCGCTCGGTTAATTGCTCCAACTATGCCCAACTTCATAGGCATGAGGATGGGACACGGCACCCGCAAAGGATGTTTACGGTTATTGATGTGCTCTGAAATAGGCGGCATCTATGTTGCGCTCTACAGAACACTCGGGCTATCGATTAGTTGCGCTCGTTCCGGTCAGTCGGTTCGAATTACTTGAAAAAATCTATGTTCACCGGCGCCCGCGCCCAAGCGAGCCCACGAAGGGAGGATCAGAGTGAGCCACAAGCAGTTTCAATGTGACGTTCGTTCATTCCTGCGCAACGTCGCGGATTCGGGATCTTGGCGTCTTGCGTTCTTGAGCGCACTGGCCGCGTGCCTGACGGCCTTCGCACCACTTTCAACGATGGCACAGGACCAACAAGAGCCTGCGAAGGCCGCGCCCTCTACGGAAAACGGTCAAATTGAAGTTGAGCTCAACAAGCTCGAAACGATTGACACCGGCTGCCGTATCTACGTTGTGGTCAACAACAAATCGGATACCGAGTTCAAGACCTTGAAACTCGATCTCGTGTTGTTCCGCACGGACGGAATTGTCGACCAGAGGTTCTTTGTCGACCTTGCGCCACTGCGCAAAGAAAAGCGGATCGTAAAGCTGTTCGAACTCAGCAAAGTTGCATGCAACGACATTGGCAGCTTCCTCGTCAACGACGTCGTGGAATGCCGCAACACGACGGAAAGCGTCGACAACTGCCTATCGCGCATGTCGGTGTCCTCGCTCGCTAAAGCCAAACTCTCCAAGTAACGCGTCAAAGAGGATAAAGCAGGTGGGTGAAACTTCCGCGGCTGCTCACGATCTCTCAATAATCGGTTTGGTCCTGAACGCGGATATCGTCGTTCAGTCGGTCATGGCCGGTCTCGTCCTGGCCTCCATCGCTTGCTGGGCAATCATTTTCGAGAAAATCATCCGCATGTCGTCTGTGCGCCGCGCACGCCGGGAGCTCGAAGCCGCTGCGAAGGGCGAAGGCTTCACCGGACATGAGCGTAGCCGGATCGCACGGGCGATCCATGCTGCCGCTTATGCGGAAGCAACTGAGGGTGCTGCGCCGGATGAGAGCCAGAACGACCGTCGCGCACGCCTTGAGCGCGCGATGCGAACCGCGATGAGAAGTGAATTGAAGCGCATCGAAGGCGGTTTGCCGTTCCTCGCTACGATCGGCTCGGCTGCACCCTTCATCGGTCTGTTCGGCACGGTATGGGGCATCATGAACAGCTTCACCGCTATCGCCCAGCAAAAGGACACCAGCCTTGCTGTGGTGGCGCCTGGCATTGCGGAGGCGCTATTTGCAACGGCGCTCGGTCTCGCTGCCGCTATTCCCGCCGTCATGGCCTATAACCAGTTCGCGGTGGGGCTTGGAGGCGCGTCGGAAAAACTAAGCATTTCGATCGCGGTTCTCGCCAAGAAAATGGCACGGCGTGGACAGAGACCCGGAGCGCGGGAGGAGGCTGCCTAATGGGAGCTTCAATCAACCCGATTTCTAACGACGATGATGAGGCTGCCTATCGGCCCCTCGCCGAGATCAACATAACGCCGATGGTCGACGTTATGCTCGTGTTGCTGATCATCTTCATGGTTGCTGCGCCACTGATGGTTGCCGGTGTTCCGGTTGAGCTGCCAAACACCTCGGCGGCTCGCTTGAGCCAGCCCAAAACTCCAATGATCGTCACCCTGGACGCGGAGGGAGCGCTCTATATCCGAGAGGATCCCGTCGCACCGGAACGACTTGTGAGCCAGCTCGAACAGCTCCGCGCGCAGGAAGGCGACACTGTCGTTTACGTTCGGGCGGACAAATCGCGCGCCTATGGGGATGTGATGCAGTTGCTCGGCCGCGTCGGAGAAAGCGGCTACCAACGCGTTTCATTGCTGTCTCAGCCATCGCCATCGACCGGTAGCCGCGTGCTGGATGCACCGGCGAGTGCACCCGGGAACGATGCCGCTACGCAGAATTGAGATTGATGTATGGGCGGATTGAGACTTGCAACGTGGGCAATTTCGTTGGCGCTGCATGCCGCCCTAGCATTGCCGTTCCTTACCTGGGCCGGCGGAGATCAATCTGCTTTTGAAGAAGGTGTCGGCGCCGATCTTTTAAAGATCGAGCAGGGGCTTGCCTTGGAAGGGGTTGCCCAAACCGGAATGGACGCTCAGAACGTCGAAGCGATCGAGGGGCAAACTGCGGTTGCATCGCAAGCGGTTCCCGAGACCATCGAAGAACTGAAGCCGGAAGAGCCGCCACAGGAAGAACCGCCACCAGATCAGCCCGAAGTCAAAGACGTTCCTGAGCTGACCGACGTCATCACCGCGAAGGCCGAACAGGTTGAGGAATCGGTCGTGACCGAAGAGGTGCGGCCAGAGCCCATTAAAGAAATCAAGCCTCAACAAATCGCGGCCGCGGCAAGTGTCGAAGAGATATCGGTCAAGGAGCTAAAGGCCGCCGCGCAGGCACAAGAAGGTGGGGATGCGAGCGCTCGCACTGCTTACCTCGGTAAGCTTCAAAGACACATCAGTGCGCACAAGGTCAATCCGCGTACAAATCGGCGCGGCACGGTGATCGTACGCTTTACAGTCTCTCCGACAGGGCAATTGCTGTCGCGCGAAATTACAAAAAGCTCTGGCTCCGAGCAGCTCGACAAAGCGGCCCTTGCAGCCCTCGATAAAGCTGCGCCGTTCCCGCCGTTTCCAAAGGGCGTCGTGAATCGGGAACTGGCCGTTTCCGTTCCCTTTCGATTCCTGACCCGATAATTTCTTCGTCTCTTGCGCGGAAATGTCGCTCGTGTACTGTCCACCGTGAATTAAAATTCATGATCCTCACGGAGGTCGTACGATGAATGAACTGCCCAAGGGGAAGGTCTTTTTCGGCGGTTGCCCCCACGATTGTCCCGATACCTGCGCGATGATCTACGAGGTCGTGAATGACCGTCTCGTCGATGTCCGCGGCAACAAGAGCCACCCGATGACGCGCGGCGGCCTCTGCGTCAAGCTTAAGGACTATCACGACCACCACTACAATCCCGATCGCGTGCTTCATCCCTTGCGCCGTACAGGACCAAAGGGCAGTGGCGCTTATGAGCAGATCTCATGGGACGAAGCGCTCAGTGAAATTAAATCTCGCTGGGACGATATCATTGCCAAGTACGGATCTCAGGCAATCCTGCCGTACAGCTATCTCGGCAACGAAGGGCTCGTCCAGGGACTTACATCAGGCGATGCGTTCTTCAATCGGCTAGGTAGCAGCGTTTGCGAGAAGACGTTTTGCGCCTCGGGATCATCCACGGCTTGGCTGCTCACCGTCGGGCCCACGGGCGGCGTAGATCCAGAAAGCTTTGTGCACGCCAAGTACATCGTCATCTGGGCGTGCAATTCGATCTCCACCAATCTGCATCACTGGCCCTTCGTTTTAGAAGCACAGAAGAAGGGTGCGAAGGTTGTCGTGATCGACGCCTATCGCTCGCGAACTGCCAAGGCCGCCGATTGGCATATCTGTCCCAAGCCAGGCACAGACGGCGCATTGGCCATGGGCATCATCAACGCGATGATTGAACAAGACCTCGTCGATCAAGACTGGGTGGACAAGTATACCGTCGGCTTTCCCGAGCTGAAGGATCGTGCGCGTGATTTCACGCCGGAGTATGTCGAGCGGATTACCGGTGTCAGCGCAGCCGACATCTCAACATTCGCGCGGGAATTCGCAACGGCGCAGCCTTCTGTCATTCGCATGGGCGTCGCTCTGGAACGTCATCACGGCGGGGGCCAAACCATCCGCGCCGTATGTGCTATTCCGGCGCTGGCCGGTTCATGGCGGCATCTCGGAGGCGGCCTGTTACAGATGCCGCTTTGGGAGTTCCCAATTCATTGGGATCGCGTATGCCGCCCGGACTGGATCAAGCCCGACACCCAGGTCATTAACAATCTACGGCTGGGGCGCGCACTGACCGGCGAGATGGATCTCGACACGCCGATCATGAGCTTCTTCTGCTACAACACCAATCCTGTGAGCCAAGCTCCTGAGACGAACAAGATCGTGCAAGGTCTTCAACGGGAAGATCTGTTCACGGTGGTCTCCGAACATTTCGTCACCGACACCGCAAAGTATGCCGACATCATTCTCCCTGCGACCATGGCGGGCGAACACGATGACATGATGTTTTCGTGGGGGCACTTCTATTTCACCCTCAATCAGAAAGCGATCGAACCGCGCGGCGAAGCCATTTCCAATTCGGAGTTGTTCCGTCGTTTAGCCAGGACCATGGGGTTCGATGGCGATGATCGTCTGCTGATGTCGGATGCCGAGCAGATCGAACATTTCATCGATTGGTCATCACCAGCGATGGCCGGCAAGGGCATGGATTACTTCCGCGAGCATGGCTACTTCCATCTCGCGGTCGGAACACCGGACTATCGCTTGCCACATGCCGAAGGCAATTTCCCCACGGAGTCTGGCAAGGTTCAATTTCTCGTCGAGGGCGCAAAAAACTTCGTCGCGCCGCCGTTCCGGCACATGTACGAGGGCAGGCAAAGCGGGGAGGATGTCGATCCTTTGCCAGGTTTTGTCCCACCACGCGAGAGTGTGGACACAGCGCCCGATCTCGCGAAGCTTTATCCCCTCAACATCATCTCACCGAAGAGCCACGGGTTCCTCAATTCCTGCTACGCGAACGAAGAACACAAGATCAAAGGGCAGGGTGAGCAGTTCGTCATGATCAGCCCTTCGGATGCCGCCGCACGGCAGATCCGCGAAGGCGATCCTGTTCGCGTGTTCAACAAGCGCGGCGATTTCGAAGGATATGCTCGCGTGACCGATGACGTGCGCTCAGGCGTCGTCGTCGCGACGTTGGGTTATTGGCGCTCGCTGAACCGGTCCGACGGATCCGTGAACTCAATCTCCTCCGATGAGCACTGTGGGCTCGGAAACGCCCCGACATTCTCCGACAATCTCGTCGAGGTGGTTCGCGTCAACTGATTCGCATCGCCGACAGCACCGGCAGACTTTGCTGCCTTTCCGGTGCTGTCGGCCGCTGCGGAAACGCGCCTTCTTGGCCGCAAGCCTCGGGCAAGCAAGTATAGGTGAAGCTATTCCTCAACGTGACTTTGCCTAACGACAGAAGGCCCGAAGCCAATGCCTACGGAAGGGTTAGTGGGTCCCTATCAGCTTGATCATGAAACCATCGACAGGTTCGTGGCGGAGTCGTCCTGTGGTGTGTTTGTCATCGGCAATAAGGGCCAGGACGGAAAATTCTATATCGACCGCGTTGGCCGATCCGATACGAATTTACGGCAGGGTCTCTACGATTGCATCGGGACCGACGGCGCGTTCAAGTTTCGCATATTCAACGTCCCCAAAGATGCTTTCACGGTTGAATGCGACATCTTCCATGCGATCCATCCGCCGATGACGATCATGCATCCGGAACCGCCCACCGGCCAAAAGCTGCGCTGCCCCCATTGCCACGCATTGGACAACGCATAGCTCCGGAAACGAGCGCGCTCGTTGTGTGTGCTTCGGGTGGTGCTTAGCCGCGGCCTTCGTAAGGCATCGTCGTTGCCTTAATCGTCATAGAGAGGACGTTGGCGTCGAGCGGCAGATTCGCCATGAACAGGACGGCGTCGGCAACATGCTGGACGTCCATTCGGGCTTCAGGGCGCTTTTGGCCATCAGCTTGAAGTACGCCTTTGGCAAACGCTTCCGTCATCTCTGTCGCAGCATTTCCGATATCGATCTGCGAACACGCGATGTTGTGCTCGCGACCGTCCAGAGCAATCGATTTGGTGAGACCGCTAATGGCGTGTTTGGTTGCCGTATAAGGTGCGGTAAACGGCCGAGGCGTATGCGCTGAAATCGAGCCATTGTTGATGATGCGGCCGCCCTTCGGATCCTGTGACTTCATCAGCTGGATCGCTTCCTGGCAGCAGTAAAAGACGCCGGACAAATTGATATCGACGACTTTCCGCCATTGCTCGACCGTAAGTTCTTCCATTGGCACGGCGGGCGCGCCAACGCCTGCGTTGTTGAAGAGTACGTCCAACCTGCCAAAGGATTGATTCACACTCTTGAAGAGAGCCCGAACATCAAGCGGATCGGCTACATCCGTGGGGGCGATGAGCATCGTGTCTTCGGTTGCCTTCGCCATGGCCAACGTTTCTTCAAGAGGATCCTTTCGGCGTCCGGCGACTGCAACACGATAGCCCGCGTTATGAAGCGTGAGGGCGACGGCGCGCCCGATACCCGTACCAGCGCCCGTTACAACCGCAACCTTGCCCGCGTCAGCCATTGTCGTCTTCTCCCTCAATATCCAGTGTATGTTTTTGCGCCTGGATTATTTTGCACGAGACACGTACGCCTGAAGCGCGTGCTTCAGGCGTTGAAAGCCCAATGCAGGATATAGATATTTGCGAAATTCAGCGACGCTCTATCGCGTCGGAACCGGTGTTTCACCGCGGTAGTCGTAGAAGCCTCGCTTGGCCTTGCGGCCCACCCAACCAGCTTCGACGTATTTCACGAGCAGCGGACAGGGGCGATATTTCGAGTCCGCAAGACCTTCATAGAGCACCTGCATAACCGACAGGCAGGTATCAAGACCGATGAAGTCAGCCAGTTCCAATGGACCCATCGGATGATTAGCGCCGAGCCGCATCGCCGTATCGATCGAGTCAACAGTACCGACACCTTCGTAGAGCGTGTAGATGGCCTCGTTGATCATCGGCAGGAGGATACGGTTGACAATGAAGGCCGGGAAATCTTCAGAAACAGCGATCGTCTTGCCAAGTGAATGAACGAACTTGCGAGACGTATCGAACGTGTCATCCTCGGTTGCGATACCCCGGATCAGTTCGACCAGCTCCATCAACGGAACCGGGTTCATAAAGTGCATGCCGATAAATCGTTCAGGCCGGTCCGTGATTGCGGCAAGACGCGTTATCGAAATTGAGGACGTATTGCTGGCGATGATGGCCGTGGGATTTATGGCGGGGCAAAGCGCGGCGAAAATCTTACGCTTTACGCTCTCATCCTCAGTTGCCGCCTCGATGACAAGTTCGCAGTCGTAGAGATCCGAAAGGCTCTCCGCAAACTCAATACGGCTCAGCGCCTGCTCTTTATCTTCCTCAGTAATCAGCCCTTTGCTGATTTGGCGATCCAGATTGTGCCCAATAATCGCATGGGCGTTATCAAAAGCGTCGCGTTTAATGTCGTTGATAAGAACGCCGTAACCGGCCAGCGCCGAGACGTGGGCAATGCCATTGCCCATCTGTCCGGCGCCGATGATCCCGACTCTGTTAATCAAAGAGTCTTTGGGTTTTTCTCCAGTTGTCACGGCCTGTGGTTTCATTCTCGATGTCACAGCGGCGTCCATGCTTACTAGTTCCTCGGCTCAAGACAGTCCGTGGCCAAACCCGCTCATCCAGCTACTTTTTTGAGCTCGGATTCGAGCTCGGGTAATGCTGTGAACAGATCTGCGACGAGACCGTAATCTGCGACCTGGAAGATCGGGGCCTCTTCGTCTTTGTTAATGGCGACGATAATCTTCGAGTCTTTCATACCCGCCAGATGCTGAATTGCTCCCGAAATACCGACGGCAATGTAAAGATCCGGCGCAACGACCTTGCCGGTTTGACCAACCTGCATGTCGTTGGGCACGAAACCAGCGTCGACAGCAGCGCGGCTGGCACCAACAGCAGCCCCCAGTTGATCAGCAACCGGCTCAATCAGCTTGCTGAAATTGTCGCCCGATTGCATGCCGCGCCCGCCGGAGATAACGATGCGTGCTGAGGCCAGCTCGGGACGATCTGATTTCGTTAGCTCCGCGCTCTCGAATGTTGAAAGCCCTACGGCAGCCGGCGCGTCGATCTTTTCGACGGCCGCCGAACCACCATCTCCGGCTGCGGCAAACGTCGATGTGCGAACGGTGATGACCTTCTTGGGGTCAGACGACTTCACGGTCTGGATCGCATTGCCAGCGTAAATCGGACGCTCAAACGTATCCGGCGCAAGGACCGCAGAAATTTCAGAAATCTGCATAACGTCAAGGCGAGCGGCCACGCGTGGCAACACATTTTTGCCTACGGCCGAGGCGGAAGACAGGAGCGCATCGTAGCCCGACATGAGGGGGACGATGAGCGCCGCCATTTCCTCGGCGAGTTGCGCCTTCAGATGCGGAGCTTCGGCAACCACCACCTTGCTGACGCCATCCAATTTCGCTGCCTGGTCGGCAACCGCTGCGCACCCCTCGCCGGCGACCAGCACGTGAACATCACTGCCCAGCGCCTTCGCAGCCGTAACCGTCTTGGCGGTCGCAGCATTCAGAGATGCATTGTCATGATCGGCAAGAACCAGAACCGCCATTACAGCACCCCCGCTTCGTTCTTAAGTTTTTCAACCAGTTCAGAGACGCTCGAAACCTTGACGCCAGCTGCGCGTGTCGCCGGTTCAGCGGTCTTCAGCACTTCCAAGCGAGGTGAGATATCTACGCCGAAATCTTCCGGCTTTTTTGTATCGAGCGGTTTCTTCTTCGCCTTCATGATGTTCGGCAGCGAAGGATAGCGGGGCTCATTGAGACGCAAGTCCGTGGTGATGACTGCCGGCGTCTTGAGACGCAGGGTTTCCAGCCCCCCATCAACTTCGCGGGTGACGGTGACTGCGCCGTCCGACAGCTCGACCTTGGAGGCAAACGTGGCCTGTCCCCAATCCAAGAGCGCTGCGAGCATCTGTCCAGTCTGATTGGAGTCATCATCGATGGCCTGCTTGCCCATGATCACCAGATCCGGGCTTTCGGCGTCCACGACTGATTTCAGGAGTTTGGCGACAGCCAATGGCTCCACAGCTTGGTCGGTTTCGATGAGAATCGCGCGGTCGGCGCCGATGGCGAGTGCCGTGCGCAGCACATCCTGGGACTTGGAAGGGCCGATGGACACAGCGATGACCTCGTTGGCCGAGCCGCGTTCCTTGAGACGCACGGCCTCTTCAACCGCGATTTCGTCGAAAGGATTCATCGACATCTTGACGTTGGCAAGTTCCACCCCGGAACCATCCGACTTAACACGGATCCGCACGTTGTAATCGACCACGCGCTTGACCGGCACAAGTATCTTCATGCGCCCGAACTGCTCCCCAATTTATTGCTATCCTTTGCAAATCTTCTTGCCCACTCACAGGGCGGCCTTTGAGTAAGCCGTAACCAGTGGGTCTCAATGCATATGACTCACGCCGATATTATCGACGACACTGCCCCCCATGCGTCCTTGACAAAGTGGCACGTTTCGCACATGCGAAAGCCAACCTAAAGGCTGCCCTGAAACTAGTCAATCGACACGATTCGCAAAGGTCTACCCCTCTTAAAATGGTGTCCCACGGACTGTCGTCCTCTTGGCACATTACTGCCGCGCAACGTCAAGCTGACGATCAAACAGCGGAACCCCTCGGCGTCGCAAAAAAAGGATGAGGACCGCCCCGCTCACGAGCCCCCCGATGTGGGCCCACCACGCCACCGGGCCGACGGCGGGCATCAGCACCATGACGATTTGGGTCACGATCCAGGCGCCAAGCACGAACTCAGCCGAGATCTGCAGCGGAATAACCTTGAAAGCCAGAACCCAAACGCGAACGCGCGGATGGAGCATCAAATAGGCTGCGATCACGCCGGCTACCGCGCCACTCGCGCCAATCAGCGGCACGCCGGCGCCATCCGTTCCTGAGACCATGGCCGCGTGGACCAACGCAGCGGCGACGCCGCAAGCGAGATAGAAAAACAAAAACTTCACATGACCGACCGCGTCTTCGACGTTGTCGCCGAAGACCCACAGAAACAACATGTTCCCCATGAGATGCCATATATCGGCATGGAAGAACATGTAGGTGATAAGGGTTAGCGCTTCGGGCAGGTTGCTCGCGCGGACGCCATCTGGAGCCGGCGCGGACGTACCGGCCAGGAACAGCTCGTTCGGCACCACCGCGAATTCCGCGACGGCATAAGCATCAATGTTCACCGACGATAAAGCGAACACAATGACGTTTATGGCGATCAAACCAACCGTGACGACCTGAAAATGAATTGCCTTCAATGGGTTATCATCGGAAATAGGCACGAACACGTGGCTTGCTCCTTCCCAGGAATTACGAAGGCTTCCAGAGCCTAATCAGCGGTTCAGACCTGGAACCCACAAAATGTCGTCGCGCCCCTTATCGTTCACGTAGCGACCAGCCACGAAAAGAAAGTCCGACAGTCTATTGATATACTTTAGAGCTGCGTCACTCACGGGTTCGTCCGGAGAGGCCGCCAGGGTCACCATCAGACGCTCGGCGCGCCTGCAGACCGTTCGCGCAACGTGCAAGTAGGCCGATGCCGGCGAACCGCCAGGCAAAATGAAGGATTTGAGCGGGCTTAGCTCACCATTGAGCTGGTCAATTTCGCGTTCCAGACGCTCGACCTGAGCCGGTACGATGCGTAGCGGTTCGAATTTAAGATCCTTTCCGCGATCAGGTACGCAGAGGTCCGCTCCGAGATCGAACATGTCATTCTGGATACGTACCAGCATCGAGTCGATGTCAGATCCAGGTTCTAAATGCTGCCTGACAAGGCCGATAATCGCGTTCGTCTCGTCGACGGTCCCGTAAGCGGCGATGCGGGGATCGTCTTTGGCGACCCTGTCACCCGTACCAAGCCCCGTCGTTCCGGCGTCCCCGGTACGCGTATAGATCTTATTGAGTTTTACCATTGCCTACGCACCGCGCTTTCCACCCCTCTCGTAAAATTTGAAAGCTAACGTATTGGCGTCAGCGCGGCGGTCAAGCGGCATACACGGAGATCAACGTCCCAGGAACAAAAATCCCGCAACCAGCATCAGTGCAATAAATTGCAAAATCACGCGCCAACGCATCAAATTCTGGCTCAGACGCGGGCTCTTTTGACGCAAAAGCGTATACAGGCCCGCGATCAACACAGCCAGAACAGCAAAGGTTGCCACGGTAATCAGGTGATAGAGGACCGGTTGCATAAATGAATTTCCTGGTCAGTAAGTCAGGCGCGGTGGTTGATGTTCGCGCTTGATTGGACAAGATAGGGGCGGCGGGGCCAGCTTTCTACGCGCCCGGTTCTTAAGCACCTTTGGCGTTTCGGCAACCCAATGTGCGCTTCTTTCTCCTGCGGCCTGCCAGCTGGGCGCCGCGCAATGTTGTAGCTGTCGGGCACAAACTGACTCCGCAGCAAGAGTTTGGCAATCGCCTCGCGCCACAATCGCCGCATTGTCGGTGCCTAAGGAAGCAGGCCGATTTCGTCGACGGTCTTTTGGGGACCGTTCGGATATATACAGAGGGCTCCCAGCTTGCGCGTCCCGCGCCAAAGATTACGCGTCAAGTTTGCTGCCGTGCCTGTGCTCTGCATTCTGGCTGGCTGTATTCCTGCGGTGTTGCCCGCAGCAGCGCAGTCGCGTGACGATGCGAAATCCAAACTTGATGCTCAAACCAAAGAGCTACAAAACAAGCTCGGGCGGCAGCAGGCCCTCGAGACTGATGTCGCTGCGATTGCCAAAGAGCGCGAACGCATTAATGCCCGGCTCCTCGAAACCGCCGATCTGATCAAGAAGAGCGAAGCTCGGATGACCGAGATTGAGGCGCGTTTGGACGAGCTCGGTGAACAGGAACGTGTGGTTCGCGGTTCGCTCAATCAACGCCGGGACAAGATTGCAAAACTATTGGCTGTCCTGCAGAGGATGGGGCGGAACCCTCCGCCGGTTATGATCACCAAGCGCGAGGATGCGCTGGCCATGGTGCGCAGCGCGATGCTGCTTGCATCTGCGTTCCCGGGGCTTCGCAGCCAAGCCCTCGAGCTCACGAACAAGCTTGACGAACTCGTGCGCGTCATGGCTGAGACGCGAAGTGAAGGCGAACACCTTAAGCTCGAAACGACGCGTCTTAACGATGCGCGAACGCGGCTTTCGGGGCTAATGGTCGAAAAGAAGTCGTCCCTGACGGAGCGACAAGCCGAACTAACTAAGGTCCGCCAAGCGACAGACGAAATTTCGAAGAATGTCGATAATCTGAGAGCGTTGATCGCACGGGCGGACCAAGCTGCCGTCCAATCGAATTCCCGCATAACTGCGCATAACGCCAAGGCGGAAGCCGCCGAGCGCTTGGCTGAAACGGGCAATTCAGGCGTAACGACCCTCACGCCAGATCAGCCCGAAAGTAGCGCATCATCCAGTAATGACGGGGTTAAAGTCGCTGTTTTGGCCCCATCGGCGGCCGGATTTGGCAGCGTGGATGCTGGCCGGATCGAACCGGCTATCCCCTTCCACCTTGCCAAGGGCCGCCTCCCGCGCCCAACTTCTGGTAAGCATGTTCTCTCTTTTGGCCAGCAGACCGAATATGGTGGAACATCCAAGGGATTAGTGTTTCAGACGCGTTTTTCGTCGCAGATCACATCTCCTTGTGATGGCTGGATTGTTTACGCTGGCGAGTTCAGAAGCTATGGCCAACTCTTGATAATCAACGCCGGCGGCGGATATCATGTGTTACTTGCTGGTCTATCACGGATTGATGTAGAGCCAGGACAATTTGTCCTGGCGGCAGAGCCGGTGGGAACGATGGGTGACGCCCCGCCTTCGGTACAGCGCGGCTCGGAAGACGCCAAACCCGTTCTATATGTCGAATTTCGCAAGGACGGACGGCCGATTGATCCGGACCCATGGTGGGTCAAGGATCCTGAAAAGGTGCAAGGATGATGCGCAAGACGGATTTCGCGTTCTGGACATTTCTTTTGATGACGGTGCTGGCCGGCGCAACAACCGTCTTGAACGTATCTCGAACTTACTCCGCAACTTCTCCAAATACCGAGCTTTACAAGCAGCTTGATCTGTTTGGCGATGTCTTGGAGCGAGTTCGTTCGGACTACGTCGAAAAGCCCGACGACACGAAGCTCATTGAATCTGCCATCAACGGCATGCTGAGCGCGCTCGACCCGCACTCGGCCTATCTTTCGCGCAAGAACTTCCGTGATATGCAGGTGCAGACACGCGGAGAGTTTGGCGGCCTCGGGATCGAGGTGACGATGGAAAATCAGGTCGTCAAGGTGGTCGCCCCTATCGACGACACACCAGCCGCCAAAGCCGGTGTACAGGCCAATGACCTGATTACGCATCTCGATGATGAGCAGATCGTCGGGCTATCGCTTGAAGAAGCGGTGGAAAAGATGCGTGGTCCAGTGAACACGCCAATCAAGCTCACAGTGGTCCGCAAAGGCGTCGATGAGCCGATCGAGATCAAGATCGTGCGCGACGTCATCCGCATCAACGCTGTGAAGCCGCGCATCGAAGGCGATATCGCCTATGTGAAGGTCACCACCTTCAACGAACAGACGCACGTCAATCTGGTCAAATCGATCGAAGAGATGAAGAGCAAAATCGGCTCGAAGCTCAAGGGCTACATCATCGATCTTCGCAACAATCCCGGTGGTCTTCTGGATCAGGCGATTGCCGTTTCCGATGACTTCCTTGAGCGTGGCGCCATCGTTATTACGAAAGGCCGCAATAACGAGGAAACCCAGCGAAGCCAGGCCCGCCCCGGCGACGTGGCTGATGGCATGAAAATTATCGTGCTGATCAACGGCGGGTCCGCTTCCGCTTCGGAGATCGTGGCAGGTGCTCTTCAGGACCACGAGCGCGCGACCATTATCGGAACACGGTCATTCGGCAAGGGCTCCGTTCAGACGATTATTCCGCTTGGTGCCAATGGGGCGATCCGGTTGACGACGGCGCGGTACTACACGCCACGTAACCGCTCGATCCAGGCGAAGGGTATCGATCCGGATATCATCATCGAACAAGAGCTGCCGGAGGACCTGAAAGGCAAACTCGGGGTCAAACCGCGTGGCGAAGCGAGCCTTAGAGGGCATCTACGCAACGGCGATACAGAGGAAGAAATCTCAGGTTCATCGGCCTACGTTCCGCAAGAACCGGAGAAAGACACACAGCTCCAGTTCGCGCTCAACTATCTGCGTGGCAAAGTGACCGCACCACCGCCGAAGGCCGAACAGGCTGAGCAGAAAAAAGCCGAGACTCAGACGGACAGTAGCAAGTGATGCATCTTTGATCTCGCCTTGGGGTCATGTTCATGGGCGTCTGATAGATCAGGCGCCCATGAACTTTTTTGGGGTCGTTGGAATTTTAGAAATAGTCACAATCGAGACGTCCGACCGGTCGTTATCCAGATAGAGAGGGCACACACCGCCCATGGGCACCCACGAAAATCTCGCCTACCGGCCATGTGTCGGTCTCATGGTCATCAATCCCCAAAAGCTAGTGTGGATCGGCCGTCGCGCTACCACAAAAAAGGCGAACACGCCTGAGGGCAGCGGCTATTGGTGGCAGATGCCACAGGGTGGCATTGAAGCCGGGGAAGCTCCTGTTGAGGCCGCCCTTCGAGAACTGCAGGAAGAGACCGGCATCACCGGCTCAAATATCAATATTCTCGCTGAAACCACGGAGTGGCATTTCTACGATCTGCCAGAGGATCGGATTGGGAGAGCCTGGGGGGGCGGCTATCGCGGCCAGAAACAGAAGTGGTTTCTGATGCAATTTTCAGGCTTAGACACGCAAATCAATATAACGCCCGAGGATCCGCGCGCGATCGAGTTCGACGCGTGGCGTTGGGCGAACTCGAGTGAGCTGCTTGATCTGATCGTCCCATTCAAACGCGACGTTTACCGGGCCGTTCTTTCCGAGTTCGGCCCGATCATTGCGAACTAATCAGGTATTTGCCGGCTCACGCCTCGGCGTGCAGAGCTTTTAGCTCTTCGATGGCACGCCCAATGTGATTACGGGCTTCGTCATCATCAGCGCTTTCCAACGCCTTCTGTGCAGCGTCGAGTTCTTCCTGAATCTGGCGCGGATCGACTTCGTCGACGATGAACGCACGCTCGGCAAGGATGGTCAGGCTGTCGCCGGTAACATCGGCGAAGCCTGATTGCACGAAGATGCCCTTCTTGGCGTCGGGCGTTGTGACCTGGATCACGCCCGGCGCCAGAGTCGAAATGACTGGGGCATGATCTGGCAGCACCGTAAATTGTCCTTCAACGCCCGGCACGACCACCTGCTCGGCATCGCTCGACATGAGGACACGCTCGGGGCTTACCAGCTCAAACTTGAACGTTGCTGCCATTGATCTGCTTCCTAATCCGCCCTCTACGTTTCGGCGGTTATCGCGTTACAGGACTGGGTGTAGTCCTACTCTTCGTCACCCAATTCGTCGCTCTTAGCCTGTACTTCCTCGGCCGTTTGCAGCTGCGTACCGCAGAAGGGGCAGAAGAACACCGGATGGTCGACCATACCGGGGTCGTCGCTGTCTCCGTCGATCAAACCAACCGACATATAGAGAATGCCATCTTCAGCCAGCGTAATGAGCGGGTCGAAATCTTCGCCGCTCATTACTTCCTGAAGTTCTTCGCAGCAGGAGCCAAAGCCCGAATCGTCATTGCCTTCTTCACTCGTATCGATCGACATTCCGGATGCTTCCTCCAGCAAAAAAGGGCAATGCCCTGGTCGCCCTGTGCGACCTGCGATTCGATATTCTAAGCTGCTTCGGCGAGTTTTTCAGCCTTGGCGATGGCTTCTTCGATCGTTCCCACCATGTAGAAAGCCTGTTCAGGCAGATGGTCATAGTCGCCGTTGCAGAGACCCTTGAAAGCCTTGATCGTATCAGCCAAGTCAACGAGGACGCCCGGCGAACCGGTGAAGACTTCGGCGACGAAGAATGGCTGCGACAGGAACCGCTCGATCTTACGGGCACGCGCCACCGTGAGTTTGTCCTCTTCGGAGAGCTCGTCCATGCCGAGAATAGCAATGATGTCCTGGAGGGACTTGTAGCGCTGCAGAATTTCCTGCACGCGACGCGCCACCTCGTAGTGCTCCTCACCGATAATGCGCGGATCAAGCATACGCGACGTGGAGTCCAGCGGGTCCACGGCCGGATAGATGCCCTTTTCAGCGATGGCACGGGAAAGAACCGTCGTCGCGTCAAGGTGGGCAAACGAGGTTGCCGGCGCAGGGTCGGTCAAGTCGTCCGCAGGGACGTAAATGGCCTGAACCGACGTAATTGAGCCCTTCTGCGTCGTCGTGATGCGTTCCTGAAGAGTGCCCATGTCGGTTGCCAGCGTCGGCTGATAGCCCACGGCTGAAGGAATACGGCCGAGCAGAGCGGACACTTCCGAACCGGCCTGCGTGAAGCGGAAAATGTTGTCGACGAAGAAGAGAACGTCCTGTCCCTGGTCGCGGAAGTGTTCGGCAACCGTCAGACCAGACAGAGCGACGCGAGCGCGGGCACCTGGCGGCTCATTCATCTGGCCGTAAACGAGAGCGCACTTGGACCCAGCGGCAGAGCCGTTGTTTTCCTTCGGATCGACGTTCACCTTGGATTCGATCATTTCGTGGTAGAGGTCGTTACCTTCACGGGTGCGCTCGCCAACGCCGGCGAACACGGAGTAACCGCCGTGTGCCTTAGCGACGTTGTTGATCAGTTCCATGATGAGAACGGTCTTGCCAACGCCGGCGCCGCCGAACAGGCCGATCTTGCCGCCCTTGGAGTACGGCGCCAGCAGGTCAACGACCTTGATGCCGGTGACCAAGATTTCCGATTCCGTTGACTGTTCAACGTAGGAGGGCGCCTGCGCGTGAATCGGGCGCAATTCGTCGCCTTTAATTTCGCCGGCTTCGTCCACGGGTTCACCGATCACATTCATAATGCGCCCTAGGGTCGCGTCGCCGACGGGCACTGCGATCGGGCGCCCCGTATCCTTCACGGGCTGACCGCGAACAAGTCCTTCCGTCGCGTCCATAGCAATGGTGCGCACGGTGTTTTCGCCGAGGTGCTGGGCGACTTCGAGAACCAGGCGGTTACCCTGGTTGTCGGTCTCAAGCGCGTTCAGAATTGCAGGGAGATCTCCGTCGAACTGCACGTCGACGACGGCGCCCGTTACCTGCCTGATGCGACCAACAGAAATTTCAGCCATGAACCGTTCCTCGTGTGCGTTTGTTCGATTAGAGCGCTTCGGCGCCCGAAATGATTTCGATCAGTTCTTTGGTGATCTGTGCCTGACGCTGGCGGTTGTACGTAATCGTCAGAGCGTCGATCATCTCTGTAGCGTTGCGTGTGGCGCTATCCATCGCCGACATACGTGCGCCTTGCTCAGAAGCCGCGTTCTCAAGAAGTCCACGGAAGATCTGCGTCGAGATATTGCGTTTCAGAAGATAATCCAGGATCGCGTCTTCTTCTGGCTCGTACTCGTAAACCGCGTCGCCCAAAGAAGATTTCTCGGATCCGTCGGTTTCGGGGATATGCGCAGGGATCAACTGCAGAGCCGTCGGCTGTTGTGAAATAACCGACTTGAACTCAGAGAAGAACATCGTTGCAACGTCGAACTCGCCGGCCTCAAACATCGCCATGACTTTGTCACCGATTTCGGCGGCCTTTTCGAAACCGACGAACTTCATGCCGCTCATGTCAATGCGTTCAATGATGTGCTGGCCGAAGTCGCGGCGCAGGTTTTCTGCGCCCTTGCGGCCTACCGCAATGATTTTGACCTGCTTGCCTTCACTCAGAAGCTTACGTGCATGCACGCGGACGAGCTTAGCAATGTTGGTGTTGAAACCGCCGCAAAGACCGCGACTCGCCGTCATCATAATGAGCAGATGTACGTCGCTCTTGCCTGTGCCTACGAGCAACGGTGATGCGCTGTTCGTATCTGTCACAGCGCGTGCAAGATTTGCCAGCACCGTGTCCATACGCACAGCGTAAGGCCGTGCGGCTTCGGCCGCCTCCTGCGCACGACGCAGCTTTGCGGCAGCGACCATCTGCATCGCTTTGGTGATTTTGCGCGTGGCCTTCACCGAATTGATGCGATTTCTGAGGTCTTTTAAGCTCGCCATTTCAGACGTTGTTCCCGTATCCGCTCCCGGCATACCGAACCGGGATTTTGCTTTTCGATGAGCCCCTTTCTAAGGGGCCCATCGGCTGGACTTCGCTTTAGACCGAGAAGTTCTTCGTGAAGCTGTCGAGAACGCCGATCAGCTCTTTCTCCGTGCTCTCCGATAGAGCTTTCTCCGACCGAATGGTCTCAAGAATGTTCTTATGATCGGTGCGCAGCGTCGTCAGAAGTTGCTGCTCATATTTGCCGATGGCGTTTACAGGCAAACCGTCCAGATAACCGCGGGTACCCGCGAAAATCACGCAGACCTGTTCTTCCATCTTCAACGGCGAGAACTGCGGCTGCTTGAGGAGCTCGGTGAGGCGGGCGCCGCGTGCAAGAAGTTTTTGCGTAGCGGCGTCGAGGTCGGAACCGAACTGAGCGAAGGCCGCCATTTCGCGGTACTGCGCCAGCTCACCCTTAATCTTACCGGCGACCTGCTTCATGGCCTTGGTCTGGGCCGCCGAACCAACGCGTGACACGGAGAGGCCGACGTTCACGGCGGGACGGATGCCCTGATAGAACAGGTCCGTTTCAAGGAAGATCTGGCCGTCGGTGATGGAGATCACGTTCGTTGGAATGTAGGCCGACACGTCGTTGGCCTGCGTTTCGATCACGGGGAGCGCAGTGAGAGACCCGGCACCATGATCATCACCCATCTTCGCGGCGCGCTCAAGCAGGCGCGAGTGGAGATAGAAGACGTCACCCGGATAAGCTTCACGTCCCGGAGGACGACGCAGCAGCAGGGACATCTGGCGATAAGCAACGGCCTGCTTGGAGAGGTCGTCGTACGCGATAACTGCGTGCATCGCGTTATCGCGGAAATATTCGCCCATCGCGCAGCCGGTGAACGGTGCGAGGTACTGCATCGGCGCCGGATCGGAAGCCGTCGCGGCCACGACGATGGAGTATTCGAGAGCGCCGCGCTCCTCGAGAATCTTGACGAACTGCGCAACGGTCGAACGCTTCTGCCCGACAGCAACGTATACGCAATAGAGCTTCGCGAACTCGTCATCGCCCTCGTTGAGGGGCTTCTGGTTCAGGAAGGTGTCAAGGATGATCGCGGTCTTGCCAGTCTGACGGTCACCAATGATGAGCTCGCGCTGACCACGGCCGACGGGGATCAGAGCGTCGACGGCCTTCAAGCCCGTCGCCATCGGCTCATGCACCGACTTACGCGGCAGAATACCCGGCGCCTTGACGTCCACACGACGACGCTCGGTCGCAACGATCGGGCCTTTGCCGTCGATCGGATTACCCAGAGCGTCAACGACGCGGCCGAGAAGACCCTTACCAACAGGAACCTCTACGATCGCCTGCGTGCGCTTAACGGTCTGGCCTTCTTTAATACTACGGTCGTCACCGAAGATCACGATACCGACGTTGTCGGCTTCGAGGTTCAGCGCCATGCCCTTCGTTCCGTCCTGGAACTCGACCATTTCGCCTGCCTGAACCTGATCGAGGCCGTAGACGCGGGCGATGCCGTCGCCGACGGAGAGAACCTGGCCGATCTCGGAGACCTCAGCCTCCTTGCCGAAGTTCTTGATCTGCTCTTTCAGGATCGAGGAGATCTCTGCGGCCCGGATTTCCATCGATAGACCTCTTGTCTTAGCGTTTCGGTTGCGCACCAAATCTGGTGCAGAGTTCTTTGTATAACTTGGGTCGCACAACGTCCCTTGCGGTCCAGCGTGCGGATTGTTCTGGTGTTTTAGCTCACTGCCTTGAGGCTCACCTTCATTGCGGTGAGCTTCGTGCGCAGTGAGGAGTCTATCATTTTGCTGCCGATCTTTACGATCAGTCCGCCGAGAATCGCCGGTTCAACTCGGGCGTCCAGTTTAACGTCCTTGCCGACCGCGTTCTTGAGCGTTTGCTTCAGCTCAGCCGTCAGTTCATCTGTCAATGCCTGGGCTGTCGTCACCTCAGCTGTGACCTCGCCGCGGCTCTCAGCAGCCAGCGCAGCGAAGATCTTAATCATCTGAGGCACCGCGAACAGCCGTCGATTGTGCGTAATGACCTGAAGGAAATTCTCTGTCAGACCCGAAATGCCCGCTTTTTCAAGTAGCGCAGATAAAGCGCGACTCTGATCTTCGGCGGCAAAGACCGGGCTCGCTACCAAGCGGCGCAGATCTTCACTTTCGGTGAGCAGAGACTCGAACGCCTTTAGATCGGCTTCGATCTGCTCTACGGAACCCTGTTCTTTTGCCAGTTCGAATAATGCACTGGCGTAACGGCCGGGCATACTGGCCGAATTAGTCTGATCTGTTGCCACGTCGATTGCTCTCGTTCGCACTGGGAGGACGAGTTTAAGGCGCGATCGGCGAAGTCCCGGGATACCGGTTCGCTACCCTTATGGTGGGATTATTTGGCCACAACAACGGTCACAGCCGACATTAGCCGGCGTCCCCGTCCGGGCGTCGAGGGGCTGTCTAACACGCAGTTCGCGCATCATCAACGGGGAGATGCGGTCACGAATGACGCAGTTGTGCTTTGCGTTGGTGCATACCCGCTTCCACCTTGGGGAGTTTTGGGGGAGTTGTGGCGAGCTGCGGCGCACTCGCGTGGAGAGCATTGTCGCCTTAAAAACATCCCATCATACGGTCCTACAAAACAGGCGTAGGCTATATTTAAATAGTGTTTTCATAAGGTTCTGCGGAGTTTTATGCGCATTTCATAGCGCGCTGCGTGCGTCTCACGGACGCTCATAAGAAGCTGTAAGGATCGATATCGACGCTCAGGCGGACGTCTCCTTTGATCGGCGGCATCCGCGACAACCAAGCGCGCAGATAATTTTGAATGTCGATGTCGCGACGGGCTTTCGCCAACAAACGCCACCGGTGCCGACCTCTGATTATGGCGATCGGCGCTTCGGTCGGGCCCAAAATGCGAATCTGCTCTGCCGGCGGAGCGCGATGTGCAATGTCTCGGGCAATCATTTCGGCTGCCTGCTTGTCGCGGCTGGAGACAATGAGCGCAGCCAATCGGCCGTAGGGGGGTAAAAGTCCCGCCTGCCGTTGCGCAATTTCCCTTTCAAGGAAGGCTTCACGATCGCCATGGATAATCGCGGCCATCACAGGATGGTCAGGCAGATGAGTTTGGATGAGGCCACGCCCGCGCGCAAAGGCGCGCCCAGCGCGACCAGTCACCTGATGGAGAAGCTGGAAGGTGCGCTCGCCGGCGCGGGGATCAGCGCCTTGTGCGAGGCCGAGATCGCCATCGACAATCCCTACAAGATTGAGGTCTGGGAAATGGTGGCCCTTCGCGACGAGCTGCGTACCGATGATGATATCGGCCTCGTGCCGCTCGATCCGTTCGATAACCCGGCGCATTTCGGTTAAGCCTGGGATGAGATCGGAGGAAAGTAATTCGATCCGGGCCTCCGGGAAGCGCTCTGCGACTTCTTCGGCCACGCGCTCCACACCCGGACCGCAAGCCGTGAGCTTGTCGGCTTCTCCGCAGCTTGGGCATTTCTCCGGTATCGGAAGAGAAAATCCGCAATGGTGGCAGTTCAGCTTCTTGCGAAAGCGATGCTCGACCAGCCACGCGGTGCACTGCGGGCATTCGAAGCGATGGCCGCATTTCTGGCACAACGTCAGGGGGGCGTAGCCGCGGCGATTTAGAAACAAAAGAGACTGCTGACCCCGCGCCAAGGTCTCAGTTATGCCCTCAACGAGCGGCGGAGCGAGCCAGCGGCCTTTTTCAGGGGGTTCCCGGCGCAGATCGATCGCCTCGATCTCAGGTAATTCAGTACCGGAAAATCGCCCTGGCAACACAACGTGATTATACCGCCCCGTCCGAGCGTTGACGTGGCTCTCAATGGAAGGCGTTGCAGATGCCAGCACAACGGAGAAGCGCCCAAGACTGGCGCGCACCACCGCCATGTCGCGGGCTTGGTAGTGAACGCGATCGTCCTGTTTGAAGCCTCCGTCGTGCTCTTCGTCGACGACAATGAGCCCAAGATCCGTGTAAGGCAGGAACAACGCCGATCGGGCGCCCACGACGACACGGGCTTCTCCCGTCGCCACCCCACGCCAGATGCGGCCCCGCTCGGGGCCTGATAACGCCGAGTGCCATTCCACCGGAGGGCAGCCGAAGCGATCCTGAAAACGGCCCATGAACTGGCTGGTCAGTGCGATTTCCGGAAGCATGATCAGCACTTGGCGCCCACGTTCCAGCGCGCGCGCCACCGCCTCGTAATAAACCTCTGTCTTACCCGAACCCGTGACACCATCGAGGAGGGTCACCGCGAACGTGCCACCGTCGACGGCCGCGCGTAGCGCCATGACGGCGCGTTCCTGATCTTCGCTCAACTCAATGGTGCGGTGATGGGGTTCTGGGATTGGACACCGCTTCTGTGGAATTGCCGCCTCGACAAGACAGCCGGCAGTGATCAGACCATCGACGACACCTGTTGTGCACGCCGCTTCCTGTGCCAACGAGGATTTAGCCCGGATCAGTCCGTCTGAAGCGATGTCGAGTACACGTTGGCGGGCAGGCGTCATCCGCGGAGGCATCGCTGCCCCTTCGACGATTGTGACGCCAAATCGCGGTTTCTGCGGTTCGAAGACCTCCCGCGCGCTCATCATCATGCGGACGACCATGCCGAGCGGCGCCAGCGTGTATCCGGCGATCCATTCGGCGAATCGGAGAGACAAAACAGGCAAAGGCGGCGCATCGAGCGTGCCCGTCACTGCCTTGAGTTTCGCAGGATCAATCGGTTTCGCCGGCGTACCACGTGGTTCGTCCCAGACGATCCCGATGCGCGATTGCGGCCCGAACGGCACAAGGACAAAACTGCCCGGCGGCGGAACGCCCTCGGGCGGCGCCAGGTAGTCGTATGTTTGATCCAATGCGACCGGGAGCAGCACAGGCACGCATTCGCCTTGCCGCGCCTTCACGTCGGGCTGTAGATCAAGAAGATTGGTCAATGCGGCGGCCTTCACCCGGGTTGATCTTGAGCGTTATAGCTCTCGATTTTTTGCCAGTAAGGCCCAACATGGGGCTTTAGCGGCAGCGCTGGCAGGTTAAGCGCGATCGTTAGCTTTGCGCGCGACTCGACTTTGGCGCTCAGCGCATATTTGAGCTACAGAGAAATCCAAGAACTCAAACTAGCCTAGGCTTCGCCATTGGGCGAACCGATGGCAGGGGGAAGATCATGAAATTCTTCGTGGATACTGCCGATCTCAATGAAATCAAAGAACTCGCTGCGACGGGCCTGCTTGATGGCGTGACGACTAATCCGTCGCTCATCGCCAAAGCGGGCGGCGACTTCAAGACAACAATCCGCGAGATCTGCGCCATTGTCCCAGGCCCCGTTTCCGCCGAGGTCGCTGCGACGGATTACGATGGGATGCTGGCAGAAGGCCGAGAACTGGCAAAGATCGCCAAGAACGTTACCATTAAGGTTCCCCTGACACTGGACGGTCTCAAAGCCTGTCGGGCTTTGACCTCTGAAGGTACCCTCGTCAACGTTACTCTGTGCTTTTCAGCCAACCAGGCGCTACTGGCAGCCAAGGCCGGGGCGACATTCGTCTCTCCGTTCATTGGACGGCTCGATGACATTGGCCTCGATGGCATGGCGCTGATCCGTGAGATCCGGCAGATCTATGACAATTACCAGAACTTCTCGACGGATATTCTGGCGGCGTCCATCCGCACGGTGAACCACGTGAAAGAAGCCGCGCTCATCGGCGCCGATGTGGCTACGGTTCCACCGGCCACCCTCAAGGCTCTGGTCAAACATCCCCTGACCGACAAGGGATTGGAACAGTTTCTTGCGGACTGGGCGAAGACGGGACAAACGATCGTTTAGCCCTCCGATCTCGGCCCCACGCTTTAAACGACTAGCCACTCGGTGCACATCATCGCCCAATCGCCCGGAAGGAAACTCTGGGCGTTGGCGATGTAGGCTGGGCCCATTTCCGCCAACAACTCGGGCTTGTCGGCGAGCCTTTCAACGACGACCCAACGGTTCCACTCCAGCGTGAGGCTCCACATCGGTTCTCCGATGTTGGCGTTGGGAAGGCGGCAATGAAACGTGGGCCGCGGCCTGACGAGACCCGGGGCCAACCGCGCACGTACACGCTTTTCGTCAAGCCACATGAAGAGCGGGAGCAAATCGAGCTCTCGGTTCCGGGTCGGATTATAGTCAATGTAGTCGTCGATGAGCTTCGCAGTGTCAGGCCAATAATCGGGATCGAGCACCTTGTAGGCATAGGCCGCGGGAAACGGATCGACGAACGAAAGGAGCCGGCGGGCAAATGCAATCGACATAATGCTCCGCAGCCAGTTGGAGAGCAGGATGTCCGCCTTCAACACACTTAGGATCCAGTGCGGATCGCGGGTCGCGATCTCCGGATTGAACTGGGCGCCGAACGCGTGCAGCAGATTATCGTTCGTTCCCTGCGCGCCTTCCTCCCGCAGCGCCTTGAGGAGGTTTTCAAGTTCCACTAGCTCGTCGAACGCGACCGGCGGACAAACCACCTCGTAAGGAACCACAAGAGAACTGAGATCCCCATACAGTGTCCGCATGGAATCTCGGAAGCCGTCCACGATGGCGGCAAATCCGGTTCCTTGATAGACGCTATCTCCCGGTTGGCGGTGCGCGTATTGGCTGTCGAGTTCGACAACGAAGCGACCAAACTTAGAATTCTCAATGCGATAGCGATGGGCGTCGTCACGCTCGACTTTGCCGCCGTAGAGGCCTGAAACACGCGTGGCAACCTTAGCGGCGGCGACGGCTGCAAATTCCAGCTCTACGCCGACGCGGCGTCCTTTTCCTTCGTAATTCAGTTTGCGGGGTGGCAATCTTAACTTTGTAGCGGCAGGTTTCATTGCTCCGACTTGGTTAACGTCGCGATATGGGGCTTCAAAGACGCGGGCGAATCTGATCGTTCTGGCAGAGTCCGCAGTGAGCCGCGCGATTTTACGCTAGGGAGTCTAACGCAGACGGAGGGCTTTTGGTTGTGTCTGGCGACGATGAGTTGTCGCGGCTAGCCGAAGACTGGCTCGAAAGCCTCAGCAATGAGCGCGGGGCTTCAGCGCATACGCTTGCCGCTTACCGTCGTGATCTCGAACAATTCGAACGCTACTTGGCTGGCCGCCTAGGGCGATCACCTGAGCTTGTCGATATCAATCAGCTGACCGCACAAATCGTGCGGGGTTTCATGGCTGCGCGGCGGCGCCAAGGTCTTGGTTCGCGGTCGTTGTCACGGACGATGTCGGCGTTGCGCACTTTCTTCAAATGGCTGGAAGGACGGGAGATCGCGAAGAATCGCGCCGTTCTGCAAGTAGCCATGCCCAAGGTCGGTCATGGCGTGCCCAAACCGCTGACCGTGGAAAAGGCAGGTGCCGTTGTCGACCTCGGAGCCGGTGCTGAAGTCGATTGGGTTCTGGCGCGCGACGCGGCTGTATTGTTACTGTTGTACGGTGCCGGATTACGCATAGGAGAAGCGTTATCGCTGACACGACAGGACGCGCCGGTCAAAGGTCGAGACAGTTTGCGGATCGTCGGGAAGGGCGGCAAGGAACGGCTTGTGCCGATCCTCGAAGTTATTCAAAGTGCTGTCGAACGCTATTTGGAACTGGTGCCTTACAAACTGCCGCCTGATAGTGCCCTATTTGTCGGCGCGAAGGGTGGGCCGCTTTCGCCCCGCATCATCCAGCTTACTGTCAAACGTCTGCGGGAAAGTTTGGGCTTACCTGACACGGCGACACCGCATGCTTTGCGCCATTCCTTCGCGACGCACCTCCTATCTGCAGGCGCCGATCTCCGCCAAATCCAGGAACTGCTCGGGCATGCCTCGCTTTCGACGACGCAAATTTATACCGAAGTCGACCGTGACCGCCTGCTCGCAGTTTATGACGCCGCGCATCCTCGCGCCTGATTTTCCGTTGAATCCCTTAGTCTTCCCAGGCCCCCTTCCGTTGTCCGTCCGGCTTATTCTGTCGTACGGGTGCGATATCTCGTTGCATAGGTAACTTCTGGCGGTTGATCTGCGTTAAAACCCACGCCATAGGGGGGCTGGTTCTCATTTGGGCCCACCTGAAAACCAATTTTTGCTTGTCGTTGCCAGTTAGGGAGTTCCATTGCCATGCCGGCTGTCCGGTTGTTTGCTTTATTGCGCGCGCGCAGCGCTCTTACGCGTGCTGCTGCCGGAGCGCTCGCCGCCATAGGGCTCGTGTTCAACCTCTCCGCATTCGATGCCTCCGCCGCTCTCGCTAACGACAAAGATGCTGGAACCTGTTCAGGGCGGGATATCTTGGCTGACGTACAGGCGCAAGATCCTGCGAGCTTTACGAAGATTATGACTGAGGCGCAGGCTACCGCGAATGATGGTGCCGCGTTGTGGCGTGTTGAACGCGACGGAAAGCCGGATTCCTACCTGTTCGGCACAATCCATCTAACCGACGAACGGATCACCGAGCTTTCCGATGCCGTGAAGAGCGCCATTGGCAAATCTCGTGTGGTCGCGTTGGAAGTCGCTGATATCTCACCGGTCGCGACAATGCAGGCTATCGGGGCAGCTTCCGATTTGGTGCTTTTCGACAATGGCCACCGCCTCGACCAGGTGATCTCTTCCGAAGCTTTCTCGCTGGTCGAGAAAAAGCTGGAAGAAGCTAAGCTGCCGACCGCGATGGCTCACATGTACAAGCCCTGGGTCGTGAGCATGATACTGGCGGTTGGCCCTTGCGAGCGCGAACGGGTCGCAGGGGGCAAGCTCGTCCTCGATATGGTCGTCTCCGCCTATGCGCAGGAAAAGAAGATCCCTGTCGTTGGACTTGAGACGTTACAGTCGCAGCTCGAAGCCGCCGCGGCCGTGCCGATGGACGAGCAGGTCCAGATCTTGCGCGCCAGTCTGGTTCACGCAAGCCGTGCCGATGATCTCCGTGAAACGGTGTTGCGCCTTTATCTCCAGAGAAAGCTAGGAGCGGTGATTCCGCTGCAGCTGTACGTGGCGGCCAAATCCGGTGAAGTGACAGACAATCTTGATGGTTTCCGCGAAGCGTTGATTACCAATCGGAACCGAACGATGCGCACGCGCGCATTGCCTCTCCTGGCAGAGGGCGGCGCGTTTATCGCTGTTGGCGGATTGCATCTCGTCGGCGAAGAGGGGCTTGTGAAGCTCCTGCGTGACGCTGGCTATCGCGTTGTCCCGGTTGAGTGAGGCGCGCCTCGCACCTCAGAGAAACACGATGCGCAGAATGCCGATGGACGCGAGCGCCATCAGGAGGAACAACGCAAACCTACGGAACGCTTCCGGCGTAGTCGACAGATATTGCCGCTGCCCCAGAACAATGCCTGAAATCATGGGGATGAGCAGGATGAGCGCAATCCAGAACGTTGTCGCGCTTATCAGGCCGTTGAGCGACGACAAGCCAACGCCATAAACATACATTGCAAAGAACATCGCAACAAAGACGGCCCGCACTTGGGCCGGCGGGTAGCGCGTCCCCAAAAAGATGACCATTGCGAACAAGCCCCCGATGGAGGCGAGGCCGGATCCAAAGCCCGTCACGAATCCGGTGAATGCGGCAAGAGGCCATGTCATGCTGCGATGGAAGCTGACGCCACGCCAAATCAGAAATGCTGAGACCAGCACGCTCCAAGCCAAATAGAAGCGGACCGTATCGGGCTCAAGATGGACGAGCAGATACTGACCTAGGGGCAGGCCGACGGCGCATCCCGCCAGCATGGGCCAGAAATTCGGATAGTCGATATCTTTCCGGACCGAAGGCAGCATGTGAATGCTCGCGACGATCTCGAGCATGAAGAGCGCAGGGACCAGCGTCGCTGGAGGGATCACCAGGGTCCCGCCAGCGATGACGATGGCCGAAAAGCCGAAGCCGGAGTAGCCACGCACGATGCCCGCAACGATGGCTACGGCGACGAGCAGGCCGAGTTGGAGCCCGCTTAGCCCAATGGCGTCCAATAAGGTCGAAATGGCGTTGCCCCGATATCCGTCAAGTGTTTCGCGAGGCGCTGTAGGCCTTTAGGCAACAAAATGCCATTTCTATTTGCGCATCCGCTGATAGACACTGTGAACTATGCGTGAGACCGTATCCTGTCTTGCGCAAGTTTGGCCGTTGGCTCACATGTGAATGGCGCGTTTTTGGACAGCCATGGCGGCCTCCTTGACGGCTTCCGTAAGCGTGGGGTGTGCATGGCACGTGCGCGCCAGATCTTCTGACGAGCCGCCAAATTCCATGATCACAGCCGCTTCGGCGATAAGCTCGCCAACGTGCGGCCCAACCATATGGACGCCGAGTATCCTGTCCGTGTGCGCATCGGCTAGCACTTTGATGAAGCCGTCCGTCGTCCGGTTCACTTTCGCGCGGCCGTTGGCCATGAAGGGGAATTTTCCGACATTGTAGGAGATACCGGCTTCCTTCAGCTCTTCCTCGGTTTTCCCGACAGAAGCGACCTCTGGGTACGTATAGATCACATTGGGAATGACGTCATAGTTGACGTGGCCCGCCTGGCCCGCCAGCAGCTCGGCAAGCGCCACGCCTTCGTCTTCCGCTTTGTGGGCCAGCATCGGCCCTGCGATCACGTCGCCGATAGCGTAGACGCCATCGACATTGGTTGCGAAGTGATCGTCGACGATAATGCGGCGGCGATTGTCGAGTGCGACGCCCAATTCTTCGAGCCCCAATCCCTCGGTGTATGGCACCCGGCCGATTGCAACGAGAACAACGTCTGCTGCAAGTTCCGTTGCATCTCCACCGGCAACCGGCTCAACGCGCACTTTGCAGCCCGACTTGTCCTTCTTGAGGGACGTTACCTTGGCGCCAAGCTGGAAGGTGATGCCCTGTTTGGACAGGATCCTTTGAAACTGCTTCGCTACTTCATTGTCCATTCCCGGCAGGATGCGATCAAGGAATTCAACGACGTGGACCTTAGCGCCCAGACGACGCCAGACCGAGCCGAGTTCGAGGCCGATCACACCGGCGCCAACGATGATCATCGTCGACGGGACCTTGCTCAGTTCAAGCGCGCCAGTCGAAGAAACAACGCGCTTTTCATCAATCTCTACGCCCGGCAGCTTTGCGACGTCGGAACCGGTAGCGATTACGATTGCCTTCGTTTCCAACTCGACAACTTCACCCTTTTCCGGCGTTACGCTCACCTTTCCAGGTGCGAGAATACGTCCGGTGCCTGTGTAGGAATCGATTTTGTTCTTCTTCAGAAGGAAGGCAACGCCATCAACGTTGCCCTTGATGCCGTCAGCCTTGAAGGCCAGCATTTTTGCCAGATCCAATTTAGGGCTGACCTCGATCCCCATACCGGCGAAGCCGTGGCCCGCCTCTTCATAGAGTTCGGAGGCATGCAGCAATGCCTTTGACGGAATGCAGCCGACATTGAGGCAGGTGCCGCCATGCGTGGCGCGCTTTTCGACGACCGCCACCTTGAGCCCAAGCTGGGCGGCCCGGATGGCACACACATAGCCTCCCGGACCAGTGCCGATGACGATCAGATCGTAAGGTCCTGCCATTTCGTTTCGCTCCTTCGTCTCAATCTCTTGCGATCACGTGCGGGGCTCCGCGGACTTACAGGTCGAGAACGAAGCGATGCGGGTCTTCAAGACATTCCTTGACGCGAACCAGGAAGGTCACGGCTTCCTTGCCATCGACGATGCGGTGGTCGTAGGAGAGCGCCAGATACATCATGGGGCGCGCGACGATAGAGCCATCTTTCAGAACGACGGGGCGCTGCTCGACGCGGTGCATACCGAGAATACCGGACTGCGGCGCATTAAGAATCGGCGTCGACATCAACGAACCAAAGACGCCGCCGTTGGTGATCGTAAAGGTGCCCCCCTGCATCTCTTCGATGCCGAGCTGTCCATTACGGGCCTTATGGCCAAATTCGGCAATCTTGCCTTCGATCTGGGCGATCGACATTTTGTCGGCCTCGCGGACGACGGGCACGACGAGCCCTCTGTCCGTCCCGACGGCGACACCAATGTGGTAGTAGTCTTTGTAGACCAGATCTTGGCCATCGATCTCCGCGTTGATCGAAGGAATCTCCTTCAAGGCCTGGATACAAGCTTTCGCGAAGAAGCCCATGAAGCCCAGCTTGACACCGTGACGCTTCTCGAAAAGATCCTTGTACTGACTGCGCATCTCCATGACCGCCGACATGTCGACGTCGTTGAAGGTGGTCAGCATAGCAGCGGTGTTCTGTGCATCTTTCAAACGACGGGCGATCGTCTGACGCAACCTGGTCATCTTAACGCGCTGCTCGCGCTGGTCGTCAACGGGCGCGGATGGCACGCGCAGACCTTGCGACGGAGCGGGTGCGGCTACAGGCACGTAAGATGCCGTCGCTGATGAACTTGGCTGCGCGCGCTGAGCAGAAACAGCCGGGACGTCGTGTTTGAGCACTTGGCCGCGACGACCAGAGCCTTCCACGTCTGTTTTCGACAGGCCTGCTTCTGCCAGCGCCTTTCGAGCTGCTGGAGATGGCGGCATGTCCTCCTTGGAGGAACTCGAGCTTTCGGCAGGGGCTGGTGCTGCAGCGGCTTTTGACGGCTTGGCGGCCGGGGCTGGGCTCGCCTCAGTTCCTTGACCCAAAGTCGCGAGCAAGGCTCCAACTTCGACAGTCTCGCCCTGCTGGATAATGATGTCCGCCAGAACACCGGTCGAGGGGGCCGGCACCTCTACCGTGACCTTGTCCGTCTCCAGTTCGACAAGAGGCTCGTCGACCTTCACCGGATCGCCCGGCTTCTTAAACCACTGGCCGACCGTGGCTTCGGTAACAGACTCACCCAATGAGGGCACGCGAATCTCGATGGACATCTTCGCCGGACCTTTCGCTTTTCCTAGCAGAAGCGCCTGACAGGCGCCCCCCGAAAATGGCTTGCTGCAATATGAGGAGAGCGCTTAAGCGTTCAAAGCCTCTGAGACAAGCGTCTGTTGCTCTGTCTGGTGACGTTTTGCCAATCCGGTGGCCGTCGACGCCGATGCGGGACGCCCGGCATAGATGGCCCGAGAAGCGTTCGCGCCGATATGATCGAGAACCCATTCAAGGTTCGGTTCAATCCAGGTCCATGCTCCCATGTTCTTCGGTTCTTCCTGGCACCAGATGTATTCGGTGGCGTTGGTGAAGCGGCCGAGCTCCTGGATAAGCGTGCGTGCTGGGAACGGATAAAGCTGTTCGACGCGCAGAAGATAGACGTCCTCAAGTCCGGCGGCTTGTCGCTTCTCGTAAAGATCGTAGTAGACCTTGCCCGAGCAGAGAACGACGCGGCGGATCTGGTCGTCCGGCTTAAGCTTGAGACCCGAAGCGTTTCGCATCTGGCGGTCGCAATCGTCCCAAAGAACGCGGTGGAACGTTGTTCCGGTCGCTATCTCCTCCAAGCGGGATTCTACGCGCTTGTGACGGAGGAGCGATTTCGGCGTCATCAGGATCAGCGGCTTGCGGAACTTGCGGTGCAACTGGCGACGCAGGATGTGGAAGTAGTTCGCTGGCGTGGTGCAGTTGGCCACCTGCCAGTTGTCTTCCGCCGAGAGTTGTAGGTATCGCTCGAGTCTGGCCGAAGAGTGCTCAGGGCCCTGACCTTCGTATCCGTGCGGAAGCAGGCAGACGAGGCCTGACATGCGCAACCACTTGCGTTCACCTGACGACAGGAACTGATCGAAGATCACCTGCGCGCCGTTGGCGAAGTCGCCAAACTGCGCTTCCCACAAAACAAGCGCGTTGGGCTCAGCCAGCGAAAACCCATATTCAAAACCTAGTACGGCTTCTTCCGAAAGCATCGAGTTAATAACTTCGAACCGCGCCTGGTCGGCAGAGATGTGCCGTAGGGGCGTGAAACGCTTTTCTGTTTCTTGATGGGTAAGGACGGAGTGACGTTGGGAGAAGGTGCCGCGTTCGCAATCCTGTCCGGACAGACGCACCGGGAAACCTTCAAGAACCAGCGAGCCGAAAGCCAAGTGTTCGGCCATGGCCCAATCGATGCCGACGCCTGAGTCAATCATCTCGCGGCGGCGATCCAACAACCTCTGCACGGTTTTGTGCACGATGAAGTCCGAGGGGATCGTCGTAATACGCCGGCCGATATCACGAAGCGTGTCGATGTCTACGCCCGTCACACCGCGACGAGCTTCGTCCTCGGCGAACCCGATGGATGACCACCGGCCGTCGAGCCAATCCGCCTTGTTTGGCTTATAGGCGTCTGCAGCCGCGAATTCTTCCTCCAGATGCGAGCGGAAGCCCGCGTACATCTGGTCAACATCCGAATCCGCCAGGACGCCTTCCTCGATCAGTTTGTCGGCGTACAGACGCGCGACCGGCGTGTGCGCCTTGATTCGGCGGTACATGCGCGGCTGCGTGAACATCGGCTCATCGGCTTCGTTGTGACCGAACCGCCGGTAGCAGACCATGTCGATGACGACCGGCTTTTGGAATTTCTGCCGGAACTCAGTTGCGATTTTCGCGACGTGAACGACGGCTTCCGGATCATCACCGTTGACGTGGAAGATCGGCGCCTCAACCATCTTGGCCACGTCCGTGCAATAGGGCGAGGACCGCGAGTGCCGCGGGTTGGTCGTGAAGCCGATCTGATTGTTGATGATGAAGTGAACCGAGCCGCCGGTACGGTGCCCCTTCAAACCGGACAGGCCAAAGCATTCGGCAACGACGCCCTGCCCTGCGAACGCCGCATCACCGTGCAGCAGCAAGGGCATGATCGACGTGCGTTCGTTCGGTGCACAGCCGTGTTGATCCTGCTTCGCGCGTACCTTGCCCAGCACTACAGGATCAACGATCTCCAAGTGAGAGGGGTTCGCCGTCAGCGAGAGGTGAACGTTGTTGCCGTCGAAGGTGCGATCCGACGAGGCGCCGAGGTGATATTTGACGTCGCCCGATCCTTCCACGTCGTCCGGCTTGAACGACCCGCCTTTGAATTCATTGAAAATGGCGCGATGGGGTTTCGCCATGACATTGGCGAGAACGTTGAGGCGGCCGCGGTGAGCCATGCCGATAACGATTTCACGAACACCCAACTGGCCGCCGCGCTTGATGATCTGCTCAAGGGCTGGGACCATTGCTTCGCCGCCGTCAAGGCCGAACCGCTTCGTACCGGTGTATTTGACGTCTGCGAACTTTTCGAAGGTCTCAGCTTCGATCAGCTTGTTGAGGATCGCTTTCTTGCCTTCGACGGTGAATCTGATGTCTTTGCGTTCACCCTCAATGCGCCGCTGAATCCACGCCTTCTGCAGGGGATTAGTGATGTGCATGAACTCGTAGCCGATGTGACGGCAATAGGTCCGGCGCAGAATATCGAGAATCTGGCGAATGCTCGCCGTCTCAAGCCCAAGAACGCGATCGATAAAAATCGGACGGTCATAGTCGGCTTCCGTGAAGCCATAGGTTTCAGGCTTCAGTTCGGCGTGCACTCTGCGGTCGGCGAGGTCCAGAGGGTCCAACTCGGCAGCCAAATGGCCCATCACGCGATACGCGCGAATGAGCATGAGAGCGCGGATGGAATCTTGGGTCGCGCGCAGCGAGGCGACCGGTGATAGATCGACGCCCATATGATTTGCGTGGGCGGAGATTTTGCCGTGAAGGGTCCGTTCAACCTGGGCGTAGTCACCGGTCAGTGCAGCAACCAGATCGCCGTTGGACTCGAGTTTGGTGAGGGGCGTCGCCCACGGCGGGTTGCCCGGATCGGATTCTACGACTGACTTGTCTTCCTGGAGGCTTTCAAAAAAGTGCCGCCAAGCGTCAGGCACTGAGCCGGGATTGGCGGCATATTGCGCCTGCAAATCCTCAATATACGCGGCGTTGGCCCCATCCAAGAATGAAGTCAAGAGAAACGACTGGTTAAGTGCCTCGCGCGTCATAGCCGCCCGCCTGTTTGTTAGGCCCACAGTTCGCGGATCGCGTCAGAGCGCGCGATCTCGCAGTTGCATACTCCGACATTACGCCAGATCGAGGACACGCAATCACGCCCGCATCCTCACCCTCCGAGATAGCGCCCAAAAAAATTTGGGACACTATGTCTTGATATTAGGCATCGTGTCCGGACATTAAAAGACCTCCGCCGCCACGCAAGACGGCGAAGGTCTAACTGTACTTAGTAGGTTTTGACTAACGGTTTAAGACCGCCGAAAGTGTAGTACCGAGCGAGGCTGGGCTATCGGCCATCGCAATACCGGCTTCGGTCATCGCTGCGATCTTGTCTTCAGCCTTGCCTTTGCCGCCGGAGATGATCGCGCCGGCGTGGCCCATGCGCCGGCCTGGAGGCGCCGAGGCACCGGCAATGAAACCAGCCATGGGTTTGCGCTTGCCTGCCGCTGCTGCCTGCTTGATGAACTCGGCCGCTTCTTCTTCAGCCGAACCGCCGATTTCGCCGATCATAATGATCGAATGGGTGTCGGGGTCGTTGAGGAACATGTCGAGCACGTCGATGAACTCGGTCCCCTTCACTGGGTCGCCGCCGATGCCGACAGCCGTCGATTGGCCGATGCCGGCATCCGTGGTCTGCTTGACCGCTTCGTAGGTCAGGGTTCCTGAACGGGAGACGATCCCGCACGTACCCGCCTTGAAGATGTTGCCAGGCATGATGCCAATCTTGCAGGCATTCGGAGTCAAAACTCCGGGGCAGTTCGGACCAACAAGGCGCGACGCGGAGCCAGATAAGGCGCGTTTCACCTTGACCATGTCCATAACCGGGATGCCCTCGGTGATGCACACGATGAGCGGGATTTCGGCATCAATCGCTTCGAGGATGGCGTCTGCCGCAAACGGCGGCGGCACATAGATGGCAGAGGCCGTTGCGCCGGTCGCCTTTTTGGCATCGATCACGGTGTCATAAAGCGGGATGTCTGCCAGTTCGGCGTCCGGGTGCTTTGTGCCGCCTTTGCCCGGCGTGACGCCACCAACGATCTGGGTGCCGTAGGCGCGCGCTTGCTTAGTATGGAAGGTGCCCTGCGCGCCGGTGAGCCCCTGGCAGATTACCTTGGTTGTCTTATCGATAAGAATGGCCATTGGTGAGCCTTTTATAGAAATCTGATCTCAACTTGGATGCGTGGCGAGAGGCTCACGCGACGGCTTTCACTTCGTCCGTAATCTTTTTGGCAGCATCGGCCAGATCGTCAGCCGGAATGATCTTCAGCCCGGATTCGCTGAGGATCTTCTTGCCGAGATCAACGTTTGTGCCTTCCAAACGGACAACGAGTGGAACTTTGATTTCCATCTCGCGCGCGGCCGCGACGACGCCTTCAGCGATGATGTCACACCGCATGATGCCGCCGAAAATGTTGACCAGAATGCCCTTCACCGCCGGATCGTTGAGAATGATCTTGAACGCGGCTTGCACCTTTTCTTTGGACGCGCCACCGCCAACGTCGAGGAAGTTGGCTGGCTCGGCGCCGTACAGCTTGATGATATCCATCGTGGCCATGGCGAGACCTGCACCGTTGACCATGCAGCCGATGTTGCCATCGAGTTTGACATAAGAGAGATCGTACTTGGAGGCTTCGAGCTCCATCGGATCTTCTTCTGCCAGGTCGCGCATTTCGACAATTTCGGCATGCCGGAAGAGCGCATTGGAATCGAAATCCATCTTGCCATCGAGCGCGATCAAGCTGCCGTCCTTGGTCACGACCAGCGGATTGATTTCGAGCAGGCTCATATCCTTCTCGATGACCATGTTATAAAGTGCATTGACCATCTTAACGCATTGCTTGACCTGATCGCCTTTGAGGCCCAGCGCAAATGCGACTTTACGGCCGTGGAATTGCTGGAAGCCCGAAGCCGGATCTATCGACAGCGTGGTGATGCGTTCAGGCGTATCGTGAGCCACCTTCTCGATGTCCATGCCGCCGTCCTGGCTCACGATGAAGGCGACGCGCGAGGTCGCACGATCGACCAACGCGGAGAGATAAAGTTCGCGCTCAATGGCGGAGCCGTCTTCAATATATAGCCGATTGACTTGGCGCCCGGCTGCGCCCGTCTGTACGGTAACAAGCGTCTTGCCGAGCATCTGATTGGCGAATTCCTTCACCTCATCAATTGACTTGGCGAGACGAACCCCGCCTTTGTCGCCTGCTTCGGCCTCTTTGAACGAACCTTTGCCACGGCCGCCAGCGTGGATCTGGGCTTTTACCACCCAAACCGGGCCGGGCAATTTCTGCGCGGCCGCAACAGCTTCGTCGACTGTAAAGGCAGGATAGCCTGTCGGAGTGGGAACACCGTATTGGCGATATAGTTCTTTGGCCTGATATTCATGAATGTTCATGTTGAGCTTTTCCGCTTGCTGGACGCCTCAAATGCGACGGCCAGTTCCATTGCCATTCCTTGGGGCTGCCCGTTTTTTGGATCAGCTTGGCATACCATATACCAGTGCGCTTCCTGAGCAAGGCGCGATCAACTTAGGTTGTCTATCGCAGCAAAATTCGCTCAGCAGGCGACACATTCCGTTGCCACGGGGGGCTAAAACCAAAACGGCGCACCATTTGGGTGCGCCGTTTGCGATCATCTAGGCGCCGAGCTGCGGTGCAATTTGGTTACAGGCATCGACAAGGCCTTTCACTGATTCGACCGACTTCATGAACATCGCGCGTTCGCCGGAGTTCAGGTCGATTTCAACGATCCGTTCGGCGCCACCTGCGCCGATCACCACCGGAACACCAACGTAAAGTCCTTTGACCCCATATTCGCCGTTCAAGTATGCGGCGCAAGGCAGAACCCGCTTCTTGTCCTTGAGATAGCTGTCAGCCATTTCGATGGCGGATGCGGCTGGAGCGTAAAAAGCCGAGCCGGTCTTCAAGAGTGCAACGATTTCACCACCGCCCTTACGGGTACGGTCCACGATTTCATCGAGGCGTTCCTGCTTGATCCAGCCCATCTTTACAAGGTCAGGGAGGGGAATGCCGGAAACGGTGGAGTAGCGGATCAGCGGCACCATGTCGTCGCCGTGACCGCCCAGAACGAAGGCCGACACGTCTTCAACCGATACGTTCAGCTCAGTCGCGAGAAAGTGACGGAAGCGGGAGGCATCCAAAACGCCGGCCATTCCGATGACCATGTTACGTGGCAGACCCGACGCCTTCTGAAGCGCCCAGACCATCGCATCGAGGGGATTGGTGATCGCGATGACCAGAGAGTTCGGTGCATATTTTTTGATGCCTGCGCCAACCTGCTCCATCACCTTGAGATTGATGCCCAGCAGATCGTCGCGGCTCATACCCGGCTTGCGCGGAACACCGGCGGTCACGATGCAAACATCGGCGCCTTCGATATCAGCGTAGGAACTCGTGCCCTTCAATGCGCAATCAAAACCCTCCACGGCTCCGGATTGCGCGATATCGAGCGCCTTGCCGTTGGGAAGTCCCTCGGCGATGTCGAACATCACGACGTCGCCTAGCTCCTTCAAACCGACAAGGTGCGCAAGCGTACCGCCGATCATGCCAGAGCCGATGAGTGCGATTTTGGTGCGCGCCATTGAGCGTTATCTCCTTCAATTTGGAATAAATCTTGGTCTTGTGGATGAATGACGGTGAGCGCGTCCAATTCAGCACACTTTGAGACTGCACTAAAGCTGGGATCCAAAGTGCGACAGATGGCCATCGCCAACACAGACCTGAATAACGGCTCAGGTTTGCTGACGGAAGATCGCCCAAAGTATCTGATGGATGCGTCGGCCGGCGGTTTCCTACCGATAATGTGGACACCGACAGTCCCACTTCGGAGAATCTGAATTCCCGAACGGTAGCCAGAGTTGCGCACAACCCTTTGTAACGCCCGGGGGTTGACGAAGGTTCCCTCGATAGGCGATGCATGTGCACTGCAAGATAAATTTGCCGGCGCGCCTTGCGTGGTAAGGCGGTCAAGCGCGGCCCAAGGGGATCATGAGGTTTAAGGCAAGTAGGGGCAGGAGGGACACGTTGATACGGGGAATCTATTGCGCGCTGGCAAGCTTTATTGCCGCGCATATCTTCTTGGCGCCAGCCGTGCTGGCCGAGGAAGACAACTACAAGCTTCTCAAGCTTCAGGGGCATTTCGCAAGATGGTCTCCAATTCAGTCCAGCGAAACAACGGTCGTCACCTACGCCTTTGCCAATAAGATCGTGCATAGCAAAGATGCCCGCAATTGCGGAGCTATGCAGCCTATGGGCAAGGCGCTCGACCATTCGCGTATTTCCATGAGGCAATTCCGCGAGGAATTCACCAAAGCAACGCACATGTGGGAAGAAGCGGCAAACATTCGCTTTGTTGAGGCGGCTACGCCGCAAGTGGCGAATATTTTGATCGGCGCTCAGGTTAGAGGCATCGGTCGCGCCTTCACAAATGTCGAACTGGCGGCTGACCGCGTATCCCCCGGCACGCGCCAAATAAAACGTTCACTGATCTGCCTCAATCCTGACATGCCGTGGAAAGTTGGGTTCGATGGCGACCTAGCTGCTTATGATCTACGGTACACGCTGGCGCACGAACTCGGTCATGCGATCGGCCTTGATCATCCCAGCGAGCGCGGATCTCTGATGTTCTATAAATATGATGAGACGCAACACGATCTCGCCGTCGGCGACATGGCCGGAGCCGCTCTCATTTATGGTGCGGGGCCGAAATTCGCTAAAGCCAAAGCGAAGACTTTGACACCTCCTACCGAACTGGCCGACACCAATTCCGACGGGACCGAGAAAGCGGACGAGCCGTCGTCACGTCGATCCAGTTTTGGACTCGGTGGGAAACCATAACGCGCGATTGCTAACGTTCGTACGGAACTCAGCGAAACAATCAATTGACGTCACTATAAATGCTCCCAGCGGATATTCCGTTGGGAGCATCTTGCGTATCGTAGCGTCAGATTGACATGGAACCCTACTTCGGGATGGGCCGTTCTTTGGAGCAGTTGCCTTTGCAGGCAGCGCTCAGCCGCAGTAAGGCGGTTGAACAGCTCCCAAGGATGTAAAAGAGGTTTATCGCTATGAAAAAGCTCATCACCACGGCCTCGCTACTGGCACTTATGGCTGCAGGCCCTGCTTTCGCGCAGAGCGCGGCTCCAGGCGCTGATCCGGCCAAGCCGTCAATGGGCGACACGCAGAACAAGCCGGCCACTCCTGATAGCGCCATGCCGGGTTCAAGCAACGGTGCTGCTGGCATGGAAGACAAAGCGCCCGGCGCTTCAGCTCAGTCCCCAAGCGCGGAGACCATGAGCAAGTCCACCGCTGATGCAGGCGCCACGACAATCGGTCAGGGCGAGCTTCGTGTCAGCAAGCTGATCGGTTCGTCGGTCCGTAATGGTGCCAATGAATCTATCGGCAACGTGAATGACGTATTGCTGACGAAGGATGGTCAGGTTGAATCCATCATCGTGGGCGTCGGTGGTTTCCTTGGACTGGGTGAAAAGAACGTCGCCCTTCAGTTGTCCGAGTTGAAGATCGACAACACCGACCCCAATAAGCCGATGATCACTGCGGCCGCGACAAGCGACGCGCTGGCTGCAGCACCAGAATGGAAGCCGCCCCAGAAGCCGGGTGCCAGCTCCGGAACGAGCCGATAATAAAAGGCAAAATACTCGTTGCTTCGATCGGCCCGGAACTTCTTGTTCCGGGCCGTATTATTTAGTGGGCAGATCCTGCAGCGCCATAGTTCTATAGCGCGCGGACATTTTCAGCCCGCCGGTTTCGCGTTTCGAGGTATTGTTCGGTACGCATTTCCATGAGCCGGGAGACCGTTCGCTCAAATAGGTCTGCGCCATCTCCATGCGGATACAGTGCATCAGGCTCGGCCGCCGCTGATGAAATCAACCCCACCTTGTTGTCATAAAGCGCGTCAATCAGATTTATGAAGCGGCGCGCTTCATTGCGCTTGTCTGGAGTCAGAATGGGGATGTCTTCTATTATTAAGGTATGGAAAGCGTGCGCGATCTGAAGATAGTCAAGTGCACCGAGTGGGCGTGCGCACAAGTCGGCAAAACTAAATCGAGCTACGCCCATCGCTGCTGCGGGGACCTCGATTGTTCGCCCCTTGACTTCGATACCCTGAGAAGACGGGTTCGCTACTCCGGTCAGGCGCATCCAAAGAGCATCCAGTTCGGCGCGCGCGACTTCGTCAGCCGGAGAGAAATAAAGCTGACGACCGGCAAGCTTAGCGAGCCGAAAGTCTTTTTGCGCATCGAGGACATGCACCGACATATGATCTTCGATCAAGTCAATGAAAGGTAGGAAAAGCGCGCGATTAAGTCCGTCTTTATATAAGTTCGCTGGCGCTGCGTTGGACGTTGCAACGACGACAACGTTGCGCGCGAAGAGGACGCGAAACAGCCGGCCCAGGATCATCGCGTCGGTAATGTCCGTGACGTGAAGCTCATCGAAACACAAAAGGCCGGCCCTATCGGCAATACGAGATGCAGCAAGCGGGATGGGGTCTCCAGGCTCATCCTTGCGGGCGGCCTGGATCTGCTCATGGGTCTCGGCCATAAATTCGTGAAAGTGAAGACGCGTCTTGGGCGCAAACTCAACATTCTCGAAGAATAGGTCCATTAGCATCGTCTTCCCACGGCCGACGCCGCCATGGATATAGAGCCCCTTTGGCACTTGAGGGGCTGACGACCTCCCAAGGTTCAGCCAGGAGAGAACGCCACGGCGGCGCGCACGATAGAGGCTCAATGCGCGCGCCAATTCGTCGAGCCGCACGACCGCTTCCTGCTGGGCCGGGTCAGCTTCAATTTCATTGTTCGTAATGCGTTGCAGGTATGCGCGCAAAACAGGACCGGAATGCTTAGGTAGTGCTGTCATTCCCTTCCCAGTTCGTGTGCAATACCGCATGCTTCATTTCGGGTATAGCGCTCATATATAAAGAATACAGGCAGTAAAATCGTCCTATTTCTATTCGAATAAGCCCAAAGAATCGTCCTTGACGCCAGATGAGGCATTATCCCGCCTGTGACTTACAGTCCCGCTATACCTTTGGCGAGGCGACATATGGCAACCGGCCCCCCATCTGCCTTTCACCTGTCGTAATGTTGGGTGCAATACAAGGTGCGCAAAACAGCGTGCCAATTGGACTGCAGATAATCACTCGTCTGCACCAGGCGATTATAGGTCAACCAGAACTGAGGTGATGTCATGAGCGATGACCGGTTCTGGGGAGGAACAATAAGAAAACTGTGGCCGACGGAAGTAGAAAAGTTCCGCGACCATCTACTGCGGCTAGATAAGAGTAGCCGGAGAATGCGTTTCGCCCACGGCGTATCGGACAGTTTCATCGGAGACTACGCGCTCCGCATGAACGATATGGGGGGGATCGTCTACGGCTACATTGTAGACGGGGAAGTCCGCGCAGCAGCCGAACTACGCAAACTCGGGGATGCTTGGGGTACCCAGGCTGAAGCCGCGATATCGGTCGAACCTACCTTTCAAAATAAGGGCCTCGGTTCGGAATTGATGGGTCGTGTCATCCGAGCTGCAAGAAACCGCGGCGTACACCAGCTTGTCTTGAGCTGTCTTTCTGAGAACTCGAAGATGCAGGCAATCGCAAGACACTTCGAAGCCGATCTTAGGTTTGAGTACGGCGAAGTGATTGGAGAGATCATTCCGGAGCAACCCAACTACTTTTCGATCTGGGCGGAAGCCATGGAAGATCGGGTGGGCTACGTCCTTGCCGTGTTGGACTTACAGGCACGCACGCTCGCGGCGGCATAGTTGTTTATCCGTCGACACGTGCAACCGTTTCAAACTAACGTTGCACGAACTGTCTTCGCCGTTATGCATCAGGATAAAGAAATGGGGCGTCGGTGGCGCCCCATTTTCTTTTTGACCGTGATTAGATTTTTCGAGACCGCTTTTCTAAAGTCTTCTCCCTCCACATCACACCGTATCGATTACCCTCATTTGCAAATGCGAAGTGATACGCATCGCTCCTCACATTGATCATCCTTGCGCAACGCGATTTTCAAATCTGACGAGAGTCAAAAACCGATTCAAAAAACGTCTCGACGTTCCATGATGTTGTCTCGTGCACCTAACTTTTGATCTCGTCGAAACGCGTTACCTATCTAAAAGCCATCAAATTTGAGTCCTTCACGCAACACTTTGAGGGGAAAGAGAGATTATTTCACCCGACAATTCATTTTGCATGTCAACAAATTCCTCGAACTTGCACATGATTTTTTTAGTCCGAAATTGATTCGGGCGGACACCTTAGAGAAACAGAGAAAGAGAGACTACGATGACTGAAAAGATAAAGGCTCCGGCCAAGAGCAAAGCAAAGAAGGCTCCGGCGAAGAAGGCTGCTGCTAAGAGCACGGCCCGCAAGTCAACGAAGACTACGGCGTCTGCTTCGGCTCGCTCCGCAGCTCCGGCTCGCAAGAAAGCTGTTACGGCAAAGGCTCCGGCGAAGAAGGCTGCTGCGAAGAAGCCTGCCGCTAAGAAGCCCGCCGCCAAGAAGACCGCTGCTAAGAAGCCGGCGGCTCGTAAGCCCGCTGCTCGCAAGGCAGCCGTCAAGCCGGCTGCTAAGAAGACCGCTGCTAAGAAGCCTGCAGCTCGCAAGGTTGCGAAGAAGGCAGCCTAACGAAGCGATATTCCGTTGGCTCCGGATGGGCACCGGAGCGTCAACGGTTCGACTTCCCACCAAGAATACCAATGAACGACTTAGAAGGCCGGTTGCAGCGCTAAGGTTGCACCGGTCTAATTTTTTGCGAAACGTGTCGAGAAGAGATATGCGGGCCCACTGTGATATGTAGGCTACGAGGCCTATTAAGCCTCGAATCATAGGTAATTTCTAAACAGCGGGCTTTCGAATTGTATTCGAAAGCCAAACGCCGCACTCGTCATCGCTAAACGCGACGCTCAACCATCAATTTCTTCAGTTCAGCGATGGCTTTGGCTGGATTCAAGCCTTTTGGGCACGCCTGGGTGCAGTTCAAAATGGTGTGGCATCGGTAGAGCCGGAAAGGGTCCTCGATATTGTCCAAACGCTCTCCGGTTGCTTCATCGCGGCTATCGTTGATCCAACGGTAGGCTTGCAGGAGTATCGCTGGGCCGAGATAGCGATCCGAGTTCCACCAATAGCTTGGGCAGGACGCCGAGCAGCACGCACACAGAATACACTCATACAGACCGTCCAGCTTCTCGCGATCGTCCCGCGATTGCTTCCACTCTGTCGGCGGAGTTGGGGTTTCTGTTTTCAACCAGGGCTCAATCGAGCGATGCTGCGCATAGAAGTGGGTCATATCCGGCACCAAGTCCTTGACGACTTGCATGTGCGGCAATGGATAGATCTTGATCGCGCCCTTTACATCGTCGATCGCTTTGAGACAGGCCAGCGTGTTGGTGCCATCAATGTTCATAGAGCAGGAGCCGCAGATGCCTTCGCGGCACGACCTGCGGAACGTCAAGGTCTGATCAATCTCATTCTTGATCTTGATGAGCCCGTCGAGAACCATCGGCCCGCACTGATCCTGGTCAAGCCAGTAGATGTCGATGCGGGGATTTTCCCCGTCATCCGGACTCCACCTATAAATGCGGAACTCTTTCCAGCGCCCCGAGCTTTGGGGTGAGTTCCAAACCTTGCCAGATTTTACCGTCGAATTGCGAGGGAGCGTGAGCTGGACCATTGAGCCGTCAGTTTCTGTTGCACTGCATCTAAAATGGATAAGCAATGACATGCGGCTTCCAGGCAGCCCTGTCAACGCCACTAATGGTCAAGAGCAAGGTGTGTCGTGACGAGAACATGACGCTTGCTGCTTATTCCAAGCGATAGGTCTTCATGTCGCGTACGAGCGACGTCAGGCGCTCCGACACTTCCAACCCGACTTCAACGGTTGTTTTGAGCGTAGCGCGCGACTGGATAAGCTCGTTGAGCTTTTGCTGGCACTCGCCGAACCCGAAAAAGAGCTCTTCCGGCGCGTTGATTTCTCCGTCTTCGACAGCCGACATCACATCAAAGGCATTCTGAGATGCCAGAACCAGCATCGACGCCACGTCATTCACGATTTGTTGGAACACGCGCGCTGAGTCAGGCGATACACGGGCACTGTGCACTCCGAACTTTAGCGGGGAATTCGGTGAAGCGCCTTCACCACAGAAGAGCTTGGGGTGCTTCTGAAACCGCCGGAATATCTCCGTCAGGCCCAGACAACAGGTCTCCAGATCGCGCAGTGCGGTGCCGGCTTTGCGTTTCGGCTTACTGCGATCCGGTGTTTTGTCCTGTGCGGCCCAGTTAATGCTCGCAATAGACGAGACGGCGCCCAAAGCTGCAATTGCAGGCAGTACAATGGAAAAGGGATCTGGTGCGCTGCGCGTGTCAGACGGCGACACTGGAACGCGCGGTGGCTGCCGCGGAGGGATGGCGGCAGGCTTCTTTTTCACGGTATCTCCCCCTGGGCGCACAATTCCCGACAACAAGCGTGCAAGCATAGCGGTAACGCTCCCGTGCCGACTCGGTTTATCGCGCGAATGCTCCTACAGAGCTTCTGTGTCAAGCAAGAGCCACGTTGCCAGCAGCACACATAATCAGGGGATGCCTCGTCCCTGCGGCACGGAGAAGGCAACCCCACACTTTTCTCACGTGCGGGCCCTGACGAATTGGTGAGGCTATCTGAGATCACTGAGTCAGCTGTTTACGCGATCTCTGTCAGTAACCTCGCCGGAAAGTTCCCGCTGCCTTGTTTACCGATCCGGTGGCCATCAGCAATTGCGCTGAGCAGACGGCAAAAGCGGCCATCGCTATGGCATAGGCCAGTATCGAGTGTGACAAGTGGGACTGTGCAACGGCGACAAACGTAGGTGTTGATACGAATGTCGTGGCGTACATTCCGATGAAGTGCATGGCACTAATCGCCATACCCATTATGACGCCACCTATCATGGTTTCGGCAAGCCCGCGTTTGCCCATCGCAAACCAGAGCGCCGCGCAAGCCGCAAGGACCGCAATCGCTACAGATCCAAGCGTCCCCAACAAATGAAAGGTCAGCCCGCATCCGCGTATGGCAGATACGCCGAGATAGTGCATACCGGCGATCCCGAGACCAATGAGTGCGCCCCCCGTTAGCGTGCCAGGAAGACCCTTTGGGTTCTGCGACGCGACGAACAACCCTAAACCGCATACTGTGATCGCGAGTAGAAGAGAGGCTACCGTCTCTGTCATATTGTAGGAGATCGCGGTGGGAAACTTAACGGCGAGCATTGCTATGAAGTGCATGGCCCAGATGCTGCCGCCCATGACTGCGGCGCAGTTTATACACTGAGCGATGATTTGGCTCATGGGCTTCCGTTCGTCGAGAAGCCCAAATGTCAGAACGAGCGATGTCCAGGATCCCCAGATGGCAACCGCGATCGATACGCCCACGAGCAACGGGTCATATTCAATTTCCAGCATACGCGTGCCCCAAAAAAATTCGTAGCAGACCCGTTCGTGCAGTTGCTCAGATTAAAGATAATCCGACCTCTTCGTACCATGATCAACATGGTGGGGGCCGTCAAATTTGAGGAAATATCCTGCTCTAATCGCGGAAACGTTGCTGTCTAACCCAGCTGATATACGGGTGCAATTCAAGTTCTACGTAATGCAATTCACAATTGAAGGTTAGTTAGCGAAGAACCGCTAAAATCTTAAGTTATTTTCCATTAAAACTTTCTGCAAATTCAATTATCTATTGCTCACATCCTCACTCCATATGTGAGCAATTCAGGGCCAGTACTCAGTCCCGTTTTGTTTCTGTAAACACTGGAGGATACCGGCCGAACGAGATCGGCCGGTACATTTGCCCCGCGGCGACGTCAGTAGACGCGCGCTTTCGGCTCGATATACGAGACTTCATTGGTCATGGTGTAGGTGTGGACTGGACGGAAGTCGAGTTTGACCTTACGGGCATCGAGGTCAGCCCAAGCCAACGTGTGCTTCATCCAGTTGGCGTCATCGCGGTTGGGATAGTCCTCACGCGCGTGCGCACCGCGGCTTTCTTTGCGGTTGGCCGCGGCAGTTACGGTGACGGCCGCCTGGCTGATGAGGTTGTCGTACTCCATCGTCTCAACCAGGTCCGAGTTCCAGACTAGAGATCTGTCGGAGACGCGGATATCGCCTGACTGCTGCCAGATCTCGTCGATCAGATGCACGCCCTCTTCGAGTACCGGACCGTCGCGGAACACCGCGCAGTTAGACTGCATCACCCTCTGCATCTTCAGGCGCAGATCAGCCGTTGGCGTGTCGCCCTTGGCGTAGCGGAAGTGATCCAGACGGGAGAGTGCAAGATCCGCAGAGTCCGCAGGCAGGTCAGCATGGGCACCCGGCTCGACTACATCAGCGCAGCGAAGCCCCGCGGCACGTCCGAACACGACCAAATCGATGAGAGAGTTCGACCCAAGCCGATTTGCGCCATGGACGGAGACGCAAGCCGCCTCGCCGATGGCCATCAGACCTGGGACAATGTAGTCGGGATTGCCATCCTTCAGGGTCAGGACTTCACCGTGATAGTTCGTCGGGATGCCGCCCATGTTGTAGTGCACCGTCGGAATTACCGGGATCGGCTGACGACGCAGATCAACCCCTGCGAAAACCTTCGCGCTTTCGGTAATGCCGGGCAGACGCTCAGCCAAAATCTTCGGATCGAGATGGTCGAGATGCAGGAAGATGTGATCGCCATGCGCCCCGACACCGCGGCCTTCGCGGATTTCAACGGTCATCGAGCGCGAGACGACGTCGCGTGACGCCAGATCCTTCGCGGATGGCGCATAACGCTCCATGAAGCGTTCGCCTTCCGAGTTGGTTAGGTAACCACCCTCGCCGCGCGCGCCTTCGGTGATCAGCACGCCAGCTCCGTATATCCCCGTCGGGTGGAACTGCACGAACTCCATATCCTGCAGCGGCAGGCCAGCGCGCAACACCATAGCGTTGCCGTCACCCGTGCACGTGTGCGCAGAGGTACAGGAGAAGTAGGCGCGGCCATAACCGCCAGTCGCTAAGATTGTTTTCTTCGCGCGGAAACGATGGATCGTGCCGTCGTCTAGCTTTATCGCGATGACGCCGCGGCATGCCCCTTCTTGATCCATGATCAAGTCGATGGCGAAAAATTCGATGAAGAACTCCGCCGAGTGCCGGAGGCTCTGGCCATAAAGTGTGTGAAGCATGGCGTGGCCGGTGCGGTCGGCAGCAGCGCAGGTGCGCTGGGCCGGCGGACCCTCACCGTATTGCGTCGTCATCCCGCCAAAAGGCCGCTGATAAATCTTGCCGGACTCGGTGCGCGAGAACGGCACGCCGTAGTGCTCGAGTTCATAGACAGCATCCGGCGCATGCCGGCAGAGGTATTCAATGGAATCCTGGTCACCAAGCCAATCCGATCCCTTTACGGTATCGTACATGTGCCAGCGCCAATTATCCGGTCCCATGTTTCCGAGCGCGGCTGCAACGCCGCCTTGGGCAGCTACGGTATGCGAGCGCGTCGGAAAGACCTTGGTCACACAGGCCGTTTTCAAGCCCGCCTCGGCGCAACCCAGTGTCGCGCGAAGACCCGCGCCACCCGCGCCGACGACGACGACGTCGTAGGTGTGATCAACGATTTGGTATGCTTTGCCACCCTGGGCTGGTGCCGTCATTGAATCGCCTTTCGTTGAGCCTGTTGCCGATCCCGCCATTGCGTCATGCTCCAAAGCTCAACTTCAGAACTGCCCAGACGCTCGCGGCAGCGATCGTGAATGCAAAAAAGGTATTGAGCATCAACGCCACGACCTTGGCGCCCTCACCATGAACGTAGTCTTCGATGATGACTTGCATACCGATCCGCATGTGAACGACGCCCGAGAGGATCAGCAGCAGCAACAGGAGCGCCACGACAGGTGAAGCCAGTGTTGCCTTCACGGTCGCGTAGTCGGCGCCAATGAGGTGGATGATGAGGCCGACCAGGAACACGGCCAGGAAGAGGTTGGCCACGGCGGTCACACGCTGCAGCCAGAAGTGATCGGCGCCTTCCTTAGCAGAGCCCAGTCTGCGCGCGTTCTTTAGCGGGGTGCGCATGTTCATCGAGAGATCCGCCCTTATCCGAGTAAAAATACGCCGGCCCACACCGCAGCCGTTAGCACGACGGAACAAACGATGGTGGCCCAGGAGAGGAAGTTGACGGAGGGAATATCCAGGTAGCTTGCCGTGTCCCAGATGAAGTGGCGAATGCCGCCCATCATGTGATGCATGAGCGCCCATGTGTAGCCAAACAGAACGATCCGCCCGAGCCACGTATCGAAGAGCCCGTTGACGAAGTTGAAATAGTCCGGACCGATTGCGGCGGAGACGAGCCACCACGCAAGGAGCAGCGATCCGAAATACAGCGCCGCACCGGTGATGCGATGCAGGATCGACATCACCATGTTGATCAACGGTCGATAGATTTGCAAATGCGGCGATAGGGGACGCTCTATCGCGTTACCACGTATGGTTTTCGCTTCTGCCATAAAGCTCTCCCGCTGCCTTTTTGCTTGTCCGACACAAATTCGTTTAGCGCGACTGTTGCGCTGCGGCAATCAACGTAGCGCCTTGCTGCATCACTTGTCGCAATGGACCTTGGTATGCCAGTCCAGGGTTATTTCGGAATGGCTAGCCAGACGTCCAAATCCAAAATCACACCCTCGTCATAACCGCCTTCGGCTGTTTTGAACGGGAAGTCGGCACACGCACGATTCTTCACTGCCACAAGCCGAGTGCGCAACGCCCCTATGTCGGATCGTCCGGGAAGTTCCGCTTTGTCGAGAACCTCCGACCACGCATAGACCGTGTCGCCTGCGAAGAGTGGCGCAACATGACGGCCCGCGTTGATGGCCGCGAGATGGAACGCGTTGTTGAGCCCGTTGAATGACAGCGCACGGGCTAACGAGATTACGACGCCGCCGTAGATCAGCCGGCGTCCGAAACGGCCCTGGCCTTCGGTGTGCTGATTGAAATGCACTTTAGCGGTGTTTTGGTAGAGGCGCGTTGCGATCTGATGTTCGGCTTCTTCGACCGTCATGCCGTCGACGTGATCGATCTTTTCGCCGACCTCATAGTCACCCCAGCGGAAGGGCGAACCTGAAAGGTTGGTGTCAAAACGACTGACATCGATAGCGGGAACCGCAGCAGCCAAGGCTTCCGGAGCGACGATTTCGGGTAGTGCCGGTACGACGGCTTCGGGTGCAGGTGAGGCCTCATCCTTTTTGCGGACCATAACCCAGCGCGTGTAGCTGAGCACGGTTTCACCCTTCTCGTCCGCGCCGGTCGAGCGCACGTAAACGGTTCCGGTCTTACCGTTTGAGTTTTCTTTGAGCCCGATCACTTCGGACACCGTCGACAACGTCGTGCCAGGATAGACCGGCTTCTCGAACCGACAGTCGGCATATCCGAGGTTGGCAATCGCGTTCAACGAGATATCGGGAACGGTTTTGCCGAACACGGTGTGGAACACGAGCAGATCATCGAGAGGCGCCGACGGATAACCAATTGTGCGGGCAAAAGCGTCGGATGACTGGACCGCAAACCTCGGTCCGTAAAGACCCATGTAGAGTGCGGCGTCACCGACAGTCAAAGTCCGCGGCGTGGCATGCCGGATGATCTGACCGACATGAAAATCCTCGAAGTAGTTGCCCGGGTTGGTCTTCGTCGTGCTCATGCGTTGTCTTTCATTCTTTTCGCGACGGGCGCTTTCGTCTCCGCATCGTATGCGCCTTCAGAGTCTTCAGTTATTGCCGGGAGATGCCGAAGTCGAGAACTCAGTTTGCCGCCATCTCTTCAATCGCCTCGGCAATAGAAACCGTGCGCTCCGCCATGACCATATGCAGCCGCTCGACCATTTTGCCATCGATGGTGATGACACCCTTCTTCTGGTTCTCCGGCAATGCGAACTCGGAAATGATCCGCCGCGACCACTCGACATCCTTCGGGCTCGGCGAAAAAATCTCATTCGCAATGGCAACCTGGTTGGGGTGGATTAGTGTCTTACCATCCATACCCAACGTGCGGCCATGTTCTGCTTCGGCGCGAAGTCCCACCTCGTCCCTGAAGTCGTTGTAGACGCCATCAAGCACGTCGAGCCCGTAGGCGCGGGCTGCCACGATGGTCATCGACAGCCACGGCACGACAGCGAAGCGGTCCTTGTAGTCACGGGCGTGCGACTCTTTCAGGAGATCATTCGTTCCCATGACAAGACAGGTGAGGCGATGCTCGCGCTCGATACCCGCCATCGCGATCTCCCGTACGTTGAGGATCGACATCGGCGTTTCCATCATCGCCCACAGCTTGGTTTTGTCCGGCGCATGTGCTGCCGTCACAACCTTCGCCGCGGAAATGATGTCGCCGGGACGGCCCACTTTCGGGACAAGAATGGCGTCTGGGGCCGCAGCGGCGGCAGCAAACAGATCGTCAGCACCCCATGGGGTTTCCAAGGCGTTGACGCGAATAATGATTTCGCGCTTACCATAGCCACCGGCCTTCACAGCCGCGCAAACCTTTTCGCGGGCTTCGAGCTTGGCATCCGGCGCGACGGCGTCTTCCAGATCCAGGATCAGCGCGTCGGCAGGTATTGTTTTGGCTTTTTCCAGGGCACGAGCGTTGGAGCCTGGCATATAGAGGACACTGCGGCGAGGACGGACAGCCATGCGTGGGCCTTTCGAGCGTTCCAGAAGTGTTTTGTATGTGTCGATTTTTGTTGCGCCGCACATTAATCAAGCAACGCCCAAACGCAAATGGACAATACGTAGTAGGACGACCTGCGGCAGTCTGCGTCCTCTGACTAGGCCGACAAAGTTGTAAAAACGTACGAAACGAATATCCCGGATAGTGAGCGCGCAATGGCTCAAGTTCTCGCTTTTTCCTCCTACGTCGCTTCCGGCCACGTCGGCCTCGCGGCCGTCGTTCCGGCGCTCCAACGCCTGGGGCACGAGGTGATCGCGCTTCCGAGCGTTGTGCTCTCCAATCATCTGGGGCATGTGCATTGGGCAGGCCGGCCCGTCGCTTTGGAAGATCTGACGGCGATGCTGGAGGCGTTGGAACAAAACGGCCAATTCGCTGATATCGACGCCATTCTGACCGGCTTTCTGCCGACGCCCGAGCACGTCGCGCTCGCTGCGAAGACCGTTCGCCACGTTCGGGACCGCCATGGCGACGTCGCTTATCTCTGCGATCCGGTCTTCGGCGATGAGCCCGAGGGGCACTATATCGGCGTGCCGGCCGCACAGGCCATTGCGTCCGAACTGGTTCCGCTTGCCACGTACGTGACGCCCAACCGGTTTGAGGCAAAGTTCATTTTCGGTGAGGGTTTCGACGACCCGCAAAATGCGCTTCCGAAAGACTGCCGCTTGCTGGCCGTCACGTCCGCAGAGCTTGCTGGCGATCAACTGCGGACCCGCTGTGTGACCTCGGACCCCGAAGCAGCGTTCGCGTGCGCCGTCCCTTATCGCCCTGTGGTCCCGCATGGAACAGGCGATCTGTTCGCGGCGCTGTTGCTCGGGCATATCCTCAATGGATCATCGGAAAGCGACGCGTTCGCGCGCGCTGTCGCTGGCGTGGAAACCGTCATCGCTGCAAGCAACGGGCGTGATGAACTGGCCATCGTCGCGGCGATCGATATGGCGGCGAAAGCTAAGCCATGGCCGTTTGCGTAAAGCCTTTCGGAGGGGCTAATCAGGTGGGCGGGGGTGGTGGTGGTGTTGATTTCATTCCTGCTTACGGCACGTCACGACTTTTGCCAGAAACGCGAGCTCCTGCGTGGCCGGTTTGAGGCCTGCGTCAGTGAACAGCTTGTTCAGATCCTCGATCGCGTAACTGCGGTAGTAGGGCTCGTGGAAGCGGACGGGAAAGGCTTCCAGCAGTCCGTCCCACCCGGGCTTGTCTCCCATCTGCAGACTGTCGAGGAACACGAAAAGGCCCCCGGGCTTAAGAACGCGCGCGATTTCACACGTCACGGTGCGACGAACCTCCGGCGGCAACTCGTGGAACAGAAATGTGCACGTGACGATGTCCTGGCTGGCGTCCGCGCAGGGGATTTGCTCCGCGTTCGTTTCGATCAGAGTCGCCGGGCGTAACCGCCCCATATGCTGGCGGGCTTCTTCCAGATAGGGCCCGCTGAGATCGAGGCCGGTCAATGCCATAGCGGGATAGGCGCGGCGGATTTCTCGAAGCAGTCGTCCCGTTCCGCACGCGACATCGAGGCACGACACACGGCGCTGATCGCGGCCATACATGAATTCCGCGATGGGTCTGAGACTCGCGCGGCGCATGGCGGCGGCGGCACCATAAAACAGGATCTCGACCTGCAAATCATAGAGCTTCGCGGACTCGTCCGTCAGATAGCCGCCCGTCTGATAGTGGAAGTCCTGGGTGAAGTAGTCCGGTAGATCCGCAGTTTTTGCCGCTGCGCTTGCCGTGGATGCATCGCGGGCCTGCCGGCGTTCGGTGGTGCCGGGCAGGTCTGCATACATGGCGCGCAGACGCCGAAAGTGATCCCAAATGCGGGGTTCATCCGTGATTTCGGGGGGGTAGAGCCCAGCGCCCGCCGCCTCCGCGTCCCGGCGCATCAACCCGCGGAGATCTTCAAACAGTTCGTTGCGATCGGGAACGGGCTTGGTCGGCGTGAATTTCGGCGCGGGTGAGAGCTTCCGTGCCTGCCGGCTCATCAGCCAATTGATGCCGCTATACCAAGACACCCGCAAGCTGTTGCCGGCGGTTTGCAAAGCCATAGCGATGGGATCGGCCATCTCTTGGTCTCCGTGTTAGCGCCCGTGTCCAACCGTTTGCCACGGGCACGGCCTGCCGTTATGCCAAGCTTGAACTTTGGCGGACGGCAAACTTGAGAAGCGGATGACAGTTTATCAGCGGATCGTAATTCTGACAGGTGCAGGACTTTCAGCCGAGTCCGGGCTTTCTACCTTTCGCGACAAGGACGGCATCTGGGCCCGGTACGACTATCGCGATGTGGCAACGCCGGAGGGGTTCGCTCGTAATCCGAGCCTTGTCTACGACTTCTATAATCAGCGCCGCCGCGACGGAATGGGCGTCCAACCCAACGCTGCCCACCGAGCCTTGGCGAAGCTTGAGGACGCGTTTCCGGGCGACGTCGTGATCGTCACGCAGAATATCGACGGTTTGCACGAAGCCGCCGGCAGCCGGAACTTGATCCATATGCACGGGCAAATGGCTCAGGCTCTTTGCGCCTTATGTAACGCGCGTTCTCCGTGGGTCGAGGATTTGTCGGCGGATCTTGCATGCTCCGCATGCGCGACGCCGGGCGGCATGCGGCCCGACGTCGTCTGGTTCGGTGAGATGCCTTACGATTTGGACCAGATCGCTGCAGCGCTTTCCAGTTGCGACTTGTTCATTTCGATCGGCACCAGCGGGAATGTCTATCCCGCCGCAGGTTTCGTCGCGGCGGCGCGTGACATCGGTGCGCACACGGTCGAACTCAACCTCGAACCGTCCGAGGGCGCGAGTTTGTTCGCAGAACATGTCCATGGACCGGCGACGGAGGTCGTTCCGGCTTACGTCGACAAATTGCTGTCGGTTTCAGCGTAGCGCGCTAGCGCGTGAACACCGCGACGACCTCAACGTGCGGAGAGTAGAGAAACTGATCGACCGGAATGATGCGGGTCGCGCGGTATCCGCCATCTATGAGGATGCGTGCATCACGAGCCAAGGTTGCCGGATTACACGACACTGCGACAACCGCGGGCACCTTGGACTTCGCAAGCATCTCGGCCTGCGCCTGGGCACCGGCGCGCGGCGGATCGAAAACGGCGAGGTCGAAACCTTCCAGCTCCTTGCGTGAAAGCGGCTCACGCATGAGATCACGGACCTTGGTCTCGATGGGCTTGATGCCTTGGGCGTGACGGCGGGCCTCGTCCAGCGCCTCAATGGCACGCTTGTCGCTGTCGACCGCAAGGACTTTGACCCGAGCAGCGAGCGCAAATGAAAACGCGCCCATACCGCTGAAAAGATCGACCGCGCGTTTCGCTCGCTTAGGAAGGGCTTCGACGATCAGGCTCGCCATGGCAGCTTCGGCGTCAGCAGAAGCCTGCAGGAAAACACCCGGCGGTGGAACAACGTGCGCTGCGCCCATTGTGACGAACGGTACGGCTGACTGATAAACCGGATCGCCATTCAAGCTAAAGCGCAGAAGCTTCAGTTCAGCCGCGCCTGCCGCCAGACGTGCTCTTTGGCCTGGTGGGAGTTCGGTGCCAAGGCCATCGACGTCAACAGAAACATCGAAGCCGTTAGAGGCCGCGATGACCGTGACACGCGCCTCGCCCTTACTGGGCACTAACGGCGCGAGAAACGCCTTTAGCTCCGGCAACACCTGGACGATACCCGGATCCACCACGAGGCATTCCGTGAGATCGATCACATCGTGAGAGTTTGCCGCGTGGAACCCCAGCGCAACCTCGCGTCCATCGCGACTCGCCGAGAAAACGGCGCGGCGGCGGGCTCCGTGTCCAACTGCTACCGGATCGGCAACTTCCAGATCGAGGCCCCGCGCGGCGAATGCTCCTGCTACGGTCTCACGTTTCCAAGCGGTGTATTTCTCATAGGCGAGGTGCTGGATGGCGCACCCTCCACAAGCCGTGAAATGCCGGCAGGGGGGAACCACGCGGTCGGGAGAGGCTCGCAACACCTCGACGAGGCGTGCACGTGTGCCCTGTATTTCGGCGCGGATGAGTTCTCCGGGAAGGGCATAGGGGACGAACACCGAGCCAGACGCGCGCTCAGAGACGCCGTCGGCCTGTGCACCCAGTTTCGCGATTTCCAGTTCTTCGATATCACCCATGCCGCGTTGCCCCGAGCAGGAATTCCTTGTTGCCATCGCCTCCGGAAATCGGTGACTCGACGATCCCCGACAAGCGCCACCCCTGTCGCGCTCCGATCCAGGCCGCTATGTCGTCGGCAGCTGTCTGACGTTGAACTGAATCGCGCACAATGCCGCCTTTTCCTACAGCTTCGCGCCCAACCTCGAACTGGGGTTTTACGAGCGCGACGAGCCATGCACCGGGCGCTGTCAGATCCAGAACGGCAGGCAACGCTTTCTTCAAAGATATAAAGCTGACATCCGCGACGAGCGCAGTGACAGGTTCCTGCACCGTATCGGCTGTGAGATCGCGTATGTCCGTCGACTCGAGTTTCGTGACGCGCGGATCTTCGCCAAGTTCCTCGTGAAGCTGGTCGCGACCGACGTCAACTGCATAGACCTTCGCCGCTCCGCGTTCCAACAGAACCTGCGTGAAACCGCCGGTCGAAGCGCCAACATCGATCGCGATACATCCCGCCGGATCGAAACCGAACGCGTCGAGGCCCGCGATCAGCTTGAGAGCTCCACGAGATACGTAATGCGCACTGTCGCCCGTTATCGTGATTTCAGTATCTGCGGCGACAGGTTGGCTGGGTTTGGCAGCAGCCTGTCCCGCCACAAAAACCTCCCCGCGCAAAATGAGATCGCGTGCCTGAGCACGGGTCCGCGCCAGTCCGCGCGCGACCAATTCCTGGTCCAATCGGTGACGCATCAGAAAAGGCAGCCTGCGGCGAATAATCCAAGGCCGAGTTGCGTTCCGTGTCGCACGGGACTCCTCATTTCACGTTGAGAGGGCTGGCATGCCAATCGCGGGCCCAAAAATGGCTACTTTTCGCCTGTGGCACTTTGCCCGATGGGCCAGATAGCGCTGTCGCTTCACGAGTTAGCATCATTTTTTACTGTTCTCGACAGATGTTCAGGTTTCAGATAACCGGAATTTCCAAATTCACCACAGACCACACAGGAATTGCTAAATGAAGAGCTTTCCGACCTCGCTTGCAGAGAGATTCCAACAATTTAAGACGGGGCAGTTCGAACCCGGCCGTGAGCACTACGAGGACTTGGCTGCACATGGTCAGAATCCGGAAGTCATGGTGGTTTCGTGCAGCGACAGCCGCGTTGCACCCGAAACGCTGTTCAAAGCCGGTCCCGGTGAGATGTTCGTGGTCCGCAACGTTGCCGCGTTGGTTCCGCCGTATGAGACAGGCGGTCATTTCCACGGCGTCAGCGCTGCCCTTGAATTTGGTGTGCTCAACATTCGGGTGAAACACCTTCTCGTCATGGGGCACTCGGGCTGTGGCGGCGTCAAAGCGGCACTTAATCAAAAAGCCGCCCTGGAAACTGAAGCGCGCTTCATCTCCAACTGGATGTCCATGCTCGACGACGCGAAACTCAGGGTGCTAGCCGCCAATCAGGGGCCAGACCGGTCAGCACTGCAGCCGCAGCTCGAAAAGGCGGGTATCCGGACGTCCATCGCTAATCTGCGGACCTTTCCGTTCATCAAGGAACTGGAAGATCGGGGCGAACTGACATTGCATGGCGCCCACTTCGACATTCCAACCGGCACGTTATCAATTCTTGACAACGACACGGTGGAGTTCGTCGAGCTCTAAGGTCCAAACGGGCGCAAGAAGTTCTTCAGCTACCCGGTGCCGTTTTGCGTGCGGCCTCGATCGCGGGAATGACCTCATTCTGCAAACTCGTCTCCGTAATCGGGCCGACGTGCTTGTAGGCAATGGTTCCATCAGGCGCGATGACGAACGTTTCGGGCATGCCATAAACGCCCCACTCAATCGCGCCGCGCCCCTGTGGATCAACACCGACTGCCGTATAGGGATCGCCATAACGGCCTAGAAAACGGCGCGCTGCGTCGGCTTGGTCCTTGTAGTTGACCCCATAAAGCGGCACGCCCGTGCGCGCTGCCAAAGCGACAAGATTTGGGTGCTCAGCTACGCAGGGGACACACCACGACGCCCAGAAGTTGACGATGCGCACTTTGCCCCCGCCGAGATCGCTGCTGGAGAAGCCTGGAACTGGCTTGCCGTCCTTGTTCAAGCCTTCAAGAGGTTCAAATGAGGCTTGTGGAACTGGCTTGCCGATCAGAGCAGAGGGCAATCGGGACGGATCCCCTGAAGTCAGCGCTAAAGCAAACATCACCGTCAAACCCGCGAAGATAATGACCGGCGCCAGAAGCCATCCGAAACGGCGCCGGGGTGTGGGGTTTGGCCTGGTTGATGTACCGGCTTCACTCATGATCGAGCCTTCCACGGGATACGCGCTGAGCCGAACGCCGCCGAACGCCGCGTGCTTCCAGTTCATTTAGCAATCGGCGCTGATGGAAACCGTCGAAGATCAGCCAGAAGATCAAGCCGCCGAGCACAATGATTACGGCCGCGTAGGCGGCGATGATGAATGTGGCGTGCGGACCAAAATCCATTTTCTACTCCGCTGCGACTGTTGTTTCGCTGGCGCGTGCCCGATCGACTTCAGCCAGTCGGAGCGATTTGACGCGACGGCGCAGAATTTCATTACGCATCGCTTTCAGGTGCATCGTGAAGAAGAGAAGCGTGAAGCCGATTGCCGAAATCAGCAGGGGTACGAGCTGCGAGATGTGAATTTTGGGTCCATCGGAGCGGAATACGCTGGAAGGCTGGTGCAGCGTGTTCCAGGCCGGAATAGAGATGCCGAGGCTCGGAATATCGAGCCCTTCGACTGAAATCTTGATGAACGGGAGAATAATCACGCCAACCAACGCAAGCACAGCCGTCAACTTGGCAGCGAGCGGTTCATCCTCAATCGAAGATCGTAGGGCAATCAGGCCAAGATAAAGGAAGAAGAGTATCAGCACCGAGGTCAGTCGCGCGTCCCATACCCAATAGGTGCCCCACATGGGTTTGCCCCAAAGAGAGCCCGTGATGAGCGCCAACAGTGTGAAAGCCGCACCGATGGGTGCAGCGGTCTTCGCTGACACATCCGCCAACGGATGCCGAAATACGAGTAGGCCGAAGCTTGAAGCGGCAATAAGTGCATATCCCATCATGCCGAGCCACGCTGCCGGTACGTGGATGTACATAATGTAGATCGTTTTGCCCTGCTGGTAGTCCGGGGGCGCGGTAAAACCCCGATAAAGGGCGTACGCGATCACCAACACCGAAAGCCCGGCCAGCCACGGCATCAGCGCGCCCGAAAAAGCCATGAACCGCGTCGGATTTGCGAAACGTTGGGTGAACGATTGAGTCTGCATGGGCTCAGATCTAAGGGCTCAACGATTAAAGAGCAAATTGTGCCGGAACAGGCGACAGATCGACGATTTTCGTTAGCAGGCTCTGTGTAGATTGCACAGCCAGTTGCTGATTCACATGAAACAATCGGACACTACTGCATCTGAATGCGCAACGCCGCCGCCGCGGCAATCGGTCCAAGCACCAGGGAGCCCAGTGATAGCGCCGTTAGGATCAACAGGGACGGTACGAACGCATCTGGTGCGACCAGCGCCGAAGAGATGGCCGTGATGCCGTAGATCAGTGTTGGCACATAAAGCGGCAGTACAAGCAGCGCCAGCAACAGACCTCCGCGGCGGGCCCGCAAGGTCAGCGCGGCACCGATTGATCCCAAGAAGCTGATGGCGGGCGTTCCGACCAGCATGGTCAATACGAGTACGCCATAAGCCCCGATATCGAGATTGAGCAGTATCCCGAGAAGCGGCGCGAGCAAGGCGAGCGGAATCCCAGTCGTCAGCCAGTGGGCAAGGGCTTTGATTGCCGCGACCAATTCGAGCGGCAGTTCGCCCAGCGCCATGAGTTCGAGCGAACCATCCTCAAAATCAGTTTCGAAAATTCGACTCAGGGACAGCAGTGCGGCCAACAACAAGGCGATCCACAAAATGCCTGGCGCGATGCGTGAGAGCAGATTGAGATCCGGCCCCAGTCCGAGGGGCAGCATGGCGACCACCAATAAGTAGAAGCCCAACGCCGTCCCGATCGCACCGCCTTCGCGGACCGCCAACTGCAAATCTCGCTTCAACAGGGTCCAGGCCGCCCTCATGACGCTGCCACCCGGCCAAGCCGCAGTTCGCGAGCCGGCTCAAAGCCAAGCGGCAGGTGTGTGGCGGCGATGGCCAAACCACCAGCGGCAACATGCGCATTCACGACATTGGCAAGGTTGGTGGCAGACGCATCGTCGAGGGATGACGTTGGCTCATCGAGTAACCATAGCGGGCGGTGGGCTAAAACCAGGCGCGCGAGGCCCAGCCGTCGTTTCTGCCCGGCAGAGAGATAGCCGGCTGGAATATCCGCCAACGAAAGAAGGTTGAAATCTTCCAGAGCTTTATCAATACGCTCGATATGGCTCATCCGATTGGATTTAGGTGCCAGAAATGCAGCCCAGAACTCTAGATTTTCCGTCACGGTCAGGTTGGATTTGACGCCATTGGCGTGCCCAACAAAGTGCGCCTGTTCGCCTACGGTTTGCTCCGTATCGCCGCCCTTGAGTTCAATCGCTCCCGCCGCAGGGGCTAAAAATCCGGCAATCGCGCGAAGTAGCGTTGTTTTTCCAGCACCATTGGGGCCCGTGAGCAGCAAGACCTCTCCCGCCGTTACTGCGAACGACAGATGCTCACAAAGTGTGCGCTGGCCGCGCTGAAGAACGAGATTTTCGCCGGTTAGCTGCACAAGGTTCGTGGAGGTTTGCTGGATTGTGATGACGGCACCTAGGGTGAACGTATGGCGTCGTCGGAGAATTGAGTCGACTAAATGCTGACGCTAGAGCTCACTTAACGGCCCGCTAGCCGCTGGCTGCCGACCGGAGGAACCTTTATATAGAGGTCCGAACCATCATCCGGCCAGCTTTTTTGCGGCTCGTCGGGATGCACCATGATGTGTGGCGATGCGGTCTGTATGTGCCCACAACGTCGGAGTCTGGAATCGATAGCAGGGGAAAATAGATCTTGAGCGCTGAGATTAAACAATCCATCGACAGTTTCAATTGCCGAAAAAGCCTGAACGTCGGGGGTAAGACTTATACCTATTTCTCCCTGACTGAGGCAGAAAAGAACGGGCTGACGGGAATTTCGCGTCTGCCATTTTCAATGAAGGTTTTGCTTGAAAATCTGCTGCGTCACGAGGACGGGCAGACCGTTAAGAAAAAAGATATCGAGGCGGTCGCTGCTTGGCTTGAGGATAAGGGCAGTGCAGGCGCGGAAATCGGGTATCGCCCGGCGCGCGTTCTCATGCAGGACTTCACTGGCGTTCCCGCGGTTGTCGATCTGGCCGCGATGCGTGATGGGATGACCGCCCTGGGTGGCGATCCAAAGAAGATCAATCCTCTCGTCCCTGTCGACCTGGTGATCGACCACTCAGTGATCGTCGACTCTTACGGCACCGCTCTCGCATTCGAACAAAACGTCGAACTGGAATATGCCCGTAACGGCGAGCGTTATAATTTCCTCAAGTGGGGACAGGGCGCGTTCGACAATTTCCGCGTGGTTCCGCCGGGCACTGGTATCTGTCACCAGGTGAACCTCGAATACCTCGCGCAGACTGTTTGGACCCGCGAACTGCCCAACGGCGAAATCGTCGCTTACCCTGATACGCTCGTTGGCACGGACAGCCATACGACCATGGTCAACGGCCTCGCCGTGCTTGGTTGGGGTGTAGGAGGTATCGAAGCCGAAGCTGCCATGCTCGGTCAGGCCCAATCGATGCTTCTGCCTGAAGTGATCGGTTTCAGGCTTACCGGCAAACTGCCGGAAGGCGTAACCGCCACGGACCTCGTGCTCACGGTCACGCAGATGCTGCGCAAGAAGGGTGTCGTCTCCAAGTTCGTCGAGTTCTATGGCCCGGGCCTCAACAACATGACGCTGGCGGATCGCGCGACGATCGCCAACATGGCGCCGGAGTATGGCGCCACCTGTGGATTCTTCCCTGTCGATGGCGAGACGCTCAACTATCTTCGCATGTCGGGACGCACTGAAGAGCGCATCGCGCTCGTCGAGGCCTACACGAGGGAGCAAGGCCTGTTCCGGGAACGTGATGCGGCAGATCCTGTCTTCACCGACACGCTGTCTCTTGATCTCGGCGATATCGTACCTTCTCTTGCCGGTCCGAAGCGTCCCGAAGGCCGCATTGCGCTCTCCGACGTCAAGAACGGTTTCGCGGATGCTCTGGCAAGCGAATACAAGCGTCCAGGCGAGCTAGACCGTCGCGTCACCGTTGCAGGTGAGGATTACACTGTCGGCCACGGCGACGTGGTGATCGCAGCTATCACGAGCTGCACCAATACGTCGAACCCAAGCGTTCTCATCGCAGCCGGTCTCGTGGCTCGCAACGCCGTTGAAAAAGGGCTGAGCGTTGCTCCGTGGGTCAAAACCTCGCTGGCACCGGGAAGCCAAGTCGTTGCGGCTTATCTCGATAAGTCTGGACTCCAGCCCTACCTCGACAAACTCGGCTTCAACCTTGTTGGCTTCGGGTGCACCACGTGCATCGGTAACTCCGGACCGCTCGCTGCACCCATTTCGAACGCGATCAATGAGAACGGGGTCGTCGCGGCGGCCGTCTTGTCCGGGAACCGCAACTTCGAAGGTCGCGTCAGCCCCGACGTCCAAGCGAACTACCTCGCCTCGCCACCGCTGGTCGTGGCCTATGCTCTCGCCGGCAGCGTTCAAAAGAACCTCGCCGAGGAGCCGCTAGGTACTGGGTCAGACGGTGAACCCGTTTATCTGCGAGACATCTGGCCGACGAGCCATGAAATCCAGGACGTCATCAGCAAGAACGTCACGCGTGAGATGTTCGAGAGCAAATATGCCGACGTCTTCAAGGGCGATGAACATTGGCAGGGCATCGCCACCAGCACCGGTACGACCTACGATTGGGACGGGGACAGCACTTACGTGCGCAATCCCCCTTACTTCCAAGGCATCACGCCGCAACCCGAACCGGTTCAGGACATCAAAGGCGCGCGAATTCTCGGCTTGTTCGGCGACAAGATCACCACAGACCATATTTCACCAGCCGGCTCGATTAAGAAAGACAGCCCGGCGGGCGCTTATCTTCTCGAGTACCAGGTGCGGCCAGCCGACTTTAACCAGTACGGTACGCGTCGCGGCAACCACGAAGTGATGATGCGCGGTACGTTTGCGAACATCCGCATCAAGAACTTCATGTTGGAAGCTACCGAAGGAGGTGTCCGCGAAGGCGGCTTCAGCGTTCACTATCCGTCCGGCGACGTTATGTCGATCTATGACGTGGCGATGCGGTATGCGCAGGAGTCGGTACCCTTGGTGGTCATGGCTGGTGTGGAATACGGCAACGGCTCGTCCCGTGACTGGGCTGCCAAGGGCACAAAGCTGCTCGGTGTTCGGGCGGTCATCGCGCAGTCTTACGAACGTATCCACCGCTCCAACCTCGTCGGAATGGGTGTATTGCCGTTTACGTTCGCTGCTGGGCAATCGTGGCGCTCACTCGGTCTTAAGGGTGACGAAACCGTTACCATTGAGGGCCTCACGGACGTCAGACCGCGCCAGGAAATGAATGCGCGCGTGACCGCAAGCGACGGTAGCACGCAGGACGTACCCATCCTTTGCCGCATCGATACACTCGACGAACTCGAATATGTGCGGCACGGCGGCATTCTTAACTACGTACTACGCAATCTTGCCAAAGCTGCTTAAGCTTTAGGAATCTTCGGCACCGCATCGATAAGAAGCGGTGCCGATTTGTTTAACTCTAAGGATTTATAACGACCCGCTTGTATTCCGATCTGTACTGACCCGTGAGCGTCACCCATTCGTTACTTTTCATTGAAGGGCGCACTGCCAATAGTGGCTCAGATCCTTGGAGCAAGTTTAGAGAGGGGTTCTGATTTTGATGCGTTCGCGACAGACATCGTTCGCGTATGTCGGTCTCAGTGTTCTGATGACAGCCTCGTTGGGCGGTCCGGTACGTGCTGAACCAAAGACGGCAGCGGTTGTCGGCGTCGTGGAGTTGTTCACGAGCCAGGGTTGTTCGTCCTGCCCGCCCGCAGACAAACTCCTCAAAACCTACGTTGACCGGCCGGAGGTCATCGCACTGACCTTACCTGTCGACTATTGGGACTATCTTGGCTGGAAGGACACGTTCTCAAATCCGCGTAACACTCAGCGACAACGCGATTATGCGGTCGCGCGAGGCGACGGCGCCGTTTATACGCCTCAGGTTGTCGTTAATGGCCGGATGCATGTGGTCGGATCAAAGCAGCATGAGATCGACCGAGCGCTTAACAAGCTTAAAGATCAGTCGCCATTTACCGTCCCGGTGCGAATGGTGAGCGATGGCGATGCCCTAGTCATAAGCATTGGGTCCGCGAAAGATGGCAATCCGGTGAGCGACGCGACGGTATGGCTCGCTGTCGTTCAAAAGAAGGGCGAGGTCGAGGTCGGCCGAGGCGAGAATTCCGGACGCAATCTGACGTATTTCAATGTTGTACGTGAAATGTCGGCGGTGGGCATGTGGAATGGCGAGCCCGATGAAATTCGGCTTTCACGCAAGTCCGTTCTTTGGCGACAGACAGAGCGCTGCGTGGCGCTTGTTCAAAAGGGCCCAGGTGGTCCTATCCTCGGGGCGGCTCAGTGGCCTGAAAAATAGTCCGGCTGGTAGGGTTCCGTCCGTGAGCAACCGCTCGGCAGACCAGATCCGATAATCATCGCGTGTTCCGGCTGTAACAGCTCAGGCCAAGCGCTCCGTATAGGGTTGATCCTCAAGCCAGAGGTGTTGGGCTGCATCCCGGTGGAACCCTAAGAGGAAATTTTCGATCTCCTTTGAACCTTTTGTGCGCACGGCGCGACACATCAGTGTCCCTAGCGCACGTGAGGCCCGTTATGTCGTTTACAGCTCCCGTCTCTTCATCCGCTGAGCGCCTCATGCGCGTCGAACAAGCGCTGGCCGAAACCCAGGCCGTCCTCGCAAAGATCCTGCCCGATTTCGTTATTGAACGTCTTAAAGCAGCCCCCGGCCAGCCGATCATCGATACTTACGATAATGCGTCTGTACTGTTTGCTGATATCACGGGGTTTGTCGGTATCTCGAAGCGACTTGGTGGGGAACGGACGATTAAACTCCTCAATCAGTTGATCCGGGAATTTGATGAGCTCGCGACGCTGCATGGCGTCGAAAAAATAAAAACGATGGGTGATGGCTATATGGCGGTCTCGGGCGTACCCCGGACATCAGCAGACCACTGCCAACGGCTCGCACGCCTAGCCCTCGACATGCAGACCGCCGCAGAACGCGCTAGCAAACGGACGGGCGTGACTATCAAACTGCGCATCGGTATTGCGGCGGGGCCCGTGATGGCCGGTGTCATCGGTTTCAATAAGTTCGCCTACGATATCTGGGGCGATACTGTGAACCACGCATCGCGGCTCGAAAAAATGGCTCCGTCCGGTCAAATCCTTTTGTCCGAAGAAGCCAACAAGCAGCTCGGTTCATCGTTCTTCACACGTGCGCGAGGAAGCACCCAGATACGCGGCCTGGGCAAACGACAGACTTGGGTTCTGGATGGCGAAGGCGCGCTGCACTGAGATGCCTATGAACAGCGCGCCCTGCCCTTTAAGATCCTGACGATCTCCGCCTTCATAAGATCAGCCGACAGATTCGGTGTTCACCAAACCGCGCTTTTCAAGCAGACCATCGATCTCAGGCGGGCGGCCCCGGAAATCGATGTAGGCTTGATGCGGATCCTGGGAGTTGCCTGCGGCGTAGATCGCCGATTTCAGGCGGGCGGCAACATCAGGGTTGTAGATGTCGCCGGTTTCCTTGAACGCTGCGAAAGCGTCCGCATCCATGACCTCAGACCACAGGTAGCTGTAGTAGCCTGCGGCATAGCCCCCGGTGATGTGTGTGAAGTGCGGAAGGCGATGGCGCATGACGATCTCGCCCGGCATACCGATGCGGTCCAATGCATCACGCTCGAATTCGGCGGGCTGGAATAAGCCCTGTTCCTCTAGCGCGTGCATTTCGAGATCCAGCAATGCGCAGGCCGTGTATTCGACTGTCGCGAAGCCCTGATTGAACTGCTGTGCTGCTTTCAATTTGTCGATCAGAGACTGCGGCATGGGCTCGCCGGTTTGATAGTGCAAAGCGAACCGGCCCAGAACCTCAGGCTCGCCAAACCAATGCTCATAGAGCTGCGAGGGCAGTTCAACAAAGTCACGCGCGACTTTGGTGCCTGCCACCGATGGATACGTGACGTCAGACAGCATCCCGTGCAGGCCATGGCCAAACTCATGGAAGAGCGTTCGGGCATCGTCCATGGAGATCAGCGTTGGTTCGTCATCGGAGCCGCGCGAGAAATTCATTACATTGACAATGATCGGCCGAACCGGCTCGCCGTCCAACTTGTGGCTCGCCCGTAGATCCGTCATCCAGGCGCCCGAACGCTTGCCCGATCGCGCAAAATAATCCGCCATGAAGATAGCAACATGGAGACCGTCTTTATCGGTGACCTCGAAGACGCGCACGTCGGGGTGAAAACGCGGAGCATCCGGCAGCTCTGTGAACTTCAAACCAAACAGACGGCCAGCCGTGTCGAAGGCGGCGGCGATAACGTTGTCGAGCTTGAGGTATGCGCGTAGTTCGCCCTCATCCAAGTCATAGCGGACTTTGCGTTCACGCTCGGCATAGTAGCGCCAGTCCCATGGCTGAATGGCAAAATTACCGCCTTCGGATCGTGCGCGTTCGGCGAGTGCGTCGCGCTCTTCCATCGCGCGCTTCTTGGCTGCAGGCCACACGCGGTCCAGCAGACCGCGCACCGCTTCTGGCGATTTCGCCATGGTATCGGCGAGCACGTAGTCAGCGAAACTTGGATAACCCTTAAGCCGAGCTATTTCGGTGCGCAGACGAACGATCTCCGCCAACGTCTCGCTATTGTCCGTCGCTCCACCGCCGGCACCACGATCGATCCACGCGCGAAATGCGGCTTCGCGCAAATCGCGGCGATCCGAAAACGTCAAGAAGCCTTCGACGCTGGATCTGCCAAGGGTAATAGCGTGGGCATTGTCTCCAGCGAGGCCCAAATCCTTTGCGGCACGGCGCGCGTTCGCTCTTGCCATGGGGGGCAGACCAGCCAGATCTTCATCACTCATCAGAGGCAGATGCCAAGACTGCTCATCGGCGAGGACATTTTGGTTGAACTGGGTGGCGAGCTCAGCGAGGCGGCGATCGATTTGCGCAACGCGTTCTCGCTCTTTCGATCCGAGAGCTGCGCCCGCGCGTATGAACCACGTATTGTAACGATCTAGCACACGCGCTTCTTCGGGCGTCAGATCGAGTTCGGCCCTCGCGTCATAGAGCGCCTTAATCCGCTCATACAGCTTGCTGTTCAGGAATATCGTGCTGCTATGGGCCGCAAGCGCAGGGGCAATGTCGCGTTCGGTCGCCTGCAGATCCGGCGTGGCGCAAGTACTGACCTGATTGAAAAAGACGTCGGCGACGCGTTCGAGCGGCAGGAAGCTGCGATCCATGGCAGCAATAGTATTGGCAAACGTTGGTGCCTCTGGATTTTCTGCAATCGTCCGGACGTCTTCTGCGTGCGCGTGCATGGCCGCTTCAAATGCCGGAGCAAAATGGCGTGGCTCGATTTCCGAGAATGGCGGCAGGCCGAAGGGTGTGATCCAGGTTTTCAGAAGAGGATTGTCGTTCTGATCGCGGTTGATTGCGGACGCAGCCAAGCTGCCCGTGCCGTTCGTGGCTGAACTCATTCGCCGAATTCCCTGTGTCGGATCACTACGTCGGCTCGGCTCAAGAGCCGATTGCCGGATACTCATATAGGAGTGCGCCACGCGGATGGCCACTTCGGAAAAATAAGGAGGGGCGGCCAGAAAGTAGAAAGGGCCGGTTGGGGGAACCGGCCTTTCTTTTTGGGAATGGGCAACTAGGAGAGACGTTGTCATCAGGTCCGATCCGGCGAGTAAACTCCGGGGGCTGGGGGGCTGAGAGTTCCGAAGCCGTATCCCGCGGATCGAACCCAGACGCAACGGTTGATAATGTGCCCTTGATTTGCGGCCTCAGATTGGCCGGTCCGCGACGTGAATCTGACCAATAAAAGGTCATTCCGTGTGCGAATCCTCCGAGATGCGGCTAGCCAGAACGTCCCTTTGAGAGGCTGCTTCAATACTTGCAATAGGCTCGTAATACGGCGATCATGACTACTCTGTGACAAGGGAGGCGCGTTTTGAGCGATTCAGAACCGATAACAATCCTCCGCCCGCGTGCGAACGATGCAGCCGCTGGTGCCATCGCCGCCGGGCCCGACAAGGTTCCCCCGACGACCTGTTTCAATCGACACGAATTGAGAGAAATACTCGCGGTTTACGGCCGTAAGGTCGCTGCCGGTGAGTGGCGAGACTATGCGATCGACATGAATCGCGAGAAGGCGGTCTTCTCTATCTTCCGCAAAGCTAGCGAGTGGCCACTCCTCCGCATCGAAAAGGTTCCGAAGCTGGCACGCAAGCAGGGTGCGTATAGCGTTATCGCGGCCACCGGTGTGATTTTGAAGCGCGGACACGATCTGCGACGCGTTCTCGATGTTCTGGAAACGAACCGCATGCGCGTCGTGCGCTGAGCTAATTCTCGAACACGTTTCGAGAGGTACAACACAGAAAGGGCCCCGACTAATGTCGGAGCCCTTCTTTTGTTTCGGTGTAATTGGTAGCTTATGCCGCTTATTCGCGATTGCCGAAGAGCTGGAGCAGCATCATGAACATGTTGATGAAGTCCAGGTAAAGGCTGAGCGCGCCCATGATGGCAGCCTTCGCGACCATCGTAGAGTCGTGACGGATAGCGAGGTACTCGTCCTTGATGCGCTGCGTGTCATAGGCCGTCAGACCTGCGAAGACGAGAACACCGATAACAGAGATGGCGAAAGCCAAGGCGCTCGACTGCAGGAACCAGTTGACGATCGCGGCAATGATGATGCCGACAACGCCCATGATCAGGAATGAGCCCCAACCACTCAAGTCACGCTTGGTCATGTAACCCCAAGCGCTGAGGCTGGCAAAAGCTGCTGCTGTGACGAAGAACACCTGCGTGATCGACTGGCCGGTGAAGACCAGGAAGATCGAGGAGAGCGACACGCCCATAATGGCTGCGAACGCCCAGAACGTCATCTGCGCGGCGCCGATGCTCATCTTTTGAATGCGGAAGCCAAGGAAGAAGACAAAAGCCAGCGGCGCCAGCATTACGACCCACTTCAACGGCGAGGCATAAAGAGCCGTACCGAACTCCGTGAGGCCTGCGACTTTGCCATCAGCCCCCGTGACAACGGCTAGGGTGTAGACCAGGTAAGCAACTACGCCGGTCAGGCCAACGCCAGCGGCCATGTAGTTGTACACACCCAGCATGTAAGAGCGCAGCCCTTCGTCTACGGCCGCGCCTGTTCGCGTCGTAGCGGTCGCTGCCTGTGCATACCTGTTTTCGTATTCGGTCATCTGTTAATTCCCTATGGCCGGTGCGAGTATTATTTTTCGGCTTGCGATTGGAATATGTCGTGTTCCGCTCGCCGTTTCAAGGAGCCGAAAGAGTATTTTTGCAGTTTGACTTAGTGATCGAATTACGGATCGGCAAGGTATATTTCACGACCTCAGTGCTATTGAGACCTTAAATAGGGCACAGGTCGTGCCCGCAAGACTTGCCAAGTCCCCAGACCGCCGAAAATCAGAATTAAGCCCAATGCGAGCCCAATAGCTTCCAAAACTGCCTGGAACGAGAAGAAAAACGGCACATCGATCACTTGGCTGAGTGCCAATTCCGCCGACATCGTGCCAAGCACAATAGCAAATCCTGCTGTCAATAGACCGAGCAGCATATACTCTATCGCATGAGCGAGCAGGATCCGACGGCGCGTGGCGCCCAACGCCTTAAGAATCACCGCCTCTAGAATGCGGCGACGTTGCGCTGTAGCCAGAGAGCCTGCGAGTACGAGAGCGCCTGCCAATAGAGTAACACCACTCGCGATACGGATCGCGGTGATGATCTTTTCGAAGACGTCGTTAAATGCCGTGATGGCATCACGAACTCGGATGACGGTGGTTGTCGGGAACGACTGCGCTACCGATTTGGCCAACGCGGCTTCCTGCTTGATGTCGACATTGTCGGGCAACGCAATCGTCGCAAGCATGTTGTTTGGCGCGCCAGCCAGCGTGTTTGGGGAAAACACCATCACAAAATTGATTGAGAGACTGTCCCAATCCAGTTCGCGCAGGTTTGCAATACGGGCTGTGATGTTGCGGCCCAAGACGTTGACCGTAACTGTATCGCCGATGCTCAAGTTCAAGAGCTTCGCAAGGTCGACTTCAAAGGAGACAAGCGGCTCTCCGCCATAATCAGCTGGCCACCATTCACCCGCCGTTACACGCGAACCGTCCGGGACTTCTGTGGAATAGGTGATGCCGCGATCACCGCGCAAAACCCACTCCGCATCCGGTGGCGCCTTGATGCTTTCTACAGGACGGTCGCCGAGTTTGATCAGCCGGCCGCGCAGCATCGGTGCTTCCTTGACCGTGGCGCTGGGTACTTTAGCTAGAATGTTGTCGCGAAAAGTAGAGATTTCGGTCTTGGGAATATCCAGCACAAAATAGTCGGGTGCATTTTCAGGAAGCTTTCCGTTCAATTCCTCGACCAATGAGGCATCAGTCAGTGCCACTGCTACGAGTAATGAAAGTCCCGCTCCAAGAGAAAGAATAATCGATCGGGTCAATCCGCCAGGACTTCCGATATTCCCAATCGCAATTGCCAATTCCGGCAATTTTGATCGGGGAATTTTCCCTGCCGCCCATGTTACGGCTAAGCCGAGCGCATAAAAAACCAACAAAACAACAACCAACGCAGCGCAAAAATAAATTGCGATTTTGGACGTGTCCGCGCTCAAGATCGCAATAACGGCGAGTGCCAGCGCCAGTCCGCCCGTCGCGATCATGATGGCGAGGCTCGGCAGTCCACCCGTGTTGCCCACCTCATCGCGGAACAGGACAGCCGGAGAAATCTGTTCGGCACGACCCAACGGCCAGATTGAAAATAGAAGGGAGACCAGCAAGCCATAGCCCGCAGCAGCCGCAAGGCTCATGGGTGAGACCGTGAGTTCCGTGGGTAACGGTAGCAAGTGCCCGTATTGTGCCTGGAGCACAGCGGGAATCAGGGTGCCGGCAACCAGCCCAATGGCGATGCCGATTGCGGCGATAGCCAGGATTTGCGCCAGAAAGGCCGCAAAGATTTGACGGCTCGTGGCACCTATCGCCCGCATCGTCGCGATGGTGCGGCGTCTGCGGTCCACAAATTGAGCGACCGCATTGGCAATACCGACGCCGCCCACAATTAAAGCGGCCAAGCCGAGGAGCGTCAGGAATTGCCTCAGCCGATCCAATGTCTTGCGGATCTCTGGCGACGGATCACGTCGATCCCCTATCGTAAAGCCGCCATTCGATAGTCCTGCCTTGAGTGCTTCGTGCGCGTCCATTAGGTCTTTCGGTGTTTCACGATCCGGGCCCAGCGCCAGGGCGTAGCGCCATCGCACCAGGGCACCGGGTTGTATGAGGCCGGTATTCTGCAATGTCGCGATGGACACAAGTACGCGCGGCCCGTACGTGAGGCGATCGACTAGTCCTTCGGGCTCTTTCTCAATGAAAGCGCGAATCTCAAGTTGCGCTTGGCCCACCGTAATCTTGTCGCCGACTTTCAGCCCAAGTCGTTCGAGCAGGATGGGTTCCACGGCGGCGCCATTGTCGCGCAATACATCTGGAAGAGATGCACCTCCGCTAAGCTCAAGACGTCCCGCTAGCGGATAGGCTCCATCGACGCTCTTGAGCTCCGCAAGCATCTGATCGCTGCCATCGGGCAATTTCGCCATGATCCGCATTGTCGCGGTTTCGCTGATCTTACCCACCCCATCAAGGATCGCACGTTCCTCGGCATTCGCACGCGTGTGCATCCTGGAGATGGCGATGTCGCCGCCCAAGATCGTGCGGCCATGGCGCTCAAGACCCAGATTGAGCGAGTCCGCCAGCGTTCCAACGCCCGTGATCACCATGACACCCAGCGCGACGCACAGCATGAAGATAATGAAGCCATCGAACCCAGCGCGCATCTGCCGGCCAGCCAAGCGCAGCGGCAGCGGAAGAACCGAACGCCGTTCACGATTGGTGGATTGCGCCACTTCGACTGCCGTCATGCTGTTTCCTTCGCCGCAGAGGCAACACTTGAGCCGGCCATGCTCAGGCCGCGTCCTTCAGATCATCCGCGGAAATGATGCCATCGGTCATGCGGAGAGTACGCTGGCAGCGTTCGGCCAATCGTTCGTCATGAGTCACCAGGATGAGGGTGGCGTCGGAACGACCGTGCAGTCCAAAGAGAAGCTCGATGATGTGCCGTCCGGTTTCGCCATCCAGATTTCCGGTCGGCTCGTCAGCGAGAATCAAGCGGGGCTTGGTGGATAAAGCGCGGGCCAACGCGACGCGTTGTTGCTCACCACCGGACAACTCGGCTGGAAAATGCTGCAGGCGAGACCCAAGTCCAACTTCACCCAATAACTCGCGGGCACGGGAGGCCGCATCAGGCGATCCCTGGAATTCGAGCGGGAGTGCAACATTCTCAAGCGCCGTCATCGTCGGAACGAGGTGGAAGGATTGGAAAACGATGCCGATTTCAGTGCCGCGCAGACGCGCGCGCTCGTCTTCGTCGAGTTTGGAAAGATCCTGCCCCGACACGACGACGCGACCACTGGTCGCGCGTTCGAGGCCGGCTAGTACCATCAGCAGCGATGTCTTGCCAGATCCGGACGGCCCCAGGATCGCCACAGATTGGCCCGGTGTCAGATCCAGCGTGATGCCGCGGAGGATTTCGACAGCACCGGCGCGACTGGTCAGACTGAGACGAACGTTGTCCAATGAGACAATGGGAGCAGGCACGTGTACGGAACCTCCAGAAAAGTCCGGCCGATGGTAATGCGGCAATGCTGTGGATGTCAGCAAGCCAACCACGTCGTAACGCTGGTTTGAATGCCAATGGATGAGGGTTGAGGCGCTATCGTGATGAAGTCGAGATTTCGCGCACACTTTGGTGAGATGTCCGGGGTCGCTCCCATAAGAGCTTGGCTTGCGATTATCTCCATAGGACTGACGGTGTTCATGGCGTTGGATGTGGGACTTGCCCGGGCAGGCGACAAGCCTTTGAAGATTGTGGCTTTCGGCGACAGCCTGACCGCAGGTTACATGCTTGAGCCGTCCGCGGCTTTACCTATTCAGCTTGAAGCTGCCTTGAAAAAACGTGGGTACTCGGTCGTTGTGGAGAATGCCGGCGTCTCAGGTGACACGACGGCCGCGGGGCTTGCACGTTTTGACTGGGCAATCCCGACGGACACCGACGCCGTTATCCTTGAACTCGGGGCCAACGATGCCCTCCGAGGCATAGACCCCGAATTAACGCGAAAGAACCTTGAGCAGATCCTTGAGAAGCTTCGCGAACGCGACATCAAGGTTCTGATTGCCGGCATGATCGCGCCAAAGAACTGGGGCGAAGCGTATTCGAATGCGTTTGACCCCATATTCTCAGAATTGGCGAAGACGTATGGTGCACTCTACTATCCTTTCATCCTCGAAGGCGTAGCGACTGACGCTGCGCTTAGTCTTGACGATGGAATGCACCCCAATCGCAAAGGTGTGGCGGAAATCGTCCGGCGCATGCTGCCAAAGGTTGAAGAACTGATTGCGGAAGCGAAGTCTGGGTGAGACGCTGCGTTTCCCATTTTTTTCAAGAGGTGGAGTCAGAGGCCGTTCAGGTAAAAACCACTACATAAAAGTTGTCATATGACAGCGGAGGGTTACACCCATGCCTCGTCTTTTTACCGGTATCGAACTCCCTGAAGATCTTCGCGACGATCTCGCCGATATGGAGCAACCTCTTCCCGGCGCTCGCTGGATCGATACCGACGACATGCACATCACGCTGCGGTTCGTCGGCGACATCGACAATCGGACCGCGAGCGAGTTCGCCGATATGCTTGCGGGCATCGACGTGAACGCTTTTCATGCCCGCATTTCCGGGCTCGGTACGTTCGGTGGAAAAGAGCCGCGATCGATTTGGGCCGGCATCGAAGCTGGTCCGGAACTGGAACAACTCGCGCGTGCTCATGAACGCGCTGCGAGGTCTGCCGGTCTCCCGCCCGAAGGTCGTCAGTTCAAACCCCACGTTACGATCGCGCGGTTGAAGTCCACCCGTCCCGAAGTCGTTGCTCGGTATCTCGAACACTTCGGCGGCTATCGCTCGGAACCCTTCCTCGTGACGCATTTCACGCTGTTTTCCTCGAAGCCAAAGGTCGGGGGTGGTCCATATGTTGTCGAGGAGACCTTTCCCCTATTTGGCGGTGGCAACGCCCAGGGGTTGATGGCCTATGGGCCCGGCTAGGCAATAGGCGCTCAGCGATAGCTCCGAGGTGCGTCGCCGGGCCACGTATAAGCCGATGTTCCACTTCCCCAGCCGTTGAACTGGCTGGACGCAGGCTTTGACGGGTTGCGCTTGTGATCTCTGTTTGAGGGTCGGCGCCGTGAGTGTTTTGGCTGGCCACGTGAGACGATTGGGTTTGCGGCGGTGCGGGTGTTTTGAAGCGGTGACGCTTCAGCTTCCATTTCAGAGCCAGCGTCCGCCGTGATCGTCTCTTCAGACTTCTCGCTCTCCGTGATGCTAGGTTCCGACGGCTCCAATTGAACCTTCGCTAAAGTTAGTGGCCGTGTTTCTTGTATCTTGGCCATCTCAGCCTCGTAGCGATAGCGCAGATGACGTAACCGCTCGCTCGACGACCACGGCATAGGCCGGCAGGAACACCCATCAATAAGGCGTTTACGATAGACATATGCGGTTGGCAGAGTGGCATAGGAGCGGCCGGTTAGGTCAACCATGCGCTCTGGGTCGGGGTCACTCGCCGGCATATAAAAGAGGCGGGAGTCGTCTCCGCAGCTCGATTTACATTTCGCCGCGTCACGGTGGAAGGCGCCCCGCATGGTGGACGAGCTTATGGGGAAGTAGTACCCGTCGCACATGCGCACGCACATCGTGCGGTACCGCGCTGGGCTAATCTGAGATTCCCGGATGTCATAATCGGATTGCCACGTCGGGTGGCTGTTGCGAGGAGATGAACGGTAAACGGTTGGCTTTTGCGGACCAGAGGCAAATCCAAAGAGGTTTTGCAGTAGTGATTGGGCGTGCGCGTCCGGCCCAACCAAGGTTACTGTACAAACGGCAACCCAACCCGCGCCGCGCAAAGTCCAACGCATACCCAACCCCGAACACTCCAAGGATGCCCGTCTCCTAGGCTAGGGACGAGATCGTCCGCGTATCATCGTGCGCGATCCCAAATAATTTGTGAACTGAAGGATGGGGTGGCCGAGAGGAACGCTAACTATCCGCTGGCGGAGTCTTTTATTTTGAGGCGGGTTGGCGAGATGGTGGCTGCGCAAACGCCTGTTCAACGGGCACCGTGAACGGTTTCGATGTGCGCTGTCTAAACCAGAACTGGTAACCATCGGCCGAGTTTTCAGAAGGCTTAGTTGCTGTGGCTTGAACCGTCACGATCGATGCTTTGGCCGCCATTGTGGTGGGATTGGTTGTATCGCGGAACAATGCATAGGTAACAGCAAACGTAACCCATAAGGTCCCGACGAGCAGGGTGACAAAAGACACCTTGAGAAAATTGCTTTGCAAAAACTGGAAGAGGTTAAACATCGTCAACGCTGGAGCGAAAATAGAATCACTGCCTGAATCTGATCGCAACCGGAAACACGTCGGCAGCCCGCATGCGATCTTTCCTTGAGTTAAGCAACGATCGAGTTGCCAATGGGTTGCGTATCGCAGCTAACAATTTTTTGCGGCGAGTGCCGCAACGGCTCTTCACCTTGCTTAAGGGTAAACCTTATTTGATGAACTATATTTCAAGTATAATCTTTCCTGCCGCTTTACGCTGATCGATGAGCTGCAAGGCCTCAACTCCACGTTCCAGGGGAAAAACGGCGCCAATTCGAGGTGCTAGATTTCCATCAGCCACCCATCTCAGGAGTTGGCTGAGATTTTCGCGATGGCGTGTAACATCACGCTTAACTGCTTCACCCCAAAAAACACCTAACGCCGCGCATCCCTTCAGAAGCAAAAGATTGAGTGGGAGTCGAGGGATCTCGCCCGCGGCAAAACCTACGACGAGAAAGCGGCCCTCCCAAGCCATGGCGCGGATCGCTGGTTCTGCATACGGGCCGCCAACGCAGTCGTAAACGACATCGACACCGATGCCATTCGTGAGTTCGCGCAGGCCAGTTTTCAAATCCGTGTCGGCGTAGCACAGCGTCTCGTCGGCGCCGTGTTGACGGCAAATCTCGAGTTTTTCGGGCGACGATGCGACCGCGATGACCCGAGCTCCGAGAAGTTTGGCAATTTCGACGGCCGCTAGGCCGGCGCCACCGGATGCTCCCAGTACAGCGACCGTTTCGCCGGAACGCACCTTAGCGCGGTCTCGCAGCCCGTGCAGCGCAGTGCCATATGTGATTGCGACACCAGAGGCCGTCTGGAAATTCACACCGTCTGGAATGTGGACAAGGTGTTCGGCTGCAACGGAAATTTTCTCTCGCGCGCCGCCCCATCCGAGATATGCGGCCACTCGATCTCCCGGTACCAATCCGCTGACGCCCTCGCCTACAGCCTCCACCACACCCGCAATCTCCCCTGACGGTGAGAACGGCAGATCAGGTTTGTGCTGATATTTTCCCCTCGTGATGAGCGTGTCGAAAAAGTTGAGGGCCGCTGCGCGTACCGCAACGATAACTTGCCCCTTGGCCGCGATTGGATCAGGTAGGTCAGCCAATTCCAGGGCTGCCGGACCGTCAAGGGACTTGCACAACAGTGCCCTCATGTGAAACCTCTTAGTTGAAACCCGGACAGCCAATGTATTCCGCCGTCAGATCGGCGACGCGTGATTGGATGCCCACCCCGTTCTTATCGCAAGAGAAAACCATGACATCAAACTGGCCGCCGACGCCACGCGGCTATTTCGCGATCGGTGCTGAGCGTATGTCGAAAGCTCTCAATCTCGGCAACTTGATGCGTTCCGCGCACGGATTTGGAGCGAGCTTCACCTTTACGGTGGGCGCCACCTATCAGGCTCTCGAGGCGCGCGCAGACACCTCGAAGGGCCAAGCGCACCTGCCACACTACAATTGGCGCAGTCTCGATGAAATGGCATTGCCCTCGGGCTGCAAACTTGTCGGAGTCGAATTGCTCGATGACGCCATCGACCTGCCCAGCTTTCGACATCCAATGCAGGCTGCCTACGTTCTTGGCCCGGAAATGGGTTCACTCTCTCCCCAACTCCTGGAAAGATGCGACTACGTCGTCAAGATCCCGACGCGGTTCTGTGTCAATGTCGCAATGGCCGGTGCGATTGTGATGTATGATCGCGTTAGGTGTTTGGCGCGGTTCGCAGATCGGCCGCTGAGTGAGGGAGGGCCAGACAGCGCGAGCGTTGCAAATTTGCAAGGGCGCTGCTCCAATCCGGTACGAGGGTGACAAGACCCGCCTATTTTTTCTATATGGGTTGGGTGGGGAATTAAATGCAGAGGACGCTGATCAGACTCATGTTTTTACCAGACAGCAGATGGACTGTTTCGCCCGCCATTGCCGTGGCGATTTTAGTTGCCGCCACTAGTGCCGCGTCCGCCGCCAATCTGGTGAAGACTTTTAGAGATTGGAGCCTATTCTCTCACGAAGAGGCCCAGAAGAAAATTTGCTTCGCCGCGTCACAACCCAAGGAAAGCTCACCGGTCGATTCCAAGCGGGACGCTGTGTTCTTTTACATATCCGCCTGGCCCAAGGACGGTGTGAAGTCAGAAGTCAGTATCCGACTCGGTTATCCGATCAAGAAGGGTAGCACTGTCACGGTCGATATCGGTGGTGCCAAGTTCGATCTATTTGCAAAGGATGACAAAGCGTTTGTCGCTGATCCGACGCAAGAATTGAAACTCATCGACGCGATGAAGCGCGGCACCATCATGAAAGTTGAGGCGACGTCCGAGAAGGGAACAGCGACTGCCGACAACTATTCCCTTATGGGCATTTCAAATGCGCTTCAGGGTCTTGCTTCCGAATGCCCATAAGGGGCTAACTTAGCAGCCTTGCTTGCGCCAGCACGTTGAGGCGACCTCAAATTTCAAAGCCACGGAGTTCGGACGAGTCCGCTCCGTGGCTTTTTCAATCCTCGCTTAGAAATCGAAAATCTCACTCAATATGGATGACTTCTTCTTCTTGCCGTAGTGCCGGTCACCGGAGTCATAGTGCCGATCGTCCCGGCGTTCCTCGCGATACCTATCGCCGTCCCTATGCCGTGGCTCCGTGACCTGCTTCACAAGCTGTTCCCCTTCGCCCGAACGTTCGATAATTTTGTCGAGCTCTCCACGGTCCAGCCACACGCCCCGGCATTTTGGGCAGTAGTCCACCTCGATGCCTTGGCGCTCTGTCATTTTGAGTTCGGTATCATCGATCGGGCACTTCATAGGGCAACTTCTCCTTTTGATGCGTTGGTCCTATGTGGGCAGCGTTCCTCACACTTCAAGTTTGTAAGAGGCGATTGAATCCAAACACCCAGTCATCGCCTTTTCGCGCGCAACTGGACGTACAGTGCGCCTTCGCCTCCGTGAGAAAGCGACGCGGTCGTATAACTGACAACCAGGGATCGCATGTCGGGCTCAGACAGCCATCGAGGCACGTTTCTTTTGAGCACGCCGCGTTCTGGCGTATTCCAGTGGGTAATGTCCCGATCATCACGTTCAGAACTGCCCCCCTTACCTGTAATGACGAGTACCCAGCGCAAACCGCGTGCATGCGACCCGAGCAAGAACGCGCGCAAAGCCGAGTGGGCTTCGTGCTGCCTCATACCGTGCAAATCAATGCGTGCTTCGATCTCTGTTCGCCCTGAGCGAATACGACGCGCGGCACGCTGATCAAATTGAGCGAGGTGTGGGGTTTTAGATGGGGGCGTTGGCGAGGGACGATGTAATTTGTTGGGGTGAGGGGCTTTTTTAATCTGCGTGCGATCTAACTTGACATCTGCCGGGCTGTTCTCCGCTTGAGCAGATGCCGTGCTTGAGCGAAGTTCGACGCTCGTCCCGAAGATCACCCTCGACTTCTTCCCGGTGCGTAAGGGATCAAGACGCTCGGTCGTGTGACGCCAAAGCGCTATATCCTCTTCAGAAAGAAGCTTGTTCTTGTCGGATCGTAACCGGCGCTTTGTCATTCAAGGTGTCGCGTTCGTTTCAGACGTGCTCCTTGCGGCTCTCGGCCCGTTGGGCAGCAGTACGATAAATCGGCCCTCGTGCTTGGTCTGACCCGCCCGTTGGCCCGCTTGCAATCCTGTTCCGAAGAACAGGTCGCCGCGTTCAGGACCTTTGATGGCCGAGCCGACGTCCTGAGCGATCATGAGACGGTTAAAGCCGGTTGAAGAGTCGTCCGCATGTGTTAGCCGAGGTGCTCGGACAAAAATCGGCGTACCGATCTCATGAAACGCCGTGTCGACTGCAATGCTGCGGCCCGGACTAAGCGCAATACCGTCAACGCCGAGAGTGGCGGATTCCGAGACTGGCCCCAGCTCCTTGAAGAACACATAAGATTCGTTCTTCCACATAACATCCCGGGCGCGGATCGGATCGGCCTTCAACCAATCAATCAACGCCTGGAGCGTCATGTCCTCACTTGGGAAGAGGCCGTTGTCGATGAGAAAGCGGCCAATCGACGTGTAGTCGAAACCGTTTTTACCAGCATAGGTAAGGCGGACAGTGCTGCCATCCTCGAATCGGATCAGTCCGGATCCCTGCACCTGCATGAAAAACAGGTCGATGGGATCTTCGACATACAGCAACTCGAGACCCTGCGCCTCCAACGCGCCTTGATCGATTTCCGCGCGCGTAAAGTAGGGCTTGAGACCTTCAGCAGTCCGACGTGCGTGAGTTCGTTCACCGGCGCGGGCTCCGCGCTCCGCCTCATCAATGAGATTTACAAGGTCATCAGGACGGGCGTAGACCGGAACGAAAAATTTATCGGATCGTCGACGGGCGCCGGAGAGCTCAGGCTCATAGTAGCCCGTCAGGATTCCTGGCGCACCTTCGTAACTCAGACGGTAGGGTGTGAAGTTTTCTTCGAAGAATTGACGCGCAACATCCCCTGATACGCTCCCCTGATTTACCCGACTTAGCTCACAGGCCCGGCGGCAAGCTTTGAGCAAAGCTTCTGAAGGCTGCGGACGGCTGTTCGTTGAAGTGGCGGTGGCGCGTTCGATTACGCGGGGGGCTGATTTACAGAATGCAACGAAGGCCGCAGCATGGTCGTCGCCTGCCCAGCCTTCAAGTTCTGCAAAAGTCTCAGGTTCGAACGAAATACGCGGAGCACCCATCTGCCATTACCCTTTTTTGAAAGGGTTCTGAAGAGCGCATTCTACGATCCGTATCGCGGTCGTCTCTTGATTCACGTGAAAATTATGCCGCGTCACAAGCTTTAATTTGAAGCCTGAGTTGCGACCAATTTCCAGTTCGGGTTCGCACGTGCACGTGCTGAAGAAATGTCCCGACTGAACGTCCAGATATCGGTGACGTCCTTAACGCGCCGATCATCACCGCTGATGATCGCCCCGGCGCGATCACGAGTCGCAGAAATAAGCTGGCTCACAAACCGTACCGTAATGTTGGCCGCGCCATTACGCACTTCTGCCTCAACGATATCGGCCTTCTCAATGCCAACGAAGCTTTGGTCGACCTGTTCACCACGGCTTTCGCGATCCGCAATAGCTGCGACAAAACCATCGTATACGTCCGGATCGAGAAGATCCTTCAGCATGCGGCGATTGCCTTCAGCAAACGCTACTACGATCATTTCGTAAGCTGATTTAGCGCCCTGCAAGAACTGCTGTGGGTCGAAATCGGAGTCCTGCTTCAGAATCTCTAGCAGCCCTTGCTGCAGGGACTGATCGCTATCGGGATAAGAGCTGCGGATCTTCGCCTCAACCTCGGCGACCGCGTTTCGGCCATCGCCTTCAGCAGGCTGATAGGTCTCAGCGTCTTCACGCCGCGGTAGTGTTACGACTTTATCGGAAGCGGCGGCAGCTTCGCGATGCTCAGCGCGGATTCTCTCGATGCGGTTTTCTTCATCGCCTGTGCGACGTCCGAGAACACTGCGCAACTTAAGAATCGCAACGACCGCGATAATCAGCGAAATAAGCGTGATAGGATCAATCTCGCCAAACATGTGTCTTTAGCTTTCCAGGCGGCGGTTGGGATCAAGTGACCTAGGGATATGTGGGGCTGCGCCAACGCTCTGGCTAGTCGTTCGCCGCAACCTAGCCGGCGACCCGCTTAACGCGCCGTTCAATCTGGGTTGGTATCCCTGTCAACTTAGGGCACAAAGATGGCGAAGCCAACTGCATTGACGTCAGAATTATCTGGTTTGCGGTAAAGGCTCACAAACAACATCGACCAAAACTGTTGGCCGCGGTACATGTTTTCACCTTCACGCTTCATCCTTTTGCTCATTTTCATTGCGATTCCGCTAATCGAGATCGCGGTGTTAATCAAGGTTGGGCAGCTTATCGGTGTCTTGCCGACCGTTATGATCGTGATCGGTACGGCTATTCTAGGCTTCGCTGTTTTGCGTCAACAGAGTCTCGGCGTGCTCATGCGCGCCAACGACGCACTTGCGGCAGGACGCACACCCATCGAGCCGGTTATCGACGGGGCTTTTTTGCTCATCGCGAGTTTCTTGCTAATCAGCCCTGGTCTTGTCGCAGATGCGATCGGCCTCGTGTTGCTTGTACCGTTTTTGCGGCGGCTTATCGCGCGGGCGATAATTGGAAAGATGGTGAAATCGGGCAATCTGCACGTCATGGTTTTTGGCGAGCGTCCGCCTCCGGACACAGCGGATGAGCCTGATAGCTCTCGCGCACGTTCGGGGGATGGCGTTGTCATAGAAGGCGAATTCAAACGCCTCGACGATAACGATTCCGACCCAAAATCTAAAACGTGAGAGCGCCGCGTTTGTGCCTTAACACAAGATCGTGCATTAGGCGGTGTGTTGTGCGATTGCGGCATATGGGCAGCCTGTGTTAGCCACCTCTGCCAGCCGCTCGACGGTGCACTTCAATCTCATCGTGAATGAATCGAGACAATTATGACGGATTCCACAAACGGTAAGTCCCAGGATGCTGCACCTGCGGAACAAAAGGGGACTGCGGGCGTCCAAATTCAAGTCGCTGCCCAATACATCAAGGATCTCTCCTTCGAGAACCCAAATATTGAAAAGCTCATTGATGGGCCCGGTGAGAGCCCGAATATGCAGCTTGAGGTGAACGTCAACGCCAAGCGTGTCAGCGACGAGCTCTACGAGAGCGCCATCGACTTCAAAGCACTCGCCACCAACAAGATGGGTACCATCTACCAGTTGGAAATTGTTTACGCGGGGCTGTTCCGCCTAAAGAACATTCCGAACGAGGCCCTCGAGCCATTCTTGCTTATCAATTGCCCGACGCTGATCTTCCCGTTCCTTCGTCGAACCGTAGCTGATCTGACGCGGGAAGGTGGCTTTCCGCCGCTGTTGCTCGACCCGATCGATTTCGCAAGCCTCTTTATGCGGCGCAAGCAGGAAGCCGGTGCCAAAGAAGAAGGCGGCGCTGTGAAGGGTCATGCTTGATCTGGGGCTGACAGCCCCCTCAAGTCTCGGTCTGGCCATTGAGATAGCGGCGCCATAGCGCCGTTTCTCCCAGGCTTTCTATGAACGAGCGATGCGCCGCCACGTCGTCGGCAGTCAGCCGCGATGGTAAAGGGGCTGGACGCTTGGCGGCTACAACGGCTCCGCCGCTCGCGGCTGAAGCCGACGCGCCATTGGCATTGCTGCGGCCAAGTTGCAGATTAGCCTGCCGTTCACCAAGTAACTCGACATAGACCTCTGCCAGCAGGAGCGAGTCCATAAGCGCGCCGTGTTTCGTGCGCTTGGAGTTGTCGATGCCATAACGCTTACAGAGCGCGTCAAGATTGTGAACGCCACCTGGGTGTTTGCGACGCGACAGGGCCAACGTGTCAACTACACGGTCGTGGCTGATCCGCGGCTTCGCCAATCGCTCGAGCTCCATATTCAGGAAGCCGATGTCGAAGGTGGCGTTGTGGATGACAAGCACATCGTTGCCAATGAAGTCGATGAACTCATCGGCAACAGCAGCAAATAGGGGCTTGTCGGCCAGGAACGCCGTCGATAGACCGTGCACAGCCTCTGCTTCTGCTGGAACGTCCCGCTCAGGGTTTATGAAGCAATGGAATTCGCGCCCTGTAGGTATGCGATTGAGAAGTTCGATACAGCCAATTTCGATTATGCGATCACCACGCGCGTGGTCGAGACCCGTCGTTTCGGTATCGAGAACGATTTCGCGTTGCATTGGTTGAAGTCCCCCGCAGTCCGACCATTACAGACCAGACTAACGTTCACGACCAATGGCGGTGATAAGCCTGGTGCGCGTAGGTTCGCCCCTTATCCTCACGCAACTTCTGGACAATAGCATCGACGGCCGACTGAGCGCTCTCTATTGGACCGTTCGTATCCACAACGAAATCGGCGCGTTTTCGTTTTTCCGCGTCAGGCACCTGACGGCTTAAAATCTGTTCCAGCTTTTCGATGGACATACCGGACCGATCCAATACGCGCTTTCGTTGTGTGTCGGGCTCCGCGCTTACAACAACGACAACATCGACCATGTTGTCAGCACCGGTTTCGATCAGGAGCGGAATCTCGAGGACGGCAAGTTCGGCACCAGCCTGCACCTGATCGCGCAGAAATTGTCGTTCCACCTCGCGAACCATCGGGTGGACAATATCTTCGAGCTGGCGGAACTTTTCTGGGGCCTCAAGCAAAGCGGCAGCGAGTTTCTGACGATCCACAACGCCGTTTTCCGTTGTTCCAGGGAAAGCTCTTTCTATCGATGGTGCAGCAGGACCCCGATAGAGTTCGTGCACAGCGGCATCCGCGTCGAACACGGCGACGCCGTTGTGTCGAAAACGTTCGGCGGCTGTGGACTTTCCCATTCCGATAGAGCCTGTCAGTCCGATGATCAGCATCAGGGCCCTACCAAATCCGCGATGATCCGGGCGCGCAAATCATCGGTGACTTCAGGGCGAACGCCAAACCAGCGCTCAAACCCTGGCACGGCTTGATGCAAGAGCATTCCCAACCCATCAACGGCCGTCAGCCCGTGTTCGCGCGCAGTTTTCAAAAGTCCGGTTTCCAACGGTACGTAGACGATATCGGCGACGACGCAGCTCTTTGCGGCCGACTTGAAATCGAGGCCCAGATCTCCCTCACCCTTCATACCGATTGTGGTCGTGTTGACGATCAAGCGCGCCCACGCAGGAGCATCAACGCGTGCATCCCATTCCCGGGCTTCGACGGATGATCCGAAATCGCGTGCTAGCGCCTTCGCCCGTTCCGCTGTGCGGTTAAAGACGACGATGTGGTCAACGCCCGCCTCCTGCAAGCCGTGGACGATGGCGCGCGCGGCACCACCGGCGCCGAGGATTACTGCCGGTCCAGAGCCCTTCTGCCAATCGGGCGCCGACTGCGCGAGATGAGTCATGAAGCCGTAGGTGTCGGTGTTCTCAGCACACACCTGCCCATTCTCCAGCCAGACCGTATTGGCGGCCCCGACCGCATCAGCGGATGGCAGGCGCCGGTCGGCTGCCTTGTAGGCAATCTCTTTCAGTGGAACAGTGACGTTGCAGCCGGCAAAACCGTTGTCTGCCAGTCCCGACAGAAATGCTGCAGCCTCATCGGGGTGAACAGCGACCTTCGTGTACTCTCCCGAGACGCCATACTTATTTAGCCAGTAACCGTGGATTAGCGGAGACCGAGAGTGTTCTATTGGCCAACCGATGACACAGGCTCGCTTCATACGTCTGCAGCCGCGATCATCGCTGCCCTCCCCAACTGTCTTGTTGTTCCGTTTCAGCTCGTCAGGACGTCACGCTGACGGAGCTCCGCAAGAAGCGGAAGAAGTGGCAACCCGAGGATGGTGAAGTAATCGCCATCAATCTTTTCGAATAACTGGATGCCCTGGCCTTCGAGCTGATAACCGCCGACGGAGTGGCACACAGCTTCTCCCGCCTTCACGAGGTACTCCGAGAGAAACGTGGTCGAGAAGTTGCGCATCGTCATATCCGCTGTTTCGACGTGCGCCCAGGTTACTTCGCCATTCTCAGCAAGGACGACGGCCGAGTGAAGCTGGTGTGTTCGACCACGCAATTTCTTTAAACACTCGCGCGCGTCCTCCAAATCGGCTGGCTTGCTGAAGATTTCCGGTCCTAAGGCCAGGACTTGGTCTGCAGCGATAACCAAGCTGTCGGGGTTGGCAGCGGAGACAGCCTCGCCTTTGACACGCGCGAGGACATCCGCGACGTCGACGGGGTCGATTTCCGGATTGTCGCTCGTCAGGGTTTCCCTGACGGCCGTTTCATCGATATCCGCCGGGATAACCGTGAAAGCTACGCCTGCTGATTTGAGCAACGAGTAACGCGCGCGACTTCCGGACGCGAGTATGAGTTGCGATGTTTCAAGCATCGCCGGTCTCCTTCTTTGCCCAGCCGGTACGGCGGTCGTGCAATAGCTTGATGATGGTCGCGGCCGTTTCTTCAATAGAGCGGCGGGTGACATCAATCACGGGCCAGCCATGCTTGGCACAAATTCGGCGTGAATGCGCAATCTCAGCCAAGATCATATCGCGATCGACATAGTCGCCCAGGTCACGATCAGCTAGCAGCATTGCCCGGTTCCGTCTCACCTCTGAGATCCTATCAGCTTGCGCGACAAGGCAAACGACGAGAGCGGTATGCGGTTCACTTAATACCGCGGGCAGAGGAATCGAGGGCACAATCGGCACGTTTGCAGTCTTGTAGCCACGTTGGGCCAGATAAATGCTCGTCGGTGTTTTTGAGGTCCGTGAGATGCCAAGGACAATGACGTCGGCCTGATTGATATCCGCGGGCAATTGGCCGTCATCATGCGCCATCGTGAAGTTAAGGGCGTCGATCCGCCGAAAATAATCGGCATCAAGCACATGCTGACCGGCAACGGTTGGAGTTGTCGGCGCGCCAAGGTAGGATTCGAAGACCTGCATGATGGGCTGCAATACCGCCAAGCAGGGCAGTTTCAGCTTCTTGCAGTGTTCCTCAAGGATGACCCCGAGGTCCTGATTGACCACGGTGTAGAGCACGATGCCCGGGGCCTGCTCGATCTCTTGCAACGTACGCTGAAGCTGGCGCTGGGTACGAACGAGCGGATGCACGTGCTCGATCGGCCGGACCTGGGCGTACTGGACCGCAGCAGCTTTAGCGATGGTCGTCAGTGTTTCACCAGTTGCATCTGATACGAGATGCAGGTGGTAGTAGCTCGGAGTCACGTTTGCCATATGTGGAAAAGCGTTGAACAGAAATAGCGGTCCTGGCGGGCCTATCGTGGACTCCAGAATAACCGGCGTATTGTCCACGACGATACCCACAATCGATGTGGAGCTCAGCGACTTTTCGACAACGCGCCGAAATACCCACCGTCTCCCATGCCTTTCATGGATATCCCAACCCTATTCACAGGCTTTGCCTAGTGGGCGGTCAAGGATGAGTATTCTTAAATAATTGACAATCAATGAGGTTTCTTCCTCTAGTGCCCATTGGCACGTGACGTGACCAGATGTTGCGGTCAACATCGTACATGGTCGAGCTATCTTGCGCTTCTTGTGGGAAACCTGGGATATCCCCGATATCCGCATTCCTAAGAGTCAAAATAGAAACCTTCAAAAATTGATTTAGAATCTGAAGGGAGAAGCATGTCTGTTCAAACCCTGGCAGCTCGCGCCAGTTTACGACGGTTTTTGAAACCGTTCGTTGGCGAGGCGGTGTCCCCCCCTCCCATCTGGTTGATGCGTCAGGCAGGACGGTACTTGCCAGAATATCGGGCGACGCGTTCTCAAGCAGGAGGCTTTCTGGATCTTTGTTACTCGCCAAAGCTCGCTTGCGAAGTGACATTGCAGCCCATTCGCCGATATGGTTTCGATGCAGCGATTTTGTTTTCGGACATTCTCGTCGTTCCCGATGCACTCGGGCAGCAGGTTTCGTTTGTTGAAGGCGAAGGTCCGCGGCTTGATCCGATCACAGATGCGGCTGGACTGACTAAGCTTGATCCTGCGAAAACGGCTGGGAAGTTCGCGATCGTTTGGGAAACCGTTCAGAGGTTGCGTCGGGATTTGCCCTCCGAAACGGCATTGATTGGTTTTTGCGGTGCGCCGTGGACGGTGGCGACCTACATGGTCGGAGGGCGAGGCTCGGTTGACCAAGCCGCGACCCGGTCACTGGCCTATCAACAGCCAGCGTTATTCGGTGAATTGATCAATATTCTCATTGATTCATCAGTTACTTATCTGTCCGGCCAGGTGAAATCCGGGGCAGATGTTCTACAGATTTTCGACAGTTGGGCGGGGAGTCTTCCCGATGACGAGTTCCAGCGTTGGGTCGTTGTGCCGACTCAGGCTATCGTCGCCAAACTTCGTCAGTTGCACCCGGATGTTCCGATCATCGGATTTCCGCGCGGTGCTGATGTGGCCAGCGCTAACTTCGTGGAGAAAACCCAGGTGAACGGCCTTAGCTGCAACACGTCGATGCCGTTGGCGCATATGGCCCGACTTGCAGCGGAAACTAATGCGGTCGTACAGGGCAATCTGGATCCGTTGCTGCTGGTAGCCGGCGGATCGGCGCTTGAGGCACGCGTTGCGGAGACACTCTCGGTTATGCGGGGTAAACGGTTCATCTTCAACCTTGGGCATGGAATCGTGCCGCAAACGCCGCCGGAGCATGTGGCGCGTCTCGTCGAACTGGTGCGACAGGCTGCGTGATGACGGACAATTCAGCGTCAAAAGGGAACGGGGATCCCGGTATCCGAGCAGGGATTGCGTTAGGCGTAACCGTTCTGGCCACGGCTGCAGCAATGCTTCTTCTTGGTGACGCAGCTTACGATTGGGTCAAGGCCGTCCACGTGATGGCTGTGATTTCCTGGATGGCCGGGATGCTCTATTTGCCGCGTCTCTTTGTTTATCATGCAGAAACAGAGATCGGGACACAGCAATCCGAGACCTTCAAGGTTATGGAGCGCCGATTACTAACGCTGATCATTAATCCCGCGATGATTATTACGTGGATTCTTGGGTTATGGTTGGCGTGGCAGGGTGGCTGGTATATGGCGCCTTGGTTTCACGTCAAATTTGCGCTCGTTTTTGTTCTCTCAGGGGTGCACGGCTATTTGTCATCGGCTTTACGCGCGTTTGCGGAAGATCGTAACGAGCGTTGTGCCCGCCACTGGCGGATCATGAATGAGGTGCCGGCGCTGTTGATGGTCGGCATTGTCATCATGGTTATTGTCAAGCCATTTTGAGAGTGGAGATGCAGTTTGGCCCTATGCGGGGCCGTTCAAGTCTGTTATAAAAACGCGCATCCCATATTTTCAGGGCCTTCAAGGCCCGGGTATGAGTTGATCCCGTTATTCTCCATGACCCGATCAACACGCGGCGCGAACGTGGTTTGCGCGCTCCAATGACCCATCCCACCTGCCAATATAGCTCGGCTTTATTTCCTTCTCCTACCTCTCCGTTATGCCGATGCTAGTCTCGGAGTCTTTTCCCCCAATGGAACAAATGAAACTTGAGGATCTGAAGCTCAAGTCACCACCGGAACTGTTAAGTTTCGCCGAAGAAATGGGCGTTGAAAACGCCAGCACCATGCGCAAGCAGGAGCTGATGTTCGCGACGCTGAAGCAGCTTGCGGCCCAAGACATCGAGATCATGGGGACGGGGGTTGTGGAGGTTCTTCCGGATGGCTTTGGCTTCCTCCGCTCACCAGACGCGAACTATCTGCCTGGTCCCGATGACATCTATATATCTCCGTCTCAGATCCGGCGCTTTGCGCTGCGAACCGGCGATACAGTCGAAGGCCAGATCCGCAGTCCGAAGGAAGGGGAGCGCTACTTTGCTCTTCTGAAAGTTGCGAAGATCAATTTTGAAGAGCCTGAAGCGACCAAACATAAGATCCACTTCGATAACCTGACGCCTCTTTATCCAACGTCCTGGTTGAAGATGGAAATCGAAGATCCGACGATTAAGGATCTTTCGGCACGTGTGATCGATATCGTCTCGCCCCTCGGTAAGGGCCAGCGCGCTCTTATTGTAGCGCCGCCTCGTACCGGTAAGACGGTTCTGCTGCAGAACATCGCGCATTCGATCACCACCAATCATCCCGAATGCTATCTGATCGTTTTGTTGATCGACGAGCGTCCGGAAGAAGTCACGGACATGCAGCGCTCTGTGAAAGGTGAGGTTATTTCCTCGACCTTCGATGAGCCGCCGTCACGGCACGTCCAAGTCTCTGAAATGGTTATTGAAAAGGCTAAACGTCTCGTTGAGCATAAGCGGGACGTGGTGATTCTTCTGGACTCCATCACCCGCCTGGGCCGCGCCTATAACACGGTCGTTCCTTCATCGGGCAAGGTGCTGACCGGCGGCGTCGATTCTAACGCGCTGCAACGTCCGAAGCGGTTCTTCGGTGCCGCCCGTAATATCGAAGAGGGCGGATCGCTTACGATTATTGCGACAGCGCTGATCGATACCGGTTCGCGCATGGACGAAGTTATCTTCGAAGAATTCAAGGGCACAGGTAACTCGGAAATCATTCTCGACCGCAAGGTTTCCGACAAACGTGTCTTCCCTGCGATCGACGTTGCTCGCTCCGGTACGCGTAAGGAAGATCTCCTCATCGCGAAGGATCAGCTCAAAAAGGTCTACGTCCTGCGTCGTATCCTCAACCCCATGGGTACCATGGATGCGATCGAGTTCCTTATCGATAAACTCAAGCAGACGAAGACCAATGGTGACTTCTTCAATTCTATGAACACTTGAAGTCTTCCAAGATTCACGCGACTCAGGAGTCAAGTTGTAAGGACTCCGGTTTCACGTGAAACGACTTGGTTTAGACTCGGTGTCCACAGAATTTCATCTTTCGATACTCTCCAGCGCGCCCCGTCATCCGACGGCGGCGCGCTGTTGTTTCAGAAGCCCGAGAAATTCTTCCGGATCGGTCAGGGGTGCGGAGCACTGAGGACCGATGCACGCGTAGGCCGTTGGCTGTCTGTCACGTGCGGCTTTGCCCATGACTGATGGTGACGTGGATGTTGGTTCCACATCGTTGATGATGTGCTCAAGGGCGCCAGGAAGGGAGACGCTGTGGAGGGCTTTCGCCATTGGCCCGTCCGGTGTCTCTGCCGCGATTACGACCTGCTGCGGGTTGATGACATCCAGCGCGGCAGCCAGCAGGCCGGTGTGTCCGACCAAGTTCTGATGCATGTCGGTGGAGAAGCTCTCAAGTATCATCGCGGCCTGTTCACGATAGCGATCATCACCGGTGAGCATGCTGAGGTGCATAAGGTTTGAGACCTGAATGCCGTTGGCGTTCGGCATCGCGTCGTCGGTGCCGCCGGACAGGCGTACAAGAACGTCATCAGTGTCATCCGCTGTGGTCGCATATCGGGATTCAGCGGGCAGCCAGTAGTGCTGGTGCAGTGTGTCGGTCCAGGTTTGTGCGGCCTCGAGGTATTTCGGCGCATTGGTGGCCTGGAACAGACGGAGAGCGCCCCAGACCATGTTGGCGTAGTCGCTTGCGGTCGCCGTCGCACCAAGCTTTCCGTCGCGATAAGAGTGGCGCAGCCGGCCATCCGGAGCCATCTTCGTCGAGATGAATTCGAAGGCTGTTTCAGCGGTCGTGAGCCAATCGGGACGTGCGAATACCTGCGCCGCGCGGGCGAGTGCCGCGATCATTAAGCCGTTCCAGTCCGCAAGTACCTTGTCGTCCCAACCTGGCCGGATGCGGCCGACGCGATGCGCTAATAGTTTCTCGCGCATGGCGGCAAGACGTGCCTCTTCGTCGTCGCTGAGATCGTCGAGGCGCTTGAGACGGTTGAGGATGTTGTGGCCTTCCCAGTTGCCGTCGCACGAAACGTCGTAGGTCGCGCAGAAGACAGCGGCGTCCTCGGGGCCGAGCACGGACTGAATCTCATCAGCAGACCAGACGTAAAATTTGCCTTCCTCGCCTTCGGAATCGGCGTCGAGAGAAGCAGCGAAACCGCCACCTTCCGCGATCATCTCGCGCTGGAGCCATGTGATGGTTTCTTCAATGCGCCGCTTAAACAGCGGGCGTCCCGTTTCGCGGAAGCACTCCGTCAGTTCGTCTACAAGCAACGCATTGTCGTAGAGCATCTTCTCGAAATGCGGAGCGAGCCAGCGCTCGTCTACTGAGTAGCGGGAGAACCCGCCGCCGAGATGATCGTAGATGCCGCCTTGGCAAATATGGACGAGCGTGTTTTCGACGGCCTTTGCGGCTGTTTCGTTGCCGTAGCGGATTGCGCCACGCCAGAGCAGCCAAAAGATGCTCCATTGCGGGAATTTGGGGGCACCTGTGAGACCGCCGTTCAAAGGATCAACAGCTCCCACAAGACGAGATGTCAGTTCGTTGATGAGCTGGTCTCCAACGATCATTGCCTGGCCTTGGGCTGGCGGCGCGCGTAGTGCGTTGGTTATGATGTCGGCGTTGTGCGTAACCTTCTCCGGTTCCTGGTGATAGATGCGGGAGATGTTGTGCAGCACGTCTACGAATGCAGGTCGGCCGTAGCCACGTGTTTTTGGAAAGTATGTTCCGCCGAAGAAGGGCCGTGCATTGGTGTCCAAGAACATCGTCAGTGGCCAACCGCCCTGTTCGCCGAGATGATGGAGCGCGGACATGTAGATGGCGTCGATGTCGGGACGTTCCTCACGGTCGAGCTTGATATTCACAAACAGCTCGTTCATGACCGCAGCGGTTTCGTCATCTTCGAAGCTCTCGTGGGCCATCACATGGCACCAGTGACATGCGGCATATCCGACGGAGAGCAGGATTGGTTTTCCCGTTGCTTTGGCTTCCGCCAACGCTTCAGGTCCCCACGCCCACCAATGCACAGGGTTATCCTTGTGCTGGAGGAGGTATGGGCTGGTTTCGTCTGCCAGGCGGTTGCGGCTCATGATGGGACCTCGGAATTCTTTGGCAAATGGCGTTGTGGTCAGGCACGTTTCTTTGAGTAATCAAGCTTCATGAGCATTCACGCAACCTCAGGGCAAACGATTTACGCTCTTTCGAGTGCACCGGGTCGTGCCGGTGTCGCGGTCATTCGGGTATCCGGAGCACTTGCGGGTCATGTTGTGGAGGTGCTTACGGGAGGGCTTCCGCGGCCTCGGTACGCCGCCTTGCGACAGTTTTTTCGACCGGGAGCCGATGAGGCGATCGATGAGGGCCTCGTCTTATGGATGCCGGCGCCTGGGACGTTTACCGGTGAAGATGTCGCGGAACTTCAAGTGCATGGTGGCCGTGCTGTCGTCCAGGCAATGCTTGCGGCGATCGGGACAATCGATGGCTGCCGTTTGGCTGATCCAGGAGAATTCGCGCGCCGGGCGTTTGCGGCTGGAAAGATCGACCTCACCGAAGCAGAGGGCATCGCGGACCTGATCGATGCTGAGACGGAAGCGCAGCGTGTTCAGGCGCTCCGCCAAGCAGCCGGAGGACTGTCTGAGCTTTACGAGGGGTGGCGGGCCGATCTCATCGGGGCTTTGGCACTCGTCGAAGCTGCTATCGACTTTTCAGATGAGGCAGACGTGAGTTCCTCGTCGATGGTGCGGGCGGGCGTCGTCGTCGAGACATTGCATGCAGCCCTTGCTCAGCATCTTGATGATGGACATCGCGGAGAGATCCTTCGAGAAGGATTTAGGGTGGTGTTGGCCGGTGCACCAAACGTCGGGAAATCCAGTCTGCTTAACCGTCTTGCACGGCGCGATGCAGCTATTGTGTCCGAAGAAGCGGGAACGACCCGTGACGTGATCGAAGTCCGACTTGATCTCGATGGCTTGCCCATCATTGTCACGGATACAGCAGGTCTTCGTGACACCGCTCATGCCGTTGAGCGCGAAGGGATCCGGAGAACGCTGCTTCGGGCCGAAGAAGCCGATCTCATCGTTTGGATCGAGGATGCAAGCTTGCCTGCCGGCGAGCGGCCACCGATCTTGGCCCAGCGCGCGGCCGACACCATCATCGTCTGGAACAAGGCAGATCTCTTTGAGGGTGCAGGCGGGACGGTTGGGACAGAGGAGGCTCTCCCGATCTCGGTCAAAACGGGATGGAACGTTGATCAGCTTATTAAGAGAATTGCCGATGCTGCGCGTGTGCGTATCGCGCCAAGAGAGGAGCCGGTCGTTACGCAGGCCCGACACCGACAGCATCTCGAAGCGTGCTTACGGCATTTGGAGATGTTCAATCGGGATGAGGCGGACGACCTGGCCGAGCTCCGGGCAGAGGAACTTCGCCTCGCTGCAAATGCGCTGGGGCGTATTACTGGTCGTGTTGACGTTGAGGATGTCTTGGACGCGGTCTTTGCGCGATTTTGTATCGGTAAGTGACGAGACTACTTGCGTGTGCGAGGTTTTGTTTCACGTGAATCATCCGAATTGTTCACGCAGCGATGTATCGAACGGATCTCGTTAGTATTTGCAGTAACAGAAGCCTGCTCTCGCTGTGTCTGATGGATGGGGGTAAGGTGCGGGAGCACTAACAGAACAACCGGCATTGCCGAGGAGAGTTGATGTCCACCAAGGACGACGAGACTGAATCTCCCTTTGAACTCCAATCTGCCTCACCATTTACCGTGGAAGAGCGCGATGCCGTCTATCGGGCGATCTTTACGCGTCGTGATGTGCGGGGGGAGTTCCTGCCCGATGTCGTGCCGGACGATGTTCTCAAGCGCATTCTGACTGCGGCCCACCATGCCCCTTCCGTTGGCTTTATGCAGCCGTGGAACTTCCTCGTGATCCGCGACAAGGCTGTGAAGGACCGTATCGGCGACATTTTTGCTGAGGCGAATGAAGAAGCCGCTGCCATGTTTCCATCCGAGCGGCAGAAGCATTATCGGTCGTTGAAGCTCGAAGGCATCCGGACCGCGCCGCTCAACATCTGCGTGACGTGCGACCGGCAGCGTGGCGGGCCTGTCGTACTGGGCACGACGCATATGTCAGACATGGATCTGTTCAGTACGGTGTGTGCGGTCCAGAACCTATGGTTGGCGGCGCGTGCAGAGGGGATCGGTGTCGGCTGGGTGAGCATCCTGAAAGAGGATGAGGTCAAAGCGGTTCTGAATATCCCGCAGAACATCCGTATCGTGGCTTATCTGTGCGTCGGGAAAGTTGAGGGTCTCTTTTCCGAGCCGGAACTCCAGGTTCGCGGATGGCAGAACCGTATGGATCTCGATAGTCTTGTCTATGAAGACAGATGGGGTGCTTCTTCATGCGCTAAGTCCGATGATCAAGCTGAGTGAGAGAAACGGATAGCTGCTTCAAACTCGTCGCTGGAAGCCGTCGGTTGTTCGATGGTTGCGTCCAAGAAAGATAATCAATGCCACCGCCGTTCAAGGTCGAGTTGATATCCCACGATCCTCGGTGGGCGCGGGATGCGGATAGAGAGTCTCAGACCTTTACGGCCGCTGCGGGTCACTGCGTTCAGATCGTCCACCATATCGGTTCGACTGCTATCCCCGGGATTCATGCCAAACACGTTCTTGATCTGATGCCGGTCGTGACAAGCTTGAGAGAGTTGGATGATCGCCAGCGAGAAATTGAAGCGTTAGGCTAGGGGAGCTCGGTCTTCTCGGCCGGCGTTACTGTACCAAATCCGACCTAGTGACCGGGCGACGGCTTGTGCAGCTCCATTGCTATGGTCAGGGATCTGCGGAGATCCCGCGGCATCTAGCTTTTCGAGATTATCTTCTAGAGCATCCTGAAATTGCGCGTGCGTATAATCAGGAGAAGTTGCGTTGCCAAGCGCTCAATCCAAATGACTCTCACGCATATGGGGACTGTAAGGCCGGGTGGGTGCGCAGGGTCGAGGCTGAGGCTCTTGCGCATGTTCGACTGGACGTGAACACCCGGCCCTGATCTTGACGCTCTCACGGATTTATCAGTGAGAGCGTTCTGCTTCTCGACCTGCAAGCCATACGGTCGAGCTTCGGAATTGTGAATGGGTCAACGTTCGGCAGGCTTAAGTGCTCTGAGTGTCTAGTCTTGCGCGCCACTCAAACTGTTTCACGTGAATCATGTAAGTCTTGTATCGGGTCATGTATTGGCCAATGTTTCACGTGAATCCATACTTAGGCAGACCCGAATATACGTAAAATTTTGACGTGCCGCCTCGCTGTTCTTATAGACTGCGGACGCAACACCAGCTGGATTAAAACTGAATATGACACGCGTTGCAGACTTCGACGTTATTGTCGTGGGCGGCGGCCACGCCGGCTGTGAAGCCGCGGCTGCGGCTGCACGCATGGGCGCGAAGACGGCCCTGGTTACCCATAAGCGTGCGACGATCGGCGAGATGTCCTGCAATCCTGCGATTGGTGGCCTCGGCAAGGGTCATCTGGTACGGGAAATCGATGCGCTTGATGGTTTGATGGGTCGCGTGGCGGATGCTTCCGGTATTCAGTTCCGCTTGCTCAACCGCTCAAAAGGACCCGCTGTTCAGGGACCGCGGACCCAGTCGGATCGGGCGCTTTATCGCCGGGCTATGCAGTTTGCGATCGACGAAACAGAGAACCTATCGGTTGTTGAAGGTGGCGTTGAGGACCTGCTGGTCGAGAACGGCGCGGTGGCTGGTGTCGTGTTGGGCACGGGCGAGACGCTGCGCTGCGGAGCAGTGGTGTTGACGACGGGCACGTTCCTCAATGGGCTCATTCACATGGGGGCTACTAAGATTCCGGCAGGCCGCGTCGGGGATGCGCCCGCACTCAAGCTTTCGGAGCGCCTTTACGGGCTTGGGTTGCAACTTGGGCGGCTAAAGACAGGAACGCCGGCGCGTTTGGCGTCCTCTTCGATCGATTGGAGCGGGCTCGAGATGCAGGCGGCGGATGATCCGCCCGTACCGTTCTCGTTCCTGACACATGAGATCACCACACCGCAAATCCGCTGCGGGATTACGTACACCACAGCCAAAACACATGAGATTATCCGGGCGAACCTATCGCGCGCGCCGATGTATTCCGGCGATATCAAGAGTGTCGGGCCGCGTTATTGCCCGTCCATCGAAGACAAAGTCGTTCGGTTTGCCGATCGCTCGACCCACCAGGTGTTTCTGGAGCCAGAGGGTCTCGACGACGATACGGTTTATCCCAATGGAGTTTCGACGTCTCTGCCGGTTGAGGTGCAGGACGCCTTCCTGAAGACCATGCCGGGATTGGAGAAGGTCCAGATCAAACGGCCGGGATACGCGATTGAGTATGACTACGTTGACCCTCGTAGTTTGCAGGCGACCCTTGAAGTGAAGCTGCTGCCGGGATTGTTCCTGGCAGGGCAAATCAACGGGACCACGGGCTACGAAGAGGCTGGGGCGCAGGGACTTATCGCGGGCATCAATGCTGCGCGAAGGGCTGGCGGTGGCGATGGGATTACTGTCTCACGGGCGGATGGCTACCTGGGTGTGATGATTGATGATTTGGTGACACGCGGTGTGAGCGAACCCTATCGGATGTTCACGTCACGTGCGGAATTCCGCTTAAAGCTCAGGGCTGATAACGCTGACCAGCGTCTGACTCCGTTAGGTGTTGCTGTAGGATGCGTTTCCGCGTCACGTGCGGCGGTGTTCCTAGACAAGGTGGAAGCCCTTTCTGATGGGCGTGCGCTCTTGGAGCGTTTGTCGTTGACGCCCAGCGCAGCGAAGCATCATGGGTTGGAAATCAATCAGGATGGCCGCCGGCGCTCAGCGTTCGAGCTGTTATCGATGCCGGGAATTGACGTCGCGCGGTTAGGTGCGATCTGGTCCGAGATTGCCAGCTTGGATGCTGCGATTGCCGGACAGTTGGCTGTGGACGCCAAGTATCACACCTATGTGCAGCGTCAGGAGGAGGATGTTGCCAGTCTCCGGCGGGATGAGGCGGTTCGTATTCCAGACGGGTTTGATTATGACGCCGTCCCAGGGCTCTCTAATGAAGCCCGACAGAAACTGATCAAGTATAAGCCGCTGAATCTTGCTCAAGCAGGACGGATAGACGGTATGACTCCAGCTGCTTTGATGTTGTTAGCAGCTAATCTTAAAAAATATTCATCACGGAAGTCGGCATGACGCCGAATGATATGAGTTCAATAAACATCTCTGGTCCAGAAGAATTTATAGAATACTTTGATATTTCACGTGAAACACTAGAGTTACTTGATTCATACGCCAATACGCTTCAACATTGGCAAAAAACGATCAACCTCGTCGCGCCGAGTACTCTGGATTCAGTTTGGCAGCGCCATTTTGCGGATTCTGCGCAATTGCTGAAGCTGGCTCCTGAGAATGTCACGTCGTGGGTTGATTTGGGGTCGGGTGCAGGTTTCCCGGGGTTGGTTATTGCCATCCTGATCCACGGTAAACGAGGAGCAGAGGCGGGTTCTATTGTGCGACTCATAGAAAGTGATGCCCGCAAGGCCGCTTTCCTTGGGGAAATCGCCCGGAGGACCTCTGTAGCTGTGGACATCGTTCCCAGGCGAATCGAGTTATCATCGACTCAGGCTAATTTCGAGCCAGTTGAAGTCGTTACGGCTCGCGCGTTGGCGCCACTCGAGCGATTGCTCGGATTGGCGTACCGCTTTTTCAACGACGGCACGATTGGGCTGTTCCCGAAAGGCCGCGACGTGGAGCGAGAGATCGAGGCGGCTCGCAAGGACTGGCAGTTCGACGTTCGGCTGGAGCAAAGCCTCACGGATCCAGAGGGGCGCATTGCTGTGATCGAACATTTGAAGGCCAAATCGAAAGGGTAAATCCAGTGACTGGCGCTATCCCTGGAGGAACGGGTCCTCGGATTCTCGCTATCGCCAACCAAAAAGGTGGGGTGGGTAAGACCACCACGGCGATCAACCTTTCCACAGCGCTTGCCGCAATCGGCGAACGCGTTCTCGTTATCGATCTCGATTCGCAGGGGAATGCCTCGACGGGGTTAGGTATCGACGTTCAGGCGAGGATCAACACATCTTACAATGTTCTCGTTGGTGAAGCGCGCCTCACAGATGCTGCGCTGCCGACGGCTATCCCCGGTTTACGTATTGTGCCGGCGAATGCCGATCTCGTAGGGCTGGAGGCAGAGCTCATCTCAGAGTCGGATCGGCCATTCCGGCTTAAGAACGCTGTAGCGCAGATGCTGGCAAGCTTCCCGTCGCTGCCGGAAGATGAGCGTTATTCTTACGTGCTTATCGACTGTCCGCCTTCTCTTAGCGTTCTTACTTTGAACGCGATGGCAGCGGCTCATGCGGTGTTGGTGCCCGTTCAGTGCGAATTCTTCGCTCTCGAAGGCATCTCTCAGTTCAAAGCGACCATTGATCAGATCCGAGCGACACTCAATCCGGTGTTGGAGATCCAGGGCGTTGTCCTGACGATGCACGACGCCCGGACCTCCCTGTCGAAAGAGGTCGTGGAGAACGTGCGGGGCTTCTTCGGATCAAAAGTCTACGATACGCTAATCCCGCGAAATACTAGGGTTGCTGAGGCACCGTCTCATGGCAAGCCTTTGATATTATACGATTATGATTGCGCTGGCAGTCAGGCGTATATTCGCTTGGCAAGCGAAATCATCGAACGTGAGAGACACTACCGGGCCGCATGACGCGGGCCGTTGACTGTTAGATCCGAGAGGACACTGAAGGCGATGAACGCACCCGTGCACAAAAGCAGACTGGGCCGAGGCCTTGCTTCGCTGATCGGAGAGGCCGCCGCTGCGTCTTCTCCTTCGCCTGTGCCGGAGGTGACGCCGCTGAAGGCCCCTGCCGAGGGTGAGCAACGGACGCTGGGCCTTGACCAAATTCGGGCCGGGAAACTCAATCCTCGGCGTGAATTCCGTGAAGAAGAGCTCGCCGAACTTGCGAACTCTATCCGGGCAAAGGGTCTCGTGCAGCCGATCCTGGTGCGTCCTGATCCTATGGCTCCGGGCCGTTATGAGATCGTGGCAGGCGAGCGCCGCTGGCGCGCGTCACAGCTGGCCGGTCTGCATCGTGTGCCGGTCATCATTCGGGAGCTGAGCGATAAAGAAGTCCTGGAGCTCGCGCTTATTGAGAACGTACAGCGCGCGGATCTCAATGCGATCGAAGAAGCGATGGGCTATCGGGAGCTGACGGAGCGGTACAATTACTCGCAGGAGCAACTCTCAGACATCATCGGCAAGAGCCGCAGTCATGTTGCAAATACCTTGCGGTTGCTTCGTTTGCCGGAAAGCGTTCAGGCGCTGGTGCAACTCGGAAAGCTTACAGCTGGCCATGCCCGTGCGCTCATCGGACGGAACGATGCGGAGCGTCTTGCGGAGCGGATCATCGCGGATGATTTGAACGTCCGCGCCGTCGAAGCGCTTGTGCAGGGCACTCCTGACAACGCACAGCAGTCTTCACAGCGAAAGGTCCGCGAAAAGGATCCGGATACGCGTGCTTTTGAGAAGGAACTTACGGACTCATTAGGTCTTAAGGTGGAAATCAAGCGCGGGTCCGGTGAGAGCGGTAACCTTGTGATCAAGTACGGAAATTTTGATCAACTCGAGTATATCCGTATGCGACTTGCGAGTATGAACGGCTAAAGCTGGTCTTGGCAGCACGCCATAACAAGATTAAACGTCTTCGTTGCAACTGCCGACAGGGTTCAGAAGGGCCTGATGGCGGCTGTTCGATGCAGTCGGCGTCGACAGCTTAAACGTGGCTCTGTCAGCTGGTCCAAGCTGAGTGAAACCGGAATTGGCAATGAATGACGATGTTCTGTTGCGGCTTGCCGCTACGATTCGACAACGGCGGACGGCAAGCGCGGATAAATCATATACTCGGCAGTTGCTGGACGAGGGGTCGCCGCGCTGTGCTAAGAAATTCGGCGAGGAAGCGGTTGAAACGGTGATCGCGGCCTTGGGCGAAAGTGATGCCGCGCTAAGATCCGAAGCAGCAGACGTAATCTATCATCTCCTGGTGCTCCTCGAGAGCCGATCGGTGGCGATTGCGGACGTCTTGGCGGTCCTTGAGGGCCGTATGGGAATGTCTGGCGTCGAAGAAAAGGCGCGCCGTAAAGGCAATTGATTTCAGGCCGCCAAACGTCTCCGAGTAGCAAGCCGATGCCGTATACAGATGTGCAGTTTTCGCCTTACCTGACTTTTACCAGGGATGATTGGGCAAGACTGCGCGCGGATACGCCGATGACGTTGGCGCCGCATGAGGTTACGCAGCTTTCGGGTCTCATCGAAGAACTGTCGATGGACGAGGTGGAAGAGATTTATCTTCCGTTGTCGCGCCTGCTGAATCTGTATGTCGCCGCCCAGCAGGAACTGGATTCCGTCACGACCACGTTCTTGGGCCGGCAGGCCTCACGGGTTCCCTTTATTATCGGGGTCGGCGGTTCTGTTGCTATCGGCAAAAGCACTACGGCGCGTGTGTTGAAGGCGTTGCTTGCGCGCTGGCCTCACCATCCGCGCGTCGATCTTGTCACGACGGACGGCTTTCTGAAAACCAATGCCGAGCTGGAGCGGCTAGGTCTGATGGACCGAAAGGGTTTTCCAGAAAGCTTCGATCTGCCGCTGCTCCTTAACTTTTTGGCTGAAGTGAAGTCTGGCGTGGCCCATGTGGAGGCGCCGGTTTATTCGCACTTTCACTATGATATTTTGCCCGGGCAGAACATCATCGTCGATCGCCCGGATATCCTGATCGTTGAAGGATTGAATGTTCTGCAGCCCGCTGTGTTGCCTAAGAACGGATCTGCAATTCCGTTCGTTTCGGACTTCTTTGACTTCTCGATTTATCTCGATGCTGACGTTGATGTGATTCAGCATTGGTATGTGAAACGTTTTATGCGGCTTCGTGCGACCGCGTTTCGCGATCCTGGTGCTTATTTTCACCGTTACGCGCAGTTGAGTCAGGAAGAGGCTAAAGAACGGGCCCTCATGATCTGGCGAAACATCAACCTGAAAAACCTGGAAGAGAACATTTTGCCAACGCGCCCGCGGGCGCGATTAATTTTGCGAAAGGCTGCAGACCATCGGATTGAAACGGTGGCTCTCAGGAAGCTCTGACCCATAAAAGAAAATAGGCCGCCTTGGGGGACGGCCTAAGTTTCGAGAGAAGGGACTGAGGATCGAATATCATCACAGCGATGATTATTCGATACTGGTTACAGATGGCTTAGCTTTCGCCTCCACCATCAAAGACCGTCGTACGCCTGTGAACTGAAACGCATCGCGGCGGTCTGACTTGGATGAGCATGAGAGTATGTCCGTAATTAAATGCTCAGCCGGAAATAAGCGCATTCCGTTGCCGTAGGGACTGTCCTTCAACAAGGGGTGCAAGAGTATTCGCTAGTGCTTCCATATATGCTGCCTGATAGCGCAACGCGGCACGTGCATACGGGCTATGCAGGATGAAAGTTGTGACAGCGGCTTGGGCCGCCAAGGTTTTTGATAGCATCTGAAGATAACCAGCAAACCCATTGAATGGGGATGTAGATTTCACCGGAACCCAGAAATCTACGTTCTGTGTCAGGCTCTGATTTCCAATCCCATTTGTGGTTTTGTTTTCGATGTGAATCGAATGGATTTCCGGAGAGCTGGCTTTTTTTTAGAGCCGGTCGCTGAAAGCGACTGCTTTTCACTATCCTGTTTCTGTGTGGGCTTATCGTGTGCCAATCGTGCGTCGGTTCTTTCCGCTACTGCAGGTGCGGCCGCCGTTTGGCTATTCGCGATATTTAACTCAGCGTTCTGTTGAGCCAGAAACACTTTAAACTTATCGCGAAGACGCCGAATTACGGATGGCTCCGTAACCCCAATTCGGCGAATTGCAGTTGTCGGTTTCAGTTCAGGATCCGCAGCAATTAGTGCGGCGATCTGGATTAGAGGCACGCGATCGTCGATACCAGTCCCCTTCGGTCGACCGCGTCGGGTCTTTGTCGTGGACATAGATAGACCTTTTTGAGTGCAGTGTTTCGATTCGGTTTATCGGATCGTCACGTAAAATCTAATTCGGACCAAGGAAAATAAATCGTTAAATAGAAAAAACGCATTTAACGCATCTACAATTGTGACCAAATAGCATCCGAAATTGATAGGCCTCTGAAACTCTGGCGAAAATCTATATGCAACTTCGGTTCGTGATTGTTGAGCAGATCCCGCCCGGGGGACGGAAGACACATAGCGAGCACGCCAAGCTAGGTCCATTTATCCTTATACGTTTTATTTTTGCCGATATATTGTGCAGTTCGTTGTCGGTGTTCGTTATTCGCCCGAAACGATCTCGCTATGACCCGAATTGCGAGGGCCTGGAGCCACAATCTTATTAGAGGTTTTCTCTATAATTGATATTTAATCTATCGGTGGTCGTATGTCTGAGTCTGGCCTGAAGGCGATCCTGGAACGTCTTGGTCTGCGCCAAAGCGAGTTGGCTCGTTTGATTGATGTCAGCGCGCGCACCGTTAGTCAGTGGGCGACGGGAGATGTTTCGCTGCCAGGGCCGGTGGCTGCGTATCTTAGGGTCCTACTAGCATTGCCGCCGGAACTCCTCGCGGAAGAGTTTGCCCGTCTGGAAGGGAGGAAGCGCATGTTGGATGAAGGAATTTATAGCCTTACCTGCCGGGTAAACGATTGCCAGATCGCGGAAAGTGACGCGGCGCTTGCTGTTTTAAGGAACGGGAAAATTCTAGGGTCCGACCGGCAAGGGGGATTATTTACGGGCTCGTACGAATATGATGCGGCTACGCAGCGGAATAAAATGCACGTTCGGTTACAGGTGCCGCCCAACGGAGTTTTGTTTACGGGAGGCGGTGCTGGTCCAGGAGGTGCCGTGGTCGATATTGTCGGGGCGTTTGATCGCGCGGCCCCAGCCTCACATGCCATCGTGGATGTCAGGGGCGAACAAGTCGAATTGCAATTGACGTACCTGGGGCCTCTGCCCAATTAGCGTGCGGGGGCAGAACAAGGTTCAGAATGCAGATTGAGATATGACGAAAAGTGCTGGCCGAGTGTTGCTCGGGCGAATACGCGGAGCACATGGAATTCGCGGTGACGTACTGGTTCACTCTTTTACGGAGCTGCCGGAAGCCATCGGGGACTATGGCGAACTCACAGATTGCGACGGTGGTCGTGCATTACGCCTCAAGGTGCAGCGGGTGACGCCGAAAGGAGTTATCGCGCGTGTGACAGGCGTGAGCGATCGGACGGCCGCCGATGCCCTCAAAGGCGCCGAGCTGTGGATTGATCGCGGGCAATTACCCGATGCTGAGCCAGGCGAGTTTTATTATGAGGATCTCGCGGGACTGAAGGCGTTCGACCGCGACGGTGCTCAGTTTGGCGAGGTCGTCGGTGTCGAAAACTATGGAGCCGGCGATCTTCTGGAGATTCGGCTGAATGGCGTGCGTCGGACGGAGCTCGTCCCTTTCAGCGAGGCTTTTGTACCCGAAGTCGATATTTCGGCCGGAAAAGTTATCGTCGCGTGGCCGTTGGAGTTCGAGATCGCCAATGAGGCGAAGGATTCGGACGAAAACGAATAGGTGCGTATTTCCGGCCCCGTGTGACCTTAAAGGGGTTGGCCCTGTAAGAGTCGAGGTGGATTGCCGGTCAGTCCGGCGGCTTCTTTGACGAAGGCGGCTTTTGCAATAGGCAAACGGTCGACGAGGCCGAGGCCGGCTTCACGCAAAGATCGCAGCAGCGTTGTATCGTTTGAGAAGAGGCGGTTAAGGCCGTCAAATGCTGCGGTGGAGAGCGTTGAATCAAACCGACGCCAGCGTTCGTAGCGCTCGAGCGCTTGTTGGTCACCCGCGTCGAGACCTACGCGGACGCTTTCCGTTATTGTTTCAGCCAAAGCGGCCACGTCGCGAAGTCCAAGATTTAAACCTTGTCCGGCAATCGGGTGAACACCTCGCGCCGTGTCGCCGACAAGCGCCAGTCGAGGTGCGATAAAACCTCGGGCTAAATGCATCGAAAGCGGCCATGAAGCCCGGGTTCCGACTAAAGAGAGTTCACCGAGCTTGTGACCAAAACGCCGGGTAAGCTCATCCAAGAAAGACGTGTCGTCCATGCCCATGAGGCGATCGGCTTCCTGGCGTTCCTCAGTCCAGGTCACGCAGCTGCGATTGCCGGGTAATGGGAGAATTGCGAAGGGCCCCGACGGCAGGAAATGTTGGACGGCGCGGCCATTGTGCGGGTCTTCATGGGCGACGGTCGTGCAGATACCGGACTGTTTATAATCCCACGAGATCAGCCCGATGCCCGCTAAGTCGCGGATTTTCGAGCGCCGTCCGTCCGCTGCCACCAGGAGGCTGCAGTTAAAGGTGCGGCCATCTGCGAGCGTCACAGTGAGGCCGCCCGGAATTTCATCGAACGACGCTGCTTCAGCTCCAGATATCCAGTCGACGTTCCTGGCTTCCTTTGTCGCTTGGCGCAGCGATGCTGCGATTAACGCGTCGGGCACAATGAACGAGGCAGGTTCACCGTCATCGAGGTGGTTGTCATATGTGAGTAGGACGGGGCGAATGCCGGCTTCGAGGCTTGAATCCGTGATTTCAATTTCGCTGACGGGCTGTGCGTTGTCGGCGATGCTGCTCCAAATGCCGAGTGTCTCCAGCATGCGTTTCGAAGCGGATGACAACGCAAACGCGCGTGGACTCGTGTTGGGGCGCGCAGGATCTTCGGATCCCGGGTTGCGATCGAGAATGGCGATAGAGAGGTCCCCACGCAGCGCTTGGGAGAGAGCGCAGGCAAGGCTCAGCGCGGTGTAGTTGGCACCGGAAATGACGATGTCGTAGCGTTGGGTCATAGGGACTCGTAGGTTCGCAGTGTTAGATGTCTCTGGTGAGGGCGTGCTTGCCCCGTGTTCCGGCGTGTGCGAAAGGGTTGTGGTACCTGAATATTGTCTCTCTTCTGCCCCTTGGGTAAGCCATTCCGACGCAATGAGCAAAGACGTAGGGTCGATTACGACTGAGCTGCTTTCCATTCTCGATCTTGAGCGGCTTGAAGACAATCTCTTCCGGGGCGTGAGTCTATGGGAGGGATGGCAACGGGTTTATGGCGGCCAAGTGCTCGCGCAAGCGCTAACCGCAGCTATCCGGACAGTTGAGCCTGCCCGGCAGGTACATTCATTACATAGCTATTTTCTTCTGGCTGGTGATCCGCAACATCCCATCATCTATGATGTCGAGCGGCTGCGTGAAGGTGGGAGTTTCTCGACACGCAGAGTCAAAGCCATACAGCATGGCGCCGTTATCTTCATAATGAGCGCTTCCTTCCACAAGGCGGAGGACGGTTTTGAACATGCCGCCGAAATGCCGGATGTGCCTGGCCCCGAAAGGCTGTTGAGCGCCAGTGAGTTAGTCGCAGACAGAATCAACGAAATTCCTGATTCCATGCGAGATTATTGGAGTCGGCCGCAGCCATTTGACATGCGTCCGGTCGATATTTCCCGCTATCTCGATCAGACCGCCCGGCCGCCGCAACAGTCGATTTGGATTAAGTCGACAGAGGCGCTGCCGGAAGATCCGGCGGCCCATCAGGTGGTGCTCGCTTACGCATCTGATTTTACCCTGCTCGATACGGCTTTGATCGCGCATGGCAAAACCTTGTTTGATACAGATGTCCAGTTAGCGAGTCTGGATCACGCGCTTTGGTTTCATAGACCGCTTCGCGCAGACGAATGGCTTCTGTATGTGCAGGATAGCCCGAATGCTTCAGGTGCTCGCGGTTTCTGCAGAGGGCAGGTGTTCACGCGTGAAGGCGTCTTAGTTGCATCGAGTGCGCAGGAAGGTCTGATGCGCCGGCGATCAACTAATTTCTCGATCCGGTGATCAAGTGGTGCATAAATTTTATGCAATCTAGGTCATTTGCGTAAAATTTAATCATAATGGTGGTGGCCAATCCGTCATCACCCGGGGCGCGCCTCAAATATTATCACACGATTTCATCGCTTTAGATCGAAATTTCGAATCTGGCACAGCTCTTGAGTCTTAACGATCCGGTAGCTGAGGGCCCTTGGGCTTTCGGTCGTCCGCGGCGGGTGCGACCGTCGTACCGCAATTTCATATTGCTGGTTCAGAACCGTTAAACGGGGTCGAGCATGAAATTACTGACTGCGATAATAAAACCGTTCAAGCTGGAAGAGGTGCGTACCGCGCTCACCGACCTTGGACTTCAGGGAATGACGGTAACCGAGGTCAAGGGTTACGGTCGACAAAAGGGTCATACAGAGATCTACCGCGGCGCTGAGTACGCTGTGAGTTTCCTTCCCAAAATCAAAATCGAAATCGTTATCCCATCCGACCAAGTTGAGAAGGCGGTTGAGGCTGTGCAGACCGCAGCCAAGACCGGTCAGATCGGCGACGGCAAAATCTTCATTTCACCCATCGATCACACCGTTCGCGTTCGTACTGGCGAGATCGATGTGACGGCGCTTTGAGTAGCAGGAGGGAATCTGAATGAACTTCTTTAAATCTAAGCTCGGAGCCGGACTGCTCGGAGCCGGATTGCTGGGCCTGATGATCGAACCAAGTGTGGCTCAAGAGGCCGCAGCTGCGGCCGCTGATCCTAAGACTGCTGCTACGGCGGCAAACGTTGACTACGTCTTCAACACGCTGCTCTTCCTTATGGCCGGTTTCCTCGTGATGTTCATGGCGGCTGGTTTCGCAATGCTCGAAGCCGGTCTTGTCCGTTCCAAGAACGTCGCTATGCAGTGCACCAAGAACATCGCGCTGTACTCGATCGGCGGTATCATGTTTTGGCTCGTCGGCTACAACCTGATGTATCCTGGCGAGTCATGGATCATTGCAAATTACATTGGTGCGATTGCGCCGGTTTCCTTGCCTGATCCGGCCGCGGATACCGCCAACGCTTATGCCACCGGATCCGACTGGTTCTTCCAGATGGTGTTCTGCGCCACCACGGCATCGATCGTGTCTGGTACGCTGGCAGAACGCATCAAGCTTTGGCCGTTTCTTATCTTCATCGTGGTCCTGACGGGATTCATCTACCCAATTCAGGGTTCCTGGGAGTGGGGTGCAGGCTGGCTCGATGACATGGGCTTTTCTGACTTCGCAGGCTCGACGCTTGTTCACTCTACCGGTGGCTGGGCCGCTCTGGCCGGTGCTCTTCTGCTCGGCGCACGGCACGGCAAGTACGGACCTGACGGTCAGGTCAACCCAATGCCTGGTTCCTCCATGCCATTGGCGACGCTTGGTACGTTGATCCTGTGGCTTGGCTGGTTCGGCTTTAACGGCGGTTCTCAGCTTGCTCTTGGTTCGCTTGAGAATGCTTCGGCCGTTTCGCGCATCTTTGTGAACACCAACATGGCTGCGGCTGCGGGTGTCATGGTTGCTCTTCTCATGACGCAGATCATCTACGGCAAAGTCGATCTGACCATGGGCCTGAACGGTGCCCTGGCTGGCTTGGTGTCCATCACCGCTGAGCCACTGGCTCCTGCTATCTGGCAGGCGGTTGTTATCGGCGCCGTCGGCGGTGTGATTGTCGTTCTTACGGTTCCGCTGCTCGACAAATTGCGCATCGATGACGTTGTTGGTGCGATCCCTGTTCACCTCTGCGCAGGTATCTGGGGTACGCTGATCGTCGCTTGGACCAACGCTGAAGCAAACCTCGCCGTTCAGGGTCTCGGCGTCGCTGCTATCGGTGCCTTCGTCTTCCTGGCGTCCTTCGTGATTTGGGTAATCCTGAAATTCACGATTGGCATCCGCGCATCGCTCGAGGAAGAGATGCAAGGGCTCGACAAGGCGGAAATTGGTCTGGAAGCGTACCCTGAGTTTGGGGTCGGCAGCCAACGACTCTAAGTGCTCTTTCACTAGACTGATGGGCAGGGACCTCCCCGATCCTGCTCTAGCCTTGACCCGGCATGACGATGCCGGGTCATTTTTTTATAACATCCCAACATCGCCATTTCGAAGATTGGGAGTTAGCGCCAGTGATAAGGGCCGATGTGAAGATCCTGTCCCGGCCGCATCATGCCAACGAGTTGGATCAGGTCGTTCCGGCGGAGCGCGATGCAACCCTCAGTGGGCGCGAAGTCCGGTGTCGCGACGTGTATGAATATAGCGCTGCCTCGACGACGGCTTCGTTGGACGTCATTGTAGCCCACGACGATGATGAGGTCGTACAGGTGGTCGTGGCGCCAAAGACGTTCTGCGCTCGCCCTGTAGGGGTGGGATACGGGGCGATTGTAGTTCGGGTCACAGGGAGCGTCGCACCAACCGTCGGTTGGACGAATTGCCTGCAAAGGTAAGCCTGTTATAGGGCGTTGAATCCGATCGGCGCGATAATAGGCTCGGCGTAGCGCCCAGCGTCCTATCGGAGTCGCACCGTCGCCTTCCATCTTTATGCTTGAGAGGCCGCTGCGGCCTAATGCACACGGAAATTGCCGACTATCGAATTGAACTACGCCGACTGCTGCATGTGCATTCTTAACGTTCACGGTCAATTGACGGAAATGTGGTTCGATGTTCCATCCTTTCAGGTATTTTCAGCGCCTTGGATCTGTTGGCTGATAACCAGCTATTCGACGGCGAACCATTGTTTTCCCAGGTTGTCCGGTTACGTACAGTGACAACAACCTGCGGCATTGGCGCAGGACGCATGCGGCGGTTGAACCCTATGGTATCAGCACGACAGGTGATAGAATTTATAGAAGCAATCCATTGATATGGAGCATTCATTATGAGCACGGCCCGCAAGATCCTCATTGTCGATGACGATGATGACCTTCGCGATTCCTTAAGAGATCAGCTGTCACTCCACGATGAATTCGAGGTTAGTGTCGCTGAGACTGCGGCACGCGGAATAGAAATTGCCAAGTTCGAACACCACGATCTTGTGCTGTTCGACGTTGGTCTTCCGGATATGGATGGGCGCGAAGCGGTTAAGCAACTGCGCAAGACCGGCTTTAAAAGCCCCATCGTTATGCTGACGGCAAATGATTCCGATGCGGATCAAATCCTTGGTCTCGATGCGGGTGCGAACGACTATGTGACGAAGCCCTTCAAATTCGCGGTGCTTCTCGCGCGGATTCGCGCCCAGCTTCGTCAGCACGAGCAGAGCGAAGATGCGGTGTTTACGATCGGGCCGTATTCCTTCAAGCCTGCGTCCAAGCTGCTGCTCGACGCGAAGGGATCGAAGATCCGGCTAACCGAAAAAGAAACTTCGATTTTGAAGTATCTCTATCGGGCCGGGGAGAAAGTGGTGACCCGTGATGTGCTGCTGCACGAAGTTTGGGGTTACAATGCCGGCGTTACGACGCATACGCTCGAAACGCATATCTATCGTTTGCGTCAGAAGATCGAGACGGATCCGTCCAATGCGGAGCTTCTCGTGACGGAAACAGGCGGTTACAAGCTCGTGCCCTGAGGTACGAGCTTCCCCCTCTATTTGGTTTCCTCAGCAGAGCGCTTGTAAATGTCGTCCGAACGGATGATGTCGTCTTCGCCCAGATAGCTACCCATCTGCACTTCTATCAGTTCCAGCGGGACCTTTCCGGGATTCTCCAGGCGATGCCATTGCGTGGCGACGATGTAGACGCTCTCGTTTTCCCGAACCAGCGATTCCTTGTCGCCGATAACGACCTTGGCTGTGCCTTGCACCACGATCCAGTGTTCGGAGCGATGGTGGTGCATTTGCATGGAAAGCTTGCCGCCCGGTTTGACGTGCAGTTTCTTGACCTGAAACCGTGGCGCTAAGCTCAGGGTTTCGAAAAAACCCCAAGGGCGGTAGTTGCGGACGTGTTGTTCGTGCTCTTTGCGGCCTTCATCTTTCAAGCGTTTGACAATGCCCGATACATCCTGAGCGCGTGTGCGATCAGCGACGAGCAATGCGTCCGGCGTATCGACGATGATGAGATTTTCAACGCCGAGGGTGGCCACGATCGGTTTGTCGGAATGGATAAAGCAGCCTTGCGTTCCTTCCGTTACGGCGTTGCCATTGATGTAGTTGTCGTCGGCATCGTGTTGCGCGACGTCCCACAGAGACGACCATGAGCCGACGTCGTTCCAGCCGACGTCGATGGGCAGCATGGCGGCGCGATCGGTTTTCTCCATGACGGCATAGTCGATCGAAATACTGGGCGCCGAAGCGAATGCCTTTGCCTCAAGGCGGAGGAAGCCGAGATCGGTTTCGGCATTCTGGACAGCTGCGGTTGCCGCTTTGAGAATGCCGGGTTCGAGGTTTGCGAGTTCGTTGATGAACGTCCCGGCCCGCAGAACGAAGATGCCGCTGTTCCAAAAGTAGTCGCCGGAAGCGAGGTATTGTTCTGCGGTCTTTTTATCGGGTTTTTCAAAGAAGGCGTCGACGTGAAACACGCCGTTGAACTCCGTGAACGGTGAGCCTCGGCGGATGTAACCGTATCCCGTATTCGCTTCGGACGGCGTAATTCCGAAAAGAACGAGGCGACCGGATTTGGCGACCTTGGCCGCAGCCAATATACTTTCACGGAAAGCGGTCTCATTGCCGATGATGTGGTCGGATGGCATGACCGCGAGAATGGCCTCGGGATCATTCTTCATTGCGATAAGGGCCGCGGCGGCGATCGCTGGCGCCGTATTGCGGGCAGCAGGTTCGAGAACGATGGCCTGGGCTTCTATCCCGGCAGATTCAAGTTCTTCCTTGATCAGAAATCGATGGTCGTTGTTGCACGAGAGAATGGGTGCGCCGAATCCTTCTTCCGCGGGAAGGCGGCGCAGGGTTGCCCCGAGGAAACTCGTTTCTTGATCATTGAGGAAGCGGATGAACTGCTTGGGGTACATGGACCGCGAGCGTGGCCATAGGCGCGTGCCGGAACCGCCCGATAGGATCACTGGCGTAATCGTCGCCATACCGTTCAACACCTTCCGATTAAGATTTGGGGGAACCGCAGGGGCGGTGAGTGACCGAGCCCTACGCCCACTCTACAGGCCTGACATTACCGAGCTGAAAAAAATTCTCTAACACGATGGTGAACATGACCGCGAATGTGTGAGCGCAGTTAATTTCCGTTTGTTCAGAGCGATGGTTTGGCCACGCGCGTGGGTAGAGCGGGACCCATTACCGCTGAAGTTAGAGAACTTTTCGAGCATTTGCAGCCACGGTTGTTTGATCGAGACCGAAGCATGTTAGTTTAACGTTTGTTGGCTCTATTGACGTTCTCAGCGTGAGACGGTTAATCGAGCTGGAGAACCTCGCATAGATCTGGTCATCTTGGCGAGGACGTGGTCAGGCCCCGTAGCTCAGCAGGATAGAGCATCAGATTCCTAATCTGAGGGTCACAGGTTCGAATCCTGTCGGGGTCACCATGATTTCATTGGCTAATTTGCTGGCCAATTTTGTGGGCGCTGGGCTCGGGCTACCAACGGGCTACCAGGACGAAGCGCCTTCCTACCGTAACAATCCGTACTCTTACCGTGGTTTGCAGTCGAAATGTAGGTTACGGCCTGCCTGCGTTGCAAGCGTTCTGTTCGTGGGGTTGTGTTGGCCGTGGAGGTGCAGCATGGCCAAAACACTTCGCGAACGTTTCGCGGCCCTGAGGGCCAGCGTTGAACAGCGCGCGCCTCCGGTCGTCTCGGAGCGGGGCAAATCGAAGCGTCTACAACTGCGAGTGCCGGACGAGCTGCTGCTGCAGCTGGCGGTGATCAAGTTGGCGGAAGGAGGTTCAACCAACAAATTCTGTGAGGGACAAATTGCAGAGGGCGCGGCCAAGAGGATCGCGGAGCTTAAGTTGCGCTTCAGGGTCGACACCTGGGAGGCGATCGTGGCCTCGGCCCACGGCGGCTGGCGCGAAGGCGCTGGTGATTGATGGCCTGATTTTCGCGGGCGTCGTGGGTAGTCTTGGACTGGTGGCGGTGTCGGCGGTGCTCAACTACCGCTTCGGTATTCGCCTTGGCGGGCAGGATGAGGTGGAACGGCACCTTTACGGGTTCGGATTGGGGCTCGCGGACATCGTGAAGGCCCTGATGCCGTTCTGCTTCGCCTTGGCCGTTGGCAAGCGTGATTGGCTGGCAGCCTTGGGCGCGGGGGTGTTCCTTGTGGTGGCCAGCGTGAGTTCCTTTTATGCGGGGATCGGACTTGCCGCCGAACACCGCCTTGCGAACGCGGGGAACAATCAAAGCATCATTGACCGGCGCAACAACCTTCAGGCCGAACAGAAACGCCTTCAAGGGCGGTTGGATGCTATCGGGCAGGTCGGAACCCCTCTGGAGGTCGAAAACGCGATTGAGGCTGCGTATGCGCAACCCTACGGCCGGGGGAAGCGGACCGTGGAGGTGCATTCGGACCGCTGCCGGAAGAACATGATCGCCACGCGGGTGGCCTGCGCGAAGATTGCGCGGATGCAGGTGACGCTGGAACAGGCCCGGGAAGCAGAAGCTTCATGGGGAAGGCTTAGAGAGGTGCAGGCGGCGCTGGGAGGGCTGGATTTCTCTGTGCAAAGCGCGGACCCGCAGCTGGATGTCCTTGACCGGGTGTTCCGCTGGTTCGATGCTCCCGTGGAGCAGGCCGACATCCGGACGGGGCTGCTGCTTGGGCTTGGATTATTGCTTGAGCTGGGAAGTGGGTTGGGGCTTTACACGGTGACGACGCCGTGGCGGCACCGTGACAGGGATGTTGGGCGCAGGATGACGACGCTGGGCGATGCCGCGGTTTGGGCTGATGAACGGTTGGAGGCGGTGCGCGGCGGACGCCTGACGGCCAATGTGGTGTTCAACGATTATGAGGCCTGGTGCAGCGACCACAACTTTGTGGCGATGCGCGCGGGCGTGTTTGTTGAGCAGCTGATGGCGCTGGCCCATGAGGTTGGCATACCGATGGAACAGAGCGGGTCGAACCTCGAGTTCCGGGATGTTGGGCTTCCGATGAAAGGGTGAGGTTATTTTTTTTTGGTGCTGCGGGGAGGAGAGATGGTCGTCCGGTGAAGGCTTTCGCACGCCTTTTGAAGGGGCTTGAGGTCTTGGCGAACCGTTTTCCAGAGTTCGGTTTGTGATATCTCCATGTAATCGTGCCTCAGGATATTGCCCATGCCTCGGATGTCGGCCCAGGGGACGTGCGGATGTCGGTCGGTAAGTGCGGCCGGAATGTTTCGTGCAGCTTCGGATATGATTTGAAGGCCTCGTTCGACTGCCCAGCGGAGCTGTTGGTTTTTGGAGAAAGTGCCTAGGTCGTGCTTGGCGGTGATAGCGGTCAGGGTACGGATGGCATGAAGGATGTCGGTAATGGCTTCATTGGGTAGGCGGGCGATCACGTCAGAATACTTTTTTGAGCGTGGGCTCTATCCGTTTCATGATGTGCGGCTTGATCGCTTGTTTTGGGATAAGGTCGACGCGGGCATGAATGGCTTCGCTGGCCAAGCGGGTGAGGCGGGCGATCGCAAGCAGCGATATGCGTTTGCGCGGCGGGGTTTCGAGCAGGATATCGACGTCGGAATCGTGGCGCGCAGTATTGCGGGCGGTGGAGCCGAATAGGTAGAGGGCGGACGCTCCTTCGGCCTTGAGGATGGGTTCCAATGTTCTCAGTCTGCGGATGGCTTCGCGGGAGTCCATGTCTCGAATCTTGAGGGGAGTTAGGCTGCCTGTCCAGAAGAATTCAGCATGCTGAGCATTTGAGCGGCTAATATCCCCTTCCCTTATTTTTCATTGAAAGCCGCGCAGCGCCTGTTCTGGATTCTGGAAAAGGTTCTGGAAGAATGTTCCGGAAAATGTTCGGACGGTGTTCTGAGATGTTCTGTTCTATATAGAGCGACTACCGATCCTACGTGAACGTTGCTACCGAACCTACGTTGGCATTGCTACCGAACGCACGCAGGCCTGCTACCGAACCTACGTTGATGGAAGCTCTCTTGCTACCGATCCTACGTGGTGCCGCTACCGATCCTACGTCGGCGGCTTTGAATGCGGCGCTGGGCCTCATG
>NZ_JAILWT010000010.1:0-78962 GCF_025698805.1 Filomicrobium sp.
CTTAGGGAAATAGGGCTCCAGCCGAGCCATCTGCTCGTCCGTCAGCCAATAAAGATCGCTCATAATCCAGACTCCTCAGGAGCCTGAATCAGATCGCACGCCGCAATTCAATGGGTCCTGAGCCTAGGCATCCTTCTTCAGAAAGGTCCATCGGCCTTCACCCTCTCCGATGTTGCGGAAGCGGTCGGCATCTCGCGGGCTGCACTGATCCAGCGGTTCAAAGACAAGGCGACGCTGCATCTAAAGGTCATGGAGCGCAACACGCAGGAGGTGCGCGACTATTTCGCGGGTGCGAGTCCCGAAAAGGGCCTCGATCCGCTGTGGGCGATGCTCAAGGACCTCATCGCCGGTATGGGTGACGGTGCCGGAACGGAAGGCTACCTTCTTCTATTGTGGGGAGACGTTCAGGAGCCGTCGCTTCGCGCCCTTGCGGCGGAGCGGAACAGACTGGTCCTGAAAGCTATCGAGGCACGACTGCCCGCCGGGCCGCGCCCACCCGAGCATACCGCCGGCTTGATTCAGACGGTCATTCAGGGGTCTTGCATGCAATGGCTCGTTGAGCCGGAAGGCGAGCTAGCGGCTTTCATGACCAAGCGCACCCACATGCTTCTGTCCGTCCTCTATCCCGACCATGTGTTCGGGTAACACCATCTGGAGGGTTGTTTATAACAGTCGTGTCGGTTATTTATAAGGCGTGCGCCACGGTATCGCCGGGCACGGAAACCCGGAACGACTATCATGCCTATACAAGAACCCAGCCCGTTGGGGGGCGAACGACAAAAAGCACTGCCTGCGCCAACCTTGGCGCTGAACCTCATGGCCGACGAGTTCGATGCGTTGAACGCGAGCAGCGGGCCGCAAATCGCTTATCGCGACCTGTTCTGCCCACACATGGACCTGCCGCGCGCCTTGCGGAACTGGTCAGAGGCTCGGGGCGTCCAGTTGCGGAGCCTTCGCAAAATCACGCATGAGCGCGGCGGTCGGTCGCAGAAGGTGCTTTTCGGCCTTCATGACGGTTATGCCGTTGAAAGCGTTCTGATCCGTCGTCACGACGGACACACCGCCTGTATTTCGTCACAGGTTGGATGTGCCTTCGCCTGCCAGTTCTGCGCTTCCGGCCAAGCCGGCCTCAAGCGCAACCTTTCGGCGGGCGAGATTGTCGAACAGGTCGTTCAACTCGGGCCGAAGGTCAACCGGATCGTGTTCATGGGCATCGGCGAGCCTTTGAACAACTACGAGCAGGTGATGAAGGCGATTCGTATCCTGCGCGACCGGCGAGGGATGAATTTTCCCACCACGGGAATCACGCTTTCGACCATCGGCATACCGAAGGCTCTAGCGCAATTGCGAGAAGAGCATCTGGCGATCAATCTGACTATATCGCTGCATGCGACGACGCAGGAAGTTCGCGACCGTCTCATCCCCGGATCGCGTAAGCACGACATCAAGGAAGTCATCGCGCGCGCTTCGTCATGGGCGGAACGGCACAACCGGATCGTCACCTTTGTCTATCTGGTCCTCCCCGGCATCAACGACACGCTTGCTGATGCGAAACGGCTTGCCGGTCTCATGAACAAGCGAAGGGCGCGTGTGAACCTTATGCGCTGGAATCCTGTCGATGGCATCGCGCTTGATCGAACCGGCGACCGCAGCCTCGGACTTTTCCGTGAAGTGCTGGATCGCGCCGGTGTGCCGGTCGTGGTGCGGGATACACAGGGGCGGGATATTTCGGCGGCATGCGGTCAGCTCTGGTTGCGCGATCTGCGCGGAATCCCGGTCGAAAAACGCGGAGCCACAAAAAAGGCCGCCTAGCGGGAGCTTAGGATGCGGCGTTCGAAAAGACATGCGAACGATGCCTTCCGATCAAGTGAAACGCTGCTCGGGTCGCGCATACCTCTCTTGTCGCTGATCCAGACGCTTGCGGTCGCTGAATATCTCAACTTCCGCCACGCAGCGAACGCACTCGGGGTTGCACAATCCAGCGTCAGCGCCCGCGTGAAGGCGCTGGAAGAAGACCTTGGCATCCTCCTGTTCGAGCGTCGTGCGCGTGGCGTTCGGTTGACCGAAGCCGGACGCCACTTCGTCGAGCGGATCGCAGCCGGCGTCGATCAACTCGACCATGCGGTGAAGACCGCAGGCATGGCGGCGACGGGGGAATGGGGCCGCCTGCGCATCGGCGTCCATGCCTTGATTCCGCGCAGCTTCCTCGCCGATCTGATCGGGCAGTATCGGGAAAACCATCCCGGCATCGAGGTCGAAATCACCGAAGGCACGGCCCGCGATGCGGTCATGCAGCTTCGTGCCGACCGGCTGGACGTGGCGTTCGTCGCTGGCACACCAGAGCTGCCCGACTGCCATACACGGCCGGTCTGGACTGAATCGCTGGTAGCGGTGCTACCGGATAGGCATCGTCTTGCCGGGCAGCCGGCAATCACTTGGGCCGATCTGGTCGGCGAAACCTTCCTTGTCCGCTATGGTGGCACTGGCCCGCAGGTTCATGACCATATCGTGCTGCGCCTTGCCGGGCGCTGGCCCGCGCCTTCGATACTGCGCTTCGACGTAGGACGTGGCACGCTACTATCCATGGTCGGACAGGGATTCGGCATTACCATCGTCGGGGCAGCGACGGCACTGCTGCCGACTGCCGGCATCACCTTCCTGCCTTTCGCCGATGAGCCAGAGCCGGTTGCCTTTACCGCCGTCTGGTCGCCGTTCAATCGAAGCGCCGCGCTCCGTGATCTGCTCTCTCTCGCAAAAGAAATGGGTCGGCTGATCCGCGTCGACTGAACCTCTGCCCGTTCCAGCCAACCGCCAAAGCAAGGCATAGGGGTTTCATACGGCCAAGAATGACGGGAACGTCAACAGCGGGGGATTGGGTGGCTACGAGCCAGCGATACGGCATTGCGAGGCAACAGCTGATCGTATAAGTGATAGCTAGTCAAATTTGTGATCGTGGAGTGGTCAGCATGGGAAATCCAAAGTCAGCAGACAAGTAAGCCGCAACAGCAAAATTGTTGTTGCGGCGCTCTGTGAGACCAATCCCATGTGATTGCTGATGTGCAGACGCCGCCCGAGATTTCTTAATCGAGCGGTTGACTTATCATGACCATCACACGCCCTGCATGGGCCTATACGCTGCCGGCAGCCCTACTGCTGATGGCTCCCTTCGACATCCTCGCTTCACTGGCGATGGATATTTATCTCCCCGTCGTTCCAGCGATGCCCGGCATCCTGAACACGACGCCCGCCATGATCCAACTCACGTTGAGCCTCTATATTGTGATGCTCGGTGTGGGCCAGGTGATTTTTGGTCCGCTCTCAGACCGCATCGGGCGACGGCCAATTCTACTTGCGGGCGCAACGGCTTTCGTCATTGCGTCTCTGGGAGCAGCTTGGTCTTCAACTGCACCAGCCTTTGTCGCTTTCCGTCTGCTTCAAGCAGTCGGCGCGTCGGCCATGCTGGTGGCGACGTTCGCGACGGTTCGCGACGTTTATGCCAGTCGTCCTGAGGGTGTCGTCATCTACGGCCTTTTCAGTTCGATGCTGGCGTTCGTACCTGCGCTCGGCCCTATCGCCGGAGCGTTGATCGGCGAGTTCTTGGGATGGCAGGCGATATTCATTGCTTTGGCTATACTGGCGATGCTCGCACTCCTAAATGCGGGTTTCAGGTGGCACGAAACCCGCCCTCTGGATCAAGCGAAGACGCGCCGATCTGTTTTGCCGATCTTCGCGAGTCCGGCTTTTTGGGTTTACACCATCGGCTTTAGCGCCGGTATGGGCACCTTCTTCGTCTTCTTCTCGACGGCTCCCCGTGTGCTCATAGGCCAAGCGGAATATTCCGAGATCGGATTCAGCTTTGCCTTCGCCACTGTCGCGCTTGTAATGATCGTGACAACTCGTTTCGCGAAGTCCTTTGTCACCAGATGGGGCATCGCGGGATGCGTAGCGCGTGGAATGGCGTTGCTCGTTTTCGGGGCGGTCCTGTTGGGGATCGGCGAACTCTTCGGTTCGCCGTCATTCCTCACCTTCATCGTGCCGATGTGGGTCATGGCGGTCGCCATTGTCTTCACTGTGTCCGTTACCGCGAACGGCGCTTTGGCAGAGTTCGACGACATCGCAGGATCAGCGGTCGCGTTCTACTTCTGCGTTCAAAGCCTGATAGTCAGCATTGTCGGGACATTGGCGGTGACGCTGTTAAACGGTGACACAGCGTGGCCGGTGATCTGTTACGCCACGGCGATGGCAGTGCTGGTGTCGTTGGGGCTGGCGCTCCTTCGGCTCCGTGGGACTGCCACCGAGAAGTCGCCAGTCGTCTAACCGACGACTGGTGGCAGGCCCGCTCCGATGCGGCGCACTAACCATCGAAACCTCGTGAATGGCGGTATCCTGTCTGGCAGGATACCGCTCATTTCCCTTGTTCAGTTCATCGCCGTCGCCGAGCATCTGAATTTTCGGCATGCGGCCAAGGCACTCGGCGTCAGCCAGTCGAGCGTCAGCGCGCGTGTGAAAGCGCTGGAGGATAACCTTGGTATCCTGCTGTTTGAGCGCCATGCGCGGGGCGTTCGGCTAACAGACGCAGGCAGGCACTTCATGGAGCGTGTCACGGCGGGTGTCGATCAACTCGATCACGCGGTGAAGACCGCCGGCATGACAGCTCAAGGAGAATGTGGCCGGCTTCGCATCGGCATCCATGCCTTGATCCCACGCAGCTTTCTCACGGAGCTGATCCGTCATTATCGGGAAGCCCATACCGGCATTGAGGTCGAGATAACCGAAGGCACGGCCCGCGATGCGGTGATGCAGCTTCGTGCTGACCAGCTCGACGTGGCGTTCGTCGCGGGCAAGCCCGAGATGCCCGACTGCCATACCCGACCGATCTGGACCGAACCGCTGGTGGTGGTGCTATCGGATGGGCATCGCCTCGCCGGGCAGTCCGCAATCACTTGGTCCGATCTGGTCGGCGAGACTTTCATTGTTCGCTATGGTGGCACCGGCCCGCAGGTCCATGACCATATCGTGCTGCGCCTTGCCGGGCGTTGGCCCGCACCGTCGATCCTGCGCTTTGATGTGGGGCGCGGCACGCTGCTATCTATGGTCGGACAAGGCTTCGGCATCACTATCGTCGGCGAGGCCACGTCATTATTGCCGACGACCGGCATCGTCTTCCTGCCCTTCCTCGATGAACCGGAGCCGGTTGCCTTTACAGCCGTCTGGTCGCCGTTCAATCGCAGCTCCGCACTGAAAAATCTACTCAACCTCGCAGGCAAAATGAAGCGTGACGGCGATTCGCCCAATCGTTTCCTCGATGGCACTCGACCGGCACGATAACGGCAAAGGCGACCCGTCCTATTTGCCGCCGATAGTATCCGGCAGCCCTCCGGCATCCTCTTTCCTGTTGCCCGTCCCGATTTTGCCTACTCTCTGATCGGCTCCGTCTTTTTTTGCCGACTGGAGCCTGTATGCGCGGAGGCCGAATCCTTTGGGGGCAGATTGGTGCCGTCTTCACCATCGTTCTGGTGATGGTGTGGGCAGCGACGCAATGGACGGCGTTCCGCCTCGGCTTCCAGCCGCAGCTTGGAGCACCATGGTTCGAGCTGGCGGGCCTGCCGGTCTATTATCCGCCCGCCTTCTTCTGGTGGTGGTTTTCGTTCGACGCCTACGCGCCCGCGATCTTCGTCGAGGGCGGCATCATCGCGGTATCGGGCGGCTTCCTCGCCATCGCCGCCGCCATCTTCATGTCGATCATCCGGGCGCGGGAGGCGCGCAACGTCGCCACCTACGGATCGGCGCGATGGGCTGAGGACCGGGAAATCCGTGCGGCCGGATTGCTCGGCCCCGATGGCGTCTTGCTCGGCCGATACGACCGGGACTATCTGCGCCATGACGGTCCCGAGCATGTCCTATGCTTTGCCCCGACGCGTAGCGGCAAAGGCGTCGGGCTGGTGGTGCCGACGCTGCTGACATGGCCGGCATCCGCCATCGTTCACGACATAAAAGGCGAGAACTGGACGCTGACAGCGGGCTTCCGCGCGAAGCATGGCCGCGTGCTGCTGTTCGATCCGACCAACGCCAGATCGTCGGCCTACAACCCGCTGCTGGAGGTCCGGCAAGGGGAATGGGAAGTCCGCGACGTGCAGAATATCGCGGATATTCTGGTCGATCCCGAAGGCAGTCTCGACAAGCGCAACCATTGGGAAAAGACCAGCCATAGCTTGCTGGTCGGCGCGATCCTGCATGTTCTCTATGCGGAGAAGGACAAGACCTTGGCGGGCGTCGCCAACTTCCTGTCCGATCCCCGCCGCCCGGTCGAGGCAACCTTGCGCGCGATGATGGACACGCCGCATCTCGGCGAAGCAGGCGCTCATCCCGTCATCGCGTCGTCCGCCCGCGAACTGTTGAACAAATCCGAGAACGAGCGGTCGGGCGTGCTCTCCACCGCCATGTCGTTTCTCGGCCTCTACCGCGATCCCGTGGTGGCGCGGGTGACGGCGCGGTGCGACTGGCGCATTGCCGACCTGGTCGGCAGCCGCCAGCCCGTCACGCTCTATCTGGTCGTGCCGCCATCCGACATAAACCGCACCAAGCCGCTCATTCGCCTGATCCTCAACCAGATCGGCAGGCGGTTGACCGAGGAACTGACCACCTCCGGCAAGCGCCATCGGCTGCTGTTGATGCTGGACGAGTTTCCGGCGCTCGGCCGGCTCGACTTCTTTGAATCGGCGCTCGCCTTCATGGCGGGGTATGGAATCAAAGGCTTCCTGATCGCGCAGAGCCTCAACCAGATCGAGCGCGCCTATGGCCCGAACAACGCGATCCTCGACAACTGCCATGTGCGCGTCAGCTTCGCCACGAACGACGAAAGGACGGCCAAGCGGGTGAGCGACGCACTCGGCACCGCGACCGAACTGCGCGACTCCACCAACTACGCCGGGCACAGATTGGCCCCGTGGCTTGGGCATCTCATGGTTTCACGGCAGGAGACGGCCCGCCCGCTACTCACGCCGGGCGAAATCATGCAGCTTCCGCCCACCGATGAAATCGTGATGGTCGCGGGCACACCGCCGATCCGCGCGACCAAGGCCCGCTATTTCGAGGACGCGCGGTTGCAGGAACGCATCCTGACCCCGCCCGATCTGGTCGCCGCTCCGCTGGCGCCCAGTCCATCCGCCGATGATTGGTCCGGCCGTGTGGTCGCGGCGGAAAGCCATTCCGCGACCGACGCCGCACACGGGGCCGAGGGCGATCCGGCCAATGCTGGCATCCGCCGCGAGCCGGAGCTGCCTGAGCATGAGGAAATCGTCGCCCCGCCGCCATCACCCGAACAGGAGTTCGAGTTTGTGGACGACGAGCCGGACGTTGACGCGGCCAAGGCCCGCGCCATGCGCCAACGTATGAGGATGGTCGCGCGGCAGGTCGCATTGAACCCCGATGACGGAATCGACCTTTGAGGACACGACCATGGCAACCAGAACCCGCCTGAATCTCTATTTCGACCCCGCGCTCATTCCGCAGATCGAAGCGATGGCGCTGCGCCGCTCGGTGGCGCTGCGCCGTAATGTCTCAAAATCCGCCATCGTGGAGGCGGCGGTCATATCTTACCTGTCCGGCGATGCCGACGACCAGCTTGAAGCCGCCATGTCGCGCCGCATGGACAAGCTCGGCCGCCAGATCGACACGCTCGACCTGGATCTCGCCGTCCTCGGCGAGACGGTCGCGCAGTTCATCCATTTCTGGATGACCATCACACCGCCGCTTACGGGAGCCGCACAATCCGCTGCCCGAGCGAAAGGCGCGGAGCGGTTCGAGGGCTTCATGCAAAATCTCGGCCGGCGTCTGGCGACGGGCGACAGGTTCCTCAAGGAGCTGTCGCGTGACCTCGACTCACTTCCCGACGATCAGTTGCCGGACGAGTCCGAGAGCAACGGCGATCAAGAATGAGTATTCGGACCCATCCTATTTACCGCCGTTCGCCGCCGATCACCGCCGCCTCATAGATACTTGTTGAACCGGCCGCATTTCGGTCTCTCTTAATCGACCCCGATCTGGGGATTGCCTGTCGCGCCCCATGAAGAAACGGGGCCGACATGACCACCAACCACCAAAAACCGGAATCCATCGCGCGCGGCGCGCGCATGTTGCGCACCGCGCTCGGCCCCGCCATTGCCCGGCTGCTCGAAGACCCGGCCGTCGTCGAGGTGATGCTGAACCCGGATGGTCGCCTTTGGGTGGACCGGCTATCCGAAGGGCTTTCCGACACGGGCGAGCGACTGTCCGCCGCCGATGGCGAACGCATCGTTCGGCTAGTCGCGCATCATGTCGGCGCGGAGGTTCATGCCCGCAGCCCCCGCGTCTCGGCCGAACTGCCCGAGAGCGGGGAGCGGTTTGAAGGGCTATTGCCGCCCGTGGTCGCTGCCCCGACCTTCGCCATCCGCAAGCCCGCCGTCGCGGTGTTCACGCTCGACGACTATGTGGCGGCGGGCATCATGTCCACCGATCAGGCGGAAACGCTGCGCGAAGCCGTCGCATCCCGCGCCAATATCTTGGTAGCGGGCGGCACCAGCACCGGCAAAACCACGCTGACCAATGCGCTGCTCGCCGAGGTGGCGAAGACGGCGGATCGCGTCGTCATCATCGAGGACACGCGCGAGCTGCAATGCGCCGCGCCCAACCTTGTCGCCATGCGGACGAAAGACGGCGTGGCGACGCTTTCCGATCTGGTCCGGTCCTCGCTGCGCCTGCGCCCCGACCGCATCCCTATCGGCGAGGTGCGCGGATCGGAAGCCCTCGACCTGCTCAAAGCATGGGGCACGGGCCATCCGGGCGGGATCGGCACCATTCATGCAGGCACCGGCATCGGCGCGCTGCGCCGCCTTGAACAGCTCATCCAAGAGGCTGTCGTCACCGTCCCGCGCGCCCTGATCGCCGAGACAATCGACCTCGTTGCCGTCCTTTCCGGGCGCGGTTCCGCGCGCCGGCTGGCCGAACTCGCCCGCGTCGAAGGGCTGGGACCGGACGGCGACTACCGCATCACGCATCCCATCCCTTTGGCAATCCCCACCAGCACAGGAGAATCTTCATGATCCGCACGATTTCGCGCGGCTATCGCTTCGCCGCGACCGCCGCATCCACCCTTGTCATCAGCTTCATGCTCGCCCCGGCCGCCCATGCGTCCGGTTCGTCGATGCCGTGGGAAGCACCGCTCCAAAGCATCCTCCAGTCCATCGAAGGGCCGGTCGCCAAGATCATCGCCGTCATCATCATCATCGTGACCGGCCTGACTTTGGCCTTCGGCGATACGGGCGGCGGCTTTCGCAAGCTGATCCAGATCGTGTTCGGCCTGTCCATCGCCTTCGCGGCGTCGAGCTTCTTCCTGTCGTTCTTCTCGTTCGGCGGCGGGGCGCTCATCTGATGGCGGGCGGCCTCGAACAGCTCGACGCGGTGCCGGGGTTCACGGTCCCGGTCCATCGGGCGCTGACCGAGCATATTTTGCTCGGCGGCGCACCGCGCTCCATCGCGATTCTGAACGGCACGCTGGCCGGGGCCGTGGGCCTCGGCCTGCGCCTCTGGCTGGTCGGCATCGCCATCTGGGCCATCGGTCATTTCGCGGCCGTGTGGGCGGCAAAGCGCGATCCCCTCTTTGTCGAGGTCGGGCGGCGGCATCTGCGCATCCCCGGCCATCTGGCGGTGTGAGGGAGGCGCGTCGATGATGAACCTTGCCGAATACCGCAGCACCGCCACCCGACTCGCCGACTATCTGCCATGGGCGGCACTGGTCGGCTCCGGCGTCGTCTTGAACAAGGATGGGAGTTTTCAGAGGACCGCGAAGTTTCGCGGCCCCGATCTGGATTCCGCCGTCGCGGCCGAGCTGGTCGCCGTCGCCGGCCGCATCAACAACGCCGTGCGCCGTCTCGGCTCCGGCTGGAGCATCTTCGTCGAGGCACAGCGCAGCGAGGCGGCGACCTATCCCGATAGTCGCTTTCCCGATGCCGCGTCGGCGCTGGTCGATGCGGAACGGAAGGCTGGTTTCGAGGAAGCGGACGCGCATTTCGTGTCCGGCTACTTCCTCACCTTCCTCTGGCTGCCCCCGGCCGAGGAAGCCGCCCGCACTGAGGCATGGCTCTATGAGGGCCGCGAGAAAACCGGCGTGGACCCGTGGGAGCTGATGCGCGGCTTCATCGACCGCACCGACCGCGTGCTGGCGCTGCTCGACGGCTTCATGCCCGAGTGCCGTTGGATGGATGACGGCGCAACGCTGACCTACCTCCATTCCACCATCTCAACCAACCGCCATCGCGTGCGCGTGCCCGAGGTGCCGATGCACCTCGACGCGCTGCTCGCCGACCAGCCGTTGACTGGCGGGCTGGAGCCGCGCCTTGGCGACACACATCTGCGCGTCCTGACCATCGTGGGATTCCCGACCGCAACGATGCCGGGCCTGCTCGACGAGATGAACCGGCTGCCGTTCCCCTACAGGTGGGGCACGCGCGCGATCCTGCTCGACAAGACCGATGCGACCCGGTTGCTGACCCGCATCCGTCGCCAATGGTTCGCTAAGCGCAAGAGCATCGCGGCGATCTTGAAAGAGGTGATGACCAACGAGGCGTCCGCCCTTGTGGACACCGACGCGGCGAACAAGGCGCTCGACGCCGACATGGCGTTGCAGGAGCTTGGGGCAGACGTGGCGGGCATGGCCTACGTCACGGCGACCGTCACCGTATGGGATGCCGACCCGCGCGTGGCGCAAGAGAAGCTGCGCCTGGTCGAGAAGATCGTTCAGGGCCGTGACTTCACCGTCATGCCCGAGAGCGTCAACGCGGTTGACGCATGGCTCGGCAGTCTGCCCGGACACGCCTACGCCAATGTCCGCCAGCCGCCCATCAGCACTTTGAATCTCGCCCACATGATCCCGCTTTCAGCGGTGTGGGCGGGGCCGGAACGGGACGAGCATTTCGGTGCACCCCCTTTGCTCTTTGGAAAGACTGAAGGCTCAACCCCGTTCCGGCTAAGTCTCCATGTCGGCGACGTAGGACACACCCTTGTCGTTGGCCCGACCGGCGCGGGCAAATCCGTGCTGCTGGCGCTCATGGCCTTGCAGTTCCGGCGCTATGCGGGATCGCAGGTTTTCGCCTTCGACTTCGGCGGCAGCATCCGCGCCGCCGCGCTCGCCATGGGCGGGGATTGGCACGATTTGGGCGGTGGCCTCACGGAAGGAGATGAGGCGTCCGTTTCGCTCCAGCCACTTGCCCGCATCCACGACACCTATGAACGCGCATGGGCGGCGGACTGGATTGCGGCCATCCTCATGCGCGAGGGGCTGGCGATCACGCCCGAGGTCAAGGAACACCTTTGGACGGCGCTGACTTCGCTCGCTTCCGCGCCGGTCGAGGAACGGACCATCACCGGCCTTGCGGTGCTGTTGCAATCCAACGATCTGAAACAGGCGCTCCGTCCGTTCTGCGTCGGCGGTGCCTATGGCCGGCTGCTCGACGCCGAGACAGAGCATTTGGGATCGGCGGACGTGCAAGCCTTCGAGATCGAGGGCCTTGTCGGGACCGGCGCGGCCCCTGCCGTGCTTGCTTATCTGTTCCATCGTATCGGCGACCGGCTCGATGGCCGCCCCACGCTGCTCATCATAGATGAAGGCTGGCTTGCGCTGGACGACGAGGGTTTCGCCGGCCAGCTCCGTGAGTGGCTGAAAACGCTGCGCAAGAAGAACGCCAGCGTCATCTTCGCCACACAAAGCCTGTCCGACATTGACGGCAGCAACATCGCGCCCGCGATTATCGAGAGCTGCCCGACGCGACTCTTGCTGCCGAACGAGCGCGCCATCGAGCCGCAGATCACGGCCATCTATCGCCGCTTCGGCCTCAATGACAGGCAGATCGAAATCCTCGCACGGGCCACGCCCAAGCGGGATTATTACTGCCAGTCACGGCGCGGCAATCGCCTGTTCGAGCTTGGCCTGTCCGAAGTCGGCCTCGCCCTCTGCGCCGCATCCGCCAAATCCGACCAGACCCTCATTGCGCAGATCGTCGCCGAACGCGGCCGCGACGGCTTCCTCGCCGCATGGCTGCGCGAGCGCGGCGTCGATTGGGCGGCCGACCTGATCCCGAACCTCACCAATCTTGCCGACCGGCCGGAATCCGCCGCGCCGGCCCCGCTCGATAGCCACCCCACACAGGAGATTCTTCCATGACCTATCCCAAGATCGTTGGGGCCTCGGCCCTCGCGCTGGCGCTCGCCATGCCCGTCGCGCTTTCGCCCATGCTGGCAAGCCCGGCCCATGCACAATTCGGCTTCGGCCGGATCGTCTATGACCCGACCAACTATGCGCAAAACCTGCTTACCGCCGCGCGCACGCTGGAGCAGATCAACAACCAGATTCAGAGCCTCCAGAACGAGGCGCAGATGCTCATCAATCAGGCCCGCAATCTGGCGAGCCTGCCATATTCCTCGCTCCAGCAGCTCCAGCAGAGCGTCCAGCGCACGCAGCAGCTTCTCGGGCAGGCACAGAACATCGCCTTCGAGGTCGGCCAGATCGACCAAGCGTTCCAGAAGCAATATGGCAATGTCTCGCTTTCGGCGACCGACGCCCAGCTTGTCGCCGATGCGCGCAGCCGGTGGGAGAACACGGTCGGCAGCTTGCAGGACGCCATGCGCGTGCAGGCGGGAGCGGTCGGCAATATCGACAGCAACCGCGCCGAAATGGCCGCGCTGGTCGGCCAGAGCCAAGGCGCGACCGGCGCGCTGCAAGCCACGCAGGCCGGCAACCAGCTTCTCGCCCTCCAGTCGCAGCAGCTTTCCGACCTGATCGCGGTCATCTCGGCCAATGGCCGGGCCGACGCGCTGACCGAGGCCGAGCGCGCGACCGCTGCTGAACAGGGCCGCATCCAGCGCGAGCGGTTCCTGACACCCGGCACCGGCTACCTGCCGGGCAACGCGCAGATGTTCAACAACGGCAACAACTGACCGGGAGGCTCGCCATGGACGGCAAGATGCTGGCCCGGCTCGGGGCCGTGGTGTTCGTTGCGATTGCCTTGACAGTGACCGCAATCGACATGGCGCGGAAGGATGAACCTTCCGCGCCGCTCCCGGCCTCGGCCCTCCAGCCGCCGCCCGATCCCCTGCGCGCCAGCCTGCGCCGTTGCCAGCAGCTCGGCGAGGCCGCCGCAAGCGATGCCGACTGCCTCGCCGCTTGGGCTGAATCCCGCGACCGCTTCCTCGGCCGTGACCGCAGCGAGGCGCGCTGACCATGGGCAACACGGGCGTCATCGACAATTTCCTCGGAGTCTTCACCTCCTACATCGACAGTGGTTTTGGGCTGCTCGGCGGCGAGGTCGCCTTCATCGCCACAACGCTGATCGTCATCGACGTGACGCTCGCCGCGCTCTTTTGGGCATGGGGCGCGGATGACGACATTATCGCGCGGCTGGTCAAAAAGACGCTGTTCATCGGCGTCTTCGCCTACATCATCGGCAATTGGAACAACCTCGCCCGCATCGTCTTCGAGAGTTTCGCCGGCCTCGGCCTCATGGCCTCGGGCACCGGCTTTTCCGTCACCGATCTGATGCGGCCGGGCCGCGTGGCGCAGACCGGCCTCGACGCCGGCCGTCCGCTTCTCGATTCCATTTCCGACCTGATGGGCTGGATCAGCTTCTTCGAGAACTTCATCCAGATCGCGTGCCTGCTGTTTGCATGGGCGCTGGTGGTGCTGGCCTTCTTCATCCTCGCCATCCAGCTTTTCGTGACGCTGATCGAGTTCAAGCTGACCACGCTCGCCGGCTTCGTCCTGATCCCCTTCGGCCTGTTCGGCAAGACCGCCTTCATGGCCGAGAAGGTCTTGGGCAATGTGGTGTCGTCCGGCATCAAGGTCTTGGTGCTCGCCGTCATCATCGGCATCGGCAGCACCTTATTTTCGCAATTCACGGCCGGTTTCGGCGGGGCAACCCCGACCATCGACGACGCCATGGCGATTGTGCTGGCAGCCCTGTCGCTGCTCGGCCTCGGCATCTTCGGCCCCGGCATCGCCAACGGCATCGTCTCTGGCGGCCCGCAGCTCGGCGCGGGCGCGGCCGTGGGAACCGGCCTTGCGGTCGCAGGTGCAGGTGTCGCCGCTGGCGGCGGGGCTATGCTTGCGGCCAAGGGCGGTGCTGCCGCCCTCTCCGGTGGGGCCGCGGCCGTCCGCGGCGGTGCGACCGCCGCGGGCGCGGCAACCGCAGCCTATAGCGTCGGCGCGCTCGGCCAGTCCGGCGCGGTCGGTGTTGCTTCCGGCCTTGGTGGTGTTGCCCGCGCCGCAGGCTCGGCCGCCGTCTCTCCCTTGAAGCGCGCCGTCTCGAAAGCCACCGAGAGCGTCAAGTCCAGCTTTTCCGGTGGCGCACGCGCCGCCTTCGGTGTGACCGGCGGCTCATCCACCGCAGGCACGGTCGGCGGCGCGAGCGCCGATCCCACCGCAGCAGCATCCGGCCCGGCCGGCAGCCCGCCCGCATGGGCGCAACGGATGCGGCGCTCGCAGGCCATGAACCACGGCACGACCATGGCCGCCCATGCGGTGCGCTCCGGCGACAGCCACGGCTCCGGTTCCTCCATCAACCTTTCCGAAAGTGACCGCTCATGAGCATCTTCAAACGACCAGCAACCCACTACGGCAAATCGCCGGAACCCGAGACGCCCTATCAGAAGGCCGCGCAGGCATGGGACGAGCGTATCGGCTCGGCCCGCGTGCAGGCGAGGAACTGGCGTTATATGGCCTTCGGTTCCCTGATCCTGTCGGCCGGCTTCGCCTCGGCGCTGGTCTGGCAATCCGCGCGCGGGACCGTGGTGCCGTGGGTGGTGCAGGTGGACAATCTTGGACAGGCGCAGACCGTCGCGCCGGCCGCCGCCGATTATCGCCCGACCGACCCGCAGATCGCTTTCCATCTCGGCCGATTCATCGAGCAGGTCCGCGCGATCCCGGCCGACGCGATCATTGTCCGCCAGAACTGGCTTCGCGCCTACGAATGGACCACGGATCGCGGGGCGGCGGCGCTCAACGACTACGCCCGCGCCAATGATCCTTTCGCCAAGGTCGGCCGTCAACAGGTCGCCGTCGAGGTGTCTAGCGTCATCCGGGCGTCCCCCAACAGCTTCCGCGTCGCGTGGACCGAACGCCATTTCGAGAACGGCCAGCTTTCCAGCACGGAACGATGGACCGCGATCCTGACCATCGCCATCCAGCCGCCGCGCGATGCCGAACGGCTGCGCGCCAATCCGCTCGGCATCTACGTCAACGCAATTTCGTGGTCGCGGGAGATGAGCCAATGAGGACGATCACCCGCACCCCCACAATCGCGGCCGTGCTGCTTTCTGCCACCATGCTCGCAGGCTGCGCCACCAACCGGACGCCGCAATTCAGCTATGACGCCAGCGTACCCCCGCTGCCAACCGTGCAGGCGGCGGCAACCGATAACACGCCCCGGCCTTTGCGTGTGCCCCCTGCATGGACCGTCGCGCGTGGAGGAACCGCCGCAGGGACGCCGGCCGGCCGCGTCGAGAACGCCAATGCAGCCGCCCGCGTCGAGCCGCGCCGGGAAGGCTACTACAATGCAATCCAGATTTATCCGTGGTCGGAAGGCGCGCTCTATCAGGTCTATGCCGCAGTCGGGCAGATCACGACCATTGCGCTGGAGCCGGGCGAGAGCCTGACAGGCGCGGGGCCGATTGCGGCCGGCGACACCGCCCGCTGGATCATAGGCGACACCGAGAGCGGCAGCGGTGCGAACCGCCGCGTCCATATCCTCGTGAAACCGACGCGACCTGACATTTCCACCAACCTTGTCGTCACCACCGACCGGCGCACCTACATGATCGAGTTGCGCGCGCGGGAATCACTCTACATGCCGGCCGTCGCATGGGCCTATCCCGCACCGCCTGCCGGCCAGCGTCACACCGTTCCAGCCGCACCGATCATCCCGGCCGAGGCTGCGCGGAACTACCGCTATGCATTGCACGTGCAGGGCGACAACCCGCCATGGCGGCCGGCTTCCGTGTTCGACGATGGCCGGCGCGTCTATGTCGTCTTCCCGGCCGGGATCGTGCAGGGCGAAATGCCGCCGATTTTCGTGCTCGGCACGAATGGCGAACCGCAGATCGTCAACAGCCGAGTCCACCAGAACGTCCTGATCGTGGACCGCCTGTTCGGCGCGGCCGAGCTGCGCCTTGGCAACGGCAACCGCCAGCAGGTCGTCAGGATCGTTCGCATCAACCCGACGCAGGCCGCTGCCGCACAGCCCGCCAGCGCGACCGGAGGCTCCCCGTCATGACCGACAACACCATCAGCGACACCATCGCGCCCATGCGCCTGCGCGCCGAACCGCCGCGCGTCACCCGCCTGTCTCGCAAGATGCTGGCAGGCGTCGGCGCGGTCGCCTTGCTCGGCATCGGCGGCGCACTGATCTACGCGCTCCAGATCCGCGATGCAGGGCCGGGAGGCGAAGAACTCTATTCGACCGAGAACCGCCCAACGGCGGACGGCCTGTCCGGCTTGCCGCGCGACTATACGGGGCCGGTGCTCGGCCCGGCGCTGCCCGGCGACCTCGGCCGTCCGATCCTCGACGCGCAGAACAGGGGACAGCCGGTCGCGCCGCCCGTCATGACGACGCCCGCCGTCGATCCCGAAGAAGAACGCCGCCGCGCCGAGGAAGAAGCCGCGCGCTTGAGCAACGTGTTTTTCCAGTCCGGCCCACGCACGGGAGCGCCGGCAGGAACGTCCATGCCCGGCCTTGCAGGACTCGGCCTCGGCGGACAGCCCGCGACGCAAGACCGGCACGCGGCTTTCCTCAACGGACCCGTGGACCGGCAGACCATCGCGCCGGATCGCGTCGCGCCGCCGGCATCGCCCTACATCCTTCAGGCCGGGGCCGTGATCCCCGCCGCGCTCATCACCGGCATCCGCTCGGACCTGCCGGGCCAGATCACGGCGCAAGTGACCGAGAACGTCTATGACAGCCCGACCGGCAGCCTGCTCCTGATCCCGCAAGGGACGCGCATCATCGGTCAATACGATGACGGCGTGACCTTCGGCCAGCGCAGGGTGCTCTTGGTGTGGAATCGCCTGATCCTGCCCGGTGGCCGTTCCATCGTCCTTGAGCGCCTGCCGGGCGCGGACGCCAGCGGCTATGCCGGGCTGGAAGACGGGGTTGATTACCATTGGTGGGATCTGATGAAGGCCGCAGGGCTGTCCACGCTGCTCGCAGTCGGCACGGAGCTGGCGACCAGCGACGAGGACCGGCTTGTTCGAGCTATCCGCGACGGGGCGCAGGATACCGTCAATCAGGCGGGCCAGCAGATCGTGCAGCGCCAGTTGCAGGTTGCGCCGACTCTCACCATCCGGCCCGGCTTCCCGGTCAGGATCATCGTCACCCGCGACCTTGTATTTGAGCCGGCAGGAGGTTGACCATGACCAAGCTGAAACTCGGCCCGCTTCCCGACGACAAGCCCGTGAAGGTGACGGTGGAGCTACCCGCGCCGCTTCACCGCGATCTGACCGCCTATGCCGAGGTGCTGGCCCGCGAGAGCGGCCAGCCCGTCGCCGATCCCGTCAGGCTCATCGTGCCCATGCTGGAGCGGTTCATCGCCACGGATCGCGGCTTCGCCAAGGCACGGCGAGCCGCCAACTGAGTCCCATCCCGGCAGGGGTGCCGCCAGCGCATAGACGCAAATGCGGCACGCTACAGCCCGCCGACTGCCCTCCATGGTTCGCCCAATTCCGGGGCCTACAGCGCCCCGGAATCCACCAGAACCAAGGAGGATTCCATGTGTGCAGAGCGCCGTCGCGCCCGCAAAGGGCGACCGCGACAGCCGGTCCCCGAGACACTTCCCGACGATCTTTTCGACTATGCCGACGAACCTACGCCGGACGGCCGGGAGCGCCGCAGGTCGCCGCTTCGCATCGTCGATGTGGTGTCGTTGCCTGTCTTCGACGACTGGCCCGAGAAGGTGCCGATCACCGAGGAAGAACTGCAAATCTTCGAGCGGTATTTCGGTGACGTGCTCGACCGACTGTTCGGCCCAATCGACGATCCTGGCAATCAGGACTTGCAACGGTTATCCTCCGATGATAACACTAAGCCATGAGCGAGGATCGTGACCCGAGCCTCGACACGCTTCTGGACCTCGACGGACAGGTGCTCGTTGTCGATCCCGAGGGCGGCCATTGGGTGAAGTTCGTCGTCACCCGCGTTCCGGCCTCGCCGGAAAAGCCGCACGGCCTCGATTATTCGCTCACGCTTCACGGGCCTTCGGGCGAACGGTTGGTCGGATTCGATAACGCCCATCCGGTCGGCCGAGGAAGGCGGGGCGAGCCGATGGACCACCGGCATCGCCTCCAGACCGTGAAGCCCTACGCCTACGAGGATGCGGCCACGCTGCTGGCCGACTTCTGGCAGGCGGCGGACGCGGTGTTGAAGGAACGAGGCGTAACATGGCCACATTGAAAGTCGGGATTGCCGACTACGACGAGATGAAGGCGCGCACCATGCGGATCGCCAAAGGCGAGGAAAAGCCCGCACCCGACGATCCGAAGGTGTGGTTCACATCCATGGAATCCTTCGCGCAGCTCCTTTCGAGCGGGAACCGCGAGTTGCTGCGCGTCATCGACGAGCAGTCACCCGGTTCGCTGGAGGAACTGTCGCGGATCACGGGACGGGCGAAGCCTAACCTGTCCCGAACCCTCAAGAAGATGGCGAGCTACGGCCTGATCCGTATGGACCCCGGCGAGGGCCAGAAGCTCGTCCCTAAGGTGCTGCATGACCGCGTGGAGCTGGAATTGCCGCTGATAGAACGTCGCACGGCGGAAGGAGTCCGGTCATGAATATGCAAAGTCCCCATGTTGCGCTGCGCGCCGCGCTCTACCTGCGCGTTTCCACCACGCGGCAGGCCGAGCATGACGTGTCGATCCCCGACCAGCGCAAGCAGGGCGAGGCTTATTGTGTCTCGCGCGGCTACCAGCTTGTCGAAACCTTCGTGGAAGCCGGCGCTTCGGCCACCAATGACCGCCGCCCCGAGTTCCAACGGATGATCGAGGCCGGCACGTCCAAGCCCGCGCCCTTCGATGTCGTCGTGGTCCATTCGTTCAGCCGGTTCTTCCGCGATCACTTCGAGCTGGAGTTCAACGTCAGGAAGCTCGCCAAGAACGGCGTCAAGCTGGTGTCCATCACGCAGGAGATGGGCGACGACCCCATGCACGTCATGATGCGGCAGATCATGGCGCTGTTCGACGAATACCAGTCGAAGGAGAACGGCAAGCACGTCATGCGCGCCTTGAAGGAGAACGCCCGGCAAGGCTTCTGGAACGGCTCCCTGCCGCCCATCGGCTACCGTGTCGTCGATGCCGAGCAGCGCGGCGCGAAGATGAAGAAGAAGCTGGAGATCGACCCGCTCCATGCCGACACCGTGCGGCTGATTTTCCGCCTTGCATCGGAAGGCGACGGCACGTCCGGCCCCATGGGCGTCAAGAACATCGTCAATCACCTGAACAAGCACCGCATGTTTACCCGCAACGGCGGGCGTTGGGGCATCGGCCAGCTTCACCGTGTCCTGACCCGGCGCACCTATATCGGCGAGCATCGCTTCAATCGCCGCTCCAATAAGGGCGTGGTGAAGCCGGAGGAGGAAATCGTCACCGTCGCCGTGCCGCCGCTGATCGACCTTGAGATATTCGAGGCCGTGCAGAATCGCTTGAAGGTCAACAATCCGAAGGTGACGCCGCCGCGCGTCGTCAGCGGCCCGAACCTGCTGACCGGCATCTGCCATTGCGGCAATTGCGGAGGCGCAATGACGCTGCGCACCGGCAAGAACGGCCGGTATCGCTACTATGCTTGCTCGATTCGGGCACGGCAGGGCGACACAGGCTGCAAGGGCCGCGCGATCCCGATGGATAAGCTCGACCGCATGGTGGTGACGCATATCGAGGAAAGGCTTCTCGACCCCGAGCGGATCGAAGACGTTCTCGCCTCGCTTCTGGATCGCCGGCAGGAAGGCGTCGAGCGGCGCAGCCAGCATATTGCCGAGTTGAACCATCGCGCGGCCGAGGCCGACAACCGCCTCAAGCGCCTCTACGATGCCATTGAAGCCGGTTCGCTCGACCCGGCCGAGTCTTCCCTTGGCGAGCGCATCGCGGGCCTCACGGCGCTTCGGGATCAGGCGCGGGCCGATGCCACGCGGATCGAAGCCATGCTCGCAAGCTCTACCCACCAGCGCCTCACCGGGGCAGCCGTGCGGGAACTGGCGAGCGAAGCACGCACCCGACTGCGGCTTGGAAAGGGCGGCTATCGGCGGGAACACGTCCGGGCCTTCGCCCAACACGTCGAGGTCGCAGACGACGCGATCTACATCAAAGGAAGCAAAAACGTCCTGTTGAGGACGCTGGTAGCCGCCAAGGGAGGGAAATCGGCGGGAATCGGCGTTCCCGGTTTTGTTCCGAAGTGGCGGAGGGGGTGGGATTCGAACCCACGGTGGGCGTGAACCCACGCCGGTTTTCAAGACCGGTGCCTTAAACCACTCGGCCACCCCTCCGATGCCTGCGTAAAACCCTTATCGAGGGGCAAGCGCGCCCTCTCCCGATATCAGGGGAAGGCCCCTGCAATCAAGTGCCATTGCAACGGCTTGGCAAATAAGGGTGTTGTGCGCATGCCTCTCATGTGGATGAACGTATCAATCCTGTCAGGTTGACCACGTCTTGGCCATGATTGCCCGGTGTTGCTCTCGTGTACTTGCGGTGCCCGGTTTAGGCTGGCTAATTTCGAGGCGCCAATGTGCTCGCTTGGGCGCGCCGTGCCGCTGTGAAGAGTTACCTTACTGAAGGGCTGAGACGAGGGACGTGGGGTTGTCGGGGGTATTCCAGAAGGGTCCAGGCAGTTTGGCGCGCTGCGGTCTTCGTAGCTGTTCTGCGCGACGACGTTGGGTCTTGCTCATGGAAGTGCTGGTCATTGCAGGTCTGTGCAACTTTCTTACGGGGTGTTCCGAAAAACCTCAGATATCGCAAACGCCAATTTCCTGGACGACGGAAGTCAACCGTGAGCGTCCCATCGTCACCGCAAGCCTTAGCGATGCGAGCCAGACCAACAAGCCTTCTGAAAGCGCGGCGAAAGCCAGTCAGACCCTTACATCGAAGGCGCGAGCCGAACGGCGGCACAAACTGCGCAAAGGGGGCGGATATCACAAGATTGGCAAGCGCTATCAAGTTGCCGGTATTTGGTACACGCCGAAGCACGATGCGGACTACGAAGAAACAGGGATCGCCTCCTGGTATGGCGATAAGTTTCATGCGCAGAAGACCGCGAACGGCGAAATCTACGATCTGAATGCTCTGACGGCTGCGCACAGAACACTGCCGTTGCCGTCTTTGGTGCGCGTAACGTACTTGGCGAATGGCCGTTCGGTGGTGGTGCGTGTCAACGACCGTGGTCCATTCAAGAAAGGCCGCATAATCGATGTCTCGGCACGGGTCGCGCGGGAACTCGGATTTGCCGACAAGGGGACTGCGAAGGTCCATGTCAAGTACCTCGGTCCCGCACCGCTCGATGGCAGCGATGAACAAGAACAGGCTTCGCTGATGACGATACGCGCGCCATAAAAAGTCATATCTTCGTGTAGAGCCGCCAGGCCGTGGGTTTATCGGGGGTGCCGGCGTTGACCCCGTCGCCCATTATTCCGATAGTCGCGAGCGATTTGGATCAGCCGGCGGGGAGTGGCTGATGACAAAATCTGCTTGTAAAATCACGGTCGACGCCTCGCGGGGAGAAATTTTGACGCGCTTTGTTTTTTTGGGATTTGTTTTTTTCGTTAGTTTGCTTGCTGTTGCGCCAACTGGCTCTTCGGCCAGTGAATTTCGGACAGTTGCTAAGCAAGCAATTCTTATCGACGCCGACAGCGGTGCAGTTCTTTTCCAGCACAATGCTGATGTTCTGGCTCCGCCGGCTAGTATGGCGAAGCTTGTCACCGCGGCGGTGGTTTTCCGTGCCTTGAGGGAAGGGCGGTTGTCGCTCACGGATACATTTCCTGTGAGCGAACATGCTTGGCGTACGGGAGGGGCGCCGTCTGGCACGTCCGCGATGTTCGCGCCGCTGAACTCTCAAGTGACCATTGAGGATCTGCTCAAGGGCCTGATCATCCAGTCGGGCAATGACGCCGCTATCGTCATTGCGGAAGGCATGTCCGGATCAGAAGCTGCCTTTGCAAAATTGATGACGGAAGAAGCGCGGAAAATTGGCCTTAAGAAGTCAACGTTCGGCAATCCGACGGGCTTGCCTCATCCTGATCAGTTGATGACGGCCCGAGAGATCGCGTTGTTGTCTCAGTTTCTTATCAAGACCTATCCCGAATACTATGGTTGGTTCGGCGAGCGGCGTTTTCCCTACCAGCCTGAAGGGCGTCGGCAGCCTTACAAGTTCTTCAACCGCAATCCGCTCTTGTCTCTCGATATTGGTGCAGACGGCCTCAAGACGGGGCATTTAAAAGAGTCGGGATACGGTCTGGCGGGTTCGGCGGTTCAAGATGGCAGGCGCCTTATCGTGGTTGTCCATGGATTAGCAAGCAGTACGGCGCGGCGGTCCGAAGCGCAAAAGCTCTTAGGATGGGGCTTTCAAAATTTCTCGAAGTACAAGCTGTTCGATTCTGGCGAGATTGTTGGGTCGGCTCGAGTTTGGGGTGGCGAGAAATACTACGTGCCACTCACCGGCAACGGACCAATTGGGATTCTCATTCCGAAGTCGGAAGAATCGTCTCGGTTGAGGGCGGAAATTGTCTATACCGGCCCTCTCAAGCCCCCTATCAAACAGGGGGATCGCGTTGCGGTTCTTCGGGTCACAAGTGCTTCAAATACCGTCAATGAAGTGCCTTTGTATGCGGCGGAGGATGTCGATGAGGCCTCGATTGCATGGCGTGGACTTGACTCGCTGGCCGTGATGGCGTTCCGCTGGGTCGCCGATCAAGCTTCCGAGTTGATCGGAGGAACGTGAACAGCGGGTGCGGGCGTATGAAGGCGCCCCGGATGGGGCGATGACAACGGGTAAGCTCATCACCTTCGAGGGCGGTGAAGGATCGGGCAAGTCGACGCAAGCGCGTCAACTGGCCGAACGCCTCGGTGCGGCTAATATCAGCACAATTGTAACACGTGAGCCCGGTGGCGCCCCGCTCGCAGAAAAGATTCGGGATCTTGTGCTTAGCGACCGACCGGCAGCGGCGGTGACGGAACTCTTGCTCTTCGCTGCGGCGCGTGCGGAGCATATCGCTGTGACCATTGCGCCAGCGCTGGGAGCTGGCACGTGGGTGGTCTGTGATCGCTATATCGATTCAAGCCGGGTGTATCAGGGCGATATCGGCGGCATCGATAAGGCTTTTATCCGTGCCATCGAGCAGCAGACAGTGACGCCGTGGTTTCCCGATCTCACATTGGTCCTTGATGTTGGGGCGAAGGTGGGTATGGAACGTGCGCAGGCCCGCGGCGGCCTTACGCGCTTTGATGCAGCGAGTCTCGCGCAGCATGAACAGGTCCGACAAGGGTTTCTTGACCTTGCAATGGCCGAGAAGGACCGTTGCGTCGTTCTGAACGGTGCCGAACCGGAAGCCGAGGTGGCTGAGGCCGTGTGGAAGGCCGTTACCGAACGTTTGATTGCGACGGCCGGATAAGACGATGGCGCGGGCCCCTGTTGTTCAAGATATTGAGTATCTGCCGGAGGCGGATCGGCTGGAAGGTTACGCGCATCCGCGCGAGACCGCTTTGCTTTTTGGCCATGAGGGCGCGCAGCAAGAACTGGCCGTGGCGTTAAACCAAGGCAAGTTGCATCACGGTTGGCTAATCACGGGGCCGCAGGGTATCGGGAAGGCGACGTTAGCTTATCGGTTCGCACGTTATGCGTTGGCTGAGCCGGAAGAACGTGAGCCCGGTGGTTTGAGTGTCAGATCAGGAAGCATTGCAGCGCGACAGGTGACAGCGCTGTCTCATCCGGGCTTGCTCGTGATCCGGCGCGTCTATGACGTTAAGACGAAGCGGTTCACCGCTAGCATTCCAATCGATGAAGTGCGCCGACTGAGGGGATTTCTCTCGCATCGCTCGGCGGGTGGTTGGCGCGTCGTTATTGTCGATCAAGCGGACGAGTTGAACATCAACGCGGCCAACGCCATTTTGAAATCTCTGGAAGAGCCTCCAGAACGCACGGTCTTTCTCCTTATTTCTTCAGAGCCTGGACGCTTGCCGACGACAATCCGCTCTCGGTGCCGGCGGCTCGATTTGCAGCCGCTTGGGGCTGAGCCGTTACAGGCGGCCGTGCGGCAGGCGTTGGCGAGCGCAGAGCAACGTGAACCAGATGCAGATCAATGGCCGCAGTTACTGGCAATCGGTCAAGGTAGTGTGCGCCGTGTTCTGGGGCTTGAAGGAGACAAGGGCCTAGAGGTGTTCCGCTCGGTCGAGAGTTTGATTGCGGGTCTGCCCACGATTTCCTGGGGGTCGGTCCATGATCTTGCAGAGAGCTTAGGAACACCGGCGGCTGAGCAGCGTTTCGGGCTGTTCTTTGACTTACTTCAGGACTATTTGGCCCGACTAATTCGTGCCGGGGCCACAAGCGAGGGGAGCGATCGCGATCTCACCCTGGCCCAGCGCCTGATTAAGGACGGGCAACTTGCCACTTGGGCGGCCTTGTGGGAAACAATCACGCGCGAAAGGGCCGAGGCGCTAGCGCTCAATCTGGACCGGAAGGCTTTGATTCTCGATACGATATTGCGTATCGAGCAGACGGTACGCCGCTAGGGCAATCGGGCTTCGTTCAGTGGGTGGCGGTGAATGGGCCACCAGCAACAGGTCGATACAGCTCGATCTCAAGAGGATAATTCATGGGCTCTGCCACGCCATTTTACATTACGACAGCGATTTCCTACCCAAATGGCGCTCCGCATATTGGGCATGCCTACGAGGCTATCGCAACGGACGCGATTGCCCGTTTTGAGCGGCTCGATGGGCGGCCAGTCTATTTTCTGACTGGGACGGACGAGCACGGCATCAAGATGGTGCAGACGGCGCGTAACCAGAACATGACGCCTGCGGAACTTGCCGACCGCAACACGCCGTTGTTTCGTGCGATGGCCGAAGCGTTGAACATTTCCAACGACGATTTCATTCGGACACGTGAAGAGCGTCATCATCGCGCCAGCCAGGAGATGTGGCGGCGGTTGGAGGCGAACGGCGACATCTATCTTGGCCGCTATGCAGGCTGGTACTCGGTGCGCGATGAGGCGTACTACGATGAAGGCGAATTGTCTGTCACGGAGGACGGTACGAAGCTGTCGCCGCAGGGCACTCCGGTTGAGTGGGTGGAGGAGGAAACCTTCTTCTTCCGGCTGTCGGCCTATCAGGATAGGCTCCTCGCTTATTACGAAGCAAATCCCGAATTCATTCTTCCGCTTGAGCGTCGGAATGAGGTTTTGAGCTTTGTCAAAGGTGGGCTCAGAGACCTCTCGATTTCGCGCACAACGTTTAATTGGGGTGTGCCGGTGCCCGGGCATCCCGAGCATGTCATGTATGTCTGGGTCGATGCGCTGACCAACTACATCACGGGCGTTGGTTTTCCTGATGAAGCAGACCCTAAATGGAAGTTCTGGCCGGCGAACGTGCATGTCATCGGCAAAGACATTCTGCGGTTTCATGCGGTCTACTGGCCCGCGTTTCTCATGTCGGCTGGGGTAGAGCCTCCACGCCGTGTCTTTGCGCACGGGATGGTTCTGAACAAAGGTGAGAAGATGTCGAAGTCGGTTGGCAACGTTGCCGATCCGCACGATCTCGTCTCTACGTTCGGCCTCGATCAGCTTCGCTATTTTCTGCTGCGCGAGGTCGCGTTTGGGCAGGATGGGAGCTACAGCGAAGAAGCGATCATCAACCGGACCAACGCTGATCTGGCGAATGACCTTGGCAACCTGGCGCAGCGTTCGCTGTCCATGATCGCGAAAAACTGCGAGGGCCGGGTGCCGACACCAGGTGCTTTGACGGAAGAGGATCGCGCTATTCTCTCGGTGGCGGACGGGATGTACGCGAAGGCTCGCGAAGCGATGGAGCTGCAGGGCCTAAAGAAATACCTCGACGCCGTGTGGGCAGTCGTTGCAGAGGCCAACCGGTATTTTGCCAGCCAAGAGCCATGGGCGAAGAAGAAATCTGATTTCGCGCGCATGGAGACGATCCTTTACGTCACGGTCGAGGTTGTGCGGCAGGTTGCTATCCTGGCGCAGCCGGCGATGCCGGAATCGTGCGCCAAACTGCTTGACCAACTGGGGCTCGGTGAAGATCAACGGAGCTTCAGCCAATTGGGCGAGAGCGGCCGGCTTGCGTCCGGATTATCGTTGCCACCGCCAGCAGGTGTGTTCCCGCGCTATGTGAGTCCTGAGGAACAGGCGAAGCGGGAGGGGCAGGAGAAGCCGTCCGGCGGTAATGGAAAGTCCAAAAAGAACAAGGAACGGGGCTGACGTGACCAACGCAGCGATGCTCGTAGATCATCATTGCCATCTTGATTTCCCGCAGTTTGCAGAAGATCTCGACGGCGTTATCGGACGCGCGAAAGCGGCGGGCGTCGGCACGATGGTGTCGATCTCGACGCGCATTCGTCAGTTCGATCGCATTCGGGTGATCGCCGAGACGTATAAGGACGTCTATTGCTCCGTCGGAACGCATCCGCACAATGCGGATGAGGAACTCGATATTCCGGTCGAGGACATCATCCGCTTAGCGCAACATCCGAAGTGCGTGGCCATCGGCGAAGCGGGCCTCGACTATTACTATCAGCACTCCAGTGCACAGGGGCAGGCAGAAGGGTTTCGGCGGCATATTCGGGCGGCGCGCGAAACGGGATTGCCGCTCGAGATTCATGCCCGTGATGCTGATGAGGATACAGCAACAATCCTGGCGGATGAGCATGCACAGGGTGCGTTTCCAGCCGTTCTGCATTGCTTCACCGGTGGGCGCGACTTGGCTATGCGGGCCGTTGATCTTGGCCTGTACGTCTCGTTCTCGGGCGTGGTGAGCTTTAAGAAGTCGGAGGCGTTGCGGGCGCTAGCTGCAGAGTTGCCGCTTGACCGGATCCTTGTTGAGACGGACGCTCCGTATCTCGCGCCAGTTCCTTATCGCGGTAAAACCAATGAGCCGGCTTATGTCGTGCATACCGCAGCGGCAGTGGCTGAAGCGCGCGGTATTACTCTTACGGAACTCGCTGCGGCCACAACGGAGAATTTTTTCAGGCTTTACACCAAAGCGCAGCCTCCTGAGGAGCTCGATCCTTCTTTGTTGAAGGGTGCGCCTCCACAATGAGCATACGGGTTACGATTATGGGGTGCGGCCCGTCAGGCGGTGTGCCGCGCATCGGGCCGAACTGGGGGCGGTGTGAGCCTTCCAATCCGAAAAACCGCAGAAGGCGGTGCGCGATCCTCGTTGATCGGTTCAGTAAACGAGGCCGCACGAGCGTACTTGTCGATACGCCGCCGGACCTGCGCGAACAGTTGATCGATGCGCGCGTCTCATCGATCGACGGAGTTCTTTACACTCACGACCATGCCGACCATACGCATGGGATCGATGACCTGCGCATGGTCTGCTATTCCATGAAAAAGCGCGTGGACGTTTATTTCGATGCGCTCACTCGTGACAGCTTAAGGTCTCGATTTGGCTACTGCTTCGAGACCAAGCCCGATTCCGGCTATCAGCCTATCCTCGATCCGCATGACATCGTGGCAGGAGGCAAAGTCGTTGTTGACGGGAAAGGCGGGAAGATCGAAGCCCTCTGCATTCCGCAGGTGCATGGCGATATTCCGAGCCTCGGCTTCCGCTTCGGCAGGTTCGGATATTCACCTGACGTGTCCGATATTCCGGATGCTTCCATCCCAATGCTCGAAGATCTTGATGTGTGGGTGGTGGATGCGCTGCGGTACGATCCTCACCCCAGCCATTTTCACGTTCGCCGTGCATTGGAATGGGCGGAGCGGCTCAAGCCAAAGCGCACGATCCTCACGCATATGACAACGGATCTCGATTACGACGCGCTCAAGCGCTCGTTGCCGGACAACGTAGAGCCGGCCTTCGATGGGATGGTGTTCGAGGTTTCAGGCTGAAGATTTTGTGCCGACGTGTTGGCGCAACCAACCGGGGCCGTCGAAGATTTCACCATTTGTCGTGCACTCTGGGCTCGCCAATTCAACAAACAGCGGTGCGATGTCCTCCGGCGTATAGAGCGTCGCAGGATCTTCACCCGGAAAAGCCTTGGCGCGCATTTGGGTGCGGATGGGACCGGGATTGATGAGGTTCACACGTACGTTCGTGTTGACCATTTCCCGCGCGTAGGTTTTCGCTAGAGCTTCCAAGCCGGCTTTGGAGACGGCGTAGGGGCCCCAGTACGCGTTCTTCGCCTTAGCTGCGCCTGACGTTACGAACACGGCCCGGCCAGCGTCTGAGCGACGCAACAGCGGATCGAGCGTGCGAATGAGCTGCCAGTTCACAGTTAGGTTCAGTTCAAGCACGCGCGCCCAGGCATCCATTGTGACATGTGGCAAGGGAGAGAGCGGCCCGAGCAAGCCTGCATTGGCAATGAGGACATCGAGGCGTCCGAAGCGCTGATAAAGCGTCGGGCCCAGCGCATCAATCCGTTCGGTTTGCTGCAGATTGAGGGGGATGAGTGTTGCTGTTCCGCCAGCGGCGCGTATGGCGTCGTCGGTTTCCTCAAGCGCGCTAGTCACTCGACCCGTGATGATCACATGCAAGCCTTCGGCCGCGAGGGCGATAGCGACTGCACGGCCGATGCCGCGTGTTGCGCCAGTCACGAGGGCTATGCGGTTCGGCTGTTCGCCGTCCGTGGGTGTTTCCGATTGGCTGGTCACGCAGTGTTCCGTGGTAATGGATGTGGCAGCCGATGGCTTATGCCGTTCGGCTGCTTGGGCTCAGCTCACTTCGGCGAGAAGTGATAGCTGGCGGGCGGCGGGATCGCCAGTCTGATCTGTCAGAGGCGTTGGATATTCGCCCGTCAAGCAGTGGTCCGTGAACTGCGGGGCGTTTGGATCGCGGCCTTCGAAACCGACTGAGCGATAAATACCGTCGATCGAAAGGAACGCGAGCGAATGGGCGCCCATGAACTTGCGCATTCCTTCGACATCGAATTTCGCTGCAAGTAGCTCTTCAGTGCTTGGCGTGTCGATGCCGTAATAGTCGGAATGTGTGATGGGTGGGCAGGCGATGCGCATGTGCACTTCGCGCGCGCCGGCTTCGTACATCAGCTGCACGATCTTCTTGGATGTAGTGCCGCGGACGACGCTGTCGTCGATGAGAACAATGCTCTTGCCGCTGATAATCGACGCATTGGCGGAGTGTTTCAGTTTCACGCCCAGTGCGCGAATTCGCTGTTCTGGCTCAATGAAGGTGCGTCCGACGTAGTGATTACGAATTATGCCGAGTTCGAAGGGCAGATTTGATTGCTGTGCGTACCCAATCGAGGCTGGTACGCCGGAATCCGGGATCGGGACGATGATATCGGCATCCGCAGGAGATTCGATCGCCAGCTGCACGCCCATCTGCTTGCGGATGTCATAGACAGAACGCCCGCCGACGATTGAGTCAGGTCGTGCGAAGTAGATGTATTCGAAGATACAGGGACGCGCTGGACGGCGCGGGAACGGGCGGTGGCTTTCCAGACCGGCCTCGGTGATGACGACGACTTCGCCATTCTCGACTTCGCGCACGAACTTAGCGCCGACGATGTCGAGGGCACAGGTCTCGGAGGCAAGAACATAACAACCGTCGATCTTGCCGATTATGAGTGGCCGGATGCCGATGGGATCACGTGCGCCAATCATCATATCGTTGGTGAGGCAGACCAGCGCGTAAGCGCCTTCGATCTGGCGGATGGCGTCGACAAAACGTTCGACGATACGACGTTTGTTCGAGCGGGCGAGGAGGTGAAGAATGACCTCGCTGTCTGAGGTGGACTGGCAGATGGCGCCGGAGGAGATGAGATCGCGGCGCAAGGTGAGAGCGTTTGTAAGGTTGCCGTTGTGCGCTAGCGCGAAACCGCCTGTATCAAGATCGGCGAAAAGCGGTTGTACGTTGCGGATAAGGGTGTTGCCTGTGGTGGAGTAGCGGTTGTGGCCTACGGCCATGGAGCCCATCAAACGTTTGATGACGCTGCCTTTGTTAAAGTTGTCTCCGACGAGACCGAGGCGGCGCTCCGAATGGAATTGATGGCCGTCGTAGGTGACGATCCCGGCCGCTTCCTGTCCGCGATGCTGGAGGGCATGGAGGCCGAGGGCCGTCAAGGCGGCGGCATCAGGATGTCCCAAAATTCCAAAGACCCCGCATTCCTCGCGAAGTCTGTCGTCGCCGTATCGAGAATATCCGGAATCCCATTGGGTTTCCGCTGCTCCGACGTTGTCGTCGCACGTCATGGCTGCCTCCCGCGATCGCATCCGTTGCCGCACAAACTGATCGTCACAATGGCTTGAGGTACCAGCCCGCTCATGGCTGCGCCACCGCTTCTGTGACGGATATATGAAAAACTGTGTACTTTTCCAGTTCTTTTTTGCACTGCAACAGGCCCCTTGGCCTGCGCACCTAGCCTTTTTGCGCTTCGTCGCCCCGAATTTCGATGGAACTGTCTTGCTGGTGCGACGCTTCGTCTTGCTTATTCGTTGCGCGATCTATGACCGGTACAACATAGGCAACGAGCATCGACTGGAGAGCTTCCCCAGTTGAGAGCAAGTAGGGCCGGGTGATTGACTTGGCGAGCCAGTCCGGGTGCTGCTCTTCTTTTGGGTAGAAGTGCAGTGCCAGCATGAACGGGATCACTACCAGGATAAAGCCCCGTACGAGGCCGAATACGAAGCCAAGAATCCGGTCAATCATGCCGACTTGGCTATCGAGAATGGAGTCGGAAATGCGTGCGGTAACCAGATGGACCACGATCAGCACGATCAGGAACAGCAGAACGCCAATAACGGCTTGTGCGATGATGAGCTGAGCGCCCATCTGCTCGGCTACTTCCGTTGCGAATTGGCGGTGATTCAGGATGAAGTAGAGAACGGTAACGGCCGCGATGATCCACGACAGGATGGCCAGAAGTTCGCGCGTGAGTCCGCGATAAAGGGCGAGCAGCCCCGATATAAAGGCGATCGCGATTACCCCGGCATCGAGGTACGTCAAAGGCCCGATCATTCTTGCTTCTCTCCACTGGGCCTAGAACTCCGGCCCACGTGCCGCTTAACCCTGTTTAGTCTCAGTCGCACGCCGTAACCCTTTCCGCAAGCATCTTGAGGTGCGAGAGCCGGCTCAAGTCCAGAGAAATGCCGGTCGCTTCGATTTCACCCAAGGCCGGGATGACCGCACTAGAAAATCCCAATTTTTGAGATTCTTTCAGACGTCCTGCGGTGTTGGCGGCGGCTCGGACGGCGCCTGACAGCGATATTTCACCGAAATAGACGGTTTCCGGTGGTAGGGGTTTGCCGGAAAATGACGATAGCAGCGCGGCTGCGGCAGCAAGGTCGGCGGCGGGTTCTGTGATTTTAAGGCCTCCGGCGACGTTCAGATAAACGTCGTTTTGCGCAAACGAGACACCGCACCGTGCGTCCAGAACGGCGAGCAGCATCGACAACCTGTTGCTGTCCCAGCCGACAACGGCGCGGCGCGGGGTTCCCAGCGCCGAGGGCGCGACGAGTGCTTGTATCTCGACCAGCAGGGGTCTTGTGCCTTCTATCCCGGCAAAGACTGCTGTGCCGGGCGCGCTGGCGTCACGGTCACCGAGGAACAATTCCGACGGGTTCTTGACCTGACGGAGGCCTTCGCCAGCCATTTCAAAGACGCCAATTTCGTCGGTCGGGCCGAAGCGATTCTTGACCGCACGCAGAATGCGGAACGGGTGGCCGCTCTCACCTTCGAAGTACAACACGGTATCGACCATGTGTTCGATCACTTTGGGGCCTGCGATTTGGCCTTCCTTTGTGACGTGACCGACGAGGAGTAGTGTGGCGCCGTGGCGCTTGGCGTGACGAATAAGGGATTGGGTTGCCGCGCGGACTTGGCTGACGGTCCCGGGCGCTGCTTCGAGCGTGTCCGACCAGAGCGTCTGAATCGAATCGATGACGATCAGTTGCGCGGAAGGTTCTGCATCCAACGTCGCCAGGATCGTCGAAAGGTGAGTTTCCGCCGCTAGTCCGACCGGGGCTTCGGCGAGTCCGAGGCGTTCTGCGCGGAGCCTGACCTGATCGATAGCTTCTTCGCCAGAGAAATACAGGCTGCGTCCACCACGTTGCGCGATGGCTGAGGCGAGCTGTAACAGAAGCGTCGATTTTCCGATGCCGGGCTCGCCGCCAATGAGCAATGCCGAGCCGGGAACCAAGCCTCCACCGGTTACGCGGTCGAGTTCCTCTAAGCCAGTGGGGATTCGCGGGGTCCGCTTGGAAGAGCCCTTGAGCGACTCTAGGGTGATCGCCCGGCCTTTGCTTGCTTTGGTCAAACCGCTGCCGGGTGGGGGCCCGGTATCAGTTTCCTCAACAAGCGTATTCCATTCCTCGCATGACGCGCATTTGCCCGCCCAGCGCGGGGCGGTCGCGCCGCAGTTCTGGCAAACGAAGACGGTTTTGGCGGCACGTGCCATGGCTGCTTAGATGTCTCCGTCACGCTCGAGGTAGACCCGATGGAACCGGCGGCCGAGACGCGTGAGGGTCTCGTAGCCGATTGTGCCTGCTGCGGCCCCCATCTCTTCAAGGGTGATGGTCGGGCCCAGGATTTCTGCCCAGTCGCCGCGGACGACTGACGGATCGTTAAATGCGGTGACGTCTGTGGTTATGAGGTCCATCGAAACACGGCCCACCACAGGCGCGCGTTTGCCTGAGAAGGCGACGAAGCCCCCAGTTTCGCCGGCAGCGGCGCTGAGGTGACGGAAAAATCCGTCGGCATATCCAGCAGCGATCACTGCGATGCGGCGTGGCTGTTCGGCGCTGTAGCTCGCTGAGTAGCCAACGGTGCCCCCCGGAGCGAGGTCGCGGACCTGAAGAACACGCGCGAAGGATTGGACAACCGGTTTGACTGGCGCCGGCCTGCCTTTCGAGGCTTGGCCGCCGTACAGGGCGTAGCCTGGACGCACCAAGTCAAAATGGAAGTTTGGCCCGAGCATGATGCCGTCAGAAGCGGCGAGGCTTGTGGCGGCGTTGGGCAGCAGCGGACGAAGTTGGCGCATGACGTCGTGCTGCTTCGCGTTTTTGGGATGGTCGGGCTCATCAGCACAGGCCAAGTGACTCATCACGAGGCGGATATCGAGTCGGCCAAGCAGATGCGTGTCTCCGGCGAGCGCTCGAATCTCAGGCTCGCTCATCCCAAGCCGATTGAGCCCGGTATCTATATGCAACGCACAGGGCGCAGGGGATCCGCGCTGGACGCCCTCTTGGCCCCACTCCTTGATTTCAGCCAGACTTGAGAGGACCGGCCAGGCGTTGATCTGCGTATAAGCTTCGGATGCGCCCGGTGTGATGCCATCGAGAACGAGGATGTTCCCTTGGGGGGCGAGCGTCCGTGCCTGACGCGCTTCGGCCAAAGTCGCGACAAAAAACACGCGGCAGCCGGCGGCGGCGAGGGCTGGGATTACGCGATCTGCTCCCAATCCGTATGCATCTGCTTTGACAACAGCCGCGCACTGCGCTGGCGCTACGTAATCACGCAGGGCCTGCCAGTTGGCAGCGAGTTGGTCCAGATCGATTGCAAGGATGCCGGGGGCCTCGGGAGGCGCTGCGGCGAAAAACGCATTACTGTTTGAGGGCATTAGATCGGGCCAGAGTCGCGTCAATCCGTCTTTCCTGCCAATGGGTGATGGCGATCGAGATTGTCAAAGCGCGTGAATTCACCGGTGAACTGCAGCCGTACCGTGCCCGTGGGACCATGTCGTTGCTTGCCGATGATCACTTCGCCAATTCCTTGTACAGCCTCTAACTCGGTTTGCCACTTGAGATGAGCTTCGACATCGCTGACGGACGGTTCACTCCGTTGGACATAGTATTCTTCTCGGAAGACAAATAACACCACGTCGGCGTCCTGTTCGATCGAGCCCGATTCGCGAAGGTCGGAAAGTTGCGGGCGTTTGTCTTCGCGGGTTTCGACCTGACGCGAGAGCTGCGACAGGGCGATGATTGGTACTTCCAACTCTTTTGCGAGCGCTTTAAGGCCGGTTGTAATTTCCGTGACCTCCTGCACACGGCCTGCGGCAGCTTTGGCGGCGGAGCCAGAGAGCAGCTGGATATAGTCGACGATCAACAGATCGAGGCCGTGTTGACGCTTCAGTTTTCTCGCTCGTGAGGACAACTGCGCAATTGAGATGCCGCCGGTCTGGTCGATGAACAGCGGGGCTTGCGATAGCGCTTGCGACGCCTGGATCAGCCGCTTCATCTCTTCCTCGTCGATCTGCCCGCGGCGAATCTTGTTGGAAGGGATTTCAGCCTGTTCGGACAGAATACGAGAGGCCAGCTGTTCCGCCGACATTTCCAGCGAGAAAAAACCCACTACGGCGTCCTCTACGGGCGCATTGGGATTGGTTTGCAGGCGATGTAAGCGCTTTGCGCTCGCGACGTTCGTCGCGATATTGGTGGCGAGCGCTGTTTTGCCCATAGACGGCCGGCCGGCGAGCACGATGAGATCGGAGGGCTGGAGGCCGCCCATCATGGCGTCGAGATCGATAAGGCCAGAGGGCAAGCCGGACAGCCGATCGCCGCGCATTCGCGCAGAGTTGGCCATATCGACGGCTTGGGTGAGCGCGGTCGAAAAATTCAGAAAACCCTGGCCGTATTTTGATGGTTCGGCCAATTCGTAGAGGCGGCCCTCGGCCTCTTCGATCTGCTTAGTCGGTGTCTGATCGACGGAGCTATCGAAAGCGACATTGACCATATCCTCGCCGATGAGAATCAGCTGTCGGCGGATGGCGAGATCATAAACGGTGCGTGCGTAGTCGTGCGCATTGATTACGGTGGTGGCATTGGCTGCTAACCGTACGAGGTATTGGGGAACCGTCAAATCAACGTCGATCGGCTCAAGGTTTTCAAAGAACGTCTTGAGCGTAATCGGGGTGGCTTCTTTCCCCGCATGGATCAGCTTCGACATTGTCTCAAAGATCTGCGCATGGAGGGGATCGTAGAAATGCGCAGGTTCCAGAAAGCCCGAGACACGGTCTAGCGCTTCCTTATTGATGAGAATCGCACCGAGCAGGGCTTGCTCAGCTTCAATGTTGTGGGGCGCTTGGCGAAAGTGCACAGGTTCCTCGGAACCGGCAGCGGCGCGGAGTTTGTCAGTCGGGAGGAGGGCTGTCTGTGTCATGCCCCTTGAGTATTCGACTCGTCCCCGTGGCGTCCTTCGCGAATCGTAGGAGCGGTTGGCGTCAACAGCGGCTTATCCAAGATATGCACAGAGCTGCTGAAGCTAGGTGACCGTTGCGGCGATGTAGACCGCCGACAAAAACAATTCGCCGCATCGGTCATAACGCGTTGCGACACGACGCCAGTCCTTTAGCCGGGCGACCAGGTTTTTTGACGCTATGCCGTTTTGGTACAACTTGACATCATGGTTCGCAGGATGCCTTCGACCTCGCCGCGCTGTGAAGCCAATGCAGCCCTTGACCTTCTGACAAAAAAGTCAGGGCGCATGTTTCGGTGGCATCAGTCCGACGGCAGCATCTGCGGATTCCAGACTACTTCCCACAGGTGTCCATCAGGATCAGTAAAGTAGCCTGCGTAACCGCCATAGAAGGTATCCTGTGGTGCTTTGATAATCTCTGCCCCTGCACGCTGGGCCTTGCGCATGATGTCATCAACATCCTCGCGGCACAGAACATTGTGCCCGATGCTGCCAGCGGTGGTGCAAATCGGATGCTTGGGCAATCCGGTGTCATATGCAAGGTCATCTTGTGCCCAGATGGCGAGTTTCAGACCACCCGAGAGATTGAAGAATGCGACCGCGCCATGCTCGAATTTGCGCCCAATGACGCCCTCAGTCGGCAGACCAAGCCCATCACGATAAAAGGAAAGCGAGTTTTCGAGATTGGAGACGCCAAGCGTGAGAACGGAAATACGTGGTTTCATGTCCATGCCCATTCTATCGGCGTCCGCACCATGCGTACGCCTTGATAGTCTTGGGCCGTCACCTTGATGACAGAAGGACCCGCCAAGCGGGGGCCGGGCCAACCTTCCCGAACCTAACCTGTTTTAGACGTGATAACGATAAGGACAGGACCGCTCCCGCGTCAACACACACTCGTACGCAACGCGGTTGGCGCTATGATTTCAGTGAACGTCCTTGTTGGGGGAACCTAACGATATAGTGGAAGTCTGTTTAATAGGTCCTGACCTTAGATCATTACTCTGAATCAAAACGAGCTCCGACTAAGTCGGAGCTCGTTCTTTTCTGCACAGTCTTGGAGCGCGCCAAGGGCTATTCGCGGGCTTCTTCGGAAGATTCTTCTGCGTCATAGCTTCCACCGTGCTCTTCGGCGTCAGGGTCGAACGTCTCAAGTTCAATTGCTTCGTCCTTGATGACGGTGACGTCTTCACCCTGAGCCTGGCGCTCAGCTTCGTCCTGTGTTCTGGCAACGTTGATCATCACCTGCACAGAAACTTCCGGGTGCAAGGAAATCGTCACGTCATGAAGGCCGAGTTCCTTGATGGGACGTTCGAGAACGACCTGACGGCGCGCGATGGTGAAACCACCTTCAGTGATGACGTCTGAGATGTCGCGCGGAGAGACCGAGCCATAAAGCTGGCCGGTGTCGCCGGCTTGGCGGATCGCGATGAAAGACTGGCCGGCGAGCTTTTCGCCGATGGCTTCAGCTTCTTTCTTTTGCTCAAGGTTGTTTGCTTCGAGCTGAACGCGCTGGGCTTCGAACTGTGCCAGGTTTTCCTTGTTGGCGCGTAGCGCCATCTTCTGCGGCAGCAGGTAGTTGCGGGCGTATCCATCACGAACCGATACGACGTCGCCCATCTGACCGAGATGTCCAATGCGCTGTAAAAGAATGACTTCCATTTTCTACTCCTTCGAATCTGCCGGGTAGGCAATCGCTTGATGTGCTTGCAGGTTTTTTATGCGTCAGGTTGGAGGTCCGCCGTTCGGGCCCGGTGGTTTTTTCGGGGGGGAGGGCGGCCTCAAAAAGTCTCGCCGTATCGGTGAGAAAGGTTCGAGCAGTGCCATCACGACAAGGATCAATGAGAATCCCGTGTTGAGCACGAGGAAGGCGAAATACACCGACCATAGGATCAGTGGACGCCACGCATTTCCGCGCGTGATGTAGTGGAGGATCGCCAATCCAAGGAGGATATAGGCGAAGTAAATCGCGCCGGCTGCTGCGGAGGAAAAAAGGCCCAGCATTCCAGGCGCGTAGGCGGCTCCAATGACCGATATGGCCAGGAGGAGAGGTATTCCAGAAGGATATGTGATCGTCGCCAAGTCTGGCCAGGGGCGGCGTAAGCGGCCGGTGGCGAGCGTGATGCGCCCCGCGAGCCAGAGATTGAACAATAGCGTTCCCATGATCGACATCACGGTAATTGCGGGCAGCAATTTGAGGCTGATATCGGTGATGGTATCGAGCTCGGCATCCGATATGGCGCTCTTAACCGTGCCTTGATCGGGCATGCCCTGTTCAACGACACGCTGAATGAACTCTCTGAGTGCGCGTTTTAGGCTGTCCACGTCCTGGCCCAAGAGCATCAACATGCCCACCGACAGCACAATCGCGATCAAGGCTGTCCAGACGATGAGCCGACCGACAGGATACCATTCGAGAGCTTGCGGCTGGTTCGGTGCTGGTTCTGGGACTGAGGGGCCTGCAGAGCGGGCAAGCTGGGAGAGGTAGCTGAGTATCCCAGCGGGGGCCAACTGCGATGCGGCAAAGACAATGCCGATTACCGGAGTCGTAAAGACTGCGAGAGCTATGCCCCCGACTAATCCCGCGACCGATGCCGCAACCCAGCTCACGCTCAGGCCAGCAAGATAAACCGGCAGCGGAGTAAGAAGGAAAAGCACGAACTGGATCAGCGGCGAGCCGGTCGTTGCGGACGCGAACGTCACTGCCGAAATCAGTCCGGCGCCAATGCCAGAGAGGAGAATCAGTTGCACAGCTTAGCTGTCCCGCGGTTAAAACGCGGTTAGAGGCGGCTGTACATCTTGGATGACCGCCGCCCCAACCCGTAGCTTTAAATTCGCAGGCTTAGCGCCTGCAGGTGTTTATCGGCTGATAAGCCGACTTACTTGATCACGTAGGGCAGAAGGCCCAGAAAGCGAGCGCGTTTGATGGCTCTGGCCAGTTCGCGCTGTTTCTTTGCCGAGACAGCGGTAATGCGGCTCGGAACGATTTTGCCGCGCTCAGAGACGTAACGGCCGAGGAGACGGACGTCCTTATAGTCAATCTTTGGAGCGCTTTCGCCGGAAAACGGGCACGTCTTGCGGCGACGGTGGAACGGGCGGCGAGGTCCTGCTGCAGCCATTTCTTATTCCTCCGAGCCAGAGTTTGCTTGTTCATCGCGAGGGGGGCGCGGGCCGCGCGGGCCGCCTGGACGATCGCCGCGCGGTGGGCGATCACCCCGATCACCGCCACGGAAGCCGCCGCCTTCGCCACGTGGGCCGCGGAAGCCACCGCGGCCACCGCGTGAATCGTCGCGGTCAGACTTGCGCATCATCACGGATGGCTCGGTTTCATGCTCTTCGACGCGGATGGTCATGAAGCGGATGATGTCGGTCGATAGCCCCATGCGGCGCTCCATCTCAGCGACCACGTCATGGGGAGCTTCGATGTTGAGCAGCGTGTAATGCGCTTTGCGGCTCTTTTTGATCTTGTAGGCGAGGGCTTTGAGGCCCCAATACTCCGACTTGGCGATCTTTCCACCGCCTTCAGTGATGATGTCGGAGAATTCTTTTGTGAGTTGCTCGACCTGGGCGTTTGATACGTCCTGGCGCGCAAGAAAAATATGCTCGTATAGCGGCATACCGCTTCTGGCCCTTCTGTTTCTATGTTGTCAGTCCCGGCGCAAAGCCCCTTGCAGGCCCTGGCCGCTCGTTTGCGAGCGTGAAAGGCCCACCAGAGAAACCCACGAGAGCGGAGACACTGGGAAACAGGCAAATACCTCACGCCAAATACTCGGCGTTCCCATTCAGCCTCCAGCCGGAGCTGGTAGAGGGGCGGTTTATACATGGGTTTGGAGAAACATCAACTAATTTGCTTTGCAGCCCAGCGGACCTTTCGTCTTTATGAGGCGGGCGGGGGTGTCGGCGTTAGAGGCAGGTTTGAAGGAACCCGCGGGCGGCTGCAGCTTGACAGATCACGACTGCGCATGCCTTAAGCGCGGCCGGATATTAAACATTTCACAGGGCCGTGATGGCCCCAGCCCGAAGGAAGCTCGTTATTGTGACGGTTGCATTCGTATTTCCCGGCCAGGGCAGCCAAGACGTTGGAATGGGACGAGAACTTGCCGAAAACTTTAAATCGGCGGCGGAAGTTTTTGCTGAGGTGGACGAGGCACTTGGCGAGAAGCTCTCTCAGGTCATCTTTGAGGGCCCGAAGGAAACACTGACGCTTACTCAAAACGCCCAGCCTGCCCTTATGGCTGTGTCTATGGCTGTCATGCGGGTGTTGGAGAAGGACTTCGGCCTGAATCTGCGTGATAAGGTTCGCTATGTAGCAGGGCATTCTCTCGGTGAATACAGTGCCTTAGCCGCTGCTGGCTCCTTCAGTTTGGCGGATACGGCGCGTTTGTTGCGTCTTAGGGGGCTCGCTATGCAGGCGGCTGTTCCCGTTGGCCAGGGCGCCATGGCCGCTCTTCTCGGTGTTGGGCTCGATGTTGCGCAGACCGTTGCGGCGGAGGCTGCGCAAGGTGATGTTTGCCAAGTGGCAAACGACAATGAGCCTATGCAAGTCGTTCTGTCGGGCCACAAAAGTGCGATCGACAGGGTTGCGGAGATCGGTAAGAAGCACGGCGTGCGTCGTGCAGTGCCGTTGCCGGTTTCGGCTCCGTTCCATTGTGAAATGATGCAACCCGCAGCAGATGCGATGGCCGAAGCGCTGGCGCAAGTCGACATCAAGCCTCCGATGGTGCCTTTGATTGCCAATGTGCTTGCCGGCCCAGTCAATGAGCCTGCAGATATCCGCAATCTACTTGTCGAACAGGTCACCGGCACGGTTCGGTGGCGCGAGACTGTTACCTACATGGCAGAAAATGGAATCACCGAAGTCTACGAGATCGGTGCCGGCAAAGTGCTGGCGGGGCTCTGTGGACGTATCGACAAGTCGATTAAGGCTATGAGCGTCAGTGCTCCTGCCGATATTGAGGCGGCGCGGACTGCCCTTGGATTGTAAGGATTGGTCGCTTCGTGTACGCGCTGCGAGACTTCGAAAAAGGACGATTAGGACGTGATGTTTGATCTTACCGGCAAGACTGCCCTTGTGACGGGAGCAACAGGTGGAATCGGCGGGGCTATAGCCCGCGCGTTTCACGAAGCTGGAGCCGTGGTGGGGATATCCGGGCGACAGAAAGATAAACTTGAGGCTTTAGCGGCGGAACTCGGTGATCGCGTTCATGTTCTTCCTTGCGATCTCGCGGATCGCGAGAGTGTTGCCAAATTGGTTGACGATGCGATCGCAGCGATGGGGCGGCTCGATATTCTTGTCAACAACGCAGGGTTGACGCGAGACAATCTCTTCATGGTCATGAAAGATGAGCAGTGGGATGACGTCATCGCGGTCAATCTGACGTCGACATTCATGCTGATGCGTGCCGGGGCACGTCATATGATGCGCAACAAAACCGGGTATGGGCGGATCATCAATATCTCGTCCGTATCGGGTGTGTTCGGTAACCCGGGACAGGGAAACTATGCGGCTTCAAAGGCCGGCGTCATTGGTATGACGAAGTCAATGGCTCGCGAGGTTGCATCGCGCGGTATTACGGCTAACTGTATTGCGCCAGGGTTTATCAAGACGGCGATGACAGATGTGCTGAACGAAAAACAGACTGAAGAAATCGCCAAGATGATCCCTGCGCAGCGATTCGGTGAGCCAAGTGATATAGCCGCGGCAGCGCTCTATCTCGCGAGCAACGCGGGCGGTTACGTGACGGGACAGACGTTGCATGTCAATGGAGGCATGGCGATGCCCTAAACCGCTACCGTGCACTGCAGCGAATTTTGTCGCGATTTTTAAGGGTTGCGATCATCGAATTCGCAATTAGAAATGGCCTGCCGTCGTCGACTTTGTGTCGCTGGCCAATACAGGGGAAGTGTGATACCGAGCCGTCGCTTGGCGGTTTGACAGATGGGCTGAGACCGTGTTGGTCGCGAGGGATTTTTGGAAGGTCTGAAGATCCAGACGACCGCGTGTGAACGGGTTGCGCTCTGCAGGGCGGTCGTACCGAGGATAGCAATGTCCCAGCCCAAAGTACGAATTCCGGGCTACAAAGCCTAATGATGAGCTAATAGGACAAGAGGATTTAAGATGAGCGATGTCGCAGAGCGCGTAAAGAAGATCGTCGTGGAGCATCTGGGCGTGGAGGCCGACAAGGTGACCGAGAACGCCAGCTTTATCGACGACTTGGGCGCTGACAGTCTGGATACCGTCGAACTGGTCATGGCCTTCGAGGAAGAATTCGGCTGCGAGATCCCTGATGATGCCGCAGAGCACATTCTGACGGTCGGCGATGCCGTTAAATTCCTGGAAAAGAACGCAAGCGCAGCCTGAGACGGCGCGATTGGGTTTTTTCGGTCGGATTTTATAGCGGGGTGGGGTGCGCCGCTCGTGTGCGAGGTTCCCCGCCCGTTAAGCTTACAAGGCCGTCCACAAGGCGCCTGTGCCACGCTCTATTCGCTTTAAGCGGGTGGGTATATTCATTCATAGGTATTTGCGTGGGCACCGGCATCGGTCTATTTGTCTGCCGGTTTTAGCGGCAGATTTTACGACAATCGGGTTATTCGAATATGCGCCGCGTTGTCATTACAGGACTCGGTTTAGTCACGCCGCTCGGCTGTGGTGTGGAGGCGTCCTGGTCGCGTTTGCTTCAGGGGAAGAACGGCGCACGCCGTATCGAGGAATTCGAGGTTTCGGACATTTCCTCGCAGATTGCTTGCTTCGTTCCCAGAGGTTCCACGGAAGATGGTCTGTTTAATCCAGACGATTGGATGGAGCCAAAAGAGCAGCGCAAGGTAGACGATTTTATCGTCTATGCTATGGCGGCTGCCGATCAGGCGTTGGCCGATTCTGGATATAAGGCGGATACCAAAGAAAAGCAGGAGCAATCCGGCGTTCTTATTGGTTCAGGTATCGGCGGGCTATCCGGGATCGCGGATACGTCGATCCTGCTCAAGGAAAAGGGGCCGCGGCGCGTTAGCCCATTCTTCATTCCCGGTCGTTTGATCAACCTGGCATCCGGCTATGTGTCGATCAGACATCAATTGAAGGGTCCCAATCACGCAGTCGTCACGGCTTGCTCGACGGGTGCGCACGCAATCGGTGACGCGGCCCGCCTGATCGCGCTGGGCGATGCTGAGGTCATGGTTGCTGGAGGCACGGAAAGCCCGATCTGTCGCATTGCGATGGCCGGGTTCGCGGCCTGCAGGGCGCTTTCGACCCAGTATAACGATACGCCTCAAAAAGCTTCGCGGCCCTATGATAAGGATCGCGACGGGTTCGTGATGGGTGAAGGTGCCGGTATCGTTGTGCTCGAAACGCTAGAACATGCGCAGGCGCGCGGAGCACACATCTACGCCGAAGTCATTGGTTACGGCATGTCGGGGGATGCCTATCACATCACGGCACCGGCTGAAGACGGAGATGGCGCGTATCGGTGCATGAAGGCGGCTTTGAAGAAGTCAGGGCTGGCTGCGTCGGATATCGACTATGTGAACGCGCATGGTACATCGACACCTATGGGCGATGAGATCGAACTTGGTGCGGTGGAGCGGTTATTTGGCAATACGGCCGCTAAGCTAACGATGTCGTCGACAAAGTCTGCCATCGGGCATTTGCTCGGGGCTGCGGGTGCTGTCGAGGCGATCTTCTCGACGCTTGCCATTCGTGACAACGTCGCGCCGCCTACGCTGAACCTTGATAATCCATCGGTTGAGACTGCGATTGATCTCGCGGCGCATGAGGCCAAGAAGATCGAAATCAATACAGTTTTGTCCAACTCCTTCGGGTTTGGCGGTACCAATGCTTCTCTGATCCTGCGCCGAGTCGCGTAACTGCGTCTTCGCGCAGGTCAGCGTGTCGTCGTTGTCGGCAAGGATGTAACAGGTCCTGGACACTGTTTGCGTCTTGGTGCGTTTGTTCGACGTTTTGCCATATTTGACGCTAGGTTCCTCGCAACAATCTTTTCGCAGATTGGCAGGTTTCGCTCCTGTGATGCGTAAAGAGTGATATTTCGTTGGCGTATGTTCGGGGCCGACCAGCCTGACCAGGATACCGCTCGTAGAGATTTTCCGGGTCCTTTAGAAGGAGGGTAGCGTTTGATGAGCATGCGTCGCCTGGAACCGGAATTGCCCTCTAGCGGCCGATCAATCAGACCTCGCAGTCCTGCTGAAATGCTGGAACCTTCACGAGCTCCCGAGCGTCCACGTGGACGTAAACATCGCCGCGGCCGCAGTTCATTGAGCGGATTTGTGCGTGTGATCAGTGGTGTCTTGACCACCCTCCTTGTCGTGATGGTGGTTTTGGTCGGCGCCATGTTTCTGCTTAATCATCAGTTTGAAAGCCCTGGTCCGCTCGAGGTGTCGCGTACGATCGTGATTCCGAGAGGTGAGGGACGTATCGAGATTGCCACCCGCCTGGAGCGCGAAGGGATCATCGCCAACCGTTGGACCTTTATTATCAACCACCTCGTACGCAACGTGCTGAATGGCGAGCGGTTAGATCTGAAGGCCGGCGAGTTTGAGATTGAGAAGGCGGCAAGCATGCGCGCTGTTCTTTCCGAACTTTCGGAAGGACGGGCGATTGAATACAAGCTTACGATCCCAGAGGGGCTGACCAGTCAGCAGATCGTTGAGCGGATCAGGGCAGATACGAACCTAACCGGTGAGATCACCGCTATTCCTGCTGAAGGATCGCTGCTGCCGGATACGTATGCTTATTCGCGCGGAATGGATCGCCAAGCGTTGGTTGATCGCATGCGCGCGGAGCAACGTCGGGTTCTCATGGAAGCATGGGAAACAAGGCAGGCTGATCTGCCGATTTCTTCACCTGAAGAGGCTGTCATTCTCGCGTCGATTATCGAAAAGGAGACTGGCGAGCCAGATGAGCGCGATCGTGTGGCCGCAGTGTTTGTCAATCGCTTGCGGAAACGGATGCGGCTCCAGTCAGATCCGACAATTATCTATGGTATTGTCGGTGGTCAGGGTAGCTTGGGGCGACCGATTTATCGCTCTGATATCAAAGAAAAAACAGCCTACAACACGTATCATATTTCTGGATTGCCACCGACGCCGATATGCAATCCAGGGCGCGATGCAATTAAAGCGGCGCTGAATCCATCAAATTCAAAAGACCTTTATTTTGTCGCTGATGGCACTGGCGGGCATACGTTCTCCGAGACTCTGCAAGAGCATAACGAGGCTGTCGCAGACTGGCGGAAGATTGAGCGTGAGGCCCGCGCGAAGGCGAAGGCCGCTGCCGCTGAGAAGGGTGCTAATAGCTCGGATTCTGCTGAGGCATCGGATCAGGCCGATGCGAATGTTGCCGCGCAAGCTGCTGCGGCTGAACCCGGCACCGCCGCTGTGACGTTGCCGGTTGCAGGCGCGGTTCCTATTCCGGTGCGCAAGCCGCGGTGAGGCGCAGCGTCCCGAATTGGTGCGCATACGTATTATTTGTCATGTAAAAGTTTTTGTACGGCGGGGCGTGAGCTTGTTGCAGCGGTTGGAAGCGGATAAGTTCCCGCCGGGTTTAGCCGTTTTTTAGGGCGGTGCCTGTCTTGATCGTCAATCCTCAATAACCAGGCTCTAATTTCTCATGACCCTGAACAGTATGACCGGGTTCGCCCGGGCCGATGGCAGTAACGGCAACTCTTCCTGGTTCTGGGAAGTACGCAGTGTTAACGGCCGTGGGCTCGATTTGCGTATTCGTCTGGCGCCGGGGCTGGAAGTGCTTGAGCCTAAGGTTAGGGAAGCGATCTCTAAACTTCTCACCAGGGGCAACGTGTCGGCAACACTGACGATGCAGCGACCGACTAGTGACATTGAGGTGAGGCTCAATGAAGAAGTCGCGGCGCAGGTTATCAGGGCCTCCCGGCGCATGCAGGAATTGGTCGGCGGTGACATGCCTGATGTGGCTAACCTTATGAGCATAAAAGGTGTTCTTGAGGTCGGCGAGGTCGCAGTTGATGAAGAAGAGGTTGCGGCCCGCACAGCGGCAGTGTTTGCGACGCTGGGTGAGGCTTTGACGCAAGTGGCGCAAGCTCGCGGAGACGAGGGGGCTCGTCTTGCTCAAGTTATTTCTCAGCAGCTCGATGAGATCGAAGCGCTTGTCGATCAAGTTGAGCGTTCACCGTCGCGAAAGGTGGACGTGGTCAAGCAGCGACTTACGGAACTGGTCGCGCGTCTTGTCGAGACGGGGCAAGCATTAGATCCAGTGCGATTGCATCAGGAAGCGGTTATTCTGGCGACGCGGTCGGATGTAGAAGAGGAGCTGAAGCGCTTGCGCTCGCATGTGGCGGCTGCGCGAGATCTTTTGCGAAGTGGCGGTGTCATTGGTCGTAAGCTGGATTTCCTGGCTCAGGAATTCAATCGGGAAGCCAACACGTTGTGTTCGAAATCAAACGACGAAGGCATCACTCAAGCAGGGCTTGCCTTGAAAGTGCTCGTCGATCAGATGCGCGAGCAGGTGCAAAACATTGAGTGAGGGACCTGCGCAAACCGGTGACGCATCACTTGGACGGCGTGGCCTGCTGTTGGTGTTGTCCTCACCCTCAGGCGCCGGCAAGACAACGCTTTCGCGACGGCTGCTGGACGTCGAAGGCTCGCAGCTTTCGATGTCGATTTCAGTGACGACGCGGCCTCCTCGGCCTGGCGAGGTTGACGGACAAGACTATTGGTTTGTCAGCGAGAGCACGTTCACGGAGATGCGCGAGGGCGGCCGGCTGCTCGAATGGGCTCAGGTGTTCGGCAATCTCTACGGCACGCCTCGTGATAGCGTCGAGGCCATGCTGCGAACGGGGCACGATGTTCTCTTTGACATTGATTGGCAGGGTGCGCGCCAGCTCGCGGAAAAAATCGCCGAGGATGTTGTGCGCGTGTTTGTCCTGCCACCGACGGCAGCTGCGCTTGCGGAGCGTTTGGAGCGACGCAATCAGGATAGTGCTAGCGTTGTGGCCCAGCGCATGGCTCAGGCGGCTGATGAGATCAGTCACTGGGATGAATACGACTATGTGATCGTTAATTTCGACGTTGAGGAAAGCCTCGCAGAACTGCGTGCGATTCTATTAGCCGAGCGTGCACGCCGGCAGCGCTTGAAGGGGCTTCCTGATTTTGTAGCGAAGCTGCACAAGGATCTTGGCAAAGCCGTGTGAATAGATGCGGTTTAGACGGCGCGTGCGAGGCGTGTCAGCGCGGGGGGCCCGCGCCGGCATCAAAGGCCGCCGCGAGCTCGGCAAATTGTGCGACGGTCAATGCTTCAGCGCGTAGTTCGGGCGATATTCCGGTCTTGTGCAGGAGCAACTCCGGCATGGGTGTCAGTGTCTTCAGGCTTTGACGTAACATCTTACGGCGTTGTCCGAAGGCTGCGGCTGTGACGCGGGCCAGCGTTTGTGGGGAGCAGGAGGGAGTGGGGTTCTGCCGAGGTTCGAAGAAGACGACTGATGATGACACCTTGGGAGGCGGGGTGAAGGCTTCCGGCTTGAGGTTGAGTACGATACGGGGGCGCGTACGCCATTGCGCAATGACGGCAAGGCGGCCATAGGCCTTGGTGCCCGGTTCTGCAACGATGCGCTCCGCGACCTCTTTCTGAAACATCAAGGCCATGCGCTTGTACCAAGGTGGCCAAGGTTCTGCTTCGAGCCAGTTCGTTAGAAGCGCAGTTGCTACTCCGTAGGGAAGATTGGCAACGATGATTGTCTCGTCAGTATTAGTGTCTTCAAGAAGTTTTTGCCAGTTGACTTTGAGCGCATCCCCCTCATGCACGGCAAGACGGCCGGGATATCTGTCGGCGATTTCGGCAAGGGCTGCGAGGCAGCGATGGTCACGCTCAACGGCGACGACGCGGTGGGCTCCTTCCATCAGGAGGCCGCGGGTCAATCCGCCCGGACCGGGGCCGACCTCCACGACGGTACAATTTTCAAGCGGGGCAGCGGCGCGGGCAATTCTCCGCGTCAAGTTCAGGTCCAGAATGAAGTTCTGACCCAGACTTTTCTTTGCGATGAGGCCGTGTTTTTCGATGACATCGCGCAGCGGTGGCAGGTTATCGCTTTGGGCCGCTGCGTTCATTGATGTGCGTGGGGACGATGCTCTTGCGGATTTTTCGCTCACCGGTGAGGTCCCGCGGCTTCAAGCGAACGCTGAGCCAAGAACGCGTTTTCAGCGGACTTCATTGTGGTCGCCATGTGGATTGCTGCTATCAGGCTTTCGGGTGAAGCGCGGCTTTGGCCGGCGATATCGAATGCGGTTCCGTGGTCGGGAGATGTGCGGATGAAGGGTAGGCCAAGCGTTACGTTGACGCCGCGATCGAAGGCCAACGTTTTGATGGGGATCAAGGCTTGGTCGTGATACATCGCGACGGCAACATCATAGGTCTTCCGAGCTGCTTCGTGAAACATTGTGTCGGCGGGGGCTGGACCAGTCGCGTTGATGCCCAGTGCGCGTAGGGTGTGGATGGCAGGCTTAATTGTCGATTGTTCTTCTGTGCCGATGCTTCCAGATTCTCCGGCGTGTGGATTGAGACCGGCAAGACGGATGCGGGGTGAATCTATCTCAAAGTAGCGCTCCAGGGCTTCCGCTGTGATCCTGACCGTTTCGACAATGAGTTCCTGGGTCAATGCCTGAGGGACGTTCGACAGCGGAATATGAATGGTAACTGGTACGACGCGCAACTCATCACAAGCTAGCATCATGACAGGATGTGTTTTGCTTCCGGGTTTCGCGCAGTCGGCGAGATAAGCGAGAAATTCAGTGTGGCCCGGATAGCTGAAACCTGAGGCATACAGCACGGATTTTGCGATCGGATTGGTTACGACCGCGGCCGCGGAACCGGCAAAGACAGCGGCGGTCGCTGCCTCGATAGATGTGATGACGGCTTGAGCGTTTTCAGGATCAGGGTCGCCGGGCGCAGCTGGTTTTGCGAGACTTATTGGAATGACTGGCAAGCCGCGTTCAAAGCTGTCCGTTGCCGCACGAGGATCTGCAACCGTTATGCATTTTGTGATGAGCCCGATGTCTCTCGCACGGGCCTCAAGCATGGCGGGATCCGCATAGATCGCGAATGGAGGTAAAGCGCGCTTGGATCGTTGCTCATAAGCGAGCAATGTGATCTCCGGGCCTATCCCGGCAGGATCTCCCATCGTGAGTACGGGAGGAGCCGGTGATGCGGGTCCACTATGATTTGTTTGCGACGGTGCGTTGATCACCTAGCGATACTCGATGTGCGCGTCCTGACGCAGGTCCTTCAGGTGACGCTCAGCGAGCACGTTGAATTCCTGCTGCCGCAATTCTTTTACAGCTTCGTCGCGCTGGGTTTCCTTTGCTTCCACTACCTTGCGGCCGCATAGCACCCAAAGCTCGATCCCTTCCGACCCAACTGTGGCGGGGAGCATTTCCCCATCACTCGCGTTGAGTAGCAGCGTCCGCGTCGGTTCAGCGATGGTTGAAGCGGCCCGTGGGCCAATATTATCGAAACGTGTCGCGCCTTCGGATTTTGCGAGCGTGCCCGTCATGGAGCAGCCTTTGAAATTCTGGCGTAGCGCGCTGGCTTCGCGCAGACGCCGTGCCACGACGGCTTGATCGACCTTGTCCGGCACGATGAGCACAATGCGTTGAAGGTTCAGTTCGGTCTGGTCTTCAGCCTGAACCTGGGAAACGGCGCGGTCCAGGTCGCGGTCCGTAATTGCGATCTGATGTCCAAACTGGCGGCGCACGACGTTTTGCCAGGACATCATGGCCTGGAATCTCGTGCGCATCGTATAAACATCGGTACCCATTTTCTTCATATGGGCTTCGAATTGCTTTTCATTCATTTTATTGCGTTCAGCCAAGCCGGCGATGATTTTATTGACCTCGTCGTCTTCAGCCAGAACATTGAGCCGTTTGGCTTCTTGGAGCTTTAGACGTTCCTCGATCAATTCTTCGAGGGCTTTTTTGCGTAGCCCAGGCAGAACGCTTGCACGCGCGCTAGAGACGGCCTGTTCTTGTAGACCTTTGGCAAAGTCCTTTTTCTTCTGTTCGAAGATGGCCAGGATCTCTTCGCGAGACTTGCCCTGATTTGCTTTGATCGTGGTGTCCAGGATAGCCTTGAGCTTCGTGTTCGTGCTCTCAGCTTTGACAAGTTTTTTGAAATTTGCTTGCGCGCGTTCTTGTAGGCCGCCGACATTCATGGCCAGAAGCTTTTGGCGCAATTCGATTTCGTAATTCGTAATAGGTTCGTCGTTGACCAGAACGGCGATGCCTTGTGTGCGACTAGCGGTGACGTGTACCAGCGCAGCTCCGTGAGCCTTGGCCATGGCGCCAGATGCGCGCGCCAAAGCGGCGGGATCGGCGCTGACTGTGGAGGTCAAGGCAGCCCAGCTTCCGAGGGCGATCACGCTGCAAAGAGCCGAGCGGACTAAGCGCGGGCAGAAGAGACGGGATCGGGGCATCGCAATTGGCCTTGTTTTAAGCTCTCGAAGTAAGGGCGCAGCCCTATTCTGTCCGTTGGCTGTCATCCCGCAGATTGTTGAAGACTAACCATCAACCTCGGCGAGGGCATGGCGAAAGATCTGCAGCAAATAGCATTATGCGCTTGAACGGCCAAGGGTTGCCATCAGTCCGCTGTGGAGCTGTGCCTGAGTTTCCCCGCCATCATAGCCCGGGACGCAAACCCCAAGCTCATGTGAGCCTATGCAAGCTAAGGTGCTGCCGACGCATACGAGATGCATCCCGTTATTGCGGCGAATGCGGCGGCTGCTGATCGCCCATGACGTAGTCGAGCGCGTCGGTCTTGTACTGGAAGTCGCCAAGATGCTTGAGTTCGAAGCGCAGGAATAGTGTGCGATCGGTGTCGATGTCGCGCAGAGGATCGTTGTAGAAGTTTTCGGCGTAGGTTGCGGTCAGTACGAAGCACTCGTCGGCATAGCGCAGCTGAATTGCGTCGCTCAGCACGAAGTCATCATCAATGTCATAGCGAATGCGTCCGCGAACGCTCCAATTTTCCGTAAGTTGCACACCCAGCGAGCCAGAAATGTCTTGCTGGTCGTCGTCGCTGTAGCCGCCGCTAAGAGGATAGTTACTCAGGTTGGCTGTGTCCGGCGCATATGTGTAGGTGGCGTCGCCAAAGAACGGCCCAAACCTGGCAAGAAGCGCAGCGTCCTGACGACGTAACGCTAAGTTATTGTCGTCAAAGCGGCTTTGAGAGATCAAACGGAACGCATCCGTTGGTGCCAAGTATAGCCCGACCACATAATCCGACTCGCGGGTCTCAAGGCCGCTATTCGGATTGAACACGGGGTTGCGCTCGCTAGGCGGTGCGTTTGGATCGACGTATCCAGGGTTGGCGAAGGGGTTGTCGCCTGCGAGTTGAAAGCTTTGACCTGCGAGAAGCCGAGCATATCCCCCAGTATTAGCCTGGAACGTATACTGGACGCCGACGTTGGCGCGCGTACCGGTTTCGACACGGTCATAGCCGGAGAACTTGTCGAAGAGGAATAGGGTGGTGTCGTCGAACACCAAGCTCTTGGCATCTTCATCAGGCAACTCGCGCTGCGGCACGCTGGCTGTGCGCGCGATGATCTGACCGATCGGCTCGACGGTGTGGGTTGCGTTGAAACCGCTGGCGATCCAGGGGTACGACACGGTGGCGCCCGCAGCGGCAACGCCGCGCGCGATTGATTCATCAGCTACCGCCTCACCAGTTATCGGATCAATGTAGTTGTTGATCTGGTAGAGATCGCCGCGCAGGTTGGCGAATGGCGTGTAGGTGATGCCGAGGTTGTCGATTAGCTTACGACGCCATGTCACTTCCGAAATGGCACGCGTCATGTCCTGCGAGCTTGTGCCGTCGACATGATAGTCGCCGCGCGAGAAGCTGAGGAAGTTGCTATCGACTTTGAGTTCACCGCCAAGGATCGGGTCGGCGAAGACATAGTTGTGGTCGATGATCGGGTGAACGCGGCTTTCCGACTGAGGCGTGTCCTCAAAGGTCAAGCCACCGAAGTGGTACAAGTTCACACCGAAATAGTTGCGGTCTGATTGACCTTCCATGAACACGCGGTTCACGCGATCGGTCAGCAGGATGCTGTCGAGTTGATAGAAGCGCCGGAAGGAGTCGTCGCTTTCCAGAGTGATATCCCAGCCGCCGCGCCACCAGCTTGATAGCGAGAACAGGCCTTTTGTTTCGAGACTGCCGCGGAATCCATCGAGATCTTCGCACCTGCCCCGGTCGGCGCGGATCGAGTCGGGAAGATCGCCGCAGTTCTGATCGATCGCTGCGAACTTGATATTGTACTGACCGTTCGCCAACCGATGGCGGAAATCACCCTGCCAGAGCACACCCTGCTTGGTCATGTACCGAGGATGGAATGTGAAATCATAGTTCGGCGCCAGGGCGAAATAGTACGGAACCGAGGTCATGAAGCCCAGGTCGGAAGAAGTTCCGTAAGTTGGCATCAGGAAGCCTGAGCGGCGCTTTACCGAAGGATCGGCGTGCTGGAAGTAGGGCAGATAGAAGATCGGTTGGCCAAAGATCTCAAACTGAGCATCCTGGTATGTGATGGTTGCCGCTTGCTGATCATGAATGATCGTTTGGGCGGAGATACACCAAAGCGGCGGCGAGCCTCCGTCTGTCCGACACGGCGTGAATTTGGCTTCGTTGAATTCTGTGATGTTGCCTTCGCGGCGTGTCGCGCGTGCAGCAGCGATGCGCGTGTCGTCTTTTGCGACGACGCTGAGCGACTGCACAAAGCCATCGCGGAAATCATCGGTTAGCGTGTAGCGGTCGGCACGGATTATGTTGCCATTAGGTTCTTTGAGCACAACATTGCCAACCGCTGTTAGCGTGTTTGCGCTCTGATCGTAGGCAACTTCGTCGGCCGTTAAGATGTAGTTGTTATAGTAGATCTCGACGTTGCCGCGGGCGATGACCGTGTTGCCCGAATTGTCATAAACCAACTGGTCGCCCTGGAGATACAAAGGCTGGGAGCGATCAATTTTGGTCGATGGCATGAGGCTGGATGAATTACCGAACGTCGGTGCCGGTGCCGCGTGTTTCTTGAAGCCATCGCTCTGAGCGGCGGCTTCGTGGCTGAACGACAGGCAAGCGAACGCCGTCGCGGCCGCTAGAGCCACAGCACATGCCGATAGTCGGTTACGGATGGGCGCAACGAATGCCGAGGGAATCGCCGAGCGAGCAGGACCGCGGAAAAGCCGCCGGTCTGCCTTCTCTGCGCGCCCCCTGCCGCAAACGCTTTGCGGTTTCCGCGCTCGACGCATCACTCAGCCGTCCTCCTGGTGCAAGAGCACCGTCAACGAAACCAAGATCACCAAAACAACCGGCAACCAAACTGCCGCCCAAGGCGGCACTAACCCCGCGGCGCCGATTTGTCGTGAAACTTCAGCAAGCAAGAAGAAACCCAATCCCCCTACCATTCCGGTGACGACCATAGTCTGGATGCCGCCTGATCGGAATGACCGCAACGACACAGTCGCCGCCAAAAGCACCATCGCAAAGCACAAGAGTGGCCTTGACAGGAGGAGTTCGTACTGAATGCGCAGGGTTGTGGCTGAAAGTTTTGCTTTTTCAGCGACTTCGATGAGGCCAGGGAGCTCCCAGAAGGAGACGGAAATAGCCGTTCCGAGAGCGTCCTGAACGCGATCCGGTGTAAGGTATGTGGACACCATGTAGAAATCGTATTTTTGCGGCTCTCTCCCGACGCCGGAGACCCACGCATCGCGAAGCTCCCAGTACCCTTCTTTGAGATCAGCGCGGGCTGCATCGATGCGTTCGACGAAGCCGCCATCATTGTCGTAGACGAACACGATGACGCCGGTCAGCGTAAGCCCCTGATTTGAGGCCCGGACGGCATTGATCACGGATTGTCCGTCAATGCCGTTCTGACGAAGCCATGATTCACCCGATTTGGCTCTTAAGAGATTGACGTCTCTTCCAAAAGCGTCCGCGAAAATCGCTTCCGCCTTTTCGCGCGCTGCGGCTGCCAACGGATTGTAGAGGGTCGTTGCAAAGACGCCCAACGTGACAGCCACGATGAAACCAGGCAGCAGGAATTGCCAGACCGACATGCCGCCGGCGCGCATCACAGCGAGTTCGCTTTTGCGGCTCAGTTGCAGGAGGGCGGCGATGGATCCCGTCATGATTGCAAACGGTAATAGGAACTCGGTGTACGCCGGCAATCGGAGAAGCGCCATCCATGCCAACAGCCAAGCGGGAACGCTGCCGTATTTTCCCGCTTGGCGAAGCAACTCGACAAAGTCGATCATGAAGATGAGTGCGCTACACAACAAAAAGGTGCCGAGGATGGTCGTCAGGAACCAGCGTCCGACGTACCAGTTGAGTGTGGCGGTTCCGATCCCCACGATGATCAACGGCTCCTAGATGTTGCGGGGCCTGGGCCTGCCGGCTGCGGTCGTGCCAAGCGGAGGCGGCCCAGCAAGCTCGTGATGACAGTGCCAATAGCGGTGGTCACCACGTCTCGTAGGCTCTCCAGGCGAGAAGGTCCAGCGCGTGGGCGGGCGTTGTGCACGACAAGAGCGAGCGCGGCAATACAAGCGAGGATTGGAAGCGCGTAGAGCAGCGGGATGAAGACGGGATTTAGCGCTACGAGATTGTTGACTGCGAGGCCGCCCATACGGACGCCGGTGGCAGCAACAAAACCTAGGATTACGCCCTCAGTGCGGTTCTGTCGTGTTGATTTCGCCTGACCTACGGCAGCCAAGGCTATGAGTACGAAGGCGATGGGATATAGCGGGTTCGCGAAGCGCTCGTGCAACTCTGCGCGGAAGAGGCCTGGTTGGGCGTGGTAGGTTTTATCGTCGGGCGCTGGATTGAGAAGCTCGTCCAGATAGCGCTCGCGCGGCTTATAATCGACGTGAGAAGGCTCGTTCTCGTCGAGCGCAGCGAGATTGATGGCGTATTTTTGAAATTCGATGATCTGAGCTGCGTCGCTATCTTCAGCCCGTCGCAGAATGTGGCCGTCCGTCATGACGAGGAACGCACCCGACTCCTGTTTCACGATCTGACCGACTTCGGCGAGATATGCCTGAGATAGCTTCTTGTCGCGCGTATCGTTGATGATCAGGCCACGCAAATCGCCGTTCGGGGTGCGTTCGCGGATATGGAACGTCAGGCCTTTTTCGGCGGTAGAAAAGCGTCCAGGTTGAATAACTTGTGTTAGCAGATCGGTGCGGACCTGGATGATGTATTCACGCAGCAGCCGGAGGCTCCACGGCATGCCGATGTGATTGACGAACCCGACCGCCATCGTAACTAGCAACGCGAGAGCGATGAGGGGCCTCGCAGTTGTCCACACAGTAGCGCCGGAGGCCGTCAGCACGATCAACTCACTGTCGCCGTTCAGCCGGTTCAGTGTGTGCATGACAGCGATCAGCATCGCGAACGGTGCGATGATTGCCAGCAGGTTGGGCAAGGCCAGCGTCGTCATTTTCAGCAATAACCAGCCGTCCTGGCCTTGCGAGGTGACGACGTTCAACTGCTTGAGCGCCAATGCGATCCAGACGATGCCGCCCAACGACAGCAGAATCAGCAGTAACGCGCCCGCAGCTTGCCGAAATACGTATTTGGAGATGATTGACATCTATGTTTTGGCTTTAGCTGTGGCGTCAGGGTAGAGCAGTTCCGTGATCCTGCTTATGAGAGACTCTATGCTATCAACGGGAAGCTGGTTCGCTCTCATAGCACGGTGGCGGAAATTCGGCTGGTGGTCCGTGCGCTGTTGAATGTGTGCTCATAAGTGTCCTCGCCGGGCTTATTTCAGCCGGAAAGCGGCCGAAATTGCTGAGAATCTAGGTTAATATCACTTGGCGGGCGGCTAGCGGCTTGATCGAGCCGTGCGGGTGACTAATCTGCGGCTATTCTAATCCCTTCGGAGCCCAATCGACGCTTGGCGTGGCGCACGCCTCACCGGCCCAATACGGATCTCGCGTAAGTGACCATGTATCTGGACCGCAAGCCCCAGCGTCTTCTTCTGAAGCTGCAAATTCGTCAAACCCTGAATGGAGCCAGCTAATGCCCGCCAAAAAGGCACCCGCGTTCGAGATTACGTTTGCGCCCTTGAAAGCCGACCGCGAGAACGTCACCTGCTTCCTGGTCGCCCGTGATCTTGTTTTCTCAGAGGTCGGACGTGAGGCAAACGAAGACGCATCTGGCGGTCTGGAAAAAGCGGCTAAGGCGGCAGCTTTCTCAGGAAAAGCCAAAACGACGGTGGAAGTGCTTGCGCCTCACGGACTTAAAGAGACGCGGGTCATTTTGCTCGGTGTTGGTGATCCGGCCGATGCCCGTGAAGATGACTGGGTGCTACTGGGGGGAACTGCAGCTGGGCAGATCCTGTCGCGTAAAGCCAAGTCAGCAAGCATCGTTGCACAACTCGACGCCGATGAGCCCAGCGCCGTCGATTTGGCTGCGAACCTCGCATTCGGTGCTCAGTTGCGCCACTACAACTTCCGCAAATATCAGTCCAAAGCAACGAAGGAAGACGAGGGCGAGGACGCTCAGGCCAACGGGTTGGAAAAACTCGTCATTCATTGTGCTGAGCCCAAGAAGGCGGAGAAGGCATTTGCTCGCCTAAAGGGAATTGCGGAGGGTGTGCATCTCGCGCGGGATCTCGTCAATGAACCAGCCAATGAGCTTGGCCCGGTTGAGTTTGCCGATCGCGCGCAGGCTCTTGAGGATGTGGGCGTTAAAGTCGAAGTGCTCGACGTTGACGATCTCAAAAAGCTGAAAATGGGCGCGTTGCTCGGCGTCGCTCAGGGCAGCGAGCGGCCGGCTCGGGTTGTCGTGATGCGTTGGCAGGGCGGCAAGAAGGATGCTCCACCCGTGGCGTTCATCGGAAAGGGCGTTGTCTTCGATACGGGCGGTATCTCCATCAAACCCGCTCAGGGCATGGAAGACATGAAGGGCGACATGGGCGGTGCGGCTTGCGTCGTTGGCCTGATGTACGCCTTGGGTGCGCGCAAAGCCAAGGTGAACGCCGTCGGTATTATCGGCTGCGTGGAGAATATGCCGTCGGGCACCGCTCAGCGTCCGGGCGACATCGTGCGCTCGATGTCCGGTCAGACCATCGAGGTGTTGAACACGGACGCCGAAGGCCGGCTCGTGCTGGCTGATGTCCTCTGGTATGCGCAGGAGCGCTTCAAGCCAAAGCTCTTGATTGATCTTGCAACGCTGACTGGCGCCATCATGATCGCGCTGGGTAAGGAATATGCGGGGCTCTATTCCAACAATGATGCGTTGGCGGACAACCTGCTCAAAGCGTCCAAGGAGACGGGTGAGAAGATCTGGCGGATGCCCTTGGATAAGGCTTACGACAAGCTCATCGACTCTAAAAACGCGGATGTGAAGAACCTGGGCGGTCGCTGGGCGGGCGCATGCACCGCAGCACAGTTCATTCAGCGCTTTGTCAAAGACAAGGACACGCCTTGGGCGCACATCGACCTCGCGGGCACGGCGATGGATTCTTCGCGCAATGCGATCAACCAGAGCTGGGCATCCGGTTGGGGTGTGCGTCTGCTCGATCGGTTTGTCGCCAATGAGCATGAGGGCTAAGGCCTCAATCTGATCGTTCGCTGGCGGGAGGGGTTTCACCGTCCGCCAGCAACTTTTTAACGCACTGTTAAGCTGCGTTCATATTTTACTATTTTCCATAATATATATTATGCGAATGAGCTTCGAGGTTGCCCGACAATAGCGGTTTTTCGTGCGTAAGGGGATTTCTCTCCTCGATGGCCGGAGATTGTCCGGAACGTTGATTAACCTTTCTGCGCTTTATCTTGAGCGAGATCATAGGGAAGTGGCCCGCTGGCGGCTAAGTGTCACGAAGACGAGCTGATACGGGAGGCTCGCACGTGGCACGAAATCGGCGTTATGTCCTGGGCTTTACGGTTCTTCTGCTTGCGAGCGTGGCTCATGCGCTCGGCGTGCGTGCGCTCGCCCTCGACTGTCCAGGGATTCCGATTGAGGTCTCTGGCAGTTCTGACGTTGAGGGTAGAGCGGTATGTGCGTCTGCCAAGCGTGCGAACGCATTTTTCGAATATTGCGGACTGCCGCAGAAGCGCAAGCTTCGTGTCGAGATCTTAAGTGAGGTCATTCAGCCGTTTGGGTTGCCGGTTATCGCCCTGTTCGATGCCAAACGATGGCGCATCCAGATTTCGACGTTTGAGGCGATGCGGACAATCCTTCTACCTGGCTCTGCATATCGCCGGCTTCCTCTCCGCGATGTATACGACAGCCTTGTTGTTCACGAAGTTGCGCATGCGGTTTTCCGCGAGCACATCGGGCATCGGAATCTTCCGATCGCAGCGCATGAGTATGTGGCCTATGCGGTCCAGATAAACTCGATGCCAACAAAGACTCGTGATCTGTTCCTGTCGACCTTTCAAAGGCCTACATCGCTTGATGTTGAGATGTTCAACGACATCTACCTAGCGATGGCGCCATTGCGCTTCGGAGCAAACGCGCACCGACATCTCTTTCGACATGGGCAGTCTTGCGAGATGCTCAGCAAGATAGTTGCAGGGCGTGTTGTGTTTTCACAGGAACTCGAATGATTGTGCCACTGTGATGACCAATTCAGCTCTCGATGAGAGCGTGAGGTTGTTTCTTCAGGGCGAGGCCTCTTCAAGCCAACGAACGGCCTCGGCGATGAGGACAGCGTAGATCGCGATGACGAAGCCGCTCAGGACATTCACGCTGACGAGCGTTCCAGCAAGTTGCGCAGCTTCGGGGCTCATGAAGCCTGAGAGTGCCAGCACGATCATGGCATCGAACTTCTGCTTGAGGACGAAGAGAACCTCGCTGGCTTGAGAGATGCTCGGTTTGGCGGGAAGGTCGAATACGATCGTCATGCCGATATCGGCAAAGCTCTTAGTGGGAAGGAAGGAGAGGGCAAATGAGAAGAGGAGCCCGAGAGGGGCTGCCAAACGGAAATAGCCCCAGCGCGAAGGTTGTGCGTTGAGCGAGATCGACAGGCGTCGCAATAGACTCGATCCAGCAAAGATGGAAACGCCAAAAAAGATCGCGACCCAGAAGAGACGTTCCGGATCCGTTCCGGAAAACGTAATCAGCGCCATTAGTCCTGCCAACAATGCTTTCACAATGGCATCGATAAAAGCCATCAGTCGCGCGAACAGAGCGTGGCCAGAAAATCCTTTGCCAAAATAGAACGGTAACTCGTGTCTCAGGCGTGCATGTTCCAGCACTAAGCCAAAGGCGAGTGTCAGACCGGCCGTAAGGGCGGCAAAAGTAAGCGGATGATGCAAGCCCAGCCAAGCGGCCGCAGCGACCAAGGCGATTTCGAAGGCCAGTATAGCGACGTTGACGATGAACCTCAGGACGATCATACCGGCCTCATAGCGCAGGTTTTCCGACTTGTGCCCGAACATGCTGCTGACACCCAGTCGCACATCCACAAGGTGTTCTTAGACTAACTTCGTGGGAGCTGTTGTGAATAACGACGATGCCGGAAAGAAGACGATCGGAGATCTGCTCGTGGTGATGGCGGCGTTGCGGACACCCGTAACGGGATGTGCTTGGGATCTCGAGCAGGACTTTGCTTCGATTGCTCCCTACACGCTTGAAGAAGCGTACGAGGTTGCGGATGCGATCGAACGAGGAGACCTCGTAGACCTCAGGGAAGAACTCGGCGACCTCTTGCTTCAGGTTGTCTATCACGCGCGTATGGCTGAGGAAGCTGGTGCATTTGATTTTCATGATGTGACGGACGGCATCACTCGCAAGATGCTGCGGCGACATCCCCATGTGTTCGGAACTCCTGCCGAGCGAGCCGTGGGCCTGCAGAAGGGTGCATGGGATCGGATCAAGGCTGCAGAGAAGGCGGAGAAGGCCGCAGCAAAGGGAGATGACGCTAATGGCGAGACGGGTGGTCTTTTGGCCGATGTTCCCTTGCCGCTACCGGCTCTTCTGCGTGCGGTGAAGTTGCAGAGCAAAGCTGCGAAGGTGGGCTTTGACTGGCCGAGCCTTAAGCCGGTGTTCGATAAGATGCGTGAGGAACTCGCTGAGCTCGAGGAAGTGGCGTTGCCACACGATCCTCGAGGGGAGGGAGAAGCTTCACAAGAGCAATTGCCCGAACGTGTTCGCGAAGAATTCGGGGACTTGCTTTTTGTCATGGCGAATGTCGCGCGGCATTTGAATGTCGATCCGGAGGATGCGCTTCGCGCAGCGAACGAGAAATTCAGCCGACGGTTTAGGTATATCGAACAGAGACTAGCGGAGCGCGGGAAGAGCCCATCCAGTAGTGATCTCATCGAGATGGATGCACTTTGGGATGAGGCTAAGGACCAGGAGCGCAAACCGACTACTGGATGAGAGATGAGGCTGAGGTTAGGCCAGCGCTCCTCTGGGCTTGAGCACTTCAGCGCTTATGTGTTCAGGACGGACACCCAATCCGATGAGACGGCCTGCTAGACGCCGCAGAAGCGGTGTTGAGGAAATGAGCCGCAGAGGGAGCGGCGGATATTCGGATAGTTCACCTGCAAGCAACGGCGTCAGGAGCCTGTTATGAGCAGCGGCTTGTAGGGTTTGAGTTACCCTCGTCGGCCACATGCGACGCTTTTGGACCGCAGCCAAATTCTCGCTGTGGACGTTCCGCCGGCTAAGCCGATCGAACAGAATGTTTGCCGTAGCCACTGCGTCCTGGACCGCGAGGTTGATCCCCACGTCACCAATGGGCGACATCGCGTGAGCCGCGTCTCCTATGCAGAGCAGCCCTTTCGTCCACCAGGTTTCGAGGCGATCGAGGCGCACATTGAGAAGCTTCACATCGTTCCAGTCGGCAAGTCCGTCGATTCGGTCAGCTGCAAAGGGTAAGAGCTCGCGTAAGCTCGCGTGGAACTCGTGCAGTCCTTTGCTTTTGAGTTCGTCGAAGCTGCCCTTCGCGATGATATATGCGCATTGCCAATAGTCTCCGCGGTCGAGCAGTACGGCCATGTGGGGGGGATCAAACTTCGCCATAGTCTGGGAAGGATCACTCGTGTGACGGGGAACGCGAAACCATAGAACGTCTATGGGAGCGCCAAGGTCTCGAACGTTCAATCCTGCGCTTTCGCGAAGAAGGGAGCCGCGTCCATCCGCGGCGATCACCAGATCGGCATGGAACGTTTGGTCCCCGTTAGGAGTGCGTGCTCGCACGCCTACGATATTATCTCCCTCGCGAATGAGACTTATCGCTTCCGTTTGCATATGAAGTTCGAAGCCAGGATAGCGATGCCCCTTCTCAGCGAGGAAATTCAGAAAATCCCATTGCGGCATGAGAGCGATATAAGGGCAGGCAACGGGGAGCTTTGAAAAATCAGCGACGGGCAAAAATTGGTCGGCGTAGTCCGCTCCGATCTCGGATACCTTTTGATGAGGGAGTGCCAGGAATTCTTCGAGCCAGCCAAGTTCTTTGATCACTTGCAGTGTCGAGGGATGAATTGTGTCTCCGCGGAAGTCGCGGAGAAAGTCGCTATGCTTTTCCAGCACAATGACGTCGAGCCCAGCGCGCGCAAGCACGACCCCGAGGACCATCCCGGCGGGACCACCACCAACAATACAGCAATGGGCTTGTCGTGAATCGGCCATGGAATGCCTCTGTTGGCTCCAGGTTTACGACAGTTCGCCTACTGAACGCGCAATCTCAAATGCTGTAATTGCGCCAAGAGCCGGCCGCGCTTTTCTGCGGCAATCCTCAAACGTAGAGTCGTTTCACCGTTGTCGTCGACGGTGCGTTCAAGGATCTCGCTGTTGTCATGCAGCCAGCTCAGCAGTTTTCCTTCGCGGGCAGGCACGACGAGTGTCAGATAGGTATCGTCGGCCCCGAGGCGCGTATCGATGGCGGCGAGTAAATCCTCAATGCCTTCACCAGTTTGCGCGGAAACAAGGGCAGGTCGGTTTTCCTGGCGCTGGGCCGTTGCTTCCGTTACGCCGCGCACATCAGATGGTAGGAGATCGATCTTGTTCCAGACCTCAAGAATAGGCCGGTCGGTTGGCGTGAGATCAATGTCGAGATCGGCAAGAACGCGTTCTACGTCTTGACGCTGGAGTTCGCTTTCCGCGTGGCTGATGTCGCGCACGTGCAGGATGAGATCCGCTTCGATGACTTCTTCCAGCGTAGCGCGGAATGCGGCGACGAGACTTGTAGGTAGATCGGAAATGAAGCCGACCGTATCCGACAAAATGATCTGCCGTCCGCTTGCCAACCGAACTTCGCGCATTGTCGGATCGAGCGTCGCGAAGACCTGATCCTTGGCCAACACGGATGCGCCGGTGATCCGATTGAAAAGGGTCGATTTGCCTGCGTTCGTATAACCAACGATCGCAACAATCGGATAAGGAACTTTGCGCCGGCCTTTCCGATGAAGGGCACGTGTCTTGACGACTTGGTTCAATTCTCGACGGATGGCGTCGATGCGTGTCTGCAGCATGCGCCGGTCGAGTTCGATCTGGGCTTCACCTGGACCGCCGAGAAAGCTCGCGCCGCCTCCACCGCCACCACGTTGGCGTTCAAGGTGGGTCCATGCGCGAACGAGCCGGCCCTTCTGGTAGGACAGATGCGCCAGTTCGACCTGAAGGCGGCCTTCTCGGGTTCGCGCACGAGCGCCGAAGATCTCGAGGATGAGGCCGGTTCGGTCGAGGACTTTAATATTCCAAGCGCGTTCGAGATTGCGCTGCTGAACCGGACTGATGGCATGATCGATGACCGCGAGGGTTATTTCCGATTCAGCGATCAGTTCGCGAAGCTCTTCGACCTTGCCCGAGCCGAAGAGCGTAGCCGGGCGTGGGGTCGCGACAGGGACGATCAGGGTTTTCCTGACATCCAGATCAATGGCTTCAGCGAGCCCACGTGCTTCCGTCGCACGTTCTTCCGGTGAGTGTACGGAGTTTTGTGATGTGTCCGTGCGGACAGACACGTCCGTCCCCGTTCTGCGGGTTGGCAGAACGGGGACAAGAACGATGGCGCTCGGGCGATCCGAACCTGTTTTACGCAGCAACAGCGGCGCCTTCGTTGGCGGCGTCGCCATTGGGTCGGCAGGCTTGTATGTGCGATCGTCTATGGGGACCTACCCGGTCGTTGTCTCAGTGGATTCTACATCCATCAAATGTACTGGCTGGCCCGGCATGATGGTTGAAATAGCGTGTTTGTAGACAAGCTGGGAATGACCATCGCGGCGCAACAACACGCAAAAATTGTCGAACCAAGTGACGATGCCTTGTAGCTTTACGCCGTTGATAAGGAAAATTGTCAATGGAGTTTTGTTCTTACGTACGTAATTCAGGAATGTGTCCTGAAGGCTTTGGACTCGCTCTGCCGGCATAGTTTTTCTTTCCGCCTTTTCTCGTCTTTTGGATCGGGCTGAAAAAAGCGCCCGTCGTGACGTGCTTGTGCACGGAGCTACTGTACCTCAGGTATTTGATAAATTCAGCAGCGACCTCGCATGTTCTTGCTCGTTGAGTGAACTTAGGGCGCGAATGCCTGGTTTTCGAGCTTTGAGGGAACATAACCGACCGGAGAATGCTCAGCTACACGGGCAAAACTTCGGCGCAGTTGTCGGCACAAGGGACCGGGTGTCCCCGATGAGATCCTTTGTCCATCGATCATAATGACGGGCATTACGGTATTGGTCGCTGATGTTATGAAAGCCTCGGCAGCATCCAACGCTTCGGCGACGGTGAAGGGGCTCTCTTCGACAACGAGGCCAAGTGAGGCTGCCGTATCCATTACGGTTCGACGCGTGATGCCGGGCAGGATGGTGTTGTCCAGCGGGCGCGTTAGTAATCGGCCGCTACGGTCGACGATCCATGCGTTACTTGAAGCGCCTTCGGTGATGAGACCTTCTGCATCAACGAACCAAGCCTCACTCGCTGATTGTGCATGGGCTTGTTGCTTTGCCAGACAGGCCGGGAGCAACATAACTGTTTTGATGTCGCAACGCTTCCAGCGCGTTTCGGGCATGGTGATAATGTGAATGCCTGTTTCCGCTCGTTGATCGACTTGAGCTGGGATCGTTGCACGCGCCAGACAGACGAGCGTTGGGGGGACCGGGGGATCCGGGAAAAGAAAGTCGCGAGGGCTTTCTCCGCGGCTCACCTGCAAATAGACCAAGCCATTGCGCACGCGATTGCGGCGTATGGTTTGCCCCATAACATGGCGCAGGGCGGGTTCACTCATTGGTGGGGAGATGGAGAGTTCAGATAGCGAGCGCCACAACCGGGTCAAATGTCGAGTTGCATCAACTAAGGAGTTATCGCCGACTTCGATGACTTCATAAACAGCATCGGCAAGCTGGAAACCTCGATCTTCGACGTGAACCTTGGCGTCGTGGTAGGGCAGGTAGCGGCCGTTGACGTAGATGACACGGGTCATTGCAGCACTCAACTTTACGCATTCGCGCGGACCTTATAGCCGCTCGAGCGGGTTCTCAGTCTCAGAAGTAGTCGGGGCTGACACGGAACATCTGTTCGACTTCGCGAACATAGTCGGCGCCGGCAAACAGTACGACCCGATCTTTGACCTCCAATTCGAGTGCGCCGTTGGGTTTTATGACCTCACCATCGCGCAAAACGGCACCAATACGCACACCCTCCGATATCGGAGCATCTCGCAGCGGATGATGCAAGATGGGAGCCGTTTCGAGGACTTCGGCTTCGATGATTTCGCCTGTCCCGTTATGGATGGAATGAACACCGCGGATGCGTCCCCGACGCACGTACTGGAGAATGCGGCTTACCGTAGTCGCACGGGGATCAATCTGCGCGTCGATGCCGAGACTGCGGATCATGCCTGAATAGTCGGCACTGTTGACCAAGCAAAGGCTTGACTTGCATCCGAGCTGCTTTGCCAACGCCGAAGTAAGCAGATTGATCTGATCGTCATTTGTCACGGCGACGAGCGTGTCGGCGGATGTGATGTCGGCTTCTCGCAGCATGTCTTCACTCAAGGAGGAGCCATGAAGGACGACAGCACGGTCGAGTTGTTCGGCGATCTCGAAAGCGCGCTCACGTTGTTTTTCGATGACTTTGACGCGAAGGTTGGGATCGCGCGTTTCTATTGAGTGGGCAAGGTAGAAACCAATGTTGCCACCTCCTGCGATAACGACACGTCGGGCTTGACGTTCCTCGTGCCCAAATATCTTGAGGATGCGGGCAATCTGTTCGGTTGGGGCGATTAGGTAGACCTCATCGCCTTCCTCAATCTGGTCTTGCCCACGCGGTGTAAAGAGTTTGCCGTCGCGTGCGAGAGCGACTGTGATGGCGGGCAGGTCGGGGAAGAGTTCCGTCAGCTGCTTCAGCGGAGTATCTACGACAGGGCAGTCGGGGCCGCAGAAGATGCCGGCCATTGTCACTTTACCGTCGGCAAACGTTGCCGTTTCAAACGCACCGGGCAGCTCAAGGCGGCGGAGGATCGTATTGCCGACCTCGATCTCAGGCGAAATGATGTGGTCGATGCCCATGGATTCTCGGGCGAACAGGCGAGACCATTGCTTCTCGAGATACGTCTGCGCGCGTACACGAGCGATCTTGGTCGGGATGTCGAAAAGAGTGTGCGCGACTTGGCAGGCGACCATGTTGACTTCGTCATGCAGGGTGACGGCGATCAGCATGTCCGCGTCATTGGCACCAGCGCGCTCCAGGACATCGGGGTGCGCGGCATTGCCGGCGATGGCACTTACCTCGAGCGCTTCGTTGGCGCGCTCAACGAGTTTCGGGCTGGCATCGATGATGGAAACATCGTTACCCTCGACAGATAGCCGCTCGGCGATGCCGGAGCCTACCTGACCTGCTCCGCAGATAATAACTTTCATGGTACTCCATGGCCGCCCCGAGGGGGGCAGCTCAACCGGCTGTTACCGCGATGCGAATATTCATCGACACGGCGAAGATCAGCCAGATTGAGGCGCTGCGGTCAACTCCTCTTTGCGGCCTGGGTTTCACGTCAGCTGGCGCGCGCTTCACTGCTCCGCTGGTCGGAGGATACGCCCAGCGCGCGCAGTTTGCGGTGTAGAGCGGACCTTTCCATGCCAACAAACTCGGCCGTTCGTGAAATGTTGCCGCCAAACCGGTTAATTTGGGCTAGCAGATATTCACGTTCGAAGATCTCGCGGGCCTCACGCAGCGGCAAAGACATTAGGTGCTCAGCGCCGCCATTAACGGGTAGGGGCACGTTAGAGCCAATTTCTTCCGGCAGCATATCGGAGGTAATCACGGTGTTCGGGTCCCCGCCGGCGAGGATCATGAGACGCTCAATGTTGTTTCTCAGTTCGCGAACGTTCCCGGGCCAGTCATGGGCCTGGAGAACCGCAATGGCGTCTTCACCAATGCGCCGTGGCGCAAGGCCGGAGGCCTGCGCGAGCTGGGCGATAAAATAGTTGATCAGCTCGGGAATGTCGTCGCGGCGCTCGGCGAGACTTGGCACGCGGAGCGGCACGACGCTCAAGCGATGATAAAGGTCTTCACGGAACCGCCCCTCGCGCATTTCGAGGTCGAGATCGCGGCTCGTCGACGAGATAATGCGAACGTCTACGGCAACTTTCTGTGAGCCGCCCAAACGGAGGAATTTCTGTTCCACGAGAACGCGCAGTACCTTGCCCTGGGTTTCGAGCGGCATATCGGCAACTTCATCGATATACAGCGTGCCGCCGTGTGCTTCTTCGAGAGCACCGACCTTGCGTGGGCCGCCGACGCGGTCCTCCGTGCCGAACAGTTCTTCTTCGACGCGTTCGGGTGCCATGGCCGCTGCGTTGAGGACGACGAACGGGCCTTCCGCACGGTGCGACTTCATATGAATGACGCGCGCTGAAAGTTCTTTGCCGGTCCCGGACGCGCCACGGATCATGATGCGACTGTTGGTGGGCGCGACTTTTTCAAGCTGATTGCGCAGCTGATTTACGGCCACCGATTTGCCGATCATTTCGGCTGACACTGTGGAGCGTTCGCGGAGTTCCTTGACCTCGCGGCGAAGCTGATACGCTTCCAGCGCTCGTAAGGTGACGAGGATCAGGCGGTCTGCCTTAAACGGTTTTTCGATGTAGTCGTAGGCACCGCGCTTGATGGCAGTGACCGCGGTTTCAATATTGCCATGGCCGGAAATGATCACTACGGGCAGTTCCGGATAAGTGCGCTTGATGATGGAAAGAACTTCGAGGCCATCGAGACGGCTACCTTGTAGCCAAATGTCGAGGATGATCAGTTGTGGACGGCGCTCTTCAATGGAGCGCAGGGCCTCGTCGCTGTCACGTGCAACGCGGGTTGCGTGACCTTCGTCTTCGAGGATTCCAGCAATCAATTCGCGAATGTCGGCTTCATCGTCGACGATCAGAATATCAGCAGGCATCGGTGGCTCCTTAGTGTCGCAGGGGACGTGTTTGCGGTTCAGCCGCTTGTCGTCGCCGGGGATTCTGTTTGATCGGTTGTATTGGGGGATCCGCCGCTTTCGGCGGTTTTATGAGGGCTCTCCTGGAGCGGTAGCGTTATGCGGACGACGGCGCCTGTGGTGTCTTCTCCGGTTACGCATGCGGCATCCTCGAGTGTCAGGGTGCCACCATGCTGTTCAGTGATTTTCTGCACCATAGCGAGGCCGAGTCCCGTGCCTTTGTGGCCCTTCGTCGTGACGTAGGGCTCCAACAGACGCGTGCGGTTCTGGCGTGGCAACCCGGTACCGTTGTCGATCACCTCGATGTGGACGCGATCACTTTCGGGGCGCACGCGCGTCGTTACGCGGCCATGCCAGTCGGCAGGTTTGTCACCTGACTGAGCAGCGGTTTCAATGGCCTCGGTTGCGTTCTTCACGAGGTTGGTGACGGCCTGAGAGATCAGCCTTCGGTCCAGCAAACTAGAGATTGGAGCGCGTGGGATTTCCAGCGGGTACTCGATGTTGGGATGCGCCTCCCGGAACAAGAGAACGGCCTCCTGGACGGCATCCCGTACGTCCGTAGGGTTCATTTCGGGTTTAGGCATCCGGGCGAAAGCTGCGAATTCGTCGACCATCCCTTTGATGTGACCGGCTTGACGTTCGATTGTTTCCGTCAGCTTGTTGAAGGTCTCACGGTCACCCTCAATACGTTCTCCGTACTTACGGCGAAGACGCTCGGCCGACAGTTGTATGGGCGTTAGTGGGTTTTTGATCTCATGGGCAATGCGGCGGGCTACATCAGCCCAAGCGCTCGTGCGCTGGGCGACAACGAGTTCGGTTACATCGTCGAACGTGACGACAGAGCCGACGTCCTGGTCTCCGGCCTTTTCATGAGTGATCCTGACTGCATATGTGCGTTCTTCGCCCTCAACGACGGTTGAGATCTGCTCCTGCGGTCGCGCTTTGAGATTAGGTTCGTTGGACTTCTCCAGGACCTGTGCGAGTTCAGGCAAGGCGACGGTGAATGGTTTGCCGACAAGGTCATCTTGTTCGACACCAAGGAGTTCGCAGGCGGAGCGCGAAACCAGGGTAATGCGGTCTTGGCTGTCCAGGCCGATGACGCCGGCGGATACGCCTGAAAGAACGGCCTCCATAAAGCGGCGGCGGATTTCGAGTTGTTCGTTGGCCGTGACAAGCGCGTCGCGTTGATGTTTGAGTTCGCGCGTCATGGTGTTGAAGGTTTGAGACAGACGCCGCAGATCCCCTTCGCCGCGCTTTTCAGGCAGAGCGACTTGTAGGTTCCCCGTTGAGACTTCCTGGGCCGCTGCAATCAAACGTCGGATGGGCGCGACGAAGCGTCCGGCGAACCACATGCCCGCCCAGATAGCAGCAAGCAGCGCTGTCATGGAGATCGTCAAGTACATCAAACCGTGCGCCCATTTGAGGCCGCCGCGGGCGCGACGCAACGCCGTGTATTCGGCGGCATTGCGCTCCGTTTGGTCGAGATGGCGCAGGACGGTCGGGCTGATGCCGCGGCTGACGTAGAGATATTTTCCGGGGAACGCATCGAGCTTTGCTATCGCTGAGATGCGATGATCGCGCATCGATACGGAGAGTGGAATTTGCCCTGCCTCAGCTTCGTGGATGGCCGCAGGGGTGGGTAATGTGAATGGTAGTTTCTGGTCTTCCAGGGCTGTCAGTTCGCGTTTTCCGGCATTGTCGATGAGGAATGCTGACGGCAGGTCTCGCAGGGCGGCCTGGGACAGGATGACTTCTTTCAGCCTTTTTGGATCCTTCGAGACTTCATCAGCTGCCGCGTTGACGTCGCGGGTCATGTTGACGATGTCGGTGCGAATGACCTGGCTGTGTTCAGCGACGTACGTGCGGGCGACATCCACTGAGTTGTCGATGATTGCGCGAACGCGGTCCGAGAACCAGTTGTCTAGCGAGCGGGCAAAACTCACAGTCGCCGCGATGGCGAGAAGGATCGCAGGCAACGCGGCGATCAGAGAGAACAGTCCGACGATCCGGATGTGCAGGCGGGCTCCTGCCACCTTTTCGCGCCATGCCCGCACGAGCCCGCTGATTTGCGAGGCTACGATGATGATCATCGCTATGATCAGACTGACGTTCAGAAATAGCGCGCCAACGACAACCTCAGGGCGCGGTACAATGGGTGTGAGGCCGGTCAGGATAAGAAAGGTCAGAAGCGCGGATATCAGCGATAGGACAACCGTGACCAAGCCGACTCTGACCATCAGCTTACCAGGGTCGAGACCGGGTTGTTCATCGTCACCGACCTGGTTCAGGATTGTGCGGAGCCGCATCGCAACAAGCTGGGTGTGCTTGTTGAGCCATGCAGCAGCACTATGCGTACGGGTCCTGAGCGTTTCAACAATTGAGGGCATTACGTCTCGTTTCCCGCACGGATTAGCTCCGGGCGTCCTGGATTCCACATACGGCGCGATCAATTCTGCCGACTGGTACGCAACACTGGCGCGTGTCAGTCACAAGTAGGTCTAAAACTGTGACATTCTCGCGACGGAAGCGAGCCTAAAAGCAGTATCCACGCAACAAGTGTGGCAGGAAACGGGCGATGAGCGGCAAAAAATATTGTTACCTCGGGCTGTTTTCCTCAGACAAGATCAAGGCTGAGGAGAACGGAAGACCTTGATATCAAGCATTTTTATGCGGGCCCTCAGCGTGTTCCGGTTAAGTCCTAAGAGTTCGGCTGCACGGATCTGATTGCCACGGGTTGCGGCGAGGGCGGCGGAGAGCAGTGGGCGTTCGACCTCGCGGATCACGCGGTCATAGAGGCCTGCGGGTGGCAAGTCGCCTCCAAAGCCCGAAAAATAACCCTGCAGATATCGCTCGGTTAGTTCGCCCAGGCTCGCCGGGTCATCGACGTCCCCCGTCGACTGCGGCAGTACTGTTGCAAGCTCCTGATCAATAACTTCAGCGGACAACGTGTCCTGCGTGTAAAGAGCGACAAGGCGTCGGACGAAGTTTTCGAGTTCGCGAACGTTGCCGGGCCAGGGATGGAGCCGCAGGCGCTCGATGGCTGCGCTTTCGATGGCGCGTTGGCCAAGTCCCTCCCGCGCCGCTTGGCGGAGGAAGTGGCGGACAAGGTCGCCGATATCTTCGACGCGCTCGCGCAGCGGCGGCAGCCGTAAGGGTACAACATTGAGCCGATAATAGAGGTCTTCGCGGAAGAGACCCTGTTGGATCTGGGTGCGCAGCTCGCGGTGTGTGGCGGCGACAATGCGAACGTTGGTGCGGATAGGTGTGCGGCCGCCGACTGTCGTGTACTCGCCTTGCTGGAGCACGCGGAGAAGACGGGTCTGAGCTTCGAGCGGCATATCGCCGATCTCGTCGAGGAAGAGCGTTCCCCCTTCAGCCTGTTCGAAGCGGCCTTGCGTGCGCACCTGTGCGCCGGTGAAGGCGCCCTTCTCGTGACCGAATAATTCGCTTTCGATCAGTTCGCGTGGAATGGCGGCCATGTTCAACGCGACGAACGGGCCTTGGCGCCGTCGGCCGAAGTCATGGAGGACGCGTGCGACAAGTTCCTTACCTGTCCCGCTCTCGCCGGTGATCATAACGGTGAGGTCGGTCTGCGTGAGACGCGCTAACACACGGTAGATCTCCTGCATCGCCGGCGAGCGGCCGATCAGCGGAAGTTCATCGCCCTCACCCTCGGCTGCTGTGCGTGCTGGCTTGCGCGCCGGTTCATGCAGTGCACGGCCGACGATGGCTACGACTTCGTTGATGTCGAAGGGCTTGGGCAAATATTCGAAGGCGCCCTTCTCGGCTGCTGTCAGAGCGGTCATCAGCGTATTCTGGGCGCTCATGACAATTATCGGCAGATCCGGCCGGACTTTCTTAACTCTTGGAATCAAGTCGAAAGCGTTTTCGTCGGGCATCACGACGTCTGTGATGACAACGTCGCCCTCGCCCTGAGATACCCAGCGCCACAGCGTGGCAGCATTGCCAGTGGCGCGCGGTGAATATCCTGCACGAGCGAGGGCCTGATTAAGGACGGTGCGGATCGCCGTGTCGTCGTCTGCGATGAGGATCGTACCTCGAGCCATGCTTTGCCTTTCTCTTGCTGTCAGCCAGGTTTGCCTAATCGCGGCTGGTCGTGGGTGGGCAGCAGAATGCGGAAGATTGTTCGGTTGGGTTCGCTGTCACATTCGATGACGCCGCCGTGGTCACCGATAATCTTGGCGACGAGGGCGAGGCCGAGTCCGGTTCCTTGTGGCTTCGTCGTGACGAAGGGATCGAACAGGTGCGGCCTGAGATATTCGGGAACGCCAGGTCCGTTGTCCTCGATCTGAATCATCAGTGGCAGGGCGACGCGCGTTTCAGTGCCGGGGACCGAGAGGCGGACGCCGGGACGGTAAGCGGTTTGTATCGAGATGCGGCCGTGCTCGCGATCGCGTATGGCTTCGGCGGCGTTTTTGACGAGGTTGAGAAGCGCCTGGATCAGCGTATCGCGTTTGCCTGGTACGGGCGGAAGCGAAGGATCGTAGTCTTCGACGAAGGTGATGCCTTTAGCAAAGCCGTTTTCGGACAGGCGACGTACGTGGTCGAGTACGTCGTGGATGTTGATTGGTTCTTTGACTAGGGGGCGTTCGTCGCCAAACACTTCCATGCGGTCAACGAGTTTCCGGATGCGGTCAGTTTCGGCGCAGATGAGCTGGCTGAGTGCGCGGTCGGCGTCAGAGAGGTTTTGTTCCAGGAGCTGTGCCGCACCGCGAATTCCCGACAACGGATTCTTGATTTCGTGGGCCAGTACGGCAGCCATACCCGACACCGAGCGTGCCGCTGCGCGATGTGTGAGCTGGCGTTCAATCATGTGCGCCATGGAACGCTGCTGCAGCATAAGGACGACGGCGTCCGGCACCTCGATGATGGGCCCGCCGTAGACATCGACCAATTTGGGGCCGGAGAAGCGTGGGGTGACAACCTCGACTTCGTATTCGTTCAGAGTCGAGCCGGTCTCGCGCACTTGCTCAGCAAGCGCGATGAGCGGACAGCCAAAGCCGAGCAGATCATCCAGACGTACGCGACGTAGCATTGCTTCCGACGTCGAGAAGAAGGACTCGGCGGCGGAATTCGCGAAGATGAACTGGTTGTCGTGTGCAATGACAAAGATTGGATGTGGCAGCGCTGCCAGCAAGGCTTCCTGGGTCAGCGGATACCGTGCATTTATCTCGGCAGCTGAAGCGAGTTTGTTCGGACCCGGGCGCCGCTTGATGCGATAATCCGGCGCCAGCGTGAAGGCAGGCCGCGAGGGTGGTGGTTCTGCCGAGGGCGTTGAAAGGATCTGTGTTTCGACGGGTTTCAGCGTCGCTGTGCTGGGCGTGGACGTCGGCTTTGACGCTTCGGCTTCGGGCTTCACGGTTTTCGCTTTTGGTGCGGTTCCGGCTTTTGGCTTGCCCTGGGCTGCAGCGCTCTTTGCAGGCTTCTTCGTGGGAGCCTTGCGTTTTGATTTGCCGCCGGCGTTGTCGGACTTGTCGATCATGCGGCGACCTCGCCGGCGTGATCATAGAATTCAGCGAGCCCCTTTAAGACGCGAATGGGGTTGTCATCCGTGCACAAGCGCCGTCGCCAGGATTTCAGCTCGCTGGTTAATCGGCCGCTAGTCTCAAGATACCAGCCGATATGCTTGCGGCCATTGCGCAGGCCGAGTGCTTCGCCATAGTGGGCCAGCATCGCGGTTATGTGTTCACAGGCGATGCGTTTTTGTTCGGGCAGTGATGGCGGACCCATATCGCGTCCGGCGGCTAAGCTTCGTGCAATACGTCCGGGCTGCCAAGGAGCGCCATATCCTCCACGCCCGATCATGACGCCATCGGCGCCCGAGAGCTCCATGGCGGTTTTCGCGTCGTCCGGCGTCGTAATGTCGCCGTTGACGATGACGGGAATGCTGACGGCGGTTTTGACTTCGGCAACCCTGGCCCAGTTCGCCTTGCCCTTGAAAAACTGGCAGCGGGTGCGGCCGTGGACTGTGACGAGCTGTATTCCGGCGCTCTCGGCCTTGCGGGCGAGTTCGGGCGCGTTGATCGTGTCCTGATCCCAGCCCAAACGCATTTTGAGCGTGACGGGGACGTCGACAGCTTCGATGACAGCTTCGATGAGGCCCAGCGCGTGTTCTGGGTTCCGCATCAAGGCGCTGCCTGACAGCTTGCCTGTCACTTCGCGCGCCGGGCAGCCCATGTTGATATCGATAATCTCAGCGCCTAGATCGCAGGCAATTTTCGCGCCCTCGGACATCCAACGGGCTTCGCGTCCGGCCAACTGCACAACGAACGGTGTCAGCTCGGAGCCAGTTGCACGCCGCAGGACGTCAGAGCGCTGTGCGACAAGTTCGGAGCTGGCGACCATCTCGGATACGACCCAGCCTGCCCCTAAACGGTGGGCGAGTTGGCGGAACGGCAGATCCGTCACCCCTGACATTGGCGCGAGGAGTACGGCGTTTTCTGACGTATGTCGGCCGATAGTTAAGGGGCCGGCGGGTATCATGCTCATCCAGATTGGCCTACTTTTTGTGCATGTAATTTTTATGCCTTGGTATTGTGCAGATTAGGGCAGGCAGATTTCTTTCGCAAGTGCGTCATGCACGCTTTTGCCGGGGCAATTGCTGAAATCCCAGTCGGTAGGTATGAAGGCGCGTCTGGGCGCAGCAAAAAGGCTAAGACTTTGAAGGTTGCAGCATTGGTCGTCGCCGCGGGGCGGGGACATCGAGCCGGCGGGACGATCGGATCGCCGAAACAATATGCCTTGGTCGGCGGTGTTCCTGTTCTTCGGCGCTCTATTGATACGTTCGACGCTCATCCCCGAATCGATCTGCTCGCCGTCGTGATTCATCCTGACGATCAGGAGTTGTATCTCGGCGCTACTCGGAATTGCTCGATGAAGTTGCGCGCTCCCATCGTCGGTGGCGACACACGTCAGCAATCTGTTCTTGCCGGGCTTGAAACCCTGGCCGGGGAACACCCCGACGTCGTGCTGATCCATGATGCCGCTAGACCGTTCGCCGATGCCAAGATCATTGATAGGGTTATTTCCGCGCTCGAAGCAGGAGCGAGGGGAGCGATTGCGGCGAGCGCTTTGGCTGATACGCTCAAGCACGTCGATGACAGAGGGCGCATAGGTGCCACTATTCCCCGCGAGGAGTTGTGGTGCGCACAGACTCCGCAGGGCTTCACCTTCGCTGAAATATTAGACGTCCATCGAAAGGCCGCGGCTTCGGGTGAAAACCGCTTTACCGACGATGCGTCCATTGCTGAGTGGGCGGGCCTGGATGTCGTTGTAGTTGAGGGTTCCAGCGCAAATCGAAAGCTGACAACGGCGGAGGATCTCATTCTGGCTGATCGACTTCTATCATCGAGAGATCGTGACCTTGTCCCGCACGTTGGAACGGGCTTCGACGTTCATCGCTTCGGCGACGGTGACCATGTTTGGCTGTGTGGGGTGCGCATTGAACATAGCCACAGTCTTGTTGGCCACTCGGACGCCGACGTTGGACTTCATGCTCTCACAGATGCGCTCCTTGGAGCCCTGGGTGATGGTGATATCGGCGCGCATTTCCCGCCAAGTGACATCCAGTGGAAAGGGGCGCGATCAAATATCTTTCTTGAGGATGCGGCGCGTCGGGCGCGTGAACGCGGGGGCCGTATCAGTAACGTTGACGTCACGTTGCTGGCAGAAACACCTAAGATCGGTCCGCATCGAGATGCGATGCGTGCGGCGATCGCTGCGATCCTCGAAATCGATATTCGGAATGTCGGCGTGAAGGCAACGACGATGGAGGGGCTTGGCTTTGTCGGTCGGGGCGAAGGTCTCGCGGCAATGGCAAGCGCCACGGTTCTGTTGCCGTATTAGGGGACTGGATGGCGGAGTGGCGTTGCCGGTTCGCCTCACTTCAGCATCCCCTTGATTGATTTGCGCTTCGCAGAGTTGCCGCCCCCTACGATTTAGGTTCGATTGTGACGGGGTTTTGATTGCCCTGTGGAGAGAATCGCGCCATTAGGGGTTGTATGAACACAATCCGGCTTTTTGGGGGGCCCAGATGAATATGATGGCCGAAACCGTCGATCGTCCTGTCATGCAGGAGCCATCGATTAAGGAAATCGCAGATAGCACAGCTACGTCGTGTCTCGCAACGCGCGTGCGTCAGCTTTCGCGCATCGTGACGCGCGTCTATGACGATGCGATGCGGCCTTTGGGCATTACGGCGAGCCAATACACGTTGCTGGCGCAGTTGGCTGCACGCGATGGTATCACGGCCGTGGAGATCGGCCACGAACTCGACATCGAGAAATCAACACTGTCGCGCAACCTGAAGCGGCTACTGGCGCTGGGCCATATCGTTATGGATCCTCCGGCTGGACGTCGTGGCCGCGGATTGCATCTGACGCCAAAAGGTCAGGCTGTTTTGAGCGACGCCTATCCCATTTGGTCAGATGCTCAGCGACGGGCAACCAAGGCCATGGGCGCTGAGAGCCGCGATATCCTGGATGGGCTTCTGGTTCAGGCCGAACGGCTCGTGGCGGCCTAAGACTTGGTGAATGCTCGTCCGGGTTGGCGAGGTTTGGCAGTTGTGATTGCATAAGACGGCGTGCTTATCTGGCGCGCCGTTTTTTTCGTATCGCGTCGGGTAGGGCGATAATGGAGATCGGTTCTGTCCATGCTGAATGCCGTGATGATAAAGGATGCGGTTCGCCTGGTGGGCGAATTGCGCGCAGCAGATCTCAAAGTTGCCTCGGCGGAAAGCTGTACGGGCGGGCTCATCGCGGCTGCATTTACGAGCGTTGCCGGCTCGTCGGAAGTTTTTGAGCGCGGGTTCGTTACCTATTCCAACGAGGCGAAGAGCGAGTTGCTCGGTGTTAGTCCTGCACTCATCGCAACGCAGGGGGCGGTCAGTAGGGATGTGGCGCGTGCGATGGCCCTTGGTGGTCTGGACCATGCTCATGCGGATATCTGCGTTGCTGTGACGGGGATTGCGGGACCGGGAGGTGGTAGCGCCACGAAGCCAGTAGGGCTTGTTTATCTTGCGGCAGCACGAAGGAACCGTGAGTGTATCGTGGAAGAGAAGCGCTTCGGTGATGTCGGCCGTAATCAAGTGCGTGAACTAACCGTCGCAGCAGCTTTTGATCTCGTTCGCGGTATGATCGCTGATCCTGACGCCTGAGGGTAAAGGTCGGAGATTTAAGAAAATGGCTCTTGCTTGGTTTCGCGGTTTTAGAGGTTCAGCTATCGCTGGATGCTACGCAGCGGGGCTTTTTCTCGCTGGAACTGGCGTCGTCTTTGCTGCCGACTTCAGCGTGCGAGATATGACCGAGAGGCTTTTTGCGGCCGACGCAGGAACTCCGGTTGACTTTGCCGGGCATGATCTTTCGCAGCTTGATCTCGCAGGGCTAAATTTTAAGGCCGCGAAACTATCGGGAGCGGATCTGTTTGGAGCGGATCTGTCAGGCGCCGATCTCAGTGGCGTTGATCTGGTCAGGGCTCGTCTCGATCGTACTGTGATCATCTCCAGCCGATTTGTGCGCGCAAACCTTTCCGAGGCCAGTCTATTGCGGCCATCAACCTCAAATGAGCTTGTTCCTCGTGCTGGGGAGGCTGCAGATTTCACGGATGCGAATCTCACGAACGCGAAGCTGTTCGGGCGTTTTGACGGCGCGAGCTTCCGTGGGGCGAATATGTCAGGAGCAACTCTGGCACCATTCGGCCGGACAGGCTTTATCGAGAATATCTGGCGTAGCGATTTGCGGTCGGCCGACCTTTCGGGCGCCAACCTGACCGGTGCTAATCTCGGCCACGCGATGTTGGCCTTTGCGAAGCTGAGGGGAGCCAACTTGCGTGATGCACGATTGTGCGATGCGGATCTTTCCGGGGCCGATCTCAGTGGAGCCGATGTCGCGGGCGCTGACTTTACCGGCGCGATTTTAGATGGCGCCAAGCTCAATGACACGATTGGGTTGGCGCAGGCCATTGGGATGGCGAGAAAACGCGAATTGCAGTAGCCGCCGTCGTTCCGATGCGGATTGAGCGTTCATCCGCTCGCTGAAGCGGCAAGGCCGTATGGGCCGTACACTTTGCGGGCCCGCTCTTCAAAAGCTTTAGTGAATTTGCGAAATGCTTGATCGAATAACGCGCCCATCAGCATCTGCAGCATCATCGATTTGAATTCGTAGGTTATATAAAAATCTACGTCGCAGCCGTCAGGCGCGTCGTGAAAACTCCAGCGGTTTTCGAGGTGCTTGAAGGGGCCATGGAGGTATTTGACAAGGATGCGGTTCTCGTTGGGCTCCAGCAAAACCCGGGTCGTCATGTTCTCCCGGATCGCCTTGTAGCCGACGTCCATGCGAGCAACGAGCATCGTATGGTCGGGGTGTTCGTCCCGCCGCGTGATGGTGAGATTCTCACATAACGGAACGAACTGCGGATAGGTTTCGACGTCAGCGACCAGATCGAACATCTGCTTGGCTGTCCAGGACATGCGATGTCGAGTCGAGAAGCTGGGCATGGGCCTTCGTGAGCTTGTAAATTTGATTGGCTCAGTTTCGAGCCTATTCCGGTAACGATCCCGCCGTTCTTATCAGGGTGCAGGCGTTGGGCAACCGGCTGTTTGTCGCTGGTTGAGCGATTGCAGCTGAGCCTCGCGGGCAGCGCGTAGACGCGCGAAGTCCTCACCTGCGTGGTGGCTGGAACGCGTAAAGGGGCTTGCTGAAACGATCAGGAAGCCTTTCGTCAGAGCGATACGTTCATAACTGTGGAATTCTTCGGGGTGCACGTAACGTTTCACCTCTGCGTGCTTCAGCGTGGGCTGCAGATATTGGCCAATGGTGAGAAAGTCGACATTCGCAGAGCGTAGATCGTCCATGAGCTGTTGGACTTCTTCGCGTGTTTCACCCAGTCCCACCATGATCCCTGACTTCGTGAACATAGAGGGGTCGAGTTCTTTGACGCGTTGAAGGAGGCGCAAAGAGTGGAAGTACCGCGCGCCTGGACGGATACGTAAATAGAGGCTCGGGACTGTTTCCAGGTTGTGATTGAACACATCGGGTTTGGCTGCCACGACCGTTTCAAGTGCGCCATCCTTGCGCAGGAAATCCGGGGTAAGGATCTCGATTGTTGTGCTGGGTGTTGCCGCGCGAATAGCTTCGATGACGTGAGCGAAATGAAGGGCGCCGCCGTCAGGTAGATCGTCTCGGTCCACGGACGTGATGACGACGTGGCGTAGCACCAAGCGCGCAACGGCATCGGCGACGCGTGCGGGTTCGTTCTTGTCGAGCGGTAAAGGAAGGCCGGTTTTCACGTTGCAGAATGCGCAGGCGCGCGTGCAGGTGTCGCCCATGATCATCATGGTAGCGTGACGGCTCGTCCAGCACTCACCAATATTGGGGCAGCCAGCTTCCTCGCAGACGGTATGCAGGTTGTGTTCGCGCACTATGGCGCGCGTCTTGACGAACGCGTCCGAACTGGGTGCCTTGATCCGGATCCATGACGGTTTGGGTAAGCGTTCCGTGTCAGGCCGGTGGGCCTTTTCCGGGTGGCGCGGGCGTTCCGGCGGCGAAACCTTGTCGATAACAGTAACCATGATGATCGGGGGCAAACCTATGTTGTGTGCTGTGACGCACTATTAGGTGGCTAAATAGGCCCTCCGATCAACCCCTCCGTCCGCCGTAGTCTCGTCCCCGTTTAGCGCGCAATCAGCCTTGCTAGAAGAACGACGATGATCGCACCAATGGTCGAGACCAGAATCTGCGTTCCGAACGGAACTTGACTGGTTACATCGGTGACCGAGGGTGGGAGAGCAATAACGCCCAACTGGACCAACAGTCCGCCAAGAAGCGCGCCCAGGATGCCGACGATCAAATTACGGATCAGGCCCCCGCCGCCGAGCAGGAGACCAGCCAACCAGCCTGCAATCAGGCCGTTGATCACCATGACAACCCATGGGTTGTCGAGATAGACGAGCGCGTCTTCCATGGTATCGCCCCAGTTAAATCGTTTTTGTTTGAAGCAGGTTAGGCGATCAGGCGGGCCAGAAGTACGACGACGATAGCGCCGACCGTCGCTGTGATGATCTGGCTCAGTAGTGCACTGCGTATGCCGAGGCGGATACCCAGCGCGTCGAAGAGATACCCGCCAACGAAGGCGCCGATCACACCGGTGATGAGATATCGGATCAG
>NZ_JAILWT010000011.1:0-59453 GCF_025698805.1 Filomicrobium sp.
AACTCTACGCTCGCCGTGAACAATGATCGATTCCAGGCTATGTCAGAACACCTGAGCATTGGTCTTTGTATGTTCGATGGTAGCGGAAATCTTGTCGTCTGTAATGACAACTTCTTGAAAATGTACGATCTCCCGTTTGAGCTTCGCGATCGGGAGGCAAGTTTCAAAGAAGTTGTGATACTTTGCGTCGATAACGGATTCTGGGCGGTGCGGAATGGGGACGAAGGCGGTGTTTCCGAGCCAACCTATTGGGGGCGTCTCGATGAGGAGCCTTCAAACCGTTGCGTGTATGACCTTGTGGATGGCCGATCCATTTTGGTGACGCGTCAGCGTATGAATACCGGTGGCTGGGTATTTACGCATGATGACATCACTGAGAAGCGTAAGAAGGACCGGCAGATCGAACTGTTGGCACTTTCAGATTCGTTGACATCTCTGGCCAATCGTCCGCGCTTGCTCCGCGAATTGGAATCGATGGTTGCGTCTGAGGATCGGAACTTCGCGCTGCTGTTGCTGGACCTCGACCATTTCAAATCAGTCAACGATAGTCTCGGGCATCCGGTCGGCGATAAGCTCTTGATCGAGGTTGCGGAGCGTATCAAGCGAACCTGCCGCGAGGGAGATGTTGTTGCGCGTCTCGGTGGCGATGAATTTGCTGTTATCGCCAAAGATCTCCAGGCCGTTAAGGACGCGAGCAAACTTGCGGCCCGGCTTATACAAGAAGTGTCTCAGCCCTATCTTGTCGCCAGCCATGAACTGGTTATTGGGGTCAGTATCGGTATTGCGCTTGCACATTCCACGGATCTCGCGCCGGAAGTACTTATGCAGGACGCGGACGTTGCGCTTTATCGCGCGAAGGCGGAAGGACGTAACGCTTATCGGATCTTCGCGCAGCAGATGATGCTGCAAGTCAAGCAGCGGCGCCTTTTGGAAACAGAACTACGGACGGCGGCCATCGAGAATCAGTTTGAGCCCTATTTCCAGCCGATTGTTAACACACATGATGGCCGCGCCGTGGGGTACGAGGCATTGGCGCGGTGGCATCATCCGTCGAAAGGACTGGTGATGCCTGGCGAGTTCATTGATGCTGCGGAGGAGACGGGGCTTATTGGTCCAATCGGACGACAATTATTCCGGCAAGCCTGTCAGGCTATGCGGCGCGCCCCGGAGAATGCATTTCTTTCGATTAACATCTCGCCGGTGCAGTTGCGCCATAACGATTTTGTCGAGCGCATTCTGAAGCTTTTGCAGGAAGGCGGACTGGAGCCTGATCGCGCTCAGATTGAGATTACGGAAGCTGTTGTGCTCAGGGATGATGCGATTACGCAGCATAATCTTTTGGCGTTACGGCATGCCGGTGTGCGGATCGCTGTCGACGACTTCGGTATGGGTTACTCATCCCTGAGTTATCTGAAGGAATATCCGTTTGATACGGTGAAGATCGATAAGAGCTTTACCAGCGGCGTCACTGACAATGGCCGTGGCCTTGCAATCGTCAAAGCGATTGTCGAACTAGCGCACGCTATCGGTATGGACGTTACGGCGGAAGGGGTCGAGACGGAAGAGCAGTTCACGCTCCTGAGGAGCATCGGCTGCAGTAAGGTGCAGGGCTACCTGCTGGGGCGCCCAGTGCCGGTTGATATGATTTTTGCTGGCTCCGCTACAGCTTATACGCCGTCGAGCGATGATTTGGGGGCGGGGAAAATTTACGCCTGACGAGAGACGATGCCCCCGTGATTGCTCTCTGACACAGCCTTCTGGGTGAGCGATTAGTGTCGAGAAGCGCGCAAGCGCATGTGCGTCGGATAAGCGCGCACTTTTGGTACGAGACCGGCGTTGAGCGCGCGCTGCATCCCCTCCCAATAGGCTGTTGTCATTAGTTCCCCATTGATTTCGCGAAAAGCGCGACGCAGATCAGGGTCGTCGACGCGAAGTCCAACCAGCATCTCCTCAGGTAGGAAGATGGTACCTTTTTCGAAAAACCAATCGGGGATGTCCTCTTCGCCTTCGATACGATCGAGGTTTGTGCGGACTTTGATGCCTGTGAGGGGTTCCACCGCATCGTAGTCGAATAGATAAACGCGGCCAATTCGGCTGACGCCATAATTGCGGGCGTCGAGATCCTTGTTGAAGATGTTGGCCGCAGCATTATTCGCGATACAAGTGCCGAGTTCGCGTATGGCGGCTTTGGCTTCCGTGGGAGATGCCTTTTTCAGAAACTCGGGAACGGGCGTAAGTTTCATTTGAACGATCAAATGACGGAATAGCACATAGCGGTGGAGAATCTTGACGCTGTCCGGCGCAGCGTTGGCGAATTCCTGCAACAGCTGCGGCGTGAACCATTCGCGGTCCAAGCGGACATTATCGTAGATTATGTTGTCCAGCATGGAGCCCGCACGATCGGTCTCGTGTACCGCCCGGTATTTCTGAAGTATGGCATCGACGCCGGGAAAGGTATCCCACTTATAGCCCTCGGCGGGCTGATCCCGAATTACCTTCAAGACGTACCGCGAGGATGGCGTTGAAAAACCGATGGCCACGGTGCCGCGAAAGCCTAACGCAAAATCGAGCTGTTCGGTGGCGGTGTTGTGTTCGGCTTGAAGCTCGCGCATGACGGCGACCTTGCCGACGTGATTGAAGCCGATCGTCGAATAATGGAGGCCCAAGGGCCGCTTCGGCATGACGGAATGGAGGAAGTGCGCAAGCTGATGGTACGCTTCCGCAGTAACGTGAAAGTTGGCGAGCGCAGAAGAGAAGACGTAATGCAGTCGATCAGCCTCGAACAGGACGGCATCGACATATATGCCGTCCTTCTCATTGAGCAATGCGAGGGCTAATGGAATGTCGGGCCCAGATGGTTGCTTTATGCGACCAACGAGATAAGCACCACGATTTCGGAAAAAGCCGCCATCGATCATTTCGATCGTGATTGATGCGCCTGAAATGTCGCTGTTCGTGGCGGCTTCCAGTGTCTCGTTTATGCGCATTGCGATTAGCCGAGCGTCATCGACAATGTCACGGAAAGGCGCGTTGAAGCCCGGCACCTGCAGCAGATCAATTACCGTTTCGTTTTTAACGGGCCAAATACAGGTGAACGTACGTATGGCAGTGGGGCCGTTGTCATGAGGAACGATCTCTTTCTGCCTGCCGGCAAAATATGAGACTGGCGCCCATTCACCTTGCCGCATGAGGCGGCGCGTTGAACGTAGGAAGGCAAAGGCAAGATCGGCTTCATAGCGCTCGCGAATTTGAGTGAGATATTGCGCTTCAACCTCAACCCAAAAACCGCGTTCGTCAGCGAACTGGGGCCACGATTGCTTTAGCAGTGGAATCAACGCGTCGAGATTGCGCCCGTAAATGTCGAGACGCTCACGGCTCAGGTTGGTCGTTTCCGGCCAATTACGCGTCTCGAACGCTTCCTTGGCAAGATAGGGGATGTGACGCGAGCGGACGTAATAGTTGTCGAAGACGGCCAGGATAGCATTGGCGATGTGGCTCGCCTGAGCTTCTCGTGTTGTGGCTTCGGGTAGTGCGCTGAGCGCGTCGCGAGCGACTTCCTCAACCGGGATGAAAGATGCGGGGGATGAGCTGGCCTGAAACGCGACCGTCATTGCTGTGTCCTTATCGGTTGGGGCGCGACGTAGCCAGATGAGGAATACAAAAAAGCGCTCAAATAAAAAATGCGGCAGCCCAGCCGGGCTGCCGCATTGAATTGGCGAACAGGTCGGTGCCTGTTCGCAATCTTAGCTGATTATTCCGCAGCCTCAACGCGTGCGCGAACTTTCTCAACCTTGGCTGCGCAGTATTTGAACTCCGGAATCTTGCCCATTGGGTCAAGTTTCGGGTTCGTCAGCATGTTTGCGGCAGCCTCTGCAAAGCAGAATGGAATGAAGACCATCCCTTCGGGAACGTCGCGATCCATGCGGGCTTTGAGAGTGATTGTGCCGCGCCGTGTCGAAACTTCGACTTCATCACCCGGCTGCAGGCCTTGCCGTGCGAGTTCGCGCGGATTGAGGCTTGCGATAGCTTCCGGCTCCAGGCTATCGAGCGTGGCTGCGCGCCGCGTCATCGAGCCGGTGTGCCAATGCTCCAGCAAGCGGCCTGTGGTAAGGATCAGCGGATATTCGTCATCCGGCACCTCATCGGGTGGGAGAAGGTCGGCAGGCGTAATCTTCGCGCGACCGGACTTGGTCGGGAACGATGATGCGAAGATGATCTCGTTGCCCGGCTTGTCGGGCGAATCACAAGGATACGTGACTGAGCCCTCACGCTCGACGCGTTCCCACGTGATGTTGTCCAACGACGGCATGACAGATGCCATTTCGTCGAACACTTCGTTGACGCCGGCGTAATCCCAATTCAGTCCAACGCGCTGAGCTAGTTCTTGAAGGAGTTCCCAGTCCTGACGTGCTTCGCCCGGGAGCGGCACGACGGGGCGGCCAAGCTGAACCTGGCGGTTGGTGTTTGTGAACGTACCGAGCTTTTCGGCGTGAGCGGAAGCCGGGAGTACGACATCGGCATGCCACGCTGTTTCAGTGAGGAAGATATCCTGAACTACGAGATGGTCGAGCTCAGTCAATGCTTCGCGTGCATGCTGGACGTCAGGGTCCGACATGGCGGGGTTCTCGCCCATGATATACATGCCGTTGATTTTGCCATCGTGGATGGCGTGCATGATTTCAACGACAGTGAGACCGGGCTTGGGATTGAGTTCTGCTCCCCAAAGCTTTTCATATTTCGAGCGTGTCGCCGGATCAGTCACAGAGACGTAGTCCGGGAAGACCATCGGAATGAGACCCGCGTCGGAAGCACCTTGGACGTTGTTCTGGCCACGGAGAGGATGAAGGCCGGTACCTGGGCGGCCGATCTGACCGGTCACAAGTGCCAGCGAGATCAGGCAACGGGCATTGTCTGTTCCGTGGGTGTGTTGTGAAACCCCCATGCCCCAGAAGATGATGGAGCGCTGCGACGTTGCGTAAAGGCGGGCAACTTCGCGAATTGTCTCGGCGGGGATTCCGCAAACGGACTCCATCTTTTCAGGTGTGAATTCCTGAATTTTCTTTTCGAGAGCCTGGTAACCTTCCGTGTGTGCCTGAACGTACTGAACGTCGACCAAGCCTTCGGTGACGATCACGTTCAGCATAGCGTTCAGGAGCGCGACGTCGGAGCCGCCCTTGAACTGCAGCATGTGCGAGGCGTGACGTGCGAGCGTACCATTATGACCGCGAGGGTCCATAATGATGAGCTTTGCACCGCGTGCGGCTGCGTTCTTCAAATAGGTGGCGGCGACGGGGTGGTTTTGGGCGGGACGGGCGCCGATGACGATCATGCAGTCGCTGTCACCAGCTGCCGTGAACGGAGCCGTAACAGCGCCGGAGCTCACGCTTTCCATGAGCGCTGCCACTGATGATGCGTGGCAGAGACGCGTGCAGTGATCGACGTTATTGGTCCCGAAGCCCTGGCGGATAAACTTCTGGAAGAGATAGGCTTCCTCGTTTGAGCCTTTGGCCGAGCCGAAGCCGGCAATGGCGTTACCACCCTTCTCTTCGCGAATTTTGACAAGGCCCTGGGCGGCTTTCTCAAGAGCCTCTTCCCAAGTTGCTTCGCGGAAGACCTTTGCGAAGTCTTCAGGACGCAACTGCATGTTGGGGTCTTTAGCGACGCCTTCGCGACGGATAAGCGGCTTCATCAGACGGTCTGGGTGACTGATGTAATCGAAGCCGAACCGCCCCTTAACGCACAGGCGGTTTTCGTTCGCCGGGCCGTTGCGGCCGTCCACGTAGAGGATCTTGTCGTCCTTGACGTGTGCGGTGGTTTGGCAGCCAACGCCGCAGAACGGGCAGAGCGTATCGACGGAGTGGTCTTCGTAAGCGACGCGTTTGCCTGCATCATCGAGCAGGTTGGCTTCCATCAGAGCGCCGGTCGGGCAAGCCTGGACGCACTCTCCGCACGCAACGCACGTTGATTCACCCATTCCGGAGTCGAAATCGAAAACGACCTTCGAGTGGTGGCCGCGGTAGGCCATGCCGATGACGTCGTTCATCTGGACTTCGCGGCAAGCGCGGACGCAAAGACCGCAATTGATGCATGCGTCGAGATGGACCGAGATCGCTGAGTGCGTGTTGTCCGCGACAGGGCCGGCTGCGCCTGGGAAGCGGCTCGTCGTGGCGATGTCCATCTGGCCGACCCAGTTCCAGAATTTGGACGATGGGTCGTGGCTTTCTTCTTTCGCAGGCTGGTCGGCGATGAGCAGTTCGAAGACCATTTCCCGGCTTTTCTTCGCCCGTTCGGAAGCGGTCTTCACCTTCATGCCATCGGCGACTTTGCGTTGGCAGGACGCCGTGAGAACGCGCTCGCCCTCGACTTCTACCATGCAGGCGCGGCAGTTGCCGTCAGCGCGGTAGCCTGGCTCCGGCAGCCAGCAAAGGTGGGGAATTGAGGTGCCGTGGCGTTTGGCGACTTGCCAAATCGTTTCGCCAGGCGCGGCCTCGACGGTCTTACCATCGAGCTCAAAGGTGATCTTATCGGTCATGATCTATCTCAGCACGTAATGGAGTTGGTTTCGCCGTATTGCGACGGCTGCTTATCCCTTGCGTTAGTCCCGTTCTGGCGCCGCGGGGCTGCCTGAAACGATGTCGTCCGGGAAGAATTTAATGACGCTGGTCAGCGGGTTCGATGCCGCTTGCCCCAAGCCGCAGATAGACGCATCGCGCATCACTTGCGCGAGATCATCGAGAAGTTCTTTGTCCCAGCTGGGCCGGCTCATCAATTGGACCGCCTTCTCTGTGCCGTTACGACACGGCGTACACTGGCCGCAGCTCTCGTCCTCAAAGAATTTCATGAGGTTCAAGGCCACAGCTTTCATATCGTCCTTATCCGACAGGATAACAACCGCGTGCGAGCCAACGAAGCAGCCATGCTTTTCGAGCTGGCCGAAGTCGAGCGGAATATCCGCCATCGACACGGGCAGAATGCCGCCCGATGCGCCGCCCGGCAGGTAGCCCTTGAAGGTGTGACCTTCTTTCATGCCGCCGCACAAACGCACCAAGTCGTTGGCTGTCGAGCCGGCTGGAGCCAGGATGACGCCGGGGTTCGCGACGTGACCGGAAACGGAATAGGACCGGAAGCCCTTCGCGCCGTTGGTGCCCTGGTTCTCGAACCACCCCGCACCTTTTTCGATGATTTGGGGGATCCAGTAGAGCGTCTCAACGTTGTTGACGAGCGTCGGACGATTGAAGATGCCGACCTGAGCAACGTAAGGTGGGCGATGACGAGGTAGCCCTCGCTTGCCTTCGATCGATTCGATCATGGCGCTTTCTTCGCCGCAAATATAAGCGCCAGCGCCGCGGCGTAGGTTGATCTTGGTATGCGGAGCCAGGTTCGCAGCCTGCAGTTTGGGAAGTTCAGCCCGCAGAATTTCAAGCACAGCTTGATACTCATCGCGCATGTAGATGAAGACTTCCTCGGCCTCTACTGCCCAAGCCGCGATCAGCATACCTTCGAGGAACTGGTGCGGACGCGTCTCGAGATAGTGCCGATCTTTAAAGGTTCCGGGTTCGCCTTCATCGCCGTTGACGGCCATGAGCCGCGGACCCTTCTCAGCCCGAACCAACGTCCACTTGCGTCCGGTTGGGAAGCCCGCGCCACCGAGGCCGCGCAGCCCACCATCAGAGAGTGTTGCGATAACGTCCTCGACTGTGTGCTTGCCGGAGAGGCAGGCCTTCAAGACCTCATAACCACCTTCGGAAACATATTGTTCGAGTGTTTGATAGGCGGGAACCTCAGGATGCGTATGGCCTCCGGTCGCGAGTTCCATCACCTTCGTGGGCGTAGCGTGGTCGACGTGGTGGTGGCCGACGTGTGCAACCGGTGCCGTATGGCAGGAGCCAACGCACGGGGCGCGGAGGATGCGCACATTTGGTGCGTCCTTGGACTGAAGCGCTTCGATAAGCTGTTCAGCACCGGCCATCATGCAGGAGAGGCTGTCGCAGACGCGGACGGTTACGGCCGGGGGACGCTCAGCATCATCCGGGACGACGTCAAAATGCGCGTAGAACGTTGCAACCTCAAAAACCTCTGCCATGGGGACGCGCATGAGTTCTGCTAGCCCCTGGAGAAGGCCGGCAGGCAGGCAGCCCTCGGCATCCTGAATTTTGTGGAGATATTCGATAAGAAGCGGCCGCTCATACGGTCCTTCGCCAATCAGCCCCTTTACCGTCGCGAGTTCCTCGGGCGTGAGAACACGGCCTTTTGGATGCAACAGTGCGTTGCGACGTCCTGCGCCGGGGTGAATTGGCTTCTTACGTCCGCCGCCACCGCCATTGCCGTGACCGCCTTTTATTGTCATATCGTTCATGTTTTCGTGCCTAAACCCGCTTCAAGCGATCCAGTTCTCGAACCAGCGGATCGCATCCCGATTGAAATTTCCTATCAAAACCAGTCTTAGGTCAAATCGGCGTCGTCTATTCCTGCCATCGTCTCTTCTTTTCTTTGTCTATACGGCAAGTGTTTTCCGCATTGTTTCGCCGACTGTGGCTGCGTTGGGTGCGACGACAACGCCGGCTGATTGCAGGGCCGCGATCTTGCTAAGCGCCGTTCCGCCGCCACTCGATGAGGCAAATGCGCCGGCATGCCCCATGCGCCGCTCCGGCGGGGCGTGACGACCGGCTACAAGCGCTACGATCGGCTTTGTCGGCTTAAGCTCGGAGATCAGCTCTGCGGCTTCTTCTTCTTCCGTTCCACCGATTTCGCCAATTACGATGACGCCATCGGTGTCAGGATCATCCAGAAAAAGTTTAACGCAGGTCTTCAAATCGACGCCATGAACCGGATCGCCGCCTACGCCGATGGTTGTCGACTGGCCGAGTCCCGCTTGTGTCGTTTGTAGGACTATTTCGCTGGTTAATGAAGCTGACCGAGAGGCGATTCCAATGCGCCCGGGGCTTGCGTCGACCGTCGACATGACCCCCAACTGCGTTACGCCCGGAACCAGAATACCTTGTGAGTTTGGACCAATCAAACGCGTCTGGGTGCCGATGAGTGCCTGGCGGACGCGGACCATATCTAAAATGGGTATTCGTTCGGTGACGCAAACGATCAAAGGTAACTCAGCTTCAATTGCTTCAATGATCGCTGCGGCCGCGTTGTTGGGTGGCACAAAAACTATCGTGGCATTGGCGCCAGTTGCGTCAATTGCTTCGCGAACGTGATTGTAGACGGGAAGATCCAGATGTCGGTTGCCACCTTTACCTGGCACGACACCTGCGACAAGCTGAGTGCCGTAAGAGAGCATCCGGCCACAGTGGAAAGTTGCGGTGCGGCCTGTCATGCCCTGGCAAAGGACCTTAGTTTCTGGACCAATGAGTACTGCCATCAGGCTGCTTTCCTTCTCGATAGCGCGACCGCCTGCTGGGCGGCGTCCGCCATATCGCTGACGGCGACGTAACGTGTGCCGTTGTTTTCCAGGATGGTGCGCGCGAAATCGGCGTTGTTTCCTGCCATACAAATCACGATAGGTATCTGACGGGGATGACGGCGCAGCGCGATGCCGATGCCTTCGGCGATGGTGTCACACCGTTGCATGCCGCCGCCGTGCACGTTGACCAAAATGGATTTGACCTGTGAGTTTGTCAGGAGCATTCCGAAACCATGCGCGATATCAAGGCTGGTTGCGGTGGTGCGGATGTCCATGAAATTCGCGGGCTGTCCGCCGGCGTCGACGATGAGATCGTACGTCGCCAGAGCAAGACCGGCGCCGTTGACGACTATCCCAACGTCTCCGTCGAGCGGGACGTAATTGATCTGGAAGCGCTGAGCTTCGAGTTCGGTTGGAGAGCAGACGATCCGATCGTTCTCCTGACGCAAGGCGGCGAGCTCGGGGCGGCGGTAGAGTGCGCTGTCGTCGGCAGATATTTTTACATCGAGTGCGATGAGGCGACCGTCCTTCGTTAGGGCCAGCGGATTAATTTCAATAAGCGTCGCTTCGTACGCGACAGCGGCGTCAGCGAGGTCGCGGTAGAGATTGGCTAATCCGGTTACGACTTCGGGTGTGTCCGCGATGATGGACGCCAAGCTGTGGAAGTCCGCGACGGCCTTATTGTTCTCAAGTGTCAATTCGAGTCGATGAATCAACCCCGGTTCTGCAGCAGCCCGCTCTTCGATCGCTTCGCCGCCTACTGCAGATGCGAGCATCACCAACTTGCCGGCCGACCTGTCCAGCGTGATGGCGACATACATTTCGCGCAGGCTTTCGATGCGCTCTTCAACGAGCACTTGCTGGACGATGTCGCCGATTGAGTGGGTCTCGCCAATGCGCAAGGCCTTTCCGATCATCGATCGGGCCTGCGCGCGTACTTGTTCCGGTGTCGAGGCGAAGGCGATGCCGTTATATTTCATACGCGCGAGAAGAGGGACCTGTGCCTTGACCGCGTAGCGATCGCACCCGAGCCGCCGGGCGGCTTCAAAGGCTTCTGACTCGCTCGCCGCAACCTGGCCAATCGGGGTGGCGATGGCAAACCGGCCCAGGAGCCGTTTTGCTTGAAACTCAAGCAAGTTCATCGACGCTTCCTCTGGCGTAAACCCAAGCCCCTATACGCGGTCGGATCTGCGCCATTCCGTTTTGCTGGCAGTCAGCCGGGCCGCATTTGCGTTGGTATATAGGATGATGAACGAAAGTATAGTGTTCGGCCGCGGAGACAAGGTCGCTGTTGATGGCATACGGTATACCAAATTTTGATCGTTGTCGAGGATTAGGTGGTATATTTCCGATCGATCTTTGGGGCGTGTTCAACTCAACCCATTCTTAGCGATTGCCTGTTCCGTGATGTGATCCTGGGCGACCGAAAACACCAAATCTCATGCCCATGTAGCTCACCACCATCGTGATCAAGCTTGAGATGAAGAGTGAGACAAGCGGGGGTGTTGTCGGTTGCGCAATGAGGATCCCAGAATAGATGGCGTAGTTCGCCGCCGCCGTCGTCCAGGCGATGCTTGCATACCCGGTGAATTCACGAACCGTCGGCGGCCGTTTTACAGCGAACGTAAACGTTCTGTGGGTCAACCAGCCGACAACCATCGCAATGGAAATCGCAAAGATACGGGAAACAAAAGGGTCGAGCCCGATGATGCGGTAGAGCAGCGCCAATATGACGGCATCAACGGTGAGGGCGAGCGTTCCAGATATAAGAAAGCGGCCACCGTGGGCTAGGGCATCGCGCATCTTTCGACCATTGGTTGGAGAAGCGTTGGCATCCTCTCTGGGATCGTCCGTCAAGGCCGCTGCTCCAGTCCCTCAGTCACGTCAGGGTGAGGTTCGCCGGGTTTGGCTGGCTGATTGGGGGTAAAACCAATCTCTTCGGCAACAAGGAAGAGTGGGCGCGCTTTCACCTCATCATAGATGCGGCCTAGATACTCGCCGATAATTCCCAGTGAAATCAATTGAACGCCCGCGAGCAGAAGGATTGAAATAATCAGGGTTGGAAATCCGGCGACATCAGTGCCGAAAATTAGAGTCTTTAATAAGAAAATCGCAGCGTAGATGAAGGCGAACGCCGAGACGAGTAGGCCGATGTAGGACCAAATGCGCAATGGGATCGTTGTAAAAGAGGCGATCCCGTCGATTGCGAAGCGTAATAGCCGGCGTGTGCTCCAACGTGACGCGTCTCCCACTTGCCGCTGGGCGACGTTATAGGGGACGCCAATAGAGCGGAAGCCGATCCAGGCAAAGAGGCCTTTGTTGAAGCGGGCGCGTTCTCCGAGCTGATTGAGGGCGTCAACGGCGCGTCGACTTAAGAGACGGAAGTCGCCCGCGTTTTCGTGTAGTTGCGTGCCGGACAGCACTTTGAAAATTGCGTAGAAGCTGCGTGCCAGCATTCGGTAAGTGGCGCTGTCGGATTCCCGATCCATCCTCTGACCGTAGACATCGTCGTAACCCCGCTCCCACAGCGAAATGAATTGCGGTAACGTTTCGGGAGGATGCTGCAAGTCGGCATCCATGAGGATGACTGCATCCCCTCTAGCGTAGCGTAGCCCGGCGGCAACAGCGATTTCTTTGCCGAAGTTGCGGCTGAACGAAACGGACTTAAGACGCGGGTCAGTTTCGTTGAATTGGCGTAGCTGCGATAGCGTCGCGTCTGTTGAGCCATCGTCTATAAAGACGATCTCGTAGTCATATGTTGTTCGCTCGAGAACGGGCAGAAGCCGGGCAAGCAGCCGGGGCAGGCCGTTAGCCTCATTGAGCAACGGGATTACGATTGACAACGACTGCCTCCGGCCCGACGTCGCTATGGAGGTGGCCGGTTTGCGGACAGGCAGCTCGTCGATCTCCTTCGTCAAGAAGGCCTCGTGGTTCACAAGTCGTTAAGTATTTGCAGCGCGTTAGGCCGCATATCTTCAATGCTGCTGATTTGGCTTATTAGCTGCGCTCTGGCTAGAGCAAAGTATGTTTACTCGGTTAATCGGGATCGCCGCTTGCACATAATTTTGGAGATATCTTGCGTTGTGCGTGGGGGCGCGATTGAATCTGGCCCAAAGGGGCCGAAGCACCGGATACATGAACTAGGGAGTCTGCCACAGCATGCCGATTGAGGGGGACCTCGTCCAATTTCTTGAGCGATGGTCTGCGCAGGACCCCGAGCGTGGGGAGGTGGCGCAGGCCGTTGAGGTTATAGCGCGGGCGGCTTTGGCACTTCACGGGCTTGTGGATCGTGGTGAGCTCGCCGGGGGGCACGACGTTGTCGGGCTGAAGCCCGCGGGAGGGGATCAGCAAACCGGGCTTGATCGCCAAGCCAATGCGTTGCTGTTGGATGCGTTGCGGGACGCACCGGTCGCCGCCATGCTGAGTGAGGAAGCTGCGCGGCCCATAACGATACGGACGGACCAGCCGCTTGTCGCAGCGATCGATCCATTGGATGGCACAACAAATATCGATACCAATGCCGCGATCGGAACAATCTTTTCAATATTGCCGCGCTTTCACGCAACGCAGTGCGGTGGGGTCGAAGACTGTTGTTTCTTTCAGCCCGGGACTAGTCAGCTCGCTGCGGGCTTTGTCGTCCATGGCTCAAGTACGCTCATGGCGCTCACCGTCCGTGAAGGGACGCATATCTTCACTTTCGATCCCGATAGCGGACGTTTTCTCCTGACGCTACGCAATGTGCAAATTCCGGCGATGGCCAGAGAATATGCAATCAACGCATCGAACTATCGACATTGGGACGAGGCGATCCGCATTTACGTCGACGACTGCTTGCAGGGCGTCGAGGGAGTGCGTGGCTGCGACTTCAACATGCGTTGGATCGGATCACTTGTTGCCGAAATCTATCGCATTTTTATGCGGGGCGGGATCTATATCTATCCGGCTGATCAACGTGAAGGCTATGAGCACGGGCGGCTTCGTCTCATCTATGAAGCCAATCCGATTGCATTGCTCGTCGAGCAGGCGGGTGGGGCAGCGTCGACAGGGCGCGAGCGCATTCTCGATATCGTTCCCAAGGCCCTGCATCAACGAGTTCCTATTCTCGTCGGGTCGCGCGCGGAGGTCGATTATGTTGATCGCCTCTATACGCATCCGCGGGCGCACGGCGAGCGCTCCCCACTCTTTGGGCGCCGCGGTTTGTTCCGCCTCTGACGGGACGTAAGGTGTGAAGATAGCGGCGCCTGCATGCTTCGCATTGTTAGGTTAAGCGCTCCTCATTCCATCCCTAGAACGTATTTCCAAAAAAGGTATCCAAGGTCATGTCAGCCAAGCATCCGATCATCTCGGTCACAGGGTCTTCAGGGGCCGGGACGACGGCAGTCAGGCAAACGTTCGAGCAGATCTTCCGCCGGGAGCGCGTCAACGCCGTGTTTCTGGAGGGAGACGCTTTTCATCGTTACGACCGCTTCGAGATGCAAAAGGCCACGGAGAAATCGACTCAAAACGGCGAGGGCGTGATCAGCCACTTCGGTGTTGAAGGCAACTTGGTCGAGGAGCTTGAGCGTACGTTCAAAACTTACGGGGAGAACGGCACCGGCCGGACTCGTCATTACGTTCATGATGACGAGGTGGCGGCGCGTTTCGGTGTCCCGGTGGGGCGTTTCACTCCCTGGAAGGATCTGCCGGAGGGGTCAGATCTCATGTTCTATGAAGGGCTTCACGGCGCCCTCGTCACCAAGGACATCAACATTGCGCGCCATGCGGATCTCAAAATTGGCGTGGTGCCGGTGATCAACCTCGAGTGGATACAGAAAATCCATCGCGATAAGTCGACCCGTGGGTATTCAACAGAGGCGGTGACGGACACGATCCTTCGCCGGATGCCGGATTACGTAAAATATATTTGTCCGCAGTTTTCGGAGACGGATATCAATTTTCAACGCGTTCCAATGGTGGATACCTCTAATCCGTTCATCGCGCGGTGGATCCCGACGCTTGAGGAGTCGATGGTTGTCATCCGGTTTAAAACACCGCGTGGAATCGACTTTTCGTATTTGCTGGCGATGATCCAGGGCAGCTTCATGTCGCGGGCGAATTCGATTGTCATTCCAGGCGGCCGCATGGACCTTGCGATGCAGCTCATTCTGACGCCGATGATCATGCAGCTTGTGGAGCGGCGTCGCAGGGTCTTCTAAATTCCGCGAGAGCGAGTGGACGCGCATGACGTCCGTTCTCTGAAAAGGATGTCTGATTTTGAGCCGACCTGCCGGTAGCAAAAGCGCGAAGGGGACCGGTTCCAGTCCCAATCCGTTTGCTGAGCCGCTCCCCGTCGACGAGGTGTTGGAACAGCTGTCGGATACCCTGTCTCAGGGGACCAGCGCCGTTCTGGTGGCTCCGCCGGGTGCAGGTAAAACGACGCGTGTGCCTTTGGCGCTGCTTGACGCTCCGTGGCTGGATGGCCGCAAAATCATCGTTCTGGAGCCTCGACGCATTGCTGCTCGCGGTGCTGCGGAGCGGATGGCCAGGAGCCTGGGAGAGGGACTCGGTGAGACCGTAGGACTCCGGGCGCGCCTCAACTCGCGGGTGGGGCGTAAGACCCGGGTCGAGGTTGTCACGGAAGGCGTGTTCACACGCATGATCCTCGATGATCCGATGCTCGAAGGCATTGGGGCTGTTCTTTTCGATGAGTTTCACGAGCGATCATTGGATGCCGATTTGGGATTGGCGCTCACGCTGGATGTGCGACGGGGACTGCGACAGGACCTGCGTATTTTGGTCATGTCGGCGACGCTGGCGGCTGATCGCGTCGCGGGCTTATTGGATGGTGCGCCGGTCATTGTCAGTGAGGGGCGGAGCTATCCGGTAGAAACACGCTATCTCGGGCGCAGTGTTGAGCGGCGTATTGAGGACCAGGTCAAAGACGCGATTATGCGGGCAGTCCGTTCGGAGCCTGGATCCGTGCTTGCGTTTCTACCAGGCCAACGGGAAATCATACGCGTCGCGGAAGCTCTAGAAGAGACGATGAAGGGGGATGTCATCCTTGCCCCCCTTTATGGCGCTATGGATCCACGCGACCAGGACCAAGCTATTGCGCCAGCACCGGTGGGTAAACGAAAGGTCGTGCTTGCGACCGCGATCGCTGAAACTTCTCTCACAATCGAAGGCATTCGCGTTGTGGTCGACAGCGGCTTGGCGCGGGTGCCGCAGTTTGAGCCTGATGTTGGGGTGACGCGGCTTGTTACGGTTCGCGCGCCGCTTTCGTCCGTGGACCAGAGACGTGGCCGGGCGGGGCGTATGGAGCCCGGCGTCTGCTATCGTTTGTGGGATGAAGCACAGACTTCATCGCTTTCTCGGTTTCCCGAGCCTGAAATTCGAACGGCAGATCTCACGGGGCTTCTGCTCGATTGTGCCGATTGGGGCGTCGTGGATCCGACTTCTCTCTCTTGGCTCGATGCACCTCCTTCGGCTGCGCTTGATGCAGCACGCAGCCAGTTGGTCGCGCTTGGTGCGCTTGATCTTGAAGGCCGCCTCACGGACGTGGGGCGTGCTCTGCGCGCACTCCCATTACCTCCGCGATTGGCGCGCATGGTATTTGCTGCCGTAGAGGATGGCTGTGAAGATGAGGCTGCCGAAATTGCGGCGGTGATCGTCGAGCGGGGGATCGGCGGCAACGACACCGATCTGGCGGTCAGGCTTGCTAAGTTTCGTAGAGATTCCTCACGCCGGGTAAAGGACATGCGCCGTTTAGCAGGGGAGTGGGCGCGTGTGGCGCGCAGTCTCGTCTCACTGCGGAAGCCAATCTCTCTACGCGACATCGGTTTGGCTGGTCATCTGGCGCGCGCTTATCCTGATCGCATCGCGAAATCACGTGGTTCGGATGGCCAGTACTTATTGGTCAACGGCCGCGGTGCGCGTCTCGATACGGCTGATGCTTTGGCGCGTTCTCCTTATCTCGTTGTCGCTGATTTGCAGGGTAGTGCCGCCGCCACCCGTATTTTGTTGGCAGTGCAGGCGAGCGAGGATGACATCGTCGCGATTGCTGGCGCGCGTATGACATCGTCGGTGGAACTCGCTTTCGATACACCGTCATCGAGTGTGCGCGGACGGGAGGTGCAAAAGCTTGGGGCAATTACTTTGTCCGCTAAGCCGATGCAGGTCCGGGCGAGCGAAGAGACGCAAGAGCTGCTTGCGGAGGGGCTGGCAAAGATCGGGATCGCGGCACTTCCTTGGAGCAAGGCGCAAATTCAACTCAGGGCTCGTGTTGCCTTTTTGAGAGCGGAGTCGCCGACTGATTGGCCGGACTTGGGCGATGCAGCGCTCGCTGAAACGGTTCAGCTTTGGCTGGCGCCGTTTCTGGCTGGAAAGCTGCGGGCAAGTGACCTCAACGCGGGGGATCTTTCGGCGGGTTTGGATATGCTGCTGTCGTGGGAACAACGGCGAGACCTCGATGAGGAAGCGCCGACGCATTTCCTTGCCCCGACCGGCAATCGACACGCTATCGACTATGAAACGGCGGGGGCACCGGCACTGCATATCCGGGTGCAGGAATTGTTTGGGCTGACGGAACATCCCGCGATCGCCAAAGGGCGTCTCCCTCTGACGCTGCACCTTCTTTCGCCTGCCCACCGTCCTATCCAGATCACGCGCGATCTGCCCGGATTCTGGGCGGGGTCCTGGGCGGCCGTCCGCGCGGACATGAAGGGGAGGTATCCCAAGCACGTCTGGCCGGATGATCCAGCGCGCGCAGAAGCGACCCACCGTGCAAAGCCGCGGCGCTGAAATTGATCAGACATTCCCTTGCTTTGTACGATTGTCGCGGCAGGGGGCCTGCTTCAATTTGTCGGGGCCTACTCACGACTTAGCTGACAACAAACTGTCACACACTACCGTTTATCACTGCGGCGACGTTGTGGACGCGCACTAACGGTTGCTTTTTGCAGCCATATCGGGCTAGCGAACGCAGTAACCGGGTAGGTGCCTGGACGGTCCTACCATAGAGCGATGGGGGTTGGTTCGTGAAAATCTGCATGATTGGTGCCGGTTACGTGGGTCTCGTGTCGGCGGCGTGCTTTTCCGAGTTTGGTTTCGACGTAACCTGCGTCGACAATAACCCCGAGCGCCTGAAGCAGATGGAAGAAGGCCGCTCTCCCATTTATGAGCCGGGGCTCGACGATCTGATGGCGCGCAATATTGCCGCTGGCCGTCTACGCTTCTCAGGGGATCTGGGACCGGCAGTAAAGGCTGCCGATATCGTGTTTCTCGCCGTTGGTACGCCGATGCGTCGTGGTGATGGGCACGCGGATCTGTCTTACGTCTACGGGGCCGTCGAAGAACTAGCACCGTATCTGGATGGCTTCACAGTCATTACGACGAAATCGACTGTACCTGTCGGGACAAGCCGTGAAATCCAGCGTCGACTTGCGGCCTTAAGGCCAGATGCCGAATACGCCGTTTGCTCGAATCCCGAGTTCCTGCGGGAGGGGTCGGCGATTCAGGACTTTACCCATCCGGATCGGGTGCTCGTTGGTCTCGATGATGCGCGAGCACAAGAAGTGATGGAGAAGCTTTATAAGCCTCTCTCTATCCGGAATGCTCCGGTTATGTTTGTGTCACGCGAGTCTGCGGAGCTGGCTAAGTACGCGGCCAATGCGTTCCTGGCGCTTAAAATCAGCTTCATCAACGAAATCGCGGACCTTTGTGAAGAGGTTGGCGCAAACGTGCAGGAAGTCGCCTCTGCTATCGGCAAAGATCGGCGTATTGGCGATAAGTTTTTGCACCCTGGGCCCGGTTACGGTGGGTCGTGCTTCCCGAAGGATGTGTCAGCGATCATCCGTACCGCACGGGAAAGCAAGTCGCCCTTGTCGATCATTGAACAAGTGCAAATCGTCAATGACGAGCGCAAGATCGCAATGGCCGGCCGTATCGTGAAGGCGGCTAACGGTTCGGTGCGCGATAAGACGATCGCGGTGCTTGGGGTTACGTTCAAACCCAACACGGATGATATGCGCGATGCTCCAAGCTTAGTGATTGTGCCCATGCTGCAGGAGCGTGGAGCCACCGTGCGAGTCTATGACCCGCAAGGCCAAAAGCAAGCTGAGCCTCTGTTGCCCGGCGTTACGTGGTGTGCGGATGCCAACGATGCGATCTTAGGGGCTGATGTCGCGGTGGTGCTGACGGAATGGAACGAGTTTCGTGCTTTGGACCTGAAGGCTGCACGTGCACGCATGTCCGGTGATGTGCTCGTTGATCTTCGCAATATTTTCAGCGCGGACGCTGCACAAGCCGCGGGCTTGCGTTACCACAGCATTGGGCGGCCGGTCTCCGCTGACTAAATCAGCTTGCCGGGATTGAGAATGCCTTGTGGATCGAAAGTCTGCTTGAGCTGACGCATTAGGTCCAGTTCAACTTGACTGCGGAAGTGTGTGAGCGCTTCGCGTTTCATTCGGCCAATGCCGTGTTCTGCCGAAATCGAGCCACCAAGTTCGGTGACGAGGGTGTGAACCGCTTCATTCATCGGTTCCCACAGCTTGAGATAGGCGGCCTTATCCATCTCTAACGGCTGTGAAATATTGTAGTGAATGTTGCCGTCGCCAAAATGACCGAACACGATCGGGCGGCATCCGGGGCAGATGCTCTCCACAATGGGGGCTGCACGCGCGATGAATTCGGGAATGCGTCCGACGGGCACGGAAATGTCGTGCTTGATGCTGCCGCCTTCGAACCGTTGGGCTTCGGACAGCGTCTCGCGGAGTTTCCAAAGAGCTTCGGATTGCGAGATAGACCTCGCAAGGACCGCGTCGGTGATGAGTCCGTTCTCAAGCGCCTCGCCAAGCGCTGTCTGCATCAGATCGTCCGGTTCTCCGATCTGTGCCGTGCTTGAGATCTCAATCAATACGTACCAGGGCTGGCTGAGGGTGTCGAACGGTGCGCGGGCGCCCTCCACGTGATGTAAAACGACGTTCAGAGATTCTCGAGAAATGAATTCAAAGGCTGTCAGATTGTGACCGGCGGCGCGCTCAGCGGCGCGAAAAAACTGGAGCGCTGCATCCAGGCGGGGAAGAGCGACGAGTGCGGTGGATTTCGTGGCTGGCGCCGGAAAGAGTTTCAAAACAGCGGCGGTGATAATACCGAGCGTGCCTTCGGAGCCGACGAAGAGCTGTTTCAGGTCGTAGCCCGTGTTGTCCTTCTTCAAGGCGCGCAGGCCATCCCAAACGCGCCCATCGGCCAGTACAACTTCAAGGCCCAAGACGAGCTGACGTGCGGAGCCATAGGCTAGGACGGCGACACCGCCGGCGTTTGTTGCGAGGTTTCCGCCGATTGTACATGTTCCCTCAGATGCGAGGCTTAATGGAAAAAGGCGATCGACTGCAGCCGCTCGGGCCTGGACTTCCGCGAGCGTGACGCCAGCTTCTGCAGTCATGTGGCCAGCATCAGCATTGACGTCGCGGATACGATGCAAGCGATTGGTTGTCAGAATGATCTCGTAGCCGGTTTCCGCCGGAATCTGTCCGCCGACAAGCCCCGTATTTCCACCTTGTGTGACGATGGCGAAACGTTTGCGATTTGCGATCTCCATGATGGCGGAGACCTCGGCAGTAGATCCCGGGCGCAGCACGAGCGGCGTGCGGCCCACATAACGACCGCGCCATTCGCGCAGGAATGGCGCTTGATCGTGCGGGTCGGTTAACGCGTGCTCGTGGCCGACAATCGCAATCAGCTGTTCAATTGCGGAAGGTGAAGGTGGCAAGAGTCCGGAGATGGACCGATCGTTCATTCGTTATGCTCGCGGTTTGCGAACCGGCTGATTGCCCGATTGGGGAGAGCCTGTCCGTTTGCCGCTAATGCTTATCAATAATCCCCTTCATTTCCAGGGTTCGAATAATTTCATCAACCAGGGCTTCTGGGGCGAGGGTGCCGCCCTGGAGCCGAAGTTCTGGATTTTCCGGCGCTTCGTAAGGGGACGAGATGCCGGTGAAGTTCGCGATTTCGCCCGCGCGGGCCTTGCGATATAGGCCTTTTGGATCGCGCGTTTCGCAGATTTCCAAAGGGGTGTCGACGAACAGCTCAAAAAACTCGCTGTCTTCAAAACGCTCGCGGGCCAGGCGCCGTTCAGCCCGGAACGGGGAAATGAACGAGACGAGGGTTAGAAGCCCAGCGTCAACCATGAGACGCGCGACTTCTGCAACACGGCGGATATTCTCGACGCGATCCGATTCGGTGAAGCCAAGGTCGCGGTTCAGTCCGTGGCGTACGTTGTCGCCATCGAGAATGTATGTGTGACGGCCGAGGGCGTGGAGGCGCTTTTCGAGCAAGTTGGCGACCGTGGATTTTCCCGAGCCAGAAAGGCCCGTAAACCAAATGCAGCAGGCCTTCTGGCCTTTCATCGCGGCGCGCTGGTGTTTGTCGATATCAACGGCTTGCCAATGGATGTTGTGCGCGCGGCGCAGCGCGAAGCGGATCATACCGGCGCCGACTGTTTCATTTGTAAGTCGGTCGATAAGGATGAAACCGCCGGCCTCGCGATTATCAGCGTAAGTGTCGAAGACAATGGGCTTAGACAGCGAGAGATTACAGAGGCCGATTGCGTTGAGCTCCATTTCGCGACCTGCGGTGTGCTCCAACGTTTCAACGTTGATCTTGTGTTTCAGCTCGCTGATCTGACAGACGGTCGATTGCTGACCACAACGGAGAATGTAGGGGCGTCCACGCATGAGCGGACGTTCGCTCATCCAGACGATGTCGGCTGCGAATTGGTCGGCGACCTCGGCCCGCACATCCGCAGCGCAAATCACATCGCCGCGGCTTACGTCGATTTCGTCGGCAAGTGTTAGAACCACCGCGTCGCCAACGGTGGCGCGTTCCAAATCGCCATCATAAGTCACGATGCTTGCGACTTGGGTCGATCGCCCGGCGGGAAGTACCGTGATCCTGTCACCAACGCTTACGGATCCTGCTTGGATCGTACCAGCATAGCCGCGGAAATCGAGGTCCGGACGACACACCCATTGAACCGGCATCCGCAGCGGTGCGGAGGCTATCGAGCTGTCAACAACGACGCTTTCCAGATGCTGGAGAAGAGCGGGGCCACGATACCAAGGTGTGCGTACGCTCAAGGATGAGATGTTGTCGCCATCGAGTGCCGAGATCGGAATTGCAGTGATGTTCGTGAGGCCAAGTTCTGCGGCGAAAGTTCTGTAGTTGCTTTCGATTTCGGCAAATCGCGTCTGATCGAAGCCCGCAAGATCCATTTTATTGATGGCCAGGACGATGTGTTTGATGCCGAGCAAGTGGGCGATGCAGCTGTGTCGTCGCGTTTGGGTGATGACGCCTTTTCTGGCATCGACAAGTATGATTGCAAGGTCGGCGCTCGATGCTCCAGTGACCATATTGCGCGTGTATTGTTCGTGACCCGGAGTGTCGGCGACGATGAACTTGCGTTTGGATGTTGCGAAGTATCGATATGCAACGTCGATTGTGATGCCTTGTTCGCGCTCGGCTTGCAGGCCGTCGACAAGCAATGCCAGGTCAATCTCACGACCGGTTGTGCCGTAACTGCGGCTTTCGTTTTCCAGTGCTTCCAGAGTATCGTCATGGACCAGCTGGCAATCGTAAAGCATGCGGCCAATGAGCGTGCTCTTACCGTCGTCGACGCTGCCGCACGTCAGGAAGCGCAGGAGCGGCATGTTGGCTTCAGCCGCTTCATTAGTGGCTGAAATCGTTGGCGAAGAATTTGGGGTGAAGCGGCTTACGGCGGTCTCTGCCATTAGAAGTACCCCTCCTCCTTCTTCTTCTCCATCGAGCCGGATTGGTCGCGGTCGATGACCCGGCCCTGCCGTTCAGATGTGCGTGACGCTTCGAGTTCGGCGATGATTTCTTCGACGGTTGTAGCTTCGGATACGATGGCGCCCGTGAGCGGATAGCAGCCGAGCGTGCGGAAGCGCACCATACGTTGTTGCGGGATCTCGCCGGGTTTCAGCGGCAAACGGTTGTCGTCCACCATAATGAGTGCACCGTCGCGCTCAACGATGGGGCGCGGGGCGGCGAGGTATAATGGGACGATCGGAATCTCTTCTTGCGCGATGTAGTCCCACACGTCGCGTTCGGTCCAATTCGATAGGGGGAACACGCGCATGTTTTCCCCAGGCGCCAAGCGACCATTGTAGAGATGCCAGAGTTCCGGGCGTTGCTGTTTGGGGTCCCAACGGTGATCGGCTGTGCGGTGAGAGAATATCCGCTCCTTAGCGCGCGACTTTTCCTCGTCACGGCGCGCGCCACCGATTGCAGCATCGAAGCGATATTTCTCAAGTGCCCGACGCAAACCTTGCGTCTTCATGACGTCCGTATGCAGAGCGCTGCCGTGGCTTATTGGACCGATGCCCTGCTCGATGCCTTCCTGATTCATGTGGACGATCAGTTCGAGACCGTACCGGTGCGCGACGTTATCGCGAAAGGCGATCATTTCGCGGAACTTCCAGCCGGTATCGACATGAAGCAAAGGGAAGGGCGGTTTCGCGGGATAAAAGGCTTTGAGTGCGAGATGCAGCAGGACGGAGGAATCCTTGCCGATCGAGTACATCATCACTGGACGCTCGAATTGGCCTGCGACTTCGCGAAAGATATGGATCGCTTCCGACTCCAAGTCTCTCAGATGACCGGTATTTCTCACAGAATTTGGTCCCTCGCTCCCCTGTGCCGATGGCATACTCAACTTTGAAAGCCGCTGTAGGGCCCGCAGTCAAGATCCGACTGTTAGCTTATGGGCTATTGTGGGCTTGGTTTGACCAAGGGGAATGGGGCTGTGGTTACGCGAGTGGCCCGTGAGCCACAGCTGGGTGTGTGCAAATGGCACTCCGTTGGCCTTATCCGGTATGTCGGGCCGAGACCATTAGCTTAAGTGTGCGCCGTCTTCATCATATTTTGAAGACGGCTTATGTGTTGCGCGGGATAACCTGCCCTATCTCCTAAGATCCTTCAGTGAGACGTTATGGCGATCTCCGAGGCAGGGCCGACTGATATGAAGTGCAATGCGATAGGTGATGATGTGAACCTCACGATAACCTCGCAAGCTGACGCCGGCGGAAAACCAGCCGAAGCGGCGCTTGATATTGCGAAGCAATGCCAAACGTGGCTTCGCGAAGGCCGGACGATCGGCCTAGCGACTGTCGCGGACACCTGGGGATCGTCACCTGTTCCAATCGGCGGTCAGATGGTGATAGCCGATGGTGCAAATTTCCAGGGATCGGTTTCGGGTGGCTGTGTCGAAAACGAGGTGATCGTGGCGGCGACCGAGATCATTGAGACCGGTACGCCGCGGCTGCTGGAATTCGGCATCACCAATGAGACGGCTTGGCAGGCCGGGCTGCCGTGTGGCGGGCGCATTATGGTGTTTGTCGAGCGGCTTACGCCAGATGATGATTTGGCTTTCATCGATGAAGTGATTACGGCGCGCGAAGGTCGTCGTCCGATCGTCGCGTTGCGTCAGCTTGATACGGGTCAGCGAGACCTTTTCAAGCCGGGCGATAACGCGCCAGCTGAAGTCAAGGAGCGATTGGCTTCCGGGGACAGTGGGCTAGCCCAAGTGGATGGACGTAAAGTCTTCCTTCAGGCCGTGGTGCCCCGTGCTCGTATCATCGTTATCGGAGGAACGCACACAGCTCAGGCTTTCGCATCGATGGCACCGTTGGTTGACCTTGATGTTGTCATCGTCGATCCCCGTGAGGCGTATGCAGCCTTGCCGCGTTTTCGAGATCGAAACGTTATTGTTGCCTGGCCACAGGATGCGATACCGGAACTTGGCCTTGATGAGTATTCGGCCGTGGTTACGCTTTCGCATGTCGAGCACATTGACGATGAAGCGCTCAAGTTGGCGGTGAAGAGTGACTGTCGCTATATCGGAGCGCTGGGGTCCACACGTAATCACGCAAGACGCCGAGAGCGGCTCGCTGCTGCCGGCCTTGCGTCTGAAGAAATCGATCGTGTGCACTCGCCGGTTGGGCTCGACATTGGGGCGCGGACGCCTGAAGAGATTGCGCTTTCAATCCTAGCTGAAATTGTCCTGACTTATCGGGGACCGCGGAGAAAATGAAAATTGGCTGTGTCATCCCGGCGGCTGGCTTTTCGCGTCGGTTTGGCGCTGCCGACAAGCTTACCGCGGAACTCGATGGGACAGCATTGGTACGCAAGGTCTGCGAAGCCGTTGTCGCGAGCCGCGTTGCAGTGTGCCTCGTCGTAACGCAGCCCGCCGCCGTGAATGTGGTTACGGCGCTCCTCGGACTTCCGGTTTCCATCGTTGAAAATCCGAAAGCCGCGTTGGGGATGGGAACTTCGATCGCCGCGGGGGTTGCGGCATTGGACACAAGTGTCTCCGGGGCGTTCGTCCTGCCAGCGGATATGCCGGGCATGACGTCGGAATTTTTAGATCAATTGATCGCGTGCTTTGCAAGCGAGGGTGGGCGCAAGATCATTGTGCCGGTGACACCGAGCGGCGAACAGCGCAATCCTGTTTTGTGGCCGGCAGCGCATTTCGAAGCGTTGAAAGCTCTCGGCTCTGAGGGCGGCAAGAAGCTTCTCGATGAGCTGCGTGAACAGGTCGTTCAAGTCCCGCAAAGCGATGCCAGTTTGTTCGCAGATGTCGATACGCCGGAGGACTTTGTTCGTTTGCTGGGTGGGCGTGTCCACTGAACGAGGTCAGGGCGCGGGCCTCAAGACTTCGATCGTCATCTTCCAGCGCGCGTGCTTTTCGCGCTCCTTAAGCCAATATGCCGCGAGGTCCGGTCCGGATAGCCATTCTCCGCTCAGGCTGTTCTTCTTTCTGTAGTTTTGCCAGTCAGCGGATGTGAAAACCCGTTTGAATAGATCGGCGTAGTAGGCTTGAGCTGCTTTGGTCATGGAGGGTGGCCCGACGACAGAGCGCTGCATGAAGTAGTTGAAGTCCATGCCGGTTTCCCGAAGAGTGGGAGTAGATTGGAATTGGGTGATCCTTGCCGGGGTAATGGCTACGATTGGCTTGGTGATGCCGGCTTCGTAGTACTTGCGTTGCTCAGACGGATTGTTGACCGTCGAGTCGCACAGCTTCTCGGTTAGCTCCTTGGCTACCGCGCCGCCGCCTTTGAGGGCGCGATAGGACATGTCGAGTCCGAAGGTGGCATTCAAGAACTCCGTCAGTAAATGATCTTCAGCTCCTGTCCCCGTACCGGACATGACCCAATCCTTACCCTTGGTGCGTGCCTCGCGTACGAAGTCCTCGATCGTGTTGATGTCTTTGCGGTCTGTATGCACCCAGAGCAGAAACACATCTTCGGCCAAACGCGCGATGGGTGCGAAGGCGCCGATGTCGATCTTGAGTTCCGGTTTATCAATGGGTGTTGTGTAGAAGCTATTGAGCGTGAACAGAATTATATGGTCGTCGCCGGCGCGTCGCTGCAACTCCTGAAGTGCGTCTGCGCCGGAGTTACCTGGAATGTTCACGACCTCGAATTTTGCCTTGGTCAGTTGATTGCGTTCGATGAGATCGACAATGAAGCGGGTGGCCTTGTCCGCACCGCCGTCGCGACCCGCCATTACAATAAACGTTACGGGCTTGTTTGGTTGCCATTGAGCCGCTGCTGTTACGCATGTGGAGAGCAACGCGGCCAGGATGAAGGCTACGCCTATCCTGAGTTGGCGAAGATGCAATCGCAGCATCCTATCCTCCAAGTTCTTAGGCGATTTGCCTTGCAGCGAAAGCGCACCGCTGCCGGAGCGAAGCTATTTCACCCAGATTTCGACGCGACGATTGTAGTTGCGGCTGGCGGGGGTGTCGTTGCAGGCCACGGGTGCTAACTCGCCGTATCCTTTGGCGATTGCGTTGGTGACGCCGGATTTTTTTAGGAGATCTGCGACTGCCGTTGCGCGTACCTCAGAGAGTCTTAGGTTCTCGTCGTAGCCGCCAACAGCATCGGAAAAACCGAGGACGAGTAGCTGGCGGTCGCGGAATTTGGGTGATTGCACTGTCGTGACGAGGCGCTCAATGTCTTGCCGACCTTTGTTGTCGAGCCCGACTGATCCACTTTTGAAGCGGAATGTCGTCGTGAGCCGTTCGGCTTGAGCAATCTCGCTGATCAGTTGGCGCATTGCGTCGAGATCGAAATCTTCATCGTGCGCGTTCAAAGCGTAGGCGATCCGAGCCCCCTGGTCTCGGAAGGTGAGGGAGTCGCTGCCCAGATCGATAAAGTCGGTGCGTGCAATGGCAGGCTGCGCTTGCTCAGATAAGGTGAAGTCCAAGAAGCGAGCTGCGAGCGGATTTTTCGGGCGTCCCGGCGTGTACAAGTAGAGGCGGCGGGTGAGCGGGTATTCCTCGGTCTTCATTGCGAAGCGAGAGGGCCGGGAGATAAGACCACACGAGGATTCGATATTGAGAGCCTTGGCATTTCGCTGGTAGGCAATGCTGGCAAATGTAATGCCGGAGGGGTCTGCAATTATCCAGTTTGATCGTTCCGCGTCATCGGAGGTGCGCTTGGCGCTTTCGGCCATTTGTTTGCCGTTCGGTTCAAGCACGAGCGTTTGGAACGTGTCCAACGTGCCGGACCCGTCCGCTGGGGCATAGAGGTTGATTGCTCCCTCTCTGCCACCAAGTTCGGACCAGTCGGTTATTTCGCCAGCAAATACCCGGGCGAGATCGGTAATTGTTATTGCTACGACTGGATTGTCCGGCGAGACCAGGACGACCAAGCCATCCAGTGCCAGGACATGCTCATGTGTGGGTGCATGCATATTGCCGAGTCCGGCTGCGGCGAGGCCGGTAGCCTCCAGATCGGCGATCGGTCGCGATGACATCGTGAGTTCGGAGGTTTTCGCGCGGAGTTCGGTGAACGCAGTATCGGAACCTTGCCGACGGAGATCGATGGTTCCTGCGTGACGTCCGTCTGATGATGTCAGCTTCACCGTCGTATTTTTGGGATCAGATCCAACCGCGGTGGAAACGGACAGTCCCAAAGTGTCAGCGTAAGCCTCAATCAGAGCAGGCATAAGCGCATGACCGATAGTGTGGGAGCCGGCTATGGCCATTTTACCCGACGCTGCTAGTGGCGCTAATTTGGCCGGTATCGGCTGCGTTGTCGTCGTGAGATTCGGGCAGGCTCCGCCGATGCATTCAAAGCGTGATGCGTCTGCCTTCATGCGACCGACGAGAGGGGATAGGACGACGTATGTCCGTCCGTCGAAGGAAACCAAGTCCCCTACGATTTCAAAGTCTCCGCCTTTGAGGCGTAACCGAACCTCTTCTGCCGCAGCGGTAAATGAAGATATCAATGAAAATAGTATTAGTACGCACACGGCCCTTGCGGAACTGACCCATCCGGCCATTGCCCACCCTCCCCACGCAAAACTCTAGCGGTGCCGCGTTATCGTTTCGGCCCGTCCGCGGTCAAACAATCTTCCAATATTGTTTTTCCTAGGGGCGCTCCGGTACAAGAGCGCGTGTTTTTGATCTTCATGGTTGATTTTTTACGCATATCATCCGGCGCCAAAACGAACCAGGAGAGCCCCCTCTCGCATTTTTCAATTTAACTAGGTGCTTGTCGGGGGCGCGATCTGTTTCGGCGTCGTGGACTCCGCGGGTTTAGCCCCTTTGGTTGCGGGCGTTTCATTCAACACCTCAAGCAGTGGTGTCAAACCTTCTACGTCAACGAGTTTGAAGATTTCGATGTCCCGACGCGCCTTTTCGCTCCAACCGGCGATGGTGAGGACACGCTCGGCTTTGGAGAACAGGCCATGATTGCGTACAGGCTCGGCGGTCCGGATCTGTTCGGCTTTGGCTTGGTCGAGTTCGATACCCTTGTTTTGCTCCAGCTCGCGGAGCCGTTCTTTGCGTATCTCTGTTAGATCCGTATCGCTGCTGCCCGTTTCTTCGTTCTTTAGTGTCTTTAGTTCAGCGCGGGTTGGCCAACGCACGAGGTCAAGGTCGTCAAGGACGCCAGCGAGCTGATTCATGGCGAGGGCTTTGGCGGATTCGTCTTGATTGTCCGAATCGGTGCTGAAGAGATTTGGAATGACGAAGTAAGACGCGTGATTGTGGTAGATGAAATGACGGCGGACCCACTCGATATCAGCGCCGGGTGCGCGTGCGATCGCCATGTCCATGGCCGAGCGAATTTGCGCGATGACCATGGAGCTCGTGCGCGGTCGACTCGGCGGCGTTGATGGTGGGTTGAGGACCATGAGGACGAACAAGCCGAGGTCGATGCCGATGCTCGCGAGTAAAGCGATCAGGTCGCGACCTGTAATGGGCTGGCCACTTTCCGTCTGACTGTAAGCCTGCTCACCTCCCGAGATTACGTAATTGAAGAGGCTGCTTGAATAGGCACCGATGTTTGACCAGAGGTTCTTGATGGCATTTGCGACGCCGGCTGGACCTTCATTGAAGGAGGCGACCCGCAGATCAAGGTTGGCGGGTTCATCGGCTTGATCTGCCGCTTGACGCAGGCGCTGGGCCAACGTCGGATCGTAACAGGAAAACCCGGCTTTTCCTGGCGGGATGGAAACCACTTCCGCCAGCGCGCGCATTTCTGTGGCGACGGATTTGCCCAATTCATTGCTACGCGACGCGATGTTGCGCGCATGGGTCCGGATGTCTCGCGCTTTTGCCTCAAATTCGCGTTGCCGCTCTTCGACCGTGATGCCTTCCAGGCCTGCGGCTGATTTTCGCAATTCCTCGATGTCGGTTTGAACCGGAGCGATCCATGAGGTGGTGATGCTTTCGCGTAAGGAAGCAACGGCGTCCCGGACGCTTAAGCGCGCATTGTAAAGGGGCCCACGTCCGGCGCCTGAGGGCTGGCCGCAACTCCCTCCACTCGTTTCTTCGCGCGCCATCTGGCTTTCGGACCACGTGACAACGTTGTCTAATTGTATGCGTACTGCGTCCAGCCGAGCTGCAACAACGGAGCTTGCGGCCCGGGCGTCTTCCTGAAGCCCCGACATGCTGGTGCGGGTCGCCTCTTCGCCGGCAATGAGGCTCCACCAGAAGCCGTAGCCAAAGCCGATCGACCAGACCGCCAGGAATAAGTAGAGCGGGAAGGTGATGAGGCGATCGCGCAACGAACGTCCAGCGCCAAAGGTTTCGCGCAATGCGAGCCACATGAGAAATGTCAGAGCGACAACAACGGCTATGACGAGGAACTCATTGGAGACAGAGAGGCCGCCGGGAATTTCCCGTCCTTGGCTCGCTGGCGAGGTTGAGACACCAACGATGAAATCGTTCATTCCGCTCCAGGTTGCGTAACCTGAGATGGCCAGCAACATAAGCGAGGCGATGCCGATCAGCGTATTGCGTCCGAACAAGTAATCGAGCCACCGGACCTTGACGGAGCCGGTGCCTGATTTCGGTTCTGTCATGGTCGTGTCCCTTCCGCGAAACTGGCTCGGGCCGAGTATAGGAAAAAGTCGGGGCCTGTCGTGCCGCTTTCGCGTGCATGGCGACCTGTCATTGGACAAGCGTAGCGCAGCTGCAACGGCTGGGACGGAAATCGCTCGATCTATTCTCCGCGCGATCCGGATCGCGACACAATTTGAGTTCAAATATTATGGAGCGAACGGAAGAGTTTGGGAGTTTGAATAGAGGGCTGTGACGGCGGATGGGCGAAACTGATCTGGCGGGGCGCTGGTGTGGCTTTGCGGATGCGGAACAGATCACCAGGGGTACGGTGATCAGAGAAGCGCAGCGTTTATGAGGGCCCTAGCGCTTGTTTCGGTTATTGCCGGGACTTTGGCCGTTCTTGCGGAAGTCTCTGGTACGTCGACGGCAATCGCAGCGAAATCTCAGCAAACGCACCCCATTGTGCTAGCGCAAAAAAGTAAGCGCGCACCTGAACGTCGCGCGCGGCAGGTCCGGGATATACCCTTGCCGGAAAGGCCAATGGATCCCGGTAAGTCTCCTGCGAAGCCAGCCACGAAGGATGTTGCAATACCGGTGCCCAAAGCGGCGGCCGAACCTGAGCCTCCAGAACCTGACGAATGGTCTCAAGAGGAGGTCGCCCGGGCTTTACGGGACTGCATCAAAATGCTCGGGCCTATTGCGGCGGAGGTGGACGTCACGGTTCCCATCAAGAATGGAGCTTGTGGGGCAGCGGCCCCCGTGCGTTTGCGTCGGATTGGATTGGTGAACCCGGTTGTGCTCTCGCCGCCCGCAACGATGAATTGCTCGATGGTTGCTGCCCTGCACCGCTGGGTGGAAACGCAACTTCAGCCTCGAGCGAAAGAACTGCTCGGCTCTGAAATTGTCGCCTTTGAAAGCGTGTCTGCCTACAGTTGCCGGATGCGAAATGGCACATCGGTCAACAAGCTCAGTGAGCACGCGTTGGCCAATGCCATAGACATTGGGAAGTTCAAGACGGCGGATCGACAAGTCATTTCGGTCGCTCAGGATTGGGGGGCGACCGCGCGAGACATCAAGGCTGCGCGCGCGGGGCGCCCCCAAAAAGAAGATACAACTAAGAAGTTGGCGCCGCCCATTCCCGCTTCCAAGACCGCACAGAAGGCCAGCTTATCGAAGTCTGATGGTATTCCGCTTCCTAGCCGAAGGCCTGAGGCTGAAAACAGCCAGACGAATAATACCGGCGAGACAGAGACGGCCCTCAAGCCTGCAACGTCGAACAAGGCCCGGTTTCTGAAATCGATTCATGAAAGCGCGTGCGGTATATTTGGGACCGTGCTGGGGCCGGAGGCCAATGAGGCGCATCGCGATCATTTTCATTTCGATCTTGCTCACCGTCGGCGCCGAGCCTTTTGTGAGTAGATTTATTCGTCAAAGCCTCGATAGGCCGGCGCAGGACGACGACAATCAGAGCGTGCCTTGGCGGAAAGAGTTTCGTTTATTTATGCTTGAGCCGCTTGGACTGAAGGCTCTGGATGGACCGGTAGAAATCAAACCCCAGATGGTCATGGTGTAGGTAATCGGCAGGCTGCAGAAGCTTGATATCGAAGGCTATACCAATCGATTTTTTATCTATTCTCGAAACAGTTCCGGCCAATTCCGTCTTGTCCAAAAGCACGATGCTGACGGCCTCGCCGGTCTCTGGGCATAGGCCGTCACGTATACGCAACTTGGCCCCAGAGGCAGAGATGTCGAGCAGTTCGCCGACGAGGTCGCCCTTGGGCGTCCGGACGACAATAAGTTGTTCGGTATCGTCGCGTTTATCGCTGCGACGGTCTTTGGTGGATTGGCGATCCTTAGTACTTGTCCGCCCGCTGACGTGCGCCATGCTGCTACCTTAAGGTCCCTAAAGTCGTGAGAACCCCAGAGTTTGGCCGCAACATATTGATATTCGGTTTGCGAGATCAAATCGGCCTGATGGCGCAAACTCGAGTGTGGCTACACTTAAATCCTTGAGCAGATGTTCTGTGTAACAAGTACCCGAGACAGGGACGTCCTGTAACATTTTTGACTCTTGACGCGAACTAATTGCGTGATGCGGATATCTCAAAACGCTATATTTACGAATTCAGCAATTCCGAAGTCTTGACGCAGATTCTCCATGAAGTTACCCCGCGATAGGGGAAGTCGAATTGAATGATTCGATTTTAGGGGGATATCTAGATGATCGTGATCGTCGACGAGCGCGAGCTTGTCATCAACGGTTATGCGTCAATGTTCGATCGTGAGGGTGTGGCGACTACAGGGTTTTGTCCAACAGAATTCGATAGTTGGTTTACGGCTGCGCCGGATCCGGACCTTGGATCAATTGAAGCTTTTTTACTTGGAAACTGTGACGGGCGCAGGTCGCTTGCACGGATTATAAAGAAAAGATCGTCCGCTGCCATTATTGCGATGGATGATCAGAAAACTCTCGACGAAACTTTGGATTTATTCGCCGCCGGCGTTGACGACGTCGTAGGTAAGCCAGTCCATGTGCGTGAAATCATGGCGCGAATTGGCGCAATTGGTCGGCGCGCAAAAACTTCTGATAATGAATTGGAGGCTGGCCCAATCGTTGTGTTCTCCGAGGGAAGAGATCCCGAGGTTGGAGGGGTGCCGCTTCCATTGCCGCGGCGTGAATTGCGCATTCTGGAATATCTCGTGCGCAACCAGGGGCGCCGGGTGACGAAGGCGCAGATTTTCAACTTCGTTTACGGACTGTTCGATCGCGAAATCGATGACAACGTCGTCGAGAGTCACATCAGCAAACTGCGCAAGCGTTTGCGGCAGCGCCTCGGTTACGATCCAATCGATTCAAAGCGTCATCTTGGCTACCGGCTGCATTCGGATTGAGCGTTAGTTTGTCCTGCCTGAAGTGCGTTAACACATTATTAACCTTTGAGTTTTTGTACGAAATTGGAGCATTGCTGTAAGGCCCGCATAAGTCCCGCGTGATGTCATCGCTCCAACTGCTTTTATTGATCCAGCGAGGGACGATCTAATGAGCGTGTACAATTTGATGCGGACGGGTGTGTCCGGCATGGGGGCCCAGTCCAACCGTCTTGGTACGGTTGCTGACAACATCGCCAATGCAAGGACCACCGGTTACAAGCGCGCTTCAACTGAGTTCGCAGCTCTCGTCCTCGACAATCACGGCACCAACTATGCTTCGGGCGGTGTGGAGTCCAAGACCCGCTATGCGATTAGCCAGAAAGGCACGCTTGAGTATTCGGCGTCGGGTTATGACCTCGCGATCAATGGCCAGGGCTTTTTCATGGTCGGCGATGCTGAGGGCAGGGTCTCTTTAACGCGTGCGGGTGCCTTTGTCCCGTTGGAAGATGGTACGCTCATGAATACGGCCGGCTTTCGCCTCATGGGGTATCCGATCACCAACGGCAACACAGGGGCGGTGATCAACGGTACGGCCGGCCTTGAGGCCGTCAATATTCGTAGTGTGACGCTCGTGTCGGAGCCCTCGACAGAAGGTGTCATGACGACCAACCTGGATGTCAACGAAGGCATTGTGGCTGCGGGCAGTTTGCCGTCCGACAACGTGGCCGGTTCGACGTTTACGCATACGTCTTCGTTGAAGGCATATGACAGTGTCGGCCGAGAAGTCATTCTCGACGTCTACTATACGAAGACGGCCGCGAACCAATGGGAAGTTGCCGTCTTTGATCGTGATGACGCTGCTCCTGGAGGCGGGTTTCCTTATGCGGCGGGCCCATTGTCCACGCAGACGCTTACGTTTGATCCCACCACGGGCGCGCTTGATGCCGGCAGCTTCACGGACATTACAATTCCAGTTCCGAACGGTTCCAGCCTTGTTATCGATCTGTCGGCAACAACTGAGAAGGGCACGGGCTATACTGTTCTTGATGCGGAAGTTAATGGTAGCGAACCGGCTGCAATTGAATCGGTCGAGTTTGCCGATGACGGCATTATTTATGCGGTCTACGAGAATGGAGCGCGCTCCGCGATCTACCGTATTCCGCTGGCCAATGTTGCGAGCCCTGACCGACTGAAGCCGGAATCCGGGACCGTCTTTTCAATTACCGCCGAGTCCGGTGATTTGCAGATTGGTTTTCCTGGAGAGGGCGCGCTCGGAACCATCTTTTCCGGTGCTCTGGAGAGCTCCAACGTAGATCTCGCGAGCGAGTTGACGACGATGATCGAGTCTCAGCGCAACTACACAGCGAACTCCAAAGTCTTCCAGACAGGTTCGGAACTCCTCGAAGTTCTGGTCAACCTGAAACGGTAACGCGCACTAGTTTAGCAAAGCAGGGTAGGGGTCTCATTCAATGTCGCTGTCTGTTGGCTTGGATATCGCCAAGCAGGGTCTCAGGACAACGTCTGAGCAAACGGCGATTCTGACGCGTAACGTTACGCGGGCGGATGACCCTTATGCATCGCGTAAGGTCGCGCACCTTATTACTTCCATTACCGGAGGTGCGCGGCTTGGGACGGTTCAACGGCTTGCCGATGAGGCCCTGCTGGAAAACCTCATGAGGTCGGCTTCCAGTCATGAAGCTCAATTGGCGATCGCCGATGCGCTTGATGCGCTCGATGCTACAGTCGGCGATCCCGAACTCGGAGCGTCTCCTGCCGCTATGATGCAGGAGCTCATGGATAGCCTGCAGGAATATGCGGCGCGGCCACACGATGCGATTGCCGCGCGGGCCGCTTTGGATTCAGCAGTGCGTGTCGCCGAGTCCCTGAATAACGCCTCTCAAGAAGTGCGAACTGTACGTGAGCGTGCGGACGCCGACATAAATAGAAGTGTCGAGAACCTTAATCAGCTGCTCAAGGAATTCGATAAGGTCAATGAGCAGATCATTAAGGGTACGCAAGCTGGACTCGATGTCACCGATCAGCTCGATAAGCGCGATGAGCTGTTGCGCAACATCTCGGGCGAAGTCGAGGTTCGCACGGTTTTGCGTGCCAACAACGACATGGCGATCTTTCTAAGCAATGGCGTTACGCTCTTCGATAAAGGGCCGCGTACTGTTTCCTTCACGCCGACACCAACGCTGCTTGCTGGACAGACCGCCAACCAGGTCTATGTCGATGGCGTGCCGATGACAGGATCGGTTACGGGGCGTATCGCGGGGCTCATGGAGGTGCGCGATACCATCGCGCCGACCTATCAAAGCCAGCTTGATGAGATTGCGCGCGGGCTTGTCGAAGTTTTCGCAGAGAGCGATCAAAGCGCGGTGCCGACGCTGCCGGATCTGCCGGGCTTGTTTACAGCGCCTGGACTTACGGGTGTTCCGGCATCGGGAGTCGTTGTTGATGGTCTCGCGGCATCCATCATGATCAATCCCAACGTCGATCCCGATGCTGGTGGAGATTTGATGCGGTTGCGCGATGGTGGGATTTCCGACCCTCTCAACCCAGCATATGTCTACAACGTGGATGGAGCGGCCTCTTATTCGGACCGGCTGCATGGTCTTCTGGAGAAATTCGGAGCTGTGCGAAGCTTTGACCTCTCAGCTGAGGCCGGAAATTCCGCAACGTTGATCAACTATGCGTCTGCGTCCGGCGGATGGCTCGGTGAAGCTCGCTCTGCGGCGAAAAGCGAAGCTGATTTGAGGGGCGCAGTGGTGACCCGGTCGGTTGAGGCGTTGTCGAACGCTACCGGCGTCAATGTCGATGAAGAGATGTCGTTGCTGCTCGACCTTGAGCGCTCGTATCAAGCGTCGTCGCGTCTCATTTCGACTATCGACAACATGTTCCTCGCGCTGCTCGAAGCCACAGGATGACGATATGAAAATCAGTCAGGTTTCTACATCACACATTTCGACGAGCTTGCGGGCATCTGTTGCTGAGCTTCAGTCGAAGTACTTGGTCGCGCATAAAGAGTCGCTTACGCTTCGTGCTGCCGATATGGGGTTGCATCTCGGGAACCGGACCAGTGAGGTGTTGTCCCTGCGCGCTCAATTCTCTCAGATCGGGAGTATTAAGCAGGCCAATGACAGTATCGCGATCCGTATGGACACAACGCAGGCCGCATTAACGGCGATTGTTACGGATGCGGAAGATTTCCTCACGCAGCTTATTCCGATGCGCGATCGCACAATTGGGTCCGACGTTGTGCAGGATCAGGCGAAAACGCGGCTCCAGGCTCTGATGGAAATCCTCAATACCGGCCTCGATGGCGCGAATATGTTTGCCGGCATAAACACGCAGAATAAGCCGATTGTTGACTATTACGCCTCACCAACCGCGACCAATAAGGTTGGGATAGACGCGGCGTTCTCTGCTGCCTTCGGCGGGCTTACTCAAGATAACCCTGCGGTTGAAACGATCGATGCTGCAACCTTGCAGACGTTCCTTGATACGGATTTTGCGCAGAAGTTTGAGGAGCCTGCTTGGTCTGCGGAATGGTCGGATGCGTCGGATGCCGTACGCTACGACAAGATTTCGCTTACGGAGCGGATCCCGACTTCGGTTTCCGCGAATGCTGAGCCTATCCGTAAGCTGGTGAAGGCTTACACGATGATTGCAGAGCTGGGCCTCAACAACATGAATGATCAAGCCTACGGCGTGATCATCGACGAGGCGACGCGACTTATCGGTGAGGCGATTCCTGGGATCGCTACGCTTCAGGCCCAGTTGGGCAACTCGCAGGAGCGCTTGGAGTACGCGAATAACAAGATCGACAAGCAGATCGCATTACTGAACGAGCGTGTCGGCGAAATGGAAGGTGTCGACGGCTACGAAGCTCAAGTGCGCGTAAACGAGCTTAAGACGCGCATCGAGACATCCTATGAGCTGACAGTACGTATCCAGAGTCTCAGCCTCGTGAATTACCTCCGATAGAGACGGTCGAACATAGGGACAAAGGCAAGAGAGCGGCGCCATGTATCAATTTTCATACACGGATGTACTTTCAGATTCGTCAGCCAGCGCGCGCGAGTTAGAGGGTAAGGCGCTTGATCATTCGATCGAGCTATTGCGGAAGGCTGCAGAGGTCGGCCCTAATACCAAAGAGGCGACCGAAGCGATCTATTTCTTGCAGCGCTTATGGACCGTGCTGCTTGAAGATCTTTCCAATCCGGAAAACGGATTGCCTGATGAACTGCGCGCGCAGGTGATTTCAGTTGGTATATGGATCCTCCGAGAAGCCGAAAAGATCCGCCAGGGTGAGGTTGCAAGCTTCGATGGACTAATCGAGGTTTCGGTTGCCATCCGTGAGGGGCTTGAATGACTTCGAGTTTCAAAATCCATCTGCGGCCCAACGAGCGCATTTATATAAATGGCGCCGTGGTGCGGGTGGATCGCCGGGTTTCGCTCGAATTTCTGAATAACGTGACGTTTCTTCTGGAAACGCACGTTATGCAGGAAGCCGATGCAACGACACCAACCCGGCAATTGTATTTTGTAGTTCAGTCGATGATCATTGATCCCGCGACAGCGCCGTTGGCGCAGAAGCTGTTTGTATCGTCGATGCTTGTGTTGCGTAAAACCGTGACAGACGCGGCGATCCTTAACGGATTGGACGAAGTTGAACTTCTCGTGGAGAGTGGACGTTCGTTTGATGCGCTCAAGGCGATCCGTGGCCTCATCTCTCTAGAGGACGAAATTTTGCGGCAGCAGCCTGACGATGGGTTGTTAGAGCGCGAACAGGAAGCGGAGATCGCCTGATGTCTACAGACCCCATATTTGCAATCAGGAACTACGGACAGACTTATGAGTCGTCGTCATCTTCGTCAGCGCGCAACGTGTCTCTTGATTACGATACGTTTCTTCAGCTCCTGATCGCTGAAATGCAAAATCAGGATCCGCTGCAGCCTATGGATTCCAGCGAGTACGTGGCACAGCTCGCTTCCTTCTCTAACGTCGAGCAAACAATTGTGACCAACAACAAGCTCGATGAGCTGTTTGCGGCAACGATGATTTCGCAGGCGGGTAGCATCATCGGCAAGACGATCACTTCCGCTGATGGTGAGGTGACAGGCGTTGTCGAATCTGTTCGCTTCGTTACCGGTGGTGCGATTGCAATTCTCGAAGATGGTCGCGAAGTGGTTATGAGCAACGGCATGATGCTGTCAGAGTCTGGGGCTACGCCTGATTCGGAACCTGAGCCCGAAGCATGAACGAAGCTGATGCACTAGATATTGTGCAATCGGCCATTTGGGCCGTGCTCATGGCTTCGAGCCCGGCCGTCATTGCCGCGATGGTTGTCGGTATCGCCATCGCGCTTTTACAGGCTTTGACGCAGATCCAGGAGATGACGCTTACGTTCATCCCGAAGATTATCGCAATCCTGCTGATATCGCTTGTTTCTGCTCCGTTCGTGGGCAGCATCATTATGTCATTCTCGACATCACTATACGCGCGAATAGAAACGGGATTTTGATGTTGATGGCTCGCCCGAGGGCGGCTTGGCGCAAGGTTTCGCCCTCAAGAATCATGCGAGAGCGAGTGTATGCTCGCATTTGATTCTAAACGGTTGAGACGCAAATCATGGAAAACACGGCGTCCTCGGCGCTGACCGTGCCACGTGAAGGCTTCCGCGACATTGGCTTCGCGGTAGCTATCATCTTCATGTTGACGGTTCTGTTCCTGCCTTTACCACCCATCATGGTGGATTTCGGGCTGGCGCTGTCGATTGCTTTTTCCGTTCTGATTCTCATGGTGGCGTTGTGGATTCAGACGCCCCTACAATTCTCCTCGTTTCCGACGGTGCTGTTGCTCGCAACAATGATGCGGCTCGCGCTGAATATTGCCACAACGCGGCTGATCTTGACGGATGGCTCCAAAGGGTCCGATGCCGCGGGGCATGTGATCGGAGGATTTTCGACCTTTGTAATGGGCGGTGATTTCGTTATCGGGATTATCGTCTTTGTTATCCTGCTGACGGTCAATTTCATCGTTATTACCAAGGGTGCAACGCGTATTGCGGAAGTTGGCGCGCGCTTCACGCTGGATGCTATCCCCGGTAAGCAGATGGCGATTGACGCTGATCTTTCGGCTGGCCTGCTCGATGAAAAGGAAGCTCAGCGGCGACGGCGTGAGCTGGAAGAGGAAAGCTCGTTCTTCGGTTCGATGGACGGTGCCTCGAAGTTCGTACGCGGTGACGCGATCGCGGGGTTGATCATCACTGCCGTTAACATTTTTGGCGGTATGATCATCGGTGTGCTCCGGCACGGGATGTCCGTGGGCGAGGCTGTTGACGTCTTCACGCGCCTGTCGGTGGGTGATGGCTTGGTCACCCAAATCCCTGCACTTATCGTTGCGCTTGCCGCAGGTATGATCGTGTCTAAAGGTGGCACGAAGGGGTCTGCGGAAAAGGCGGTTCTTGGACAGCTCGGTAATCATCCCAGAGCGCTGTTCATGGCCTCCATGCTGATGTTCATCTTTGCGCTGTTGCCGGCGCTACCCTTTGTTCCGTTCGCACTCATTGGTGCGGTCCTGGCTTTCCTCGCGTATTCGATCCCGCAAAAGTGGGCAGAAGAAAAGGCAGCTCAGGAGGCTGACGCCCTCAAAACCGAGATGGCGGCGCAGGAGAAGGCACGCGAGTCGGTCAAGGAATCTCTGAATACTGTCGAGATCGAGCTTTGCTTCGGCCGCCAGCTTTCATCGGGCTTGGCAAGATCTCATTCGGAGCTGGCGCAACGTGTTGCGAAGATGCGGCGCAAGTTTGCGCGGCAGTACGGCTTCGTCGTTCCCGAAATCAAGCTGTCCGACGACCTGCTTATCGAGTCGAAAGCGTATCAGATCAAAATTCACGGTACGGTTATGGCCAACGAGGAACTTCGGCTCGGCGATATGCTGGTGATTGTCGGCGATCGCAAGCCACCTCAGGTTCCTGGCGAACCGGCACGCGAGCCAGCTTTCGGCATGAAAGCAATGTGGGTTCCGCAAACGCTTGCCAAGGACGTTAAGAACGAAGGCTTCGTACCCGTCGACAACCTTTCAGTCCTGTTGACGCACTTAAGTGAAATTCTGCGCAACAATCTGGCTCAGTTATTGTCCTACAAGGATATGCGTTCTTTGCTGGACCGCTTGCCGGCGGAGTATCGCCGCCTTCTTGATGAAATCGCACCGCAGCACATTTCTTATTCGGGAATCCAAGCTGTCTTGAAGTTGCTTTTGGCGGAACGTGTTTCCATCCGAAATCTACATCTCATCCTGGAAGCGATTGCGGAAATCGCACCACACTCCCGGCGGACAGAGCAGATTGTTGAACATGTCCGTGTCCGTATTGGTCAGCAGATTTGTGGCGATCTCTCTGAAAACGGTGTTCTGAGTGTGTTGCGATTGGGCAGCCGCTGGGACCTTGCGTTCCATGAAAGCTTGAAGCGGGATTCGAATGGAGAAGTTGTTCAGTTCGACCTCGATCCGCGGATGATTGAGGAATTCAGCAAGGAAGCTTCGAAGGTCATTCGCGGGTTTATGGATAAGGGCAAGAACTTCGCTCTTGTGACGTCGCCAGATGCCCGCCCTTATGTGAGGCTCATTACAGAACGTTTGTTCGCGAACCTACCGGTTCTATCGCACGTGGAGATTTCGCGCAGCGTTCAAGTTGAGTCGCTTGGTACGATTTCGTGACGGAGCTCGCGAGCGACGCGATTGTGACGGTGCTCGTCATCTTCTGCCGCATCGGTGGATGTTTGATGGTCGTGCCGGGCTTTGCGACGCCGCGCATTCCCATGCAGATCCGGCTGTTTGTCGCTGTTGCGGTGACGTTGGCGCTGTCTCCGGTTCTGATGCCCGTAGTAAAGTCGGCAGGGCCTGACCCGTCCTTGGCGATATTGCTTCCTTTAATGGTGCTTGAAACCATTGTGGGATTGATGATTGGGCTGATGGCGCGTGCATTTTTCGCCGCGTTACAGTTTTTTGCGATGGCCATCGCTTCGTTTGTTGGCGTCGGCGGCATGATGGGCGCGCCGATTGACGACGTGGAGCCGGCCGCGCCGTTGTCTGTATTGATTACGACTACGGCGACCGTGCTCGTGTTTCTCACGGATCGTCATTGGGAGCTGCTGGCTGCGCTCCTCGATTCTTATTCGGCTATTCCTGTGCAGGGCGTCGGCGAGATGCAGGGACGTTTGATCCCTGTTGTCGATGCGCTTTCGCGTTCGTTCTATTTGTGTTTGCAGATTGCAAGTCCATTCCTTGTCTATTCCCTGTTGGTCAACCTGATGTTCGGTATCGCGAACAGGCTTGTGCAGCAGATCCCAGTTTATTTCGTTTCGATGCCCTTCGTTATTGCGGGCGGTCTGGTGCTTTTGTTCTTCACGGTGACGGAACTCTTGAGGATCTTCATGGCGGGGTACGCGAGTTTGCTGGCAGGGGGGTGATGGAATGACGAAGCGGACGGAGAAGGCCCGGCAGATTGTGCAGTTGTGTGATGACCTTTTGCGTGTGGAACGGGGCAAGCTGGCGAAGCTCATACGGCATAAGGACCAGTTACAACATGATAGACAGCGGATCGCAGAACTGATCGACGGCGCCCAGCTTATGAATTCGCGGTTGATGGAAATTGGTGTTAGCCGCCTGTCCTGGATAGATCGGCAACTCCATCGATTGGAACTTCAGATTGATACACAACGAGAGATGGTCAACGATGCTGCGGTGAGAGGGAAAGCTGCGGAGGCATCGTTGCGGTCTGCGCGTGAGCGCGAAGAGCTCGATAAGAGGCGCACGTATGAAATCGAGATGTCCGAAAGTGTCGCCTGGGATTGGTCCGACAAGGCTCCCATAAGTTAGGGGAGCGAGAATACCCTGTGGAATTATAGGGATTCTCATGGGTATCAATCCGTCTACCGACCTGATTGTCGATGTTATGCGCCAAGCGGATCCAGTAAAGGTCCGAGAGGCTGCCGAACGTTTGGCTGAGGTTGGCCGTGCGGTGCGCGTGGAAAGACTAGACGCAAATTTTGCATCGCTTGTGAAAGATGCGATTGGCGAGGGTGAAACGCTGGCCCGATCGGGTGGGGGGGCGCCTCAAGGGCCGGTACAGGTCGTAGACAGTCATCCTGGTGTGCGCATGGCTGAAAAACTGGCACCAGGGCAGCAGCTCGAGTCCTTTGTTCTCACTCAGCTTCTAGAAAATATGATGCCGAAAGATGCGGATTCGCTTTTCGGTTCTGGGATCGCTGGCTCTTATTGGCGGTCGATGCTCGCAGAAAAACTTGCCGCTGAATTGACGATGGCCGGCGGCGTTGGGCTTACCGAACAGTTAGGTTTAAGCGGGATGCGCGATGACCCGAAAATGGCAACGGCGATGCTTGGTGCTGTGCTGAACGGTGGCCGAGCTTCAGCCGCTACAGCGGAAGAGGTGGTTCCCACTTTCGTGCATGGCGGGTCTGCGGCGAGGGCAATCCAAGAAATAATGTCTCCAGTTGAAGGCACTCACAGTGCTGAACCTGAAACGAACGGAGTCTAAATGGTCATGGCGACTCAATCCAAAACGACAGTTGCTGCTGTTGCGGCAGATAAACTGAAAGGGGCTTCCGCACCTATCGTAGCGGTCGTAAGCCGGCTGGCTGATCTCCTCGACGAGGAAACGCAGCAGCTTGAGAAAAATGACGTCAGCAATCTGGGATATTTTATTGACCAGAAGAGCCGGTCGCTGCTCGATCTCAGCCGTGCATTAGCCGCACATGAAAACACTTCAAGCGTGATTGGGCTTGATGACGAACTCACGCGATTGCGCCGCTCTTATGAAAAGAACCGGTCAACGCTCGGTATTCATCTTGCGTCGGTTCAGGAGATAACGGAAATCATTGCAACGGCTATGCAGCAGGCCGAGTCCGACGGCACATATAGCACCCGGATCGCTCGGTAAGGAGCGCACATGATCAAGTTGCTTCTTGCCGGGGTCTGGGTTTGTGCCATCACGTTGGGGGCCAGCTACTTTGCCCATTCCTGGTCTGCACAGCCTGTGCCGACGACATCCGAGGTGACGTATTTCGGGGGGCTGGACTATGTAAAACCGGCTTCAATCAGCGTGCCTATCATCAAGGCCGGTGTCATTGAGGGATACGCAATCGCGCAGTTTGTCTTCACGTCGCCAGCCAATTTGCTTGCCAAAATGACGGTGCCGGCGAAGGTGATATTTGTCGATGAGGCCTTCAAAGCGATTTACGCGAACAGTAATTTCGACTTTTTGAGCAACTCGAAACGGGACCTCGATGCTTTGACAAAAACCATTGCTCAGAACGTTAACAAGCGTGTGGCGCAAGAGGTTGTCGTTGAGGTCATGGTCGAAAGCCTAAATTTCGTTTCGAAGGAGCAGGTGCGTTGTCAAAGCGCGGGTTGAGGTGTCGGGCTGTGAATGGCCCAGCTTTTCAAAGCGACGTCTTTTTGCTGCGTGACGGCTGCATAACCTTGTCGTCCTATTTGAATCAGTCGGTCAGACCTCGCGGGGGAGAGAAATGACGGAAACTCGGCTAGAGGGACCCTTTAGGCTTACTGTCGATGAGATCGACTCTGCGATTGGTGCCAAAACGGCAGGCACTTTCGCCATAGGTCATGTCGATCATCTCGGCCGTTTTGTTGTTCAACACGTGGGGCGCTCCGATAGCGACCTGCGGGCCCAGCTACGCAACAAGATTGGTGCTGAGCCATACTTCAAGCATCTTTGCTTTGGGACACCCAAAGAGGCGTTCGAAAAAGAATGCGAACTTTTTCATGCGTTTCAGCCGCCCGGAAACTTTCTGCATCCGGAGCGCCCGCCTGGCACGGATTGGAAATGTCCCTGCTGTTTGGTCATGAGTTTCCGGCGCTGACAGTCGCCTCACTGCAGGTGGGTGTGTCAGATTATTGACGGCCGTGAGCTCGTAGGGCGGCGTCCAGCAGCGCGTTGAGCTTTGCCATTTCGGCCGTCGCAGACTGGCGGTGGTCTTCTGAGACGATATCGGGATGAATGTGGCGCGCGAGCTGTCGACGTAACGTCTGCAGTTGCGAACGGGTCATTTGTTTGTGGTTCGCCAACTGGTTCAGAAGTTCCGGAAGATCCGGAATTTGCTGTTGTTGTTCGGGTGTGCCCGGCTCTGTATCTGCTTCGTGAGGTTCCAGGTCTTCGTCAAAATCTGTAAAAACCATTTGCCAGTCGCGGTAAGCTTTGCGGAGGTCGTGGGCCGACAGGTGTGGTTTATGGAGCGAACCGCCGGGTTCATTTTCCTGACGCATCTGCAAGAAGTCGGACTTGTTGGCTTGTTTCGTTGCCGGACGGAATGCGCGCGACAAATCTGTGTCGTTGCGTGATCGCGTGGGTTCGCGATGCGCCAATCCGGCATCAATCATTTGTTCAAAGCGAGACCGATTCATAACAACTGCTCAGAACGGTTTGCGGCCCTGACCGTGTTCGCGGGTCCGCGCACCGGCGGTCTGGGCGGTGGTTTCATATCGACATCCACACTTTGGCGAAGGATTGTTACCCTTCGTTGCCGTTGGCGGCGATCATTCACGTCCTGCGACTATTCTCGTATCTAAATCGTTAATGAATGCTGCACGCCAGCCGATTGGAAATACATCAAAATTTATGAATGCATCGCTCTATACGTACGTGTACGGACCGGTTCTTTGATGTGCAATGTGCAATCTATGGTTGTATTTCGGGAAATATATGATTAGATGAGCGGGTCTTGTGATGAATGCGTGAATTTCAATAGATATTTGATGTGTTTGCGAAACCTCAGTGTTCGTCCGAACGAATTTCCGGGTCCTTGTGACGCGGGATGGACGGCTGAGAATGGGGTTGAATGCAACGAAAAGTTTAGTGTATGGGGCATTCCACTGCGAGACGTGCGGGGCGCTTTGGGATTACTCCGAGCGTAGAATGACACGCTGAAATCGATGCAATAGGCCGACGTCAGTTATTGCTGGCGCTGAACGATTCGGCTCGATTTGTTTTGAGGAGAACCTGAATGAAGATCAGGCGTGACGATCCGCGGTTGCCGGCTACGTCGCGACCGTACGCGGGGCCACTCTATTTGCAGATCGGCGATCTTTTACGCGAGCGAATCCGTTCGCGTGGATGGGTCGAGGGACAAGCCCTTCCCAATGAAGGAGAGCTTGCACGTGAGTACGGCGTTAGCGTCGGGACCATGCGCAAAGCGCTCGAACAAGTCGAAGCTATCGGTTGGATCTGTCGGCGCCAAGGTCGGGGAACTTTTGTAACCAACCCAGAAGCCGCATCGGCTCAACGGCTCAATCCTTTCTTTGATGAAGGGGAGCATGTGATGCCACAAGATATCGCGGTTCAATGCGTATCATCGCGCGGGGCGACAACAGAAGAGGCGAAGCTGCTCATTCTCGATGAGGAAGAAAGTGTCGTTGAGATTGCGGCAGTGCGTAGGTCGGAAGGCGTTTTGGTGATTCACGACAATATTGTCGTCCCGGAGCGGCTTGTTCCTGGGCTTGCCGACGAACTGGCTGTTCGACCTGAAGGGGTCACCACTTATCGCAATGACAATGGATTGGTCGTAACGCGGCTTAAAGAAGCGCTTACCGCCGTCGCACTTCCGGAAGACATGGCCGTTAAGCTGGGTCTACCGATTGGTACACCCGCACTTCTGGCCAAGAGAGTTTCATTCGACGCTGATGGAGGCCCGATCGACGTTTGCGTCCGTTATGCTGTGCCGATGAGGACTGAGTATCGTATCGAGTTGAGCTGAGTGTGCTCACAATGCCGACGTTTCGGCGATTTTTCTAAACGAGAACTTATCTGGCTTTTGGGGGGGCTTCCGGACGCTTGGGGGTCAACGCGTTTGCCAGTTCTTGGAACGCGTCTGAGCTCGCTTGATCATCGGGGGTTTGCTGGAGTGCTTCAAGCACCCTGGGTACCAGTTCGACAGCTTGATCCAATTCCGCGTCTTCGCCTTTGCGATGTCCGGCGATAGCGCGAATTTCGCGCGTTTCTTCAAAGCGCGCGATTAGGCCCCGGAGCTTGGGGATGAGCGTACGTTGTTCGGGTGTCCAGGCTTTGTCGGCCAGTCGAGAGACTGAACTCAGTACATCGACGGCGGGAAAGCGCCCTTGCTGGGCGATGGAGCGTTCGAGAACGATGTGGCCATCGATGGTTCCGCGGATGGAGTCTGCGATCGGATCGTTGTGGTCGTCCCCATCGACGAGAACGGAAAATACGCCCGTGATTGAGCCTGAGCCTTCTTCTCCTGCACCAGCGCGTTCGAGCAGATTGGGAAGTTCGGAGAAGACGCTTGGCGTGTAGCCGCGTGCGATGGGAGGTTCACCTGACGCCAGGCCGACGTCACGTGCAGCGTGGGCGAAACGTGTTATTGAATCTACAATTAAAAGTACGTTGTCGCCGGCATCCCGAAAGTATTCGGCGATAGTCATTGCCGTTTTGGGAGCTAGGCGCCGTTTCATCGAGCTTTCGTCGCTAGTCGAGACGACGGCAACGGTATTCTGCCGGTTTTTTGCGACTGCTGTTTCCAAGAATTCGCGCACTTCGCGGCCACGTTCTCCGACCAATGCGACAACGACTGTGTCGAATTCCGTAGATCGGGCGAGCATTGTCAGAAGAGATGATTTTCCAACACCTGAGCCCGAGAAAATTCCGATGCGTTGGCCGGCGCAGAGCGGTGTGAACAGATCAATCACACGGATTCCGGTTTTTAACGGCGAATCAATGCGTTGACGGTGGAGTGGACGGGGAGGCGCACGGTCCAATGGGATGCTGCGCGGTCCTTGCTCCAGAGTGGGACCGTTGTCGATGGCACATCCGAGGGCATCGACAACACGACCTTTCCAGGAGGGGGCCGGGCGTATCGTCAATGGCCCGCGTTTCCACGCAGCGTCACCTATTCGGGTCGAAATTTTTTGCTGGAGAGATTTTACGCTTGCTGATCGCGCGTCGACACGCACGATCTCGCCGATCTCCTCACCATATGGCGCATCGATTTCAACGCAGTCGCCGATCTTCAGAAAGCGTGACATCCCTTCGACGCGAAAATGAGTCGGCATCACTTCGGAGATGATGCCGCCGATCCGATAGGGAGCTTGGCTGTCCATGGTGTCAGACAGTGCGTCAGCAAGACGTTGCAGGACGTTCGGTTGAGCGCTGGACGGCGAGGTGTCGTGCGTCATTTCAATCGGAGCTGTCTGTGATGTTTGAATGCCTTCTGAGACCATTTATTCGGACTATCGGCTTGGCTCGCCTAAGGTGTCGATGGCTTTCCGGAAGGTCGCGTCGGTTTGATCTACTGAGTTTTGCAATGACTCGAAGGCGCGGGAGACGGCGATCAGTTGCGTAATCTCGACGACGGGATTCACGTTGGAGCGTTCAAGATAACCCTGTCGAACGCCAACGGAATTAAAGTCGAGCGCGGGTTCAACAGGTCCCTCGACGGTGACGCCGCTATTGTCGTAGCGATTGAGCTTGGTGTCTGGAGGGATCGTGAACAGGCCAATCGCACCAAGCTGGACGCCGTTCTGCGTTATCATTCCATCATGTGCGATTTTGGGAGCGCCGCCTGCGGGATCCAGCTGAATGGGCGCGCCACCTACATCGAGAATGGGATAGCCTGATACGGTTTGCAGGTCGCCGGCTTCGGTCATTGTGAGGCGACCATCGCGCGTATATGCCATGCCTCCCGGTACTTGGAATGCCATCCAGGCATTACCGTCAATTGCGACATCCAGAGCGTTGTCCGTGCGTTCGACCGCTCCGGGACGACGGGAGATGTAGTTATCTCCTGTTGAGGCAAAGTCCGTACCGGTACTGACCTTTGAAAGCAGCGCTTCAAATTTGATTTCTTCAGCGCGAAAGCCGGGCGTCGAAGAGTTGGCCACATTGTGAGCAAGTGTTTCCAGCCGCCGTTGCAAGGCGAGCTGGCCGGACAACGCTACGTAAAGCCCTGCCTCCATAGGTTAGAATCCTCCGAGTTTGAGATTTTGCAGACTAGCGAGCAGATCAGAGCTGAAACTGGCTTGAAGAGGCTGCCCGATCAGCACGTTTGGTACGGGCGCAGATTGTGTCGGGTTTTCGAGTTCCCAAAGCATGGTGAAGCGCCGAACTAGCTTGTCGAGCTTTTCAGGATCCTGCAGGTCGGCAAGATCGAGCCGCTTTTCGATCATGGCCGCTTGCTTGTCGATATCCTGCGAGGATGCGCTGGCCGGAATTCCCAATGCGACCTGTACGAATTTTGTAAGGGCCTTATCCGCGAGAATGGTATAGGCGCTGGTAATCGACGGCGCTTTGCGTTCGAAGTATAGCGCCAGCCGGACGCCTTGGTTTTCTTCCCCGGCGCTGACCTCTAGCGTCTCGCGTATGTAGCGGTCGACAGTGCCTTGCTGTGTCAGCGAGTATGTGGTGGCGTCCTCGCCCCGTTCTCTGAAGTTGAAGGCATTGGCAAAAGTCGCCAAGCTCTTTTGATCGAGGGCTTCAAGTTGCTCGATGATACCTCCAACACTGTCGAGACCATCTTCCAGAATCTTACGGATAAAGTCCGTGTCATCGGCGAAGTCTTCGAGGAAGAAGGCTTTCAGTGCGTAGTTGAAGACCTCGGTGTTTTCCATGAACTCGCCGATGGACTTGATGTCGGCAATCGTGGACAAATAGTAGTCCGTATCGGCTTCCTGTTTGCTGCCCATCGTGAGCATGTATTTGTCGACGGTGCCCTGTTGGGTTGCCGAAAACGAAGTGGTTGCCTCTCCGTTGCTCTCGAAATTGAAAACTGCGGCGAACTTTCTGAAACGCGAGTCAGCGAGCTGGTTTGCGAACGCGTTCGGGTCGTGGATACCCTCGGTAAGCACCGTGCGCATGAAATCTGCGTCCTCGATCATATCTTCGAGGCCGAAAGCTTTCATGGCGTAGCTGTAGACGCGGGTATTGCCGATAAACTCATCGATGGTCGTGATGGATTGGATACTGGCGAGATAATAGTTGGACTCCATCGAGTCCTCTTCCAACATCCGGCGTGTGTAGTAATCGGTTGTGGTTTCCTGCGCGACGATTTGTGTCGCAGCAGCGCCAAGCTTCTGGAAGTTGAAGGCCTCGGCAAAGGCTCTATAGCGCTTGTCGACCAGCTTGTTTGAGAAGGCGTCCGGATTGTCGATGCCCTCCGTGAGGACCTTGCGCATGAAAGCCTTGGCGTAGCTCATTTCCTCGAGCCCGAACGCCTTCATGGCATAGTTGAAAACGCGCGTGTCATCGACGAATTCGTCTACGGTGGAGATCTCGGAAATGCGTGACAGATAATATTCTGTTTCACGAGCTATGACCGGATCTGAGGCCGTCATTTTCAGGGTCCTATCGAGGTCCTGTGTCAGACGTTGATATTCCGCCATAGTTGTCAGCATCACGAAATCCTTAACCCCGTTTCCAGGCCGATCAGTCTTAGAGGTGGCAGATCACGCTTTCCTGGACCTGATGCCGTTGCGGCTACCGGATCGTGATGAGCGTTGATCCAAGAAGTGAAATCTTGCCCCGCAAGGTAATTACCCTCTGCAAGAATTATGGGACGCTTACTGATTTTCAGTAAAACCTTTGTCTCAAACCCGTCCATTCGGAATTTATTAACGAATCACTTTGCAGCGTTAGGTGGAAATCCGGCAAAAAGCTTCGCGCAAGCAACGACATTTACTCATAGTTCTCGCGCTGCATAAGGGGGACACTGTCGTTGACAATCGTCATTGGTTTGATCGTTACGCTAGGGTGCATCCTAGGTGGCTTCATGGCCATGGGAGGCCATGTCGCGGTCATCTGGCAGCCATGGGAATATGTTATCATCTGCGGTTCGGCGTTGGGGACGTTCATCGTCGCTAACCCTATGAAAACGATCAAAGATGCGGGTAAGGGCCTCATGGAAGCCTTCGCCAACGCATCACCCAAGCAGCGCGATTATCTGGACGTTCTGAGTGTATTGTTCTCGCTTATGCGCGAGCTGCGCAGCAAATCGCGCACGGAAGTCGAGGCACATATCGACAATCCTGGCGAGTCGAGAATATTCCAAGCGTTTCCCAAACTCCTGGCTAATACAGAAGTCGTGACGTTTATTTGCGATTATTTTCGCCTCATCATTATGGGAAATGCGCGGACGCATGAAATTGAAGCGTTGATGGACGAAGAAATTCAGACGCTGCGGGCCGACAAACTTAAAGCGTATTATTCTCTTGTTACGCTGTCGGAGGCGTTGCCGGCCTTGGGAATCGTCGCCGCCGTGTTGGGGGTCATCAAGGCGATGGGAGCCTTGGACCAGTCAACGGAAGTTCTCGGTCACCTGATCGGTGCGGCTCTCGTTGGTACGTTTGCCGGCATCTTCTTCTCTTATGCCATCGTTTCTCCGATAGCGACGCAGATGAAGACCGTGCGTGATAAAAAACTCCGACTGTATGTTGTTATCAAGCAGACCTTGCTCGCGTTTATGAATGGCGCCATTCCGCAGGTGGCTATCGAACATGGACGTAAAACTATTTCGTCTAGCGATCGTCCTACGATCGATGAAGTCGAGCAGGAGACGATGGCGGCGGGTGTGACGGTTACCGCGGAAGCGGCCTAGCCGTCATCGAGGTTAGTGGATTAATGGAGTTGGCGCGGGTGCTGCGCGATTCGTGGCCTTCGCAGCCGGGCCAAAGTGAGAGGATGAGATGACCAACGAGACCGCTTCTGAGACTGAAGCTACGATCGAGGAATTTGCCACCGAGTTGGTTGAAACCGGTGAAGAGATCGCGCGCTCGTTTCAGGGCGTGGCGGGGGCGAAGGCACAGGAAAACCCTTTGACGGCCGGGCGTAATCTCGATGTCGTTATGCGCATTCCGGTATCGGTGAGGATCGTGCTCGGCTCTACGAAAATGCCGATATCCAATTTGGTCAAGCTGGGGCGTGGTTCTATCATTCCGCTCGATCGCAAGGTCGGTGAGGCGGTCGATATAATGGTCAACGACCGAGTTGTGGCGCGTGGCGAAGTGGTCTTGATCGATGATAAAGAATCGCGTTTTGGGGTGTCTTTGACAGAAGTTGTTGGGTGGGATGCTGTCGACGTCTCCAAGTAATTTGTTGCGATATTTTTATGCCTTTGAGGCCCGCAGTTTTTCTTGGCGGGATTTTTCTCGTGCGTGCACAGCTCGCTGTATGAGCTAGTTGCCGAGGGTGTTGTTCGCTTGATGCTCACGTCACGAGTGTGAGCCGCTCTTGTCTCCAACTGAATCTAAGCTGGGTTTCTGATTTGGTCGAAAAGCCAGACAAAGAGAGTAAAACCGAGCAGCCGACCCCGAAGAAAATCAGGGATGCTCTTGACGAGGGAAATGTTCCGAACTCGAGAGAGTTCGGCACCCTTGCTTCTCTTACTGGTGTGGTCGTTGTGGCGGCCTTCGTACTGAACGATGGCGCTGCGTCCATGACAGCCGGCCTCAAGAACTTCATTGATGATCCCGGAGGGTGGAGGCTTGAGAATGCGGCGGATGCAACCCGATTGTTTCAATTTATTGGGATTAATGTGGCGGGGCTTCTTATTCCCGCAGCCTTGATACTCGTCAGTTTCGGGCTGGCGGCATCCTGCGTGCAGAGCGTGCCAAGACTTGTTCCGAAGCGGATCAAGCCAGACCCCTCCCGTCTCTCTATCTTGAAGGGCTTTACACGGATTTTTGGTCCGCAGGGCCGCGTGGAGTTCCTGAAAGCAACACTAAAGCTCTTGGGAATCAGTATCGGAGGCAGTCTTCTTCTGCTGTCGATGCAGAGCCAGGTCGTGCAGACGATGCTGTCAGACCCTCGCGGTTTGCCTGCTGTCTTACTATCGGCGTCACTTTGGCTTTTTGGTGGGGCGATGCTCGCCATGGCGGTGCTGGCGGCCGCGGATTTGTTCTGGTCACGCCATTTCTGGCACACTGAACTGAAGATGACCCGTCAGGAAGTTAAAGACGAAATGAAACAGTCGGAAGGTGATCCGATTGTTCGGTCGCGCTTGCGGTCTCTTGCGCGTGACCGCTCGCGCCGTCGCATGATTGCTGCGGTCCCGAAGGCGACGCTCGTCATTGCCAACCCGACTCACTACGCGGTTGCTTTGCGCTATGTGCGCGAAGAGGGGCCTGCGCCTCTTGTGGTGGCGAAAGGCGCAGATCTTGTTGCGCTGAAAATTCGCGAGGTCGCAGAATTAAATGAAATACCTGTGGTTGAAGACAAGGCTCTGGCAAGGGCGCTGTACGATAGTGTCCAGGTAGATCAGCTTATTCCGCCAGCGTTCTATAAGGCGGTGGCTGAAATCGTGCTTCATCTGATGAAGCGTTGATCAGCTTCATCGACGTTTGTGCAAGGGCGCTCATGATGTTTCGGCAAAGTATATCCATTAAATGCGAATACGAGCGTATTCTTGGTGAAAGCCTTGCGGAGGTCGCGAGCGAATTGCGTCTCGTCGAAGTCTCGGATTTCATTGCCTACATTCGCAACGGCCATATGGGTAATTTAGAGAGCATCGTCGATTCCTCGACAGAGCTGTTTTTTCGGCGCGGAACGATTCGATTGGGTTCAACATCCGATGTCGTTTTGGATTGGGGAGTTCCGCCCATTGTGAAGCTCGGAATGGAGTTTCACAATCATGATGTCTCGGTTTATTTTCATATGATATTGGAGGCCGATAAGGCGGGTCTCGGCATTGATTACATGAATGTGTATGATAAAGCCGGAAGTAGCATTTACGAAGAGGTCGAAGATAAGCTGCGATCAGCTTTGGCCTTTGCGAAGCTGCAGCCTGTCGCGCATCGCAGCATATTCAACTAGCATTTATTGAGCTTCCTTTCTTTTCCTGATGCCGCATTTATTTTTTTGAGCTCTTCTTAAAGAGCTGAACTTCTGCGTTTCAGGCGCTGCAAATGTAATCTAAGTGTGCCTGAGGCGCATCGAATAGACTTGATTTATATATTCTTTTGTTTCTCAAGCACGCTCCCATCAAGCCTCGGACAAGTTTGATCCGTTAGACGAAAAGGAGGTTGATAGGGACGAGGGGGCTATGGGGCCTGTACATCTATTCGAGCTTATCTCTCAGCGCAGTGAATGGCTTTCACTTAGGCAGTCGCTTGTTGCTGGTAATGTCGCGAACGCCAACACGCCGGGGTTTAAGTCGAAGGACGTGATTCCGTTTGAGGCGGTGCTAAATCGCGCGAATCTCGAGCAGACGATGACGCAGCAGGGCCATGTCAAAATCGGCATGGGCAATGTGGCCGATACGGAGGGCACCAAGAAGACGGACAGCATGGTGCTTCACTCCGGCAACAGTGTCAGCCTGGAAGGGGAGCTGCTGAAGGCGGGTGAAGCTTCTCGTGACCACCGGCTCGCGAGCACCGTCATGAAGTCATTCCATCGCATGCTTTTGTCGACGACGAGAGGGTAATTCCGTGGACGCACTGGCCGCAACTCTGAAGATCGCGTCGTCGGGCCTCACGGCCCAGTCGTCGCGTTTGCGCGTTGTTTCGCAGAACTTGGCGAACACGCAGTCAACGGGGAACACGGCAGGGGCCGACCCTTATCAGCGCAAGTTGATCAACTTTACGAGCCATCTCGACCGATCAGCGGGCGTGGATGTCGTTCAGGTCGACAAGGTAACGCGCGATGACGCGCCGTACCGCCTAGTCCATGAGCCTGGCCATCCGGCTGCCGACGAGAACGGCTACGTGAAGTATCCCAACGTCAATGTCCTGGTTGAGATGGCGGATCTGCGGGAGGCCAACCGCACGTATGAAGCCAACCTCCAGGTCATGAAGCAGGCCAATTCGATGATTGCCACAACGCTTGATCTGTTGAGGAGCAACTAATGTTTGAAGCTATTACGCCGACAGCTCCTGTATCTGCCGTATCGGGCAGCGAAGCTGCGACGATTGCGAGTCCTTCAGGAACTTCCGGTGTCAATGCGAGCGTGCTGGCTAAGGCTGGGAGCGCTGTTGTCGCAACGGGCGCCGAACAGGATTTTACGGCAGTGCTCGATAAGCTCATGACCGATGCGGTTGACACTCTGAAGACGGCCGAAGCGACGTCGTTGAAGGGCGTGAAGGGCGAAGCGTCAGTGCAAGAAGTCGTCGAGGCGGTGATGGCTGCGGAGCAGACATTGCAGGGCGGGATCGCGATCCGTGACAAGGTCGTGTCCGCCTATCTCGAAATCAGCCGCATGTCCATCTAAGGAACCGCACCTATGAGAGCTCTTGCGATTGCAGCGACCGGCATGGGGGCCCAGCAGCTCAATGTCGAAGTTATCGCCAACAATATCGCCAATATCAACACTACGGGCTTCAAGCGGGCCCGCGCCGAGTTTACCGACCTTCTCTATCAGGCTGAGCGGGCTGCCGGTGCTCCAGCGCGTGGCGGTGAAAATATTGTGCCGGAGGGCGCGCAGGTTGGCCTTGGCGTACGTACCGCAGCGATCCGAAATCTGCATATGCAGGGCGCTCTGGCCCATACGAACAATCGTCTCGACCTTGCATTGAATGGACATGGCTGGTTCCAGATCAACGGACCGGACAACGAGATCCTCTATACGCGCGCCGGCGCCTTCAACAAAAACGGTGATGGGCAGATCGTGACGATCGACGGCTACCTGGTGCAGCCGGAGATGACCGTTCCGGAGAATACCAGCGATATCATCGTGAACGCCGACGGCACAGTGTATGCGAAGATCGATGGCCAGGATGATCTGCAAGAGCTGGGACAGCTGACGCTTGCGAACTTCGTCAACGAAGTCGGGTTGGAACCGCTGGGCGGCAACCTGTATCGCGAGACTCCGGCGTCTGGCGCGCCGGTGGTCGGGATGCCAGGGGATGACGGGTTCGCCACTGTGCGGCAGGGCTACTTGGAAAGCTCCAACGTCGATCCGGTGAAAGAGATTACGGAGCTTATTTCCGCGCAGCGTTCTTATGAAATGAATTCCAAGGTGATTCAGGCTGCTGACGAAATGTTGGCGACGGTGGCCAAGGGTATACGCTGAACTTGAAAGGGTTGGCCAATGGGCAGGTTTTTGCTTGCGGCCATTTTATTGGCTTCATTCATGCTCGCGCTTCCGGTGGGGCCGTCTTCGGCCGCCGGCGGCGATGACGGAGTTTATCCCGTACCTCGCAAAACCCTCTACCCGGGTGATGTTATTACAAATGCGTCGCTTGAGCGGCGCAAATTCCGTTTTCGGAAGGGCGTCGTTATTCCTTACGTGCAGTCGGCCGACCAGTTGGTCGGGATGGTGGCGCGTCGCACCCTATTGCCGGGGCGTCCTATCGTTAAGAGTTCATTGCGTGAGCCTGAGCTCATTCAGCGTGGACAGACTGCAAGCATCGTCTTCCAATCCGGATCTCTGACGATCTCTGGATTTGCCAAGGCCCTGGAGCCGGGTGCCGTCGGCGACATCATAGCGCTCAGAAATGTCGACAGTGGGTCGATCGTTCGCGGGCAGATCCGCGCTGACGGCAGCGTTGTGCTAGGAGCAAACTAATGCGTTGCCTGTTGGCTGCCGTATTGTTCGTCCTGATGACTGCAAGCGCCATTGCTGATGGCGCTGTTGTGCATAGCGGGAGCCATGGGGTTCGCGTCAAGGATATCGTTTCCATACAGGGCGTACGGTCGAACCAACTTGTAGGCTACGGATTGGTCATCGGTCTTATGGGATCGGGTGATAGCTTGCGCAACTCGCCGTTCACGCAGCAATCCATCGCTGCGATGATGGAGCGTATGGGCGTAAATATCCGTAACGGTGACGCCCGAACGAAGAACGTTGCGGCTGTCATTGTTACGGCGGATCTTCCCGCCTTCTCCGGACATGGTTCGCGCATCGACGTCACGGTTTCGTCGTTAGGCGATGCGACGTCGCTTGCCGGTGGTTCGTTGATCCGTACGCCACTTTATGGTGCTGACAACCAGATCTATGCCGTTGCGCAGGGTTCGCTCGCTGTCGCCGGCTTTGATTCTCGGGGGCAGAATGAGTCGGTTACAAGGGGCGTGCCGACAACTGGCCGCATCGCCAACGGCGCGATCGTAGAGCGCGAAGGGCCCGGACGATTTGTAGATCAGGAGGAGCTTCGCCTGGAGCTTAGAAACCCCGACTTCACCACGGCCGTGCGCGTAGCGGAGGCCATCAATGAATTTGGGAGCGAGCGCTTCGGAAAAATGGGAGTACGTATGGCTCTCGCGGAAGATCTGCGCATGGTGCGTGTATTTCGCCCACCGAATGTCCCATTAGCGATGTTCACCGCCATGATTGGTGAATTGTGGGTTCAGCCGGACTCGCCTGCGCGTGTCGTTATCGATGAGCGAACCGGTACGATTGTGATCGGTAGTGAGGTGCGCATTTCTACCGTGGCTGTGACGCACGGAAGTATCACCGTCCGGGTTACGGAGACGCCGGTTATCTCCCAACCGCTACCGTTCTCCGATGGCCGGACCGTTGTTGAATCGGACACGGAAGTGGATGTCATTGAGGAGCCCGGCAATTTCTCCATCGTAAACGGCAGCGATCTGCACACTTTGGTCAACGGATTGAACCGGATGGGGCTTAAGCCCCCAGGGATTATTGCCATTATTCAAGCTATGAAATCCGCGGGGGCGCTGCATGCTGAACTTATCGTTCAATAAATTTTCGCTGGCGGCCATTGCAGTGGATGGACCCCATGCAACTGCAATGACGGGTGGCACCCGAGTGTCTCAGTTTGTCGCTTTGGGGCTGCTTGTTGCCGGATTGGCTGCTTTCCCGGCTCAGGCTGATGCGGAGCAGGTCGCGCGACCTGCTGATACCGTGACCGGGCGGACGATGGCCGAGCGGTATTGCGCCAATATCGGGGACGCGGCTCAGGATGCGCGCTTTGCCTGGCAGGCCAAGACGATTTCCGACATGGAGAAGGAGCTTGATAAGCGTATCGCGGCCATTGAGGAAAAAAGTGCTGAACTCAAGGACTGGGTCGAGAAGCGTGAAAAGTTTCTCGATATGGCCAATGATGGGCTTGTCGAGATCTATACCAAAATGCGCGCGGATGCGGCTGCGCTACAGCTCGCTGAAATGAATGAAGTGACTGCAGCTGCCATTGTGATGAAGTTGCCTCCGAAAATTGCCGGTGCCGTGTTGTCGGAAATGGAAGCGGAGAAGGCAGCGCGGATGACTGCGACCATTGCCGGTGCCGGACGTGCTGCGAAGCGGAACAAGGGCGGAGAGTCGTGATAACCACCCTACGCGCGCGCATTCTAATCTTATTCTGCGCTCTGCAATGTGCTGGATGCGCGGTTAATCCGCGCGATATGTGGCGTGAGCCGCATCTTACTCCAGTTGGAGCAGGGGTTATTCAGCCGGCCATCGACATTCCCGTCAGCGCAAAGCCCATCCGCACATCCTACCATGGCAATTCGTTCTGGCAGGACGAGAGCGCAGATATGTTTCGCGATCAGCGCGCCATGAACATCGGCGACGTCGTCACGGTGAAGATCTCCATCAAAGACCGAGCGACGATAGAAAACGATTCAGAGCGTTCTCGCGATGCAACGAACGACCTCAACGCGGGCTTTGACTATAGCGCTGCTACCCCGGGTTACACAGGAACCGCGTCAGGCGAGGTCGGAACGGCCATTGGCGCGAAATCAACACATAAAGGCAAGGGAGAGATCGATCGCTCGGAGCGAATCGATCTATTAGTTGCGGCCATCGTTACGGATCTGCTGCCGAACGGTAATTTGATTATTGCCGGATCGCAGGAAGTGCGTGTCAACTTCGAAGTTAGGGTTCTGAGCGTCACGGGGATCGTCCATCCGCGTGATATCGGAGCTGACAACATCGTATCATACGAGAGGATCGCTGAGGCGCGGATTTCTTATGGAGGGCGCGGTCGTCTAACCGAGGTGCAGCAACCGGCTTGGGGACAGCAACTGATCGACAACGTCAGTCCGTTCTGAGCCCCATCGTATACCGAGAATTTCTCACTTGCGCGGGCAGGCGCTAGCATGGCTAAGGCGAAAAATTCTGATAAGGCTTCCGGCGGAGAGGCCTCAGCGCTGGGATTTATCCTCGCGCTTGTCATGCTGACGCTTCTTGGTGGTGGTGCCGGTACGTTTTTTGGCATGCAGCTCGGCGGTGCGACCGCGTTTACGTCGTTTGGTGACGGTGGCTCCGTAGAAGCAGTGGATTCCTCGTCGACGGAAGCAAAGGATGGTCATGGGGGCAAAGTTGGCTCTTCTGACTCGGATGACGGCAGCCAAGATCAAAAGGGCCCCAAGCTTGTCGCGCTGGAGCCGATTTTTGCCAATCTGGCCGAACCCAAAAATGTTTGGATGCGTCTTGAAGCGGCTTTGTTGATCAAGCCAGGCCCGCAAAAGCGCGATGTTCTGATTTTGCAGGTTTCGCAGGATGTCATGCAATTTTTGCGAACGGTGAAATTGGCGCAACTTGAAGACGCGAGCGGATTGCAGTTCCTGCGCGATGACCTGAATGACATTGTTCGGACGCGCAGCGATGGCCAAGTCAGTGAGATTTTGGTCAAGGGGCTAATCGTAGAATGAGGCGCTTTGCGACTCTTCTGATCATTGCCGCGGCTTTGATCTATTTTGGGTCGGGAAGTGCCAATGCGCAGATTCCAGATCTGCGCGAGCTCATCCCTCAAGGCGACGCCAGTGTCTCTGGACGCATTGTACAAATGCTGGCCTTGCTCACCGTTCTCTCGGTGGCGCCGGGCCTCCTTATCATGGTGACGTGTTTCACGCGCTTCATCATCGCGTTGTCATTTTTGCGAGCTGGGCTCGGTTTGCAGACGACGCCTGCGAATCTCATTCTTATCAGCTTGGCGCTCTTTATGACCTTTTACGTCATGGCGCCGACTTTCGACAAAGCTTGGCAGAATGGGTTGCGACCGCTGATCGAGAATAAGATCACGGAAGAGCAAGCCTACACGGAGATTACGGCACCTTTCAAAGAATTCATGCTGGCCCACGTCCGTGAGAAAGACGTACAACTCTTCGCAAATCTTGCTGACGCAGAGGGGGGCAATATGCAACCCGGGCAAGAAGTGGAAATGCGGGTTCTGATCCCAGCTTTCATGATCTCTGAACTCAGAAGAGGGTTTGAGATTGGCTTTCTGATTATCCTGCCATTTCTCGTAATCGACATGATTGTTGCGACGCTGACGATGTCTATGGGCATGATGATGTTGCCGCCGACAATTATTTCCCTCCCCTTCAAGATCTTATTTTTTGTTCTAATTGACGGTTGGAACCTTCTGGTTGGCGGGCTCATACGTTCGTTCGGGTGATTCTGGAGCGGCGTTTAATCTCTCAGTAACTAAATTGGCTTAGGTGTGGAGGGATGGCAGATCGGGGAACAGATTTCCCCGAAGGTATGACGCCGTTTCTCGCCACCGCCAGCTTCAGGCTGGAATGTCCCATTGATCGAAATTGTCCAAGCGACAAGGGGCACCCTCTTTATGAATAGCATCAATACGAACTTCGCGGCGATGACCGCTCTGCAATCCCTCAATCAGACCAACAAGAACATGATCGAGACGCAGTCGCGCATCTCGACTGGCTATCGCGTTGGCGAAGCGTCGGATAACGCTGCGTACTGGTCCATGGCCACCACCATGCGCTCCGACAACAAGTCGCTGTCGGCCGTGTCTGACGCGCTGGGTCTTGGTGCAGCGACGGTCGACGTCGCTTATGTCGCCATGGAAAAATCCATCGACGTCATGACGGACCTGCAGAAGAAGCTGGTTCTTGCCCGTCAGCCAGGTGCT
>NZ_JAILWT010000012.1:0-54931 GCF_025698805.1 Filomicrobium sp.
CGAGTCTTCTCGACCGCACCAAGCTCTCTCCCAAAGAGTATGGTTTTCAATGACTTGGATGCGAAAGTGTCCCACGTCAGACCCATGCGTGGGACACGTTAATCCTCTCGATCGCTGATTTGGCCAGCTTCCAACGCTCCACGCGCCGGGTGTAAACCTCACTCGTTTTCGCTTCCGAATGGCCCAAGATGGCCATGATCTCATACTGGCTGCAGCCCAGCTCCGCGAGGAGTTCTGCAAGCCCCTTGCGGACGCCGTGAGCGGAGAGATGAGGCAGCCCGGCATCCTTGCACCAGCGCTTGAACATCGCCGACATGCTGTCTCCGCTGGCAAAGGGCTTTCCACCCCGACCAAGCACATATGTCGTGCCCTGCACCTTCATTGCGCGCGTGGCATCTTTCAATGGCGCCAGCAGGGGAATCGATACCTCGGTCGAGCCTTTCTTGAGAGGCGTCCAGCGTAGCGCTTCAATGCCCTCGATCCGGCACTCATGCTCGCGGCCCAGCACCGTCAGGTCTTCAATACGGCAACCGGTCCAGAGCAGGACGGACAGCGCCACATGTGCCTTGGAGCCGGGGAGATGCACTTTCAGGAAGTTTCGAACGTCAGCCGCTTTCCAAGGCTTCGCGCCATCACCCTTGCGGTAGATCGGCTTGATGCCGCGCGCTGGGTTCTGTTGCAGGTATCTGCGTTCAATCGCCCAATCGAACATCACGGCCACTGCTTCGATGAATGCATCTGCCTGGGCCGGTGTTGCGCCCATGCCGTCCTGCATCTCGATAAGCTTCTCGTGGGGGATGAGCATTTTCCGGTCAGGATGCTTGAGGAGGCGGGACAGAAGATTGCGTTTCTTCTTCAAGGTCTTCGGGCTGGTTGTTCCAGCTTTGACGCGCTGCTCGAGGTATTCGAAGTACGAGTTGACGAGCCATGCGATTGACCTGGGCTTTGCATAGTCCGATGCGGCCTTAAGCGGTTCTGGCTTCTCGCCACGGCGCGCAGCGAGGTACTGACGCTGAAAGTCAGGATCTTCCGGGCCGCAATAGATGCGAATGCGCCGGGATTTCTCCCCCTCCGGTCTGACGCGATAGCGCGAATTTCCGGAGGGCAGAGGTTCGATCAGCAAACCTGGGTAATGCACCTTCATGGGCGACTTCACCAATCCTCAAGGCCGCCGTCTTTGTCTGATTGTCCGGCGGCCATTGCCTCATCAACGCTGCCATCGTTCTTTGTCGACCGGTGTTCATCAACGCCACCGCAATGGATTTCGACCTTTCCACCTGTAACGCACACCCTTTCCACGCTCAGGCCGCTCTCTTGCATGGCGCTGAGCGCGGCCTTGATCGCATTCGCGCTGGCTCTGATGCGGGTAGTGCGTTTGGCGGGGTCTGCGTGGTGCATGTTCATCTCGCCCTCGCATTCACAATGATCTTGATGGCTGCCTCGGTCTCGCCAGTGACGGTGTATAGCGCGTGGGCGATCCTCAAAGGGTCGATCCCTTGCGAGTCCCAGAACGCCTTTTCGTTCATGTCGTGCTGTTCGCGATGCTCGCTGGGCGTCATGGGGACGGTCCAGCAATCGTCCGGCTTCTGACCCTTGCCGGTTCTCTTCTTCCGGTACATTGGGTCGCCGTAGCGTATATGGCAGGCCTCGCACCGGCCGATCTCGCCAGAGATCACGCTTGGCAAGGTTCTGATCCAAGCTAGGTGGCGCTCGTCCTTGATACGGGCCGTGGCCTTGCTCGACGGATCGAGTGCGAAGGCGGTCGGGGCTTTGACGATCTCGAAGGCCATCAGTTGCCCTCCGATTGCAGAGCGATCTCGATCAAGCGCCGGATGGCTTCGGAGCGGGTAGGAACCCGGTTCTCAAATCTCCAGTCGTCAATCGCTTGCAGTTCGTCGTCGGTGAGCATGATCGGGACGCGGTGTTCGCGTGGAACCTTGGCCATCACCGCGTCCTCCGTTGATGCTCCGCGATCTCCGCTTCAACCAGACGGGCCAGTTCGAGGCACATCACGTCGAGGCGAAGCTCATCGGTGCGCAGGTCGAGCGTCTTTCTGGCAATTGCCCGAGCGCCACGGCTGCCCTTCGGAAATGAGCGCGCAACCTCGGCGAGGGTGTCGGCTGAGATGGTCATGCCGCCAGATCCTTCTCCTCGCACCCGACAACGCCGGCAATCGTCGCCCGACAGTCATCAAGCTCGATTTCATTCCGGCAGCAGGCGCGGGCGTAATTGGTGATCGACTTCGCCTTGGCCCGCACATCGTCGCTCAGGCCTTCGACAAAGAGCCCCTTGGACTGATTGACGACGACAACCTCATCCTCCCCGATGGCGCCGATGATCGCTTTGGCAAACGTCTTGAGCCAATCCGGATCGACAGAAGCCGGCTCGCTTTCGCTCTCTCCCATGTCTTGCGAGCCGGCCTCGTCCGCCGTGGCGGGTGAATTGTCGGCAGCGGAGCGATCTGAGTTTGTGGCGACGAGCGCCCCGATGCCGTCACCGGTGGGGCTTTCTGCCGGTGAACTGTGTTCGGTGTCATCATCTTCCCCGACATCGGCGGCTTCTGCCCCGAGCGTTTCAGGGTCGATGTCGAGTTTCTCCCGGAGTAAGCACATCGCGTCCTCGAAGAACTGGCTATACCCAGGCTCTTCCATGCCTGCGGTGCTCTTCACCTCGACGCGAAGATGCCCGTCGATGGTCGAGAAACCCTCGACCATATCCAATTCCCATTTGATGGCCCGATGCAGCTCTTCTGACGTGCGCTGCTTGACTGCGCAGGTGTCGACCACACGCGTGAGGATCGACCAGTATTTCCGTTCCAGCTTGCGGTTCTTCTCCTGCGTGATGCGGGCGCTGACGGTGGAGCCGTTGCGGTATGTTGCAAGCCGCTCAGCATCCCATGCCGATGCGGGGACAAGACGTCCTTTGTCGAGGATCAAGCGAAGTGGCGGCGCTTCGGATTTAGGCATTGCCACCTCCGATACGCTTGAGGTGGCGCTTGCGGACGATAGTCGCGAGCTTCTGAGCGTCTTCGTTGCCCTCGAACCGAGCAAGAGGATCGGCGTCGCTCCACACTTCTTCGAGCGTGGCTTCATCCATGCAGACGGCAAGGTCTTCATCCAGCTTGTGAAGAAAGTCACCGTCATCGAGGAATTCGCCCTCGACATCGCCATCAGCGTCAATGCCGTCGGCTACCGGATCTTCGGTGATCTCGCCGGTCTCTGCATCGATGGTCTCAGCTCGCGCAATCTGGTGCGTCGGCGGGACTGGCGGCTTGGGCGGGGCTGGTGGCGTCACATCGCGCATCTCTGCGATCTTCGCGCCTTCGTCCTCGTCATAGATGCCGGAGAAGCCGAACGCATAACGCGCCGCTTGGATCACTGCCTTGTGGCGAAGCATGCGGTGCTTCATCTTCCACGGGTCAGTGTTGCGGATGCATTCGGACAGGTATTCTGTCACCGTTGTCGGACGACCGCGATCCTTCCGGTACATACGGCATGTGCAAGAGACCGGGTTGCCGGCGTCATCGTCCTGAAACTCGATCTCGAAGCCATCGCAGGCCGGATGCGAGTTCACGAGATTGAGCCACCCGTCGATGCTGACCACGGGAACGATACCGCCGCCCTTCGCCGGGAAGGCATAGATTTCCTTCGTCAGCGGGTTCAGGTCGTATTCCTTGGCGACCATCATCAGCGCGGCGAACTGCTCGTTCGTGTGCTGCTGGGGCATGACAGTTGAGCGAACCGTAGCCTCGAACGCCTTCGGGTCCATATTGAACTTTGAGGCCATGGTAGCGATGAGAGACGGCCGTGCCGCCTCGGTCTTCGTAACGGCGTTCATGGTCAAACAGCCTTCTCGATTTCAACGATCTTCATGCCTGGCAAGTCAAAACCGGACTTGGCGGCGCGGTTCGCCAGCGACTGCAACAAGTCGGTGATTTCCGACCGGTCCCGAACCGCTTGATAGAACGTGTCCTGATCAACGATCTCGCCACGCTTCTCGACGCGGATGGACACACGCGCACCTGTTCGACCTGCACTGGCCTTGGGCGCTTCCGTAGCCTTCTCGGCGTCCTGTGCGGCTTTGAGCGCGATCGCTTTCGCTTCCTCGTTCTGGGCCTTCATTGCCTCTTGGCGCTTCCTCTCGGCCTCTTCGCGGGCCTTTCGGGCTTCTTCGTCGCGCTTGCGTTTCTCAGCGATCAGGAATGGCTCGACATGGCGCTTCGCCTTGGTGGCCCATTCCTTTGCCTCTGCCTCAACCGGCTTGAACTCGCCGTCGATCTCACGGCATTTGGCGAGGTGCGGGGCCTTGACGGTTTCGCGCAGCGAGTTGATGCGTTTGGCAAGGTCTGAGCATCTCTTTGCCCAGATGCCGCACCGGTCTGCGTCGGCCTGTGTCTCCACTGGCTTGCGCATGAAGTCGGTTAACTGCTCGACTTCACCAGCTAGCTCGAGCTTCAGGGCTTTAAATGGATCAGACGCGCCGCTGTTGTCACCGATAGGCGGTGCCGGCGGCTCGTCATCGAAGCCTTCGCCTGCGTCTGCTTTGACATAGGCCTCGTAGCTGATCGGGTTGCGGCAGGACCAAAGGAACAGATCGACCAGATCCTCGACCTGCCGACCGTTGCGGAACCCAACAACGACGCCATTCTCGTCCGGATAAATCCCGACAGGCTCCCAAGGGCCATTCTTGCGGCGGGTGCGGTAGTATCCGAGCTGATACTCGCCGGGATGGATCGGCAGTTCTTCCGTTCCAATCTTGGACGGATCGGCGAGGGCACCTTGCCACCAGCCCCAGCGTTCGATGATTGCGACCTGGGCGACTTCGCCCGCGTTCATGACGGTATCCATGGGGATTTCCTATGCTGGCGTTTCAAAGAACCCGACGAGCACTGCGCTGATGACGATCAGAGCCAGAGCGCGGGCCGTGGGGTGTTCGGGGAATGGAAGGAGGGCGAGAAAGGTCACGGGGCGGCCTCGTCTGACTGGGGACCGGCGCCGGCCAGAAATATGAGGTCGAGGACCAGCTCGCCCGCTGGGGTCAGGCGATAAATCCAAGAGCGACTTTCGCCTTTGACCGGTCTGTTGAATTCAACCAGCCCACGGCGCTGCAAAGCTCGCGCTGACGCGTAGAACATGTGGTAGTCGTTGCCTTGCCAGGTATCATTCTTGATGGCGTCCAAGGCGCGAACCTGCGCGTGGCTAAGCTGCATCGCAAAGGCTGTGCTGGTGGTGAAGCTCTGAAAGGCTTGCTGCCAATTTGTCGACAATTCGCTCATGCCACGTTCCTCCGGTTCCGCGCGTGTCTCCGGTTCAGCATGTTGAGGTGTATGGTGATGCGCAGGTCCGCCACCTCGTCAGAGACGATCTCGTCAAGCTGTTCATCGGTCAGGAAGTTCTCGGCCCCAACCCGGCGGACGCGGCGCGCGATGGCCTTTTCGAGGCGCGCGTATCCAAGGTCCTGCATGAACTCGATCTTTCTTTCGCGGGTGGCTTTCATGCTGCGCTCCCCTTCGGTTCGGTCAGATCCAGATACTCACGCACCAGCTCGCGGCGGTGATCGTGGTCCGGGTCAAATTTAAGGGCCTGTTCGATCTCGCGGAGCCGCTGGTCGACATTGACGAACTCATCGCCAAGGGACGCGGCTGCGCGGGTGATGTGGAGGGCTTCGGCGTCCATCAGAGCGCCCTCACATACCGGCCCTCAGGGTCGTTCCCGCCGAGACCGCGATAGGTGAAGCCCTCGTCGGAAACCGCGAGCGCCTGCAAGGCCTCATCGTTCTCGGCTGCGTTCGCAATCTCGGCGGCAATGGATTTCGTCAGAGCGGAGCCGTGGAACAGGTTCTTTCCGCCCACGTAGACGGCATCCACCGACACCATAGGGACGCCCGCATCCAGTTCGACGGAAAGCTCAACCTCGCATTCCAGGTCGTAGACGACGCCAATTCCAAGCTTCTCGTCATGGATCGTATGGCAGAAGTCGTATCGGCTCATCGTTCTCTTCCTCTCCATTGTGTCCGGCAGATCGGCGCGGGGGCGCTTCTTCGTGTTGGAATGCTGATAACGTACGAAATGTACGATTAGCGGTCAAGTACGTTTTGTACGATTTTTTTGACACAGGCTGATCGCGCCCGTACAAATGGCCATGCATCGCGATGGCGCGAGCGGCAGGAATTCAGGGGAAATCAATGAACGACGAGACGGAACTCACGCCGGCCGGGCAATGGTATCGAAACCGGGATGAATGGATCAGGCATGTTCTGGGGCGGGATTACCTGACCGCCGATTGTCAACGGGTCGGCATCTTCATCGCCATGCACATGAACAGGCGGGATAACCACACGAAGCACCAGCAGAAGACGATTGCCAAGGATTTGAACCTCAGCATCGAGACAGTGAAGCGATCGGTGAAGAAGCTGCGGGAGGAGGGGTTGATCGATCGAGATCAGGTCATGCGAGGGCGTCGAAACCGGGCCGTGAATCTCTACTGGCTGGTCTTCCCGTGGCAGTCCTAGGTGTCACCAGTGACACTTAGACTGGGTGTCACCAGTGATACCCCTAATAACGGTAGATCATAATAACGGTAGTTTATGATTAGGGTTATAGGGCTCTGGAGAGGGAGTATTATATCTCTAGGGCCCTACTCTCAAACGTAGAAGGGAAGGGCGCTATGAGCGATCAATTCTGGCTCGCCGTGACTGCATTTTTTCTGATGATTTCTTCTGGGACGATCTTATGGGCTGTGCGTGAAGTGTGTCGATACATCCGCCTTCTGCAGTCGATGATTGCGGACGCGCGCAAACTGGGATTGCGAACGCCGCCGTCGAACTGTGATTGAAGGGACACCCAGTCTGGTGACACCTCAAAGGAGACTGTGTGCTCGCCGCCTGATGCGATCTCATGGTCAACCGTCAGATAGGTAACACCGTCCGGGCGGGCATAGGTGAACGGGATTCCTGCCGCCTCGATCCTATCCAACGCGATAGTATGGCTTGAACGGTTGTTAACCGTGCATTTGATCTCGATCACCTGGGGAAGGTCATCTCGACTAATGGGCGACCATGGCTTGCTGCCGCCGTCCACTGGGGACTTGTAAGCGAAGAAGAGGTTGACCGAAATCTGGTCGCGGCGGGTCATATACGCGAGTGCTAGGCCTGCGCCTGTGGATGAATGCGGCTACCGCGCTGATTGCAGTCGACCACTCCATCTCCCCTCCCTATTCGCCGGCTGGTGTTAGCGCCAGATGGAAAACTTCATAGACCACCCAGACGAAGGCTGCGGCGATCACGACGGACATGAAGAGCAGGAGCCAGTTCATCTCCTTCTGCTCTCGGTTTGGCTTCTTGCGACCCACGACGCTTCCTCTATTCGTCTTCCTCGTCCAGATCGTCAATCTCGATCAGGCCGGCCTCGATTCCCCAATCCAGTATGATCGCGTTGACGGCTTCATCCCGGCTCATGTCGTTCACTTTAGCGAATTCGTCAGCCAGATCGGCCACTTCTGAAATCAGGGTGAGCTCACCGGCTTTGACGAGCTTGCCTTGAAGTCGAAATGCAGCCCGCCGCAGCAGTGCCTGGATCTCCATGGGTGTGAAATCATGCAGCGTCTTCGCGGCCTTGAGGAGTTCTTCGGCGAGCTTGTCAGTCATGGCTCCCATCTTCCTCTCGAATGCGCATCCACTCTTTTGGTGTCAGCGCCGCCTTGAGTACAGTATCAACCACCGGAAGGAAGCTCTCCCAAATTGGACGTCCTTCGATCATTGAGTTTTCTGACATGCCTACTGATGCGCATAGGGCGCGGGCGGCACGTTCACGGGGAGGGTATCGCTCGTTCATCGCGTCGCTGCCAATGAGTGCTGTGGCATTTTGTCGGGACGCCTGTCAGAGGCATGGCTGCAAGCTTCCTCCGCCTGTTGCCGCCTCCCACTAATCAAAGCGGCCCTTAGTGACAGTGCACGCGACCACCGTTGCTGTTGTCAGCGTGGCAGCATTGTCCAGGTGGTGAGCTTTTGCGGCATCCACCTCCATGGGCATTTGCAGCGCTTGTCATGGCTATCAGTGCCAGGGCGACAATTGTGATTGTCCTCTTCATGGTTTCCCCTCCCTTAAACGTCCGTGATAATCCTCCGGACCCTGCCAAAAACGTATAGATCGCCATTCACCGGGATCGACGTGTGATCAGGGTTTGTGGAGTATGGTTGCAGACGCTCTGGGTTGCGTCGATAGCGTTTGAACGTAGCTGCCCCGTTCCCGTGCGAGAAGATGTAATAGCGTCCATCAATGAGGCGGTCGTCGGCGCGGTTCACGAGGACGATTGCGCCGTCAGGGGCCACTCTGTCCATGGAGTCGCCTTCGACGGTCAGGGCAATCCATTCACCTTTGGGCATGTCAGCAACGCGCACCCATCGCTCGATGTCGTCGGTCGTGATGGCTGTTTGCTCGCGCAGGTGGCCGGCGCTGACCATCGATAGGAGGGGCACATCCATATCGCTCCGGTCTTCTTCGGCTTCTTCGTCAAACAGGATCCATCCAGCGCGTGTCCCAAACAGGCGGGCATACTTTTCAGCGGCCTTCCGAGATATCGGACGATTGCCGTTTAGGTTGCTGGTTAAAGTGTTCTGATTGATCTCGCGAAATGCGCGCGCGGCCTCGGCGGGCGTATTGTAGCCCGCGTCGATCATGGCTTGGCGCAATCTGTCCTTCGGTTCTTCCATTCGTACAGAATGGCCGAAATTCATCGTCCAAGGTGTACGATTGTATCTTGATTTGCTATCGTACGTATTGTACGAATTTGACATGGCACAGGAACCTACATCCATTTCGGCCCTCATTGATGAGTGGAAAACGATCGCTGAATTCGCGACCGAAGTTGGTTGCGGATACGAGGCTGCAAGGCAGATGCGGAAGCGCGAGAGCATCGCGCCAAGGCATTGGGCCGCTGTCATCGAGGCAAGCTCGAAACAAGGCATTGAGGGCGTGACGTATGAGTGGCTGGCGCGCGCCTGGGCCTCGGCGGAGGTCGCCGCATGAGCGACCTCCAGCCCACCATGCTCAAACTCCGAGCTTTTGCTGAATGGATCGAAGCACAAGGCGGCAGTGTCGATGCCCCCACCAGCGAGTGGGAAGTTCTCCGCTACCGTCTCACCGGCAAGTCGCCCCTGATCATCTACCGCAACAAGAAGGGGAAGCTGACGGTCTCCGACGAAACGAGGGCGGATTACCGCCAGTTCCTCGATGAGACCGGGGCAGGGGGCGAACAGGCCATCCAGAAGATGCGCCGGCAGAACGGCGCGGCTCTGCGCAATTCGATCATCGACCGGCTGGAGCGGGAAACTGGCTACGCTTGCTGCTGCTACTGCGGGCAATTCGTCACGCGTGAAAGCTCGACTCTCGAGCATTTCGTTCCGATCTCGAAGGGCGGGCCGAACCACGAGTTCAACCTCGGCATCGCCTGCGAGCCCTGCAACCTGGCAGTCGGAAGCAAGCCCGTTGTCGAGAAGCTGGTTGTTCGTGATCAGATCCGTGCTGCGGTTCAAGATATCGCTCCTTGGGATGATTTCGACGCGCGCACCATCATGGGAGCCGCCGCATGACCTCCCACCAGACACAAGAACGCCGCGCTTCTCTCCTCCCCAGCGCGGCTACAGCCGAGGGGGCTACCCGGTCCCCCCAAGAGGCCCCCTCGGCACTCGTTCGCGAAGAGACGGAATTCCCCGGCCCGCACTCTCCCACGGTATCCGGCGGCATACCGGGCACACCAAGCAGCGATGCTCTGCGGGCGCAAAAATCTGGCGGGACCGGAATCCCCGACAGAGGCCGGGACGCCGAAGGCGTTACCCATCACCGCAAATCGCTGCGCGCCGCCAACGAATTCACTGACTCTTCGGCACCCATTCGCAAAGGCTGGACCGAGGAAGATGATCGCCTGATGCGCGAGATGGCGATGGACGGTCGGTCTGCAACGGATGTGGGGGAGGCCCTTGGCCGGTCGCGCAATGCCGTCCTTGGTCGCGCCACCCGTACCGGCGTCAAGTTCTCCGCCACTGGCGGTCCGCGCAAGAGAATGCGCCCGGTGAAGGTGCAGCCGGAACGCCAAGCCAAACCGAAGAGCACTGCAAAGCCGGCCCCGCGCGTCTTCTCGCATGACGTTGATTTCCTGATCGCGGATTGGAAGGCAAAGCATGGCGAGCCTCGCAGGTTCGAGAGAGGCGACAATACGGACTACCTCTCGATCAAGGCCTACTTGGAGGAATGGGGCTATCGCCTGAATTTCCAGAGGGCCAAGTACAGCATCAGCAACGGGCGCGGACGCCCAAAGGTCGTTGCATGGCGGCAGGTGCTGGAACTGGTCGACGAGTTCCGGACCGCCGAGGGGCTGGCGCCGATCCTTGCGGAGGCGTCATGACCCGGCATTTGAACTTAAAATTCACAGTGGCCGATACCGACCAGATGCTTGCAGCTGCACGGCGCGGTCAGACGCCAACCCAGATCGCGAGAACTGTCCGTTGCGTGACGGGCAAGCCCTGCGCTCCCCATGAGGTTGAGCGCGTTCTGGGCAATGCCGGTGTTTCGTTCGCGGAGCAGTCCGCATGACGATCCTCGCCATCTCCCTCTATCTCCTAGGCGTGATTGGCGCGGTGGCCTCTGTAGGCCGGGACGCCTATGGGCGGAATGTGCCCACGGGCCTCCGTGAATGGGCAGTTTGCGTTGTCTGGCCTCTGGCAGTTGTAGCCGCCATTGCCATGAGCCCGTTTCAGCGGGGGCGCAAATGACCCCCGCCAATCTTCAAAGAGCTCAAGCTGCACAGACTGAGGTTGCTGCTTCTGGCTGTGCATTCTGGGTTCCTTTCCTTCCTTTTCCGATCAAACCGTTTGGCTGTGCGGCCTCAACGGACGTGACCAATCTAGGCGGAAAGGAAGGGTCATGTCCGAACCAAGACGGTGCGAATCCGCACCGAAACGGGGTGAAACCATGAGTACGAGTGTTGCTGCGTATGAAGCGTTCGAACTCCTGAACGCTGGCACGAAAGATGTTTGGCGCGGTTGGGGCGATACCCAGACTGCGGCACGCGACAGGGCTGCCGAAGAAGCCGGGATCACACCGGCGCAGGCAGAGAGGCTTTGGAAGCACTGGAAGACGATGAAGTCGGTCAACGGCGATGTCTACCGGTGCCTCCGTAACCGATACGGGCACCTTTGCTCGTGGCTCGAAAACAAAGCCGACGCGATGGAGCGCCAGGCGCAGGCAATCGAGGAAATCAATGCGACTGATCACAGCCCTCTGCCGGCTCTGCAAGGCATGGCGCAGGCGCAGCAGTGCGCGGAAGACAGCGAGGAGAAACTGACATGAGCAAGTCGAAGAAGACCGAGCCCGCCACTGTGGGCCACAACTCCGAACGCGAGCAGTTTGAGGAACAGCAGTTCCTCAATGCCTACCGGCAGATCAAGGAGCACGACTCCGACATGGCCGGCATCAAAGGGGAAATGTCGGGTGTCTATGACCGGATCAAGAACCTGGGTTTCACGAAGGCCGACGTGAAGTGGGCGAAGGAACTCGAAGACAAGGACGCCGGCGACATCATCGCGACGATGCAGCGGCGCATCCGCATCGCTCGCATGTTCGGCCACGGTCTCGCCCGCCAGTTCGACATGTTCGACGAGGATCGCACTCCCATTGAAGAGCGCGCTTATGAGGAAGGTCTTGCAGCCGGCAAGCTCCGCAAGGATGCGACGAACCCATATGGCGCCGACAGTAAGGCAGGGCAGGAGTGGCAGCGCGGTCTGAATGACGGGCACGCATTCGCCAACAAGGATCTGTCGCACGTCCTGAACGAAGTCGATCCCGAGTTTCCCGACGAAGAGCCTGCGGCCGTCGCCGCCGAGTAGCCGTTGCGTGCCCGGCGCCGGGGCTATCGGCGCATCCCAATCTAGGTCAGAGACGAATGCAACAGCTTGATTTGTTCGCAGAGCCGAAGCCCGCACCGCTGCCGCCTGATCCGTTGATTGCTCGGCTGGTCGATGCGGGTTTGGCCCACAACGAATATCTTCTGGGCCTTAACCGCGCCATTCAGGTCTCGTTCGGCGAGCTTCCTTCGAGGCTCTTCAACTTTCCCATCGAGTTCGTTGAGAGACGGCGGCAGACAGACGGTCAGAGCAAGCTCTGGCTGCGTCATCCTGACTTCGAGGGCTTCCCTGAGCTTGACGCGATTGAGGATGCGACCGGGACACGGCCGGTCTGGCAACCACTCGATGAGTTCGGGCGCAACCGGGATATCGGCCCTTTCTGGCATGCGATCGATCTGCTCACGGATGAGCATTTTCATGGGATGCTCGAAACCCGGAACTTCACCGACAAGAGCGCCGTGCTGAATGGGCTCCGCTTCCACATGGACTACGGCGGTCTCTCGATCAAGAACGCCCGCTGCGTCTTGGCAGAGTTCGAATGCGCGGAGCCGCAAGACCGAAGTGCAGCGTTTCTGCGGAGCGAAAGTGTCAGAGTGACGGAAGCACAGCAGGGCAAGTTTGTCGGCATGTGGTCCCGAAATGAACAATCCGTCTGGGCTGCGATCCACGGGCTGGAAGATGGTCTCTTCAAGCGTGATCGAAATGGCTTTCTCCGGTTCTCACCGGCCTTTCTCGCAGAGAAGGAAGAGAGCCTGAGCAAGATGAGGGCCGCAGCATGACCGAGCATTTCGAACTTACTGCGCCAAAGGCAAAAATTGGTCGGGTCCGCCGCGGGGGTTGGTCATGGGGACCCGCAGAAGGCGCAAAGCTGCGTGTAGGGTCGCTCGGCGGTGGTATCCAGTCCACAACCCTCGCGCTGATGGCTGAGCACGGTGAAGTTGGGCCGAAGCCGGACTATTGGCTCTACGCTCCAGTCGGAGACGCGCAGGCTACACGCGACCATATCCGCTGGCTCGCATCTGGCAACGTGCTGTCGACGCCGATTATCGAACTGGACGAGCCGCAGGTTTCCCTTCGGCAGTCAATTTTAAATCGCGTCAACCAGAATGGAGAGAGGTACGTCTCCATCCCCGCGCATCTCGCAGGGGCATCGAGGGGCATGGATCGGCGGCAATGCACGCGCGAATACAAATCCGAACGCCTCAACGCTAAACAGCGCGAGCTTCTCGGCTACAAGCCGCGCCAGCGCATTCCGGCCGCGTCTTGCGAGGTGTGGATCGGTTATTCGACGGACGAAGTTGTCCGGGCCGGAGCGGCATTTGAGAAGTGGGTGGTTCATCGCTTCCCGCTGCTTGAGGCGCGGATGGACATCAACGACTGCATTGCATGGCTTACGCGCCATGGATACCCGGTGCCACCGCGAAGCAAGTGTACGTTTTGCCCGTATCGAGAGAATTCCGAATGGCGCTGGCTCAAAGAGAATGAGCCGGCAGCATGGGCCGACGCTATCGAGATCGACCGGCTGATCCGAGACACGCCCGGCATGCGCGCGAACCTCTTTCTGCACAAGGACCGCGTCCCGCTCGATCAGGTCGACCTCTCTACGGATGAAGAGCGCGGGCAGGGCATGCTCATGGTCTGCGAATCGGGGTGCGGATTATGACCGAGCGCACCCGATTCTTGATCGTGAACTGGACCATCGCCATTGCGGGCATTCTCATCCTTGGCGCGGCTATGTGGGGAGGGGAGTGATGCGATTGTTCGACTGGCCATTTGGCGACATCAACCCGCATTCCTTCGACCTGATCATGGCAGATCCTGCTTGGACCTTCGAACTGCGTTCGGGGAAGGGCGAGGGGAAGTCGGCGCAGGCGCAATACCGCTGCCAGAGCCTTGATGAGATCAAAGCGCTGCCGGTTCTCGACTTGGCTGCACCGGACGCGCTCCTTTGGCTCTGGGCCACCAATCCAATGCTGCCGCAGGCGCTCGAGGTTCTGAATGCCTGGGGCTTTACCTTCAAGACTGCCGGGGCTTGGGGCAAGACGACGGTCAACGGCAAGCTTGCCTTCGGCACCGGCTACATCTTTCGCAGTGCTCACGAACCCATCCTGATCGGAACGCGGGGTGAGCCGAAGACCACCAAATCCGTCCGATCGCTGATCATGGGGCAGGCTAGAGAGCACTCCCGCAAACCGGAAGAAGCTTACCGGGCTGCCGAGCAGTTGATGCCCCGCGCGCGCCGGATCGAGCTTTTCAGCCGCACCAACCGGCCAGGCTGGACAGTCTGGGGCGATGAGGCAGGCAAATTCGGGGAGGCAGCATAGATGGCACTCATTCTCGGACTGGACATCGCCACTACGACCGGCTGGGCGATTTACGACACCGACAAGACGCCCTCAGCCATCGTCTCAGGATCATTCCGCCTGCAGGGCGCGACACCGTTTGAGCGGGTTCGCTACATGCGCTCGCACCTGCCGCGTCTGATCAAGGAACACCGGCCGAGCTTTGCGGCCATTGAAGCCCCGATGGAGATCGCGCCTCGGTTCACGCGAGCGAAGAAGGACATGCTCGGGGAGCAAGAGCAGGAAACGACGATCAACTCCAAGACCATCGCCGTTCTGAATCGGTATGCCGGCGCGGCCGAGATGGCCGTCATGGGCAACAATATCCCGTGTGTCGAAGTCGCCGCCCGTACTTGGCAGACGATCATCCCGAAGCACATCAAGGGAAAGCCCAAGCAGCGCGCCAAGGCATTCTGCGACATGCACCGGATTGTCTCGCCCAATATGGACAGCAGGGACGCCTGCATCATCGCAATGTGGGCGGCCGGTCACTGTCAGGAGTTGAAGCTGATGCGGCGCACGGGGAGGGCAGCGTGAAGTATTTATACTTTACCGACAACGCGCAGAGCAGATGGGCTTACAAACTCGTCCCATACGATGCCCGGGTATCCATGGACCGGGAACCAGAGCGATCCTGTCCAGTATCCGTGAAATACCTGTTCTTCGGTAAATCCGCTTTCAGGGTAACCTTGGATTGCATGCATGCACGCGCGATGCACAGGTGCCTCGATATCTACGAGTTCGACTTCATAAATCGTGTCTCCTGGCGTGCGAGAGTCTCTGTATGCGACCGCGGTATCAAGCTTGTCTGTGTGAAATGTAGCACTCAGTCGAGAGGGCTTGGCTGGGTAGTGCTGCTGCCTAAAAGCCTCAAGCTTATTCTCTCGCTCCCAGAGTTTGTGCTGTTCCCCGGCCTCGGCAATTATTTTACCGAAATTACCGGGTTCAACCACGTCGCCCGATACGAGCTCGTTTCTAGTCGAGTGGTAAAGCGGCATGGATCGAGCGTCCCCCCAGAAAGTCTTCCTATTGGCGCATGTTTGGGGAGCATATTCCATTGACCGATATCCAGAAAGCACTCCCTCACAACATCGAGCTCGAGCAAGAGCTGCTGGGCTGCATCCTGATGAATAACGACTGCTTCGACCTCGTTGCCCGGTCGCTGCAGCCCGAGCATTTCTATGAGCGGGTTCACCAGATCGTTTTCGAGGCCATGGGGAAGATGATCACCATCGGCCGGAAGGTGAACCCCACCACGCTCAAGAGCTATATGCCGGAAGATGCGAAGATCGCCGACGATCTGAACCTCGGGCAGTACCTGGCACGACTGGCGGTCAACGCTGCATCGCCGGTCATGGCGCGGGAATACGCACTGGGTATTCACGATCTTTGGGTGTCACGGGGTTTGATGGCGGATCTTGAAGACGCCCGTATGGCGCTTGCCAATCGTGAGCCTGATGTCGATCCGTTCGCAGTCATTGCTCCAATCGAAGACCGGATCGCCAAGCTGCGCGGTCAGCGCATTGCGACAGGCGAGGCCAGCCAGCACGGGCAGAGCTATCTGGACAGCATCACGAAGGCGCAGCAGCGCGGGGGCGTCTCTGGCGTCCCGATCTGCCTGCAAGAGATATCCGAGGTGATCTCGTCACCGGTGTTCGAAGCGGGCAACCTCTATGGCCTTCTGGCATCCAGTGGCGAGGGCAAAAGCTCTCTGACGCTCCAGGTCATCGCCCATGCGCTCAGGAAGGGGCATCCGGTCTTGTTCCTGTCGTTCGACCAGAATGCCGATCAGTGCATCCGGCAGATGGTGGCACAGGAGTTCTCAATCGAGGCCCGGCGCCAGCTTTTCGGCGACGTGTCGGAAAAGGAAATGAAAAAGGCGGTCGACTTCGCCACCTGGATTGACCGCCAGCCGTTCAAGGTCATCAAATGCACGGATCAGAGCGCCCCGCAGCTCGTCGGGCTGGCCCGGTCTTTCATCCGCACGAATGGCAACGGCAAGGTGCCTCTCGTCGTTGTGGATCATATCCGGGCGATCAAGGCAGAGGACCGCAGGTCCGACGAGGGCACGAAAGCGCTCCAGATCGGCAACATCCTCAAGGGCGGAGCTGAGCAGACTCGCGCAGCTTGGCTGATCCTAAACCAGCGCAACACCTCGGGCATGAGGCGCGACAATCCCCGGCCGATCATCGCTGACCTGTTCGGCGGTGAGGGTGCCTTGGCCCCGTTCGATGCGATCTTCTACCTCTACCGCTTCCTGAAGTTCTATCAGCAGGCCAAATCGACGGCCTCGACCGGCTCGGACTGGAAGAAAATCGACAAGGTGTTTCCGTCCGCCGTGCGCGAGGAAAACGAAGACATCGCAGAGATTGGCGTCATCAAGAGCCGGTTCGGCAACCCGCACATCACAAGCCGGCTGATCTTCGAAGCCACGTTCACCCGGTATCGGTCAGACCGTCAGGATATTGGCGAAATGCAGGAGGCCATGCTTTGAACCAGTCGAATGCATTTGCCAAAGAGACCATGCGCGGGTTTGTGGGCTATTTCCAGCTTGCATGGCGGTCAGAGGCGTTTGCCGTCCGCACCAAACGGGATGGCGAGGTTCTCTATTTCGATACTGCCAGCGAGGCCGAGCTCGCCGCATGGAGGATCAAGCACAAGATCGAGGATCTGAAGCTTGTGCGCGGCGGGGAGACTATATCCAGCCACCAGGCAGCCGCCGACGCGCTGTTCCCGACTCTGGTCAGGCAGAAGGGGTCGAGCCGATACACGAAGGTTGAAACGGTCAGGAGGCGCGCGTGATTGACTATCGGATGATCGATCCGCGCGTCATCGAGCTTTGCCGGGAGTTCAGCGTCGAGATCATCCCCGGCACCAGATACCCGGAGGTCGGCCAGACCCGCGCGCCGGACACCCTTCGGCGTATCATCGACCGCTACGGCATGGAGCATGCCCGCATGGTGATGACCACGATCATCGAGGCCGGCAACAACAAGCTCCTCTTGGATAAGGAGGGCTTCTGGATGGTCTCGGACATGGTGAGGGCCTGTCAGGGCATCATCGAGCGGGATGCAAGCGCATGGCTTGAGACATGGGACATGATTCCCGGCGGTGAACTGCAGTTCGTTGCGCAGGAGCTGAGGAGCGTTGTCCCGACGCGCTTCGCCCTTGGCGGGATGGTCTATGAGCGGCTGTTTCGCCGTTTCGGTCCGAACTCGGATCAACTTGACATGCTGGATGACCGCCGGAGGATGACATGAACATCGAAGAGATCGCAGAGCGCCTTATCCGGGCGGCAGAGATCGAGAGCGTCGGCAACCGTGTCGGGCCGGCCCCGCTGCGCGCCCAGCAGCTTCCCTACGTCCATTCCGACGACGACATGAGGAACTGGGGCCACAGGCGAGGGGAGCGCCGCAGCCGCGATCCTCTGGCCAACGCCTGCCGCCTTCTCCGCGAGGACGAGGACGCCCATGCGCTCTATCGGCGGGAGTTCTTCGAGAAGACCGAATACACGGCGCGAGACATCTCGGAGGCCGAGGAGGCGCAGGGATGGTATGCGTTGGTCGACAACGAGGCCAACAGGGCCGCGCTCGCTGCCTGGGTGCGCTGCATGGCCGACCACAAGCGGCTGTTCTTCAAGGACTGGTGCGCCGGTCAGGACATCACGCCGAAGACGGGAAGGGCGCGGAAAAATCGCGCTCTTTCGTCAATTCTTGCACATCTGGCTCGCAGGAGTGTGCAGAATTGCAATAACCCCGAATATGAGGGGTTCCCTGTTTCCCCGGAAAACGGGCATATTGAGCCCAACATCGAAGACGAGCGCGTTGAAGAAAGAGGCGTCACGTCATGGGCCTCAGACGAGGCGTTCACCAGCTACTTCTCAAACGATCCGGCGGACTTCTCCTGGTCTGATCGGCGCAACGAGCGCCGGCGGCAGAGAGAGGCCAAGAAGCGGAAGCAGGAAGCGGCTTAGACCAAACTTGGAACAATCGAACGGCTCACGACTTGCCCCCACATTCATGGAGAGATGTGGAGGAGAGAATGAGCTATGTTCGCTTCGGCGCAATGATCGCCACTTCGACGCTCGTCATGTTCGGGCTCATGTACCTCAACACGTACGCTTTCGATCATATCTGGTTCAGCCAAACACGTGCTTGGATGGCCCTCCTGATGGGCGCAACCATGGCCGTGGTGATGCTCTCGTTCATGTGGGCCATGTACAACAGCCGAACTGCCAATATCGGTATTCTGGCAGCCGGCGCTGTCGCGTTTGCCCTGTCGCTATGGCTGGTGCGCAGTCAGGAGACGGTCGATGACGTCTCCTACATGAAGGCGATGATCCCGCATCACTCCATCGCCATTCTGACGAGTGAGAGGGCGCACATCAAAGACCCGCGCGTTCGCGAACTGGCCGATGAGATCATCGAGGCACAGGTGCGCGAGATCGGTGAGATGAAGGCGTTGATCGCGGATCTTGAGAAGAACCCTGTACCGGATGGCGCGCCCGATCTGCCGGCGCGGTCCACAGACGAGGGACTGGCTTCAACAGCACCGTAGAGCAGTGGTAGCTCGCCAGGCTCATAACCTGGAGGTCGCGCGTTCGATCCGCGCCGGTGCAACCACCGATCACAACTCGGAACCTGGCACTACGCGATACGTTTTCAGTGCAGCACACCAACCACCACAGGAGGTGATGATGCGCACTCGAACGTATATGACAGGGATGCTCGCGCTTCCGATCAACGCCATGCTCTTCGGAGCGGGAGCGGTGCTGGTTCTATCAGTCCCGGCACTGTTTGCGATGGCCGAGTATCTGCTGCCGGCCGTGATCGTGACAAGTATCGCGTTGACCGTTCCGCTGGCGTGGTGGCTTGCCCCCATGCTGAGGTCTCGCAATCACTATCCCGAGTTCAATCGGAAATGGTAGCTGGCGCGAGGGCAGGGCTGGCAGGCTTCAGATGGCGTCCCGTTCCGGCTCTTGTGAGCCTTTCTGCGATAGGACGTAGAAGAGTACAGGAGCGATGATGACGGTGATAAGGATGGATCGCACAATGGTCGCGGCCATCGAGTGGTGATCATCGAAGAACATCACGGTTATGGCGGCCGCTACGTGCACCAGACCGGCAATAAGGAAGCCAAGGAGAATTGCCCTCCATGCTAGTACCAGCATAGGTTTAAGTTCCTGTGTTTATTAGGTGTGGCGCAACATAGCCTAATAAACGGCGAACAAATGCCCGCTCACTGCGACAAATGCTCACGGTGGTGGTCGTTGCATAAGAAGAGAATGGATCAGAACGCCCCGGCCTTGCGCTGGGGCTTCTCGTATGTGGAGACCTGGCATGCAGTGGCAGCCGATCAGCGAGGCCCGCGATATTCGATATGGGACGGTCGCTGATCTCAAAATGTCGTCGGGCCGGGTCTATCGCGCCGTCTATGGCTTTCGCGGCCAAGGGTGCGCATGGTGGCCGCTGCCCGGTCAGGCAAGGCGAAGCCCTATCGGAAAGTTCGCGCCGGTCGCGTTCGCTGTACAGGCATTGGGCAATGTCCAAGCCGGTGATTGGAAAGCTGCAGCAAGCCAGCCTCATGCGTCATGGTGAGGGCATGCACTCACTTCGTCGGCTTCCGTGGGGAGGAATACCACTCAACGGTCAAAGCCCCAGCGAAACCTGATTTTAACCAACTTGTCAGTCACGACCAGTTTTGCCACTTGCCCCGCCTTCATTATCCCAGCGGTCAATCTCCTTGCGTTTGATCGCCGTTGGTGCAGCCTCTTCGTCGTATTCGATGTCGAAGCCAACGACAGACGCTTCGCTCGTGATTGCATCGGCAAGGTCATCATCTGGTATATCCAGATCAGGGAAGACGCGCCTTACTGCTTCGATTGCCTCGGATAAGGCAAAGGGTCCGTCAGCACCATGAGTGTCGTCCAGGAATTCGTGAATTGCCGCTCTGACTTCTGGCGGAAATTGGTGTTCTTGGGTGTCTTTGCTCATCATTACATCTCCTGCCAGGCGATGTGATTGGTCAGCCCCCGTTTAGAGTGATAATAGCACAGCGATGCGTTCACCATCAGTCTGCGCCAGCGATTGATGCGACTGCGTGGCCATAGATAAGAATCTCTCTATCGCGGGAAGCGCGCTCAGCACCGTTAATCGCTTCTTTCGTTGAGAAGTGCGGAGTCCTGCCGATGGCAAGAGCCATTTCTTTCAAACTCCGGTCGTCTTCGATGGATATGGTGTCACCGCTGATTAAGCGGACAGAGTACTTTGGCATAACGGGTCTCTCGTTTGCTGGGATGTGAGGCATCGTTCTCAGTGCATGGCACTTAAGGGCATGGGCATCTGAAACGAAGCCAACGGAGAGCCAGTCAATGCATGACGATGCTCGGCCAGCTCGATTTGGCCAGGTGGCGTCGGTAAAGCACGTTCACTTCAGGCCAATATAGCAGTCTGCCTGATTTCATGGTGATCACCAGATTGCCCCGGTCCTCGGGCTGACACTCTTCGTACGCGAACTTGATCGCGTTAATGACATGCGTGAAATCTCTGGTGCGCGATCCAAAGTTGACGGTCGCCGGCTCGTTGATGTCGATGAGATCCATGGATTGGCCTCCTGACAAGTATGAGGTAACCACACATACCGATTGCCAGCAAGCTTACTCCCATGCCGCCAATCATCTGAGGCCTTCACATGCCCGTCCTGAAAAACGCCAAGCATGAAGCCTTCGCGCAGGGATTGGCAAAAGGCCTGTCAGCCGATGAGGCATACCAGAAGGCCGGCTACAGCCCGAACCGGGGGAATGCCACTCGCTTGAAAGCAAATGAAAGCGTTATGAAGCGAGTGGCTGAACTGCAGTCCAAGGCTGTCAAAAAGGTGGAGATCACCGTTGAAAGCCTCGCTCTTGAGCTTGAAGAGGCGCGCAGCATTGCAATTGGTGAGAAGCAATCTAGCGCGGCGGTCGCGGCCACAATGGGTAAAGCGAAGCTGTTCGGTCTTGGTATCGAGCGCCGCCATCACTCTGGTCAAGTTACGGTTCTCAATGTGACGCCCGATCAACTCAGGAACCTGAGCGACCATGAACTTGCCGACCTCGAAAGAGCATTTCCGGTTCTGCAGAAGCTCGGGGTTGTCACTGCAGGCGATCAGAGCGGAACGTCAGACGCGGGAAGCGAACCGGAGGATTGAGGAAGAAGCAGATGCGGCCGGTGTGTCGCTCTCGGCCTATATTCGCGGTGCCTGGCATGTTCTGGAGCCGGGCAGGGCGTATCGCCATGGCTGGCATATCGATGCGATCTCGGATCACCTCGGCGCCATAACCAATGACCAGATCAACCGGCTGATCATCAACGTGCCGCCGGGCACCATGAAATCGCTGGCGGTCGGCGTGTTCTGGCCGACATGGGAATGGGGGCCGCTCAACAAGCCCCACCTGCGGACACTGGCAACCTCCTACAAGGAGAGCCTTGCCAAGCGTGACAACATCAAGGCGCGCCGACTGGTGCAATCAGACTGGTTCCAAGACCGGTGGGGTCAGAACTTCGATCTGATGCCAGATCAGAACTCGACGCTGAAGTTCGAGAACGACAAGTCCGGCTTCCGGGCCGCGATGGCCTTTAAATCGCTGACGGGCGAGCGCGGCGACCGGGTAATCATCGATGACCCGCTGTCGGTGGATCAGGCCAAGTCGGATGCAGAGCGTCTGAATGCGCAGGAGACGTTTCTGGAGGCGGTGCCGAACCGTCTCAGCGACCCTGAGATGTCGGCCATTGTTCTGGTCATGCAGCGCCTGCACGAAGGCGACACGACCGGTATCGCGCTGGCAAAGAACCTTGGCTACGAGCATTTGATGCTCCCGATGGAGTTCGAGCCCGACAGGTGCTGTTACACCGTGGTGAAGCCGAGCTACATGAAGGCCGAGCCGGTGGAGGGGCGTTACGATGCGCTCAAGCAGGTCTGGTATCTGGAAGGCTCCGAGGTTCCAGACGGGCGGAAGGAATACGTCGAGAAAGCCGGGCCCAAGACCGTCTATCGGCAGGACCGGCGAACGGCTGAAGGGGAATTGCTGTTCGAGGAGCGCTTCCCTCGGACCGTTGTCGAGCGCGACAAGGTCTCTCTTGGGTCCGTGGGTCATGCGGGGCAGAACCAGCAGCGCCCGGCACCGCGTGGTGGCAGCTTGTTCAAACGGAGCTATTTCAAGCCCATCAAGGCCATCCCTGCGGGAACGCGGTTCGTCCGGGGCTGGGACTTGGCGGCAACGGATGACAATCCGGATGCGGCGCGAACGGCGGGCGTGAAGATCGGGCAAATGCCTGACGGGCGTTTCGTCATCGCGCATTGCGTGGCTGAGCATGCTTCGCCCGCACGTGTTCGCACCCTGATCGGCAATACCGCTGATCTGGACGATGCAAATGGCGAGCGCTGCCGCGTCTCGCTCCCAAAAGACCCAGGTCAGGCCGGCAAGGATCAGGCGCAGCAGCTTGTGGCAATGCTCGCCGGCCATGTGGTCAGCGCCACGCCTGAAAGCGGGGACAAGGTGACGAGAGCCGAGCCCTTGGCCGCTCAATGCGAGGCGGGGAACGTCGATATCCTCGAAGGGGCGTGGAACGACATGTTCCTCGATGAGGTGGAGGTGTTCCCGGCGGGCAAGCTGAAAGACATCGTGGATGCAGCTTCGCGCGCGTTCAATGACCTGGTGGGCAGGGCCGCACCGAAACTGCAGATAGGTAGCTACTGATGGCAGACACGACCACCACGCCGCCGAACAATACCAGTTCGGATTACGACGCCATGCTGCCTTACTGGACCATGATTGACGATATCATGGGCGGTGCAAAGACCATGCGGGCGGCCAAGGAGCGCTATCTCCCGCGCTTCGAGAAGGAAGACAGGGAGGAATACGAGGAGCGCGTTAAAACAGCGCCGTGGACGCCGCTCTATTCCGATGCGTTCCGCAACCTTGCATCCAAGCCCTTCAACAAGGAGCTTGCGCTGGATGAGAAAGCGCACGACGACCTGAAGACGCTTTCTGAGAACATCGATGCGGCCGGCAACCATATTCACGTCTTCGCCCGCAAGGTGTTCGAAGCGGGCATCAACAACGCGATTGACTGGATCTGGATCGGCCACACAGACGTGCCCGAAGGCGCATCCGTCGCGACCAGAAAGGCGCTCAAAGCCCGACCCTACTGGACCCGCATTCCGGCAAAGCGAATGCTGGCGGTCTACGAAGACGTGGTAGAGGGCGAGGTGCTTATCGTCCATGCCCGCTTTGATGAGAGCATCAAGCGCCGCGTTGGCTTTGGCGAAGAGACGATAGAGCGCGTTCGGGTTCTCGACCGGGAGCGCATCGAGACGGTTGAAAACGGCGTCACAAAGGTCAGGTACGGCCAGCCGACATATCAGCTCTGGGAGCGCAAGGAAGTCAAAGGGCGCCGGTCTGCAAGCTGGGCAGTGATCGAGGAAGGCCGCATCTCCATCGATGTGATCCCACTCGTTCCTTTCGTGGTTGGTGATCGGGAAGACGGTTCTTTCGAAATCCGTCCGCCTCTGCGCGATCTGGCTTACATGCAGATCACCGAGTTCCAGATGGAGAGTGATCGCAAGCGGGTTCAGACCATGACCGCTTTTCCGGTCTCGGTTTTCAGGGGTGTGGAAGCGCCGGACGATGGCGAAAAGGTCACGCTTGGCCCGCGCGCCGCGTTCTTCTTTCCCCCGGCCGGTGAGGGCGGCCAGCTTGGCGATTTCAAGTTCGCGGAGCCTTCAGGCGCGGCCGGGACCATGCTTCGGGAAGACCTGACCGAGTTCCGGCGCGAAATGCGCGAGGCGGGAATGCAGCCGCTCACCAAGTTCTCCGGCAGCCTGACCGCGACCGAAGTCATGGTGAACGACGCCAAGGCGCACTCCGCAGTGGAGATGTGGGCGCTGGCGCTCAAGGATGCGCTGGAACAGGCGTTCGTCATCACCTGCAAATGGTTAGGGCTCTCCGAAAAGGACCACCCGAACGTCAAGGTCAACACTGACTTTGCAATCGGCGCGCAGACCGCCGAGGAAATGGGTCTCATCATCCAGATGTACGAAAAGGGGCTGATCTCCGCCGACCAGGTGATTGATGAGGCCCTGCGCCGCAACATCATCGGGCCGGACTACGACCGCGACGAAGATCTCAAGCGGATCATCGAGCAGATCACGGAGAGGCTGGAGGATCAGCAAGCCGCCATGCCGCCCGGCGATCAGAACGATGAAGAAGAGGAAGACCAGACAGACGCCGCCTGAGAGCGGCTTTTTTATTGCCCGCCGTTCGGATGAGCGCGGGCGCAATGGGGCAGGATTGCCCGTTCAATGGCCGGATGGCCGGAAGGTGAAGCATGAAACTGAAGCTGGACGAAAACGGCAATGCGGTTCTGGAAGACGGCAAGCCCGTCTATGTGAAGGATGACGGAAAGGAAGTCGCGGTCGATGTGCCGGGCACCGTCGCCACGATCTCGCGTCTGAATGCCGAAGCGAAATCCCACCGAGAGGCCAAGGAAGCCGCCGAGGGCAAGCTGAAGGGCTTCGAGGGCATCGAAGACGCTGCGGCCGCTCGCAAGGCGCTGGAGACCGTCAAGAACCTCGATCAGAAGAAGCTGGTGGACGCCGGCGAGATCGAAACCGTCAAGGCCGAGATCAGCAAGGCGTATGAAACCCAGCTAGCCGAGGCGAACACGGCGCGCGAGAAGGCCGAAAGCGCACTCTATCAGGAGAAGATTGGCGGCTCCTTCGCTCGGTCCAAGTTCATCGGCGAAAAGCTGACGGTTCCGGTCCCGATGGTGGAGAAGACGTTCGGCGACAACTTCGCAATCGAAGAAGGCAAGATCGTTGCCACCGACAAGAACGGCAACCGCATCTATTCCACGTCGCGTCCCGGCGAGCTGGCGGACTTCGATGAAGCGCTGGAAGTGCTGGTCGATCAGTTCGAATACAAGGACACCATCATCAAGGCCAAGTCTGCCAGCGGTGGCGACATCGAGCGCGGTGGCGGCAAGGGGCAGGGTGTCTCCAAGGGCAACATGGGCGGCAATCGCCAAGAGCGCACGGCAGCCATTGCCGCGAAATACCCGGATCTGGCGCAGGGCTGAGGCCCGCGTCACGACTTGCTGCCCGCTCGGATGAGTGGCGGCGCATAGGGGCGGATGCCTCACGCAACGGGCTGCGATGTGCCAGCCAACTCAACCGAAATCAGCATAGGACAAAACCATGTCTCTCTCTCAAATGCAGGTGTTCAACACCTATTACATGCCGGCGATCATCGAGACGCTGGATCAGATGGTGGAGCAGTTCAACACCGCTTCAAACGGCTCGATCCGCCTCACCACCGAGGGTTTCGACGGCGATTTTCTTCAGGAGTCGTTCTTCGCCTCCATCCACTCCGCACAGCGCCGTGTTGATCGCTATGCGGCCAATGGTGCGCAGGCGGCAACCGATCTGACCCAGGTCAAGCATTCTTCGGTGAAGATCGCGGGCGGCTTCGGCCCGATCCGCTACGAGCCTTCGCAGATGACTTGGCTGAACAAGCCGACTGCCGAGGGCATCGAGGTTGCATCCCGCAACTTTGCGGAAGCGCTGATGGCCGACCAGCTCAACACGGCGATTGCCGTGCTTGTGGCTGCAATCTCCAATCAGGCGGACGCGACCAATGACGTGTCTGGTACCGGCGGCATCTCCTACACTGCGATGAACGACGCGCATGCGAAGTTCGGTGATCACTCCGGCAATCTGATCGCCCAGGTGATGAACGGCAGCGCCTATCACAAGCTGATCGGCAACAACCTCACCAACACGCAGCAGCTCTTTCAGGCCCAGAACGTCCGCGTCGTGGACATTCTCGGCAAGGCTGTCGTGGTGACGGATGCTCCGGCGCTGTACGAGGCCGGCACGCCGAACAAGCTCAAGGTGCTGTCTCTCTCCGAGGGCGCTGCAACGGTCATGGATGGTGGCGATGTCATCACCAATATCGAGACCGCCAACGGCAAGGAGCGGATCGAGACCACCCTGCAGATGGACTACACCTTCGGTGTCGGCCTCAAGGGCTACACCTGGGATGAGGCCAGCGGCGGCAAGTCTCCCTCGGATGCGGCGCTTGCTACGGGTGCCAATTGGGACCGCACGGCTTCCAGCGTGAAGCACACCGCAGGCGTCGTGACCATCGCAGACGCTGCCCAGTAAGCGATTGGGGCGGGCCACGGCTCGCCCTTTTCCTTCCCCCTTTTCAGGAGAAAGAACCATGACGAAAGAGCGTCAGATCGCATACGTGAAGCATCCGGTGTCAGCGAAGAAGAAGGCCGAACTGGTCGCCAAGGGCTTCAGGATCATCGATGCGCGCTTCAAGCCGAAGGGTGCCGACGAGATCGAAGGCGGTGGGCAGAAGATCGAACTGGGCACGGACAGCGGTGCCGGCTTCAGCGACGACCAGCTCCGGGCCGCGATCAAGGAAGCGACAGGCAAGGCACCACACCACAAGCTGGGCCGTGAAAAGCTGATCGAGGCATTCAACGCGCTAAACATGCCGGCCGATCAGGAAGAAGAGGCTTCCAATGGCCTGACCCGCCGCGAGATCGAAGCCGATCTGGTCGCCATGAACGTTGAGTTCAATGCAGAAGACGCGCTGGAAGATCTCGCCGCTCTGCGCGATCTGGAGCGGGAACAGCGCGCTTAACCAGCACAAAGGCACCAGCGATGGCTCTTAACACCACCCCCGGCGATCCGGCGGCAGATAGCTACCCCACCCTGGTCGAAGCAAAGGCCTATTGGGACAGCATCGGGCGGGATTACAGCGCTATGGCTGATGCCGAGCTCGAGCAGGCCTTGCGTCGTGGCACGGCTTGGCTCGATGGCACCTATGGCGCGCGCTTCATCGGCAAGACATCGACCTTTGACCAAAGCTTGGAGTGGCCTCGTCAGGACGCCGTGTATCGCGGTGAGGCGCTCCCGAGTGATGAGATACCCCGGAATGTCAAGAACGCCGCCAGTGAAGCCGCATGGCGGGAAGCGACGGAGCCAAACAGCCTTTCGCCCGACTATGTGCCGGCGGAGGGCGTAAAGCAGGAGCAGGTTGGCCCGCTTTCTGTGACCTACAAGGACGGCGCCGGGGGCGTTACTGACGTGTTGCCGGTTGTGACCGCCGTCGATGGCCTATTGCGCGGTCTGGTGGCATCCAAGGCCAGCCTGAATTTCGCAACTGCGGCGCGGGGCTGACATGGCGGGCTTCAACTATGCGAAATCGGCCCAAACTGCAGCGCGTCTTATCAAGCGCTTCGGCCAGACGGGCGCAATCCGCCGAAAGACCAGAACGGGTGGGACCGATTGGAACCCCGAAACTCAGGACATCGACTATCCCTGCACGCTGGTCGTGACGGAATACAGCCTCAAGGAGCGCGAGAGCTCGCTCATTGGGACATCCGACAAGAAGGTTCTGATCTCGACGGAGGGCGTCTCGATCCCGGCCTACGCAGATGCGCCGGCCAGCGGAAACGCCCCGACAGAACGCGATCAGATCGTGATCAAGGGCAGGGCGCACGAGGTGGTGCGGGTCGATCCGCTGGAACCCGGCGGCACTGTTGTTCTATGGACTTGCCAGGTGGCGTTCTGATGGCCCGTAAAATTCCCCTCTATCGCCGTATCCGCTCTCTGATCGATGATCTGGAGCCCTCGCTTCAAGAGGCTTTCCTCAAGTCCGTCAGCGACCTTCGGAACCAGATCGTACTCAAGCAGGTCGTGGAGGCGCTGGAAGCGCGTGACGTTGATCGAGCCATTCGTGCGCTCAACATAGATCGCGCTGCATTCTCACCGCTGCGGAGAGCGGTCGAGCAAGCTTATGGCGCAGGTGGTGAGGCAACCATCGCCGCAATGCCGGTTTTGAGGGATCAGACCGGTGCGCGAGTTGTCGTTCGATTCGATGTTGCGGACCTTCGCGCCGAGGCACAGATCGCGCGCCATGCGGGAAAGCTGATCACGGGCATCGTGGATGACACCATTGTCGTCGCGCGCAACACCATTCTGGATGGGTTTTCACAAGGCGCGCATCCGCACAGGATTGGTCTCGATCTGGCAGGACGTATCTCGCGGGCGACAGGGCGCCGGGAGGGCGGCGTCCTCGGAATGACCTCACCGCAGGCAGAGGCTGCGCAGAATCTTCGCGACCGGCTGTTGTCGGGTGATACGGTGGAAATGCGCAAGGTGCTCGGGATGAACCTGCGCGATAAGCGCTTCGACCGCACCATCATGAAGGCGATTGAGGAGGGCAAGGCTCTACCGTCCGACGTGGTCAACAAGATGTACGGCCGCTATGCCGACAACGCCGTGAAACTGCGAGGGCAGATGATCGCCCGAACTGAGACCGGCAATGCCGTCATGGCCGCCAAGCACGAGGCATTCCGCCAGGGGCTGGAAAAGTCGGGCTATACCGAGCAGGCCGTCACGCGAAAATGGCGTTCTGCAGGCGATGGGAAGGTCAGGCACTCTCATCAGGAGATGAATGGCCAGACGGTACGGGGGCTCAGCGCACCATTTGTCTCGCCGGTCACAGGCGCTCGCATGATGCATCCGCTCGATACGTCTCTCGGTGCCGGCGCAGAAGATGTGGTCGCGTGTCGCTGCGACGAGGAGATCAATATCGATTTCTTTGAAGGACGAGGCGATGGCTAAGAGTTTTTCGGCCCAGGTTGATGAGCGTATCGCGGCCTACAAGAAGCGTCTGACCGCCACCTTTCGGGGTGCTGCGCAAGACCTCGCGAATGAGGTCAAGAAGCCGAAGTCTGAGGGCGGTCACATGCCTATTCTGACAGGGGCGCTTCGCCGATCGCTCATGGCTTCGACGGCGGCAATGCCAGGCATCAGCGATGCCGAGGATTTCCCGAACAATGACGGGCAGATCACGTTGACCATCGCAGGTGCCGACATTGGCGAGACCATCTATCTCGGATTTCAGGCCGCTCATGCCCGGAGACGGGAATACGGGTTCAACGGGACTGACAGCCTCGGAAGAACCTACAATGAGGAAGGCAACGGGTTCGTCCGGCTGACCGCACAGCGTTGGCAGGAATTCGTGGATGCGAATGCCGCGAAGGCTATTCGGGCGTTTCCTTGAGGTCTTCGCGAACGATGATCATGGCTTTCTGCATGGTCTCAATCTGGCGAAGCATGATGGCAAGCACATCCCGGCCCAAAGGGGTCTGGACTTCCTGATTGTTGAACAGAAGCCACGCGGCGTGCAGCCGTTCATAGACTTCATTATCGGATAGCGGGTTCGACATCGCGGACAGGGATAGCACGGCATGACGATTGAGAAAACCATTGAGGCCGCGCTGTTCATGAGGGTGGCCAATCTCGCACTCTCGCCAGCGCTGCCGATCTCGCGGCCGAATGTTCCGTTCACGGTTCCGGCATCGAAAAAGTATCTCACGGTCTCTCACCTGCCGAACCGAAGTCGCAGGCGGTTCCTCAAGGGGAGCAACCCGCATCAGCGCATGGGCATCTTGCAGATCACTGTAGTCTGGCCCTTGGCGACAGGATCGGCCGCCACAGACATCGCGGGGCAGGTGGCCGAGCATTTCCCGGCGGACCTATCGCTTCACAACGATGGTGTCAGGGTCAGGATCACCAAAGCGCCAGACATCCCTCCGCCGATCAAGTCCGATGTGTCGTGGAGCGTGCCTGTCAGCATCAGCTATGAGGCATTTGCCTAAACCATTCCCGGCCATCCGGGTAACGCGGCCCGCTTCGGCGGGCCTTTTTCATGAGCCATTGAAAAGGAGCATCCCAGATGGCGATCCATACGAATGCAGGAACCCGCGTCTTCATTTCGCCGACGCCCGTGAACGTCAAAACCATCAACGACATGGGCGATGCCGCTGCCGTGGCGTTTTTCGAGGCGATCAATGATTGGCTCGAGGTCGAGGAACTGGAAGACCTTGGCGAACTTGGCGACACTTCGGAAGAGATCACTTTCACCTCGCTGAAAGACGCGCGTGTTCGCAAGCTCAAGGGCCCGCGAAATGCAGGCACCCAGACCATTGTAGCGGGGCGCGACCCGTTGGATGATGGTCAGGAAGCCTTCATTGATGCGCAGAAGACCAAGTTCGACTATCCCGTGAAGGTTCTGCTGGATGACGCCCGAACGGACGCCTACAGCAATTCGGTCCAGTATTACGCCGGCATGGTGCAGGGCACTCCCACCAATCTCGGCAACGTTTCCAATGTGGTGCGGCGGACCTTTACGGTCGGCATCAACACTGCCGTGTTCGAGGTGTCCTCGCAGGTGGAGGTTGCTCCCACCAACACGTTGCTCCCCTCAATCTCCGGTGTCGCTCAAGACGGGCAGACGCTCACCGCAATTACCGGCGCTTGGACCGGGAATCCGACGTTCACCTACCAGTGGCAAGCGGATGCGGCCGGCGACAACAACTACGTCAATATCGGCGGCGCTACGGGCGGCACCTACACGGTCGTGCCCGGTGATGTCGGCAACTCCATCCGGGTCCAGGTAACCGGTACGAATGGTGCTGGGAATGCCGTTGCAGAGAGCGGCGGCACGGATCTCGTCATCGCGTAAGAACCTCTCGCAAGAGAGCAGGGCTGCTGATGTTGTCGGGCATCAGCGGCCCGTCCCGACGCCCGACATTCCCGATAGGTGAGACATGACAAAGGAAAAAGCGGCACAGGCTGCCATGGACGATTTTGACCTGTCTGAACTGGACACGGCGGACGAGTCCTACATGACCGTGCTTTCAAACGGCAAAGAGACCTCGTGGGTCTGGACCTTTGCCGGCCCCGGGCACCCCAAGGCCATCGAGCAATCCAACCGGTTCGGACGGGAGCGTCTGCACCGGGAGCGCATGCAGGAACAGGCCCAGGTCAACGGCAAGAAGTGGAAGCCACCGGAAGAGACCCCGGATGAGGTGAAGGCGCGCAACATCAATGTCGTGATCGAGCGACTTCTCGACTGGTCCCCGGTCAAGATGAATGGCGAGCCCTATCCCTTCTCGACTGAGAACGCCCGCAAGTTGCTGGCTGATCCGAGGAAGGGGGCGCTGCTAATTCAGGCGCTTGAGTTCCTCGGGGACGAAAATGCTTTTATGCCTCGCTCGGAGAAAGCCTGAGAGCCTTTGCCGAGCGTGCTTTCTATCTGAACCAAGATGAGGAAGGGCGGACAAGGCGGGATCGACTGGAATCCCGTCTTGATCGGGCAGAGCGCAAAAATCGGCCGGATATCGCTGATGCGCTGGCGGCTGAGCTTGCAATGCCGCCTTTCCCTCATGCCCTCGATTATCTCTGGCGCACCTATGGACGCCTGAGAAGCCGGAAGGCAATGGGCTACGCCGGCCCTGAGCCAATCCAGTGGATCGACATGGATGCCTTTGTTCGCAGAACCGGTATCACGCTCGCTCCGTGGGAAATCGAACTGCTCGAAGACATCGACAACATCTACCTCAGCGAACGGGCGCAAGTTCCTGTTTTGGCTGATGATGTTTCGGGCAAGTCGCTAAAGAACCCAGATGCGTCCAACGTGAACAAAACGGTTGTCAGAAAGCGAGGCTGAACATGGAAGATGTTGCAGCACTGGGCTTGGCCGTCGACAGCAAGCCAGTCGAGAAGGGAGCGCGAGAACTCGACCGGCTGAGCGCAGCAGCAAAGAAGGCAGAGAGTGCCGCTGGCGGGTTTGGTACCAAGGCGAGTGCTGCGGCCAACAAAGTCGCGAACGACAATCGAAGGGCGGCGGTATCGGTCGAGAAGCTGAGTGGTTCTTATCGCGTTCTGTTGCGGCTTGCGCCCGCATTAGGAGCAGCGATAGCGGCTGCATTCTCGGTCCAGCCCATGTTCGCGTTCAAGGATGCGTTGGCGGAAGTGTCGACGCTCGTTGATATCGCGACGTTCGATATGCAGTCGCTGGAGAAGTCGGCGCTGGAGCAATCCGCAGCATTCGGCGGAACCGCCGCCGGTCAGGCCAAGGCGTATTATCAGGTGATTTCAGCCGGGGCATCGTCAGCGGCCGAAGCAACAGACATCCTCACTGCCGCAAACAAGCTGGCCGTTGGTGGCGTCACCGATGTCAGGACCGCAGCCGATGGTCTGACATCTGTTCTCAATGCCTATGGCTCCCAGGTTGAGAGTGCGACCGCTGTTTCCGACGCCCTCTTTGTTGGCATGCGCGCAGGCAAGACGACAATTGGCGAGTTGTCCGCCAGCTTGGGCAAGGTTGCCCCATTGGCCGCACAGACCGGCGTCAGCTTCGATGAACTGGTTGCTTCGGTGTCGGCGCTCACCAAGGGCGGTATCGCAACCACCGAGGCTGTAACCGGTGTCAGGGCCATTCTCGCAGCCGTCGCAAAGCCGACCAAGGAAGCGACAGACCTGTCGAAGGAGCTGGGTATCCAGTTCAGCTCGGCTGCTTTGAAATCCAAAGGCTTCGCCGGCTTTGTTCAGGATCTCGTGAAGCAGACAGGCGGCAGCACTGACGCGCTTGCGCAGTTGTTCGGCGGTGTTGAGGCTCTGGTGCCCATCTTGGCGCTCTCCGGGCAGGCTGGAGTGGATTTCGCGGCCATCTTGGAGCAGATGGGTGTTAAAGCCGGGGCAACCGAGGAAGCGTTCGACAAGATGGCGAACTCTCCGGGGTTTCAGGCTGGTCGTGTCTGGTCGGCGCTGCAAGCCGAAGTGCTGGGCGTCAGTGGCGCCATGTCTGGGGCGCTTGTGGCCGCGCTGAAGGCAGTCGCCGACAACATGGGGACCATTGCCAGCCTTGTAAAAGTAGCGGGCGCAGCGATGCTTGTCGCGTTCGGTCCTGCGATCCTGTCGGCTATGGCAACGGGTTTCGGAACGTTCGTCGGCGCGGTCATCTTCGGCATCAAGGCTATCACCACGGCAATGATGACCAACCCCATTGGCTTCCTGCTCGTCGCCATCACGTCAGCGATTGTCGCGGCCTATGAGTTTCGGGACAAGATCTCCGAGGTGTTCGGGGTTGATGTCGTCGGTGTTTTCAAAACGGTCAGCAACTTCATCCTGAACTCGTTTACCGCAGCCTATGAAGACCTGAAGTTCATTTGGGGCAACTTCGGTGACATCATGGGCGCTGCCGTGATCGGTGGCGTGAACATAGCGATCCGGGCGATCAACGCGCTGATCGATAGCGCCAAAGCCGGCATCAACCTGTTGATCGACGGGATCAATAAGATCCCTGGCATTGATATTGCCAAGGTTGGCGGCTCGTTGAACCTGGAAGAGATGGCGAACCCCGCCGCCGAGCGCTTGGAGAAGGCGAACAAGGCCCATCGCGCCAATGTCGAAGAGATCATGTCCAGAGACACGATTGGCGGGCTACTCGGTTCCGATGGCGAAACCAAGAGCAGCGCAGATAGCTCTGTGGCTGAGCTGCAGAAGCTGATTGACCAGCTGAACAACGGCGGCGTGACCGTCCCCGAGATCGGTGGTGGCGGTGGCCAAAGCTCTGCTGAGAAAGCGGCGAACTCCTACCGAAAGATCGTTGATGGAGCCAAAGAGTTCATCGCCACTCAGGAGCTTGAAGCTCGCGCGCTGGGAATGACGGAGCAGGCAGCCAATGCACTTCGGTATGAGCAGGACATGCTCAATCAGGCGGCAAACGACAACATCAACCTCACCGCCGCTCAGAAGGAAGAGATTTCTGGCCTTGCTCAGAGCATGTCTGCTGCAGAAGTGGCAACCAAGGCTCTGAAAGAGACCTTTGATTTCGCGCGTGATGTGGCTGGCGGTTTTGTCTCCGATCTTCGGTCCGGTCTCAAGCAGGGCGAGAGCTTCTGGGAAAGCTTCAAGAATGCTGCTCTTAACGCGCTCGACAAGATCGTGGACAAGCTTCTGAATGACGTTCTGGACGCTCTGTTCCAATTGAATGGCGCAGCCAGCGGCTTTGGCGGCGGTGGCGGTTTCCTTGGTGGCCTGATCGGAGTGGTGGGAAGCCTGTTTGGTTTTGCTGGCGGCGGCTACACCGGTCACGGCGCAAAGCATCAGGCCGCAGGCATCGTACACAAAGGCGAGTTTGTGTTCTCGAAGGCCGCTACCCAGCGCATCGGAATTGGCAATCTCGACCGCATGCACAAGCAGGCCAAGGGCTACGCTGAGGGCGGCCCTGTCGGTCTTCCTCGCATGCATGCGCCTGCGAACGAGCGTGGTGCCAATGTCGTTGTTGAGGGCACGCAGGTCGTCATCAATGGCAATCCGGACAAGCAGACGCGTGAGGAACTCAGGCGAATGCTTGAAGAGCGCGACAAGAAGCTTGCCCGTGACATTCCGAAGATGGTCGACAAGCGCAATTTTGACAGCTCATATCGAAAGGTCAGGGCCTGATGGAGATCATCTCACCGCCTCTCGATATGGAACTTGTCGGGTGGGAGCCCCTGTCGGGGCCGCGCTCGATAAAAGCAGGGCAGAACGAAGCCATCGGCGGGTACGTCCAAGGGTTTTCCTCGCCTTTCGGTTCGTGGCGCATCCGCCTTCTGTATGCCCCCCAAGAGGGACAGGAGGCACGTCAGTTCCGTGGATGGGTAGCGGACCTGATGGGCGGTGCAAATATCACTCGCTTGCCGTTCCTTGACCCCGACAGGATGACATTCGAGGAGTGCGGCATGTTCAACGTCGCGCCCCAGACATGGAGCAACGGTCAGCCATGGTCGAATGGACTCTCTTGGGGGCCGTCACGCCCGCCGGTCAGGGTGGCTGCCACGGCCTCACGACAGGGCACAGTAATCGAGCTTGAAGAAGAGTTCTGGGGCCACCGGCTGGGCTGGGGGTCGTTTGTGGGGTTCTTCCCGTTCTATTTCGGGATGCATCAGGTTCGACGTGTCATCGCGCCGGGCAAGTATCTGCTCTGGCCGTGGCTCCACAAGGATATCGAGGCAGGGGATTACTGCACGCTCGATCCGGTGATGGCGATGACGATTGAGAGCGAGGAGTCCGTGACGCTCTACCGAGGCGGCACCCACATGGAGGGAACCGCGATCATCCTGCGCCAGGTTGAGGACTATGTTGTTCGGGAGAACGTCACGTGACGGTGTCAGCTGAAGAGCTGGCATTCCTGCGCCGGCCGCATGTCGCCCGTGCATGGTTCGCCGAGCTTCACTTGCCCAGCGGGATCTCGCGCGTTCATCCCGGTGTTGGCAACTTCATCATTGATGGGCATGAGTGGCGCGGGGTCTCCGATCCTATGGCGCACGGGGGCGGGCAGCTCGTGTACATCAATGCGGTAGAGGACCCTCGCTTCGGGCAGGCGGTCTCCGTGGAAATCGTCATCTCTGGCGCGAATAGGGATTTCATCAGGTACATCCATGAGAATGCCGGTTCCATTGAAGGGGTGGCCGCAAACCTCTACTGGGCCGCATTCGACGCTGACAGCGGAACCGCGCCATTCGGGATGCACAAGCCATTTCCCGGGCTCCTGAGTGCCCCCGCAATCCAGTGGGAGGGCTCGGGGGTGCGCACCGTGGGGTTCACCATAGAGAGCGTGTGGCTTAGCCAGGATGATCCCTACGGCGGAACATGGAGCTACACGGGTCAGCTGAAGCGGTTTCCAGACGATGAGGGCGGCGAGTTCATCGGCATCAAAGTCAACGAGACGATCGATCTATGAGCCGCGCCGACCGTCTGTGGGCGTTCCTTGAGCCGTTTCAGGGAAAGCCGATTGTCTATGACAGCGCTGACGGGGACGATTGCACCGCACTCTGTGCCCGCTGGGTGGAGCACGAAGCCGGCTTCTCTGTCCCGATGGAGCCGTATCACAGCCGAATGGAAGCCGAAGCGCTCATCGAGAGGCATGGCTTGGTCGCGCTCTGGGATGCTGCCCTTGCTGATCTTCCTGTCTTCGAGGTCGAAACACCGTCCTTGGGTGATATCGGCCTCATCGAGCGAACGCCGGGGGTGCATTTCGGCGTGATCTTCGCACATGGCGGCTATTCGTTCTGGCGCACCGGGGAGGGAATCCGGTGGTTCTCGCCGCGCCCCTCAATGATCCAAAGGGTCTGGTCCTTCTGACATGAAGAAATTCAGGATTGCTGCGCTGGCGGGCGTTTCCCTGCTGGCGATGACGGCGCACGCTCATGCCATTGAGAGCATCGTAATCGGGCTCGGCTATGCCCTGTTTGCAAGTCCGCTCGGAGCGGTGTTTTCGTTCTCCGCACTGGTCGGGTTTTCTCAGCTTGCAGCTGCCGGTGCACTTATTGGCGGTTCACTTCTGGCAGGCCAGCAGCGGGGCACACAAAACATCGATCCCGGCCAGTTCAAGAACCAATTCGAGAACTCGGAGATGTCCGAGGTGAATGCTGGAGGTCGGGTTCGCCTTGGTGGGCTCAAGGCCTTCGGCAACACAAAGCGTGACAAGATATATCGTTGGATCTGGCACTGTCGTGGCCCCGCTGTCGGGCTGGAGGAGTATTTGCTCGGCGGACGCGAAATCGTCATCGATCCTGACGGCGCGGTGAGCTCGCCACCGTTTGCAAGACCCGGAACCTCGTGGGTCTTTGTTAAAACCAAACCGGGTTCGGACGATGAGGTAGCCTATCCGGACCTGCTGTCCGCGTTTCCCTCGCTCTGGACGGTCAACCATCGCGGGCGAGGCGTCTTCCAATCCCTGATCCGCTACGAAAGCCCAGGGTTCGGAAGCAACGATAATGCCGCCAAACACCAGAAGATGTATGGCGGTGGATATCCAGATATCGAGGTAACGGCACGGATTGGTGAAATCTACGATCCGCGCGACGGAACGCAGAGCGTCGACAATCCTGCGACTTGGAAATGGAGCATGAACGGGGTTCTTTGGGCAGTCCACATCGCGCGCCAGAACCCGCAGTTCACCAGTGCCGATTTCGACTGGAGTAAGATAGCGGCAGAGGCTGACAAGGCAGACGCGCCAGTTGCGACGCTGACCGGTACGGAGCCGCGTTCGACCTTCTCTGGCGTCTGGCTGTCTGAAACCGCCAAGGGCGACACCATGGTGGAGGTTCTGCGCTCAATCGGTGGTGAGATCAAAACCACGCGAGAGAACAAGCACTACGTTGCCCTGATCGATGATGCCCGGCAGCCCGAGGTGGAGTTCACCACCGTCGATCTGTTGAAGCTCGGGATCAAGTACGGTCCCGATGGGCTAAGACGCAAAAACATCTGCCGGGTCTGGTACTACTCGCCGGAACGCAATTTCGAAATGACGGAAGTCGATATCTCGGGTCAGCCTTGGGCGTCCGTGCCGGAGGAGGTCGACAAGTACGGGCCGAAATATCTGGATGTCAGGCTGCCGTTTTGCCCGTCTGCGTCTCAGGCCCAAAGGATCGCGCGGCGTCTGTTCCTGATGGAACGTGCTCGGTCTGGTCAAATGGATTTGCTCTATTCCGGAATGGCCTGTTGGGGCGTGAGTGCAGTGTCATTCCCGATGCCGGATATGGATGAGACTGTCATTGCGCAGATCGAATCTCCAAGAGAGGATCAGGACACGGGCAGGGTGAATGCACCGTTCAAGATCATTCCTGACGAGCTTCTGAACGCCCCATGGAACCCGGCCACGATGGAAGCACCGGCACCGAAACCGGCCCCGCCGATGCAGTATGAGAGCGATCTGGACACGCCGGACGTTCTGGCAAGTTCGGTGGTGCAGTATCCGGGCGGAGCCTATGAGACACGGGTGAAGTTCTCCGGGGTGTCTGGTGGCGCGACAGCGGAAGCCAACTACCGGACCTACACGGATGGTCTGCCAGATCTCTGGCTTCCCATGATCGAATACAGCGAGCACGGCCACTACGGTTATGTGGCGGCAAACACCGTCGGCAAAGAGGCGGACTTCCGGGCGCGCTGGTTCAATGGCGAAGACGAGGCATCCTACTTCTCCGATGTCGTGAACGTGCCGGACATGCAGATCGATAACTCCGCGCCGCCCGAGCCCTATCTGGATGTGCAGGTCACGGACAACGGTGTGGGTGATTACACCTTCGAGGTGGTGGCGTACTCACCGGCGATGAATGCCGTGCGCTTTGTGCTCGCTTCCAATCAGCCAGAGATTACGCCCGGCTATGACGGCGATACCCGACCGGGGCTTGGTTACACCGCCGATGGGACAATCTCGAACGGCCCGGCAGCGATCAACGTGACGATCACGGCCACGGCCTACTCATCGAACGGCACCCCGAGCCCGGTTGCGACCTTCACTTATGTGATCCCGCAGGATCCGAACACCACCCCGTAATTCCTGATCACTGATCCAGCCACCGAAGCCCGCGCGCCTCGGCCGGCGAAGCCTATCAAAATCGGAGATACTTGATGTCGATCTTTTCCAAGCTCGGCGCGCTCATCTTTGCGCCTACGGATGCAGCCGGCAACCCGCGCCAGGTCATCAATCATGACGCTCAGGTCTGGTCGACAGAGGTTGAGCGGATCATTCAGGTGGCGCTCGAGGGCGGCGACCTGCTGGTCTATGGCAGCCTTACCGCATTGAATGCCGACCTCGACCACCCGGCCCATACCGGCGCCATCCTGATAGGCGAGAGCATTGCCGACGATGGCCTCTACATGAAGCAAGGCGCATCCGGCTCGGGCTCGTGGGTGAAGATCGGCAACGTTCCGGGGCAGGGCTTCGTCAAGGCCACGAACGCGGGGGCGGGGACGGCGAACGCCATTGCCGCCACCGCGCCTGTGGCCGTGAACGAAACGCAGCTCATCCTTCTGCCCATCACGGCCGCGAACACGGCTTCGCCCGTGACCGTGGCGTTCAATGGCGGGGCAGCGCTGACGGTGAAGACCGTCTCGGGCAATGACGTGGCTGCCGGCGGGCTTCCTGCGGGCTCGGTCATGCTGGGCGTTGTGCAGGGCGGGGATTTCCGCCTCTTGTCCGATCAGGCGAGCGCCGGCATTCAGGCTGCTGCCGAGGCTGCGCAGATTGCGGCAGAGGCCGCACTGGCCGAGATGCGCGAGAAGTCCGTTGGCGCGTTTCCGGACAATGCTTCTGCAGACGCCTTTCTGACCGCTGAAGGCCTGACCAAGCAGAAGGGCACGATCTATTTCAACACCACGGCTGATGTCTGGCGGTATTGGGATGGCAGCGCGTGGCAGACGTTCCCTTATGCCATCGTTGCCGATGGGGGCGTGACGCGGGCGAAAATTGGCGCTGACTTGTCGCCCTCGATCCCGTTGAACGTCAAGGAGTTTGGCGCAGCCGGTGATGGTGTCACAGATGATGCAGCGGCCATTAACTTGGCGCTAGATGGTGGCGATAAGCACGTCTATTTCCCGGCGGGGGAGTACGTTGTCGGCTCTCCTGTTCGCCTCTTTGCGAACACGCGGATCACTTTCCATCCTAACGCCTCTGTACTCATCACTGGAGATAGCCTGTTCGTTAATGGCGAGATTGGCAATGCCGCTTACGCTGCTGGCTATAATGGCGACGGGAACATTCACATTGACGGCGGGACCTATAATGTCTCGTTGCCGCGTCCCCCCGGCTCTAATCAAACCGCCTTTATCCAGTTCGCCCACGCCGAAAACATTCTTGTTGAGAATTGCCGATTTGAAAGCCTTTGGCGCGGCCACTGCATGGACCTTTGCGCGATTAGAAAGGGGCGTGTGAGGAACTGCTATTTTGGAGGGCAAGTACTCGATGTGGGAGACAGCGGGCGAGAAGCAATCAACATTGATTTCGCTTACGCTTCCGGCTTTCCGCTCTTCGGGGCTTATGACGATACTGTTTGCGATGACCTGATCATCGAAAATTGCCACAGCGATGGGATGCAGGTTCTCGCGGGTTCCCATGGTTCGACGGTTCCTCCGACTAAACCCAGGGGGATCAAGATTATCAACAACAGCATTAAGAACTCAGTGCAGTATGCTATCTGGGGGCGCTATTGGGATGGAGCGCAAGTAGTCGGGAACGACATCGACGGCGTTGGGGAGCAGGCTGTTTTTCTGAGCGAATGTGAGCGTTCGGATGTAACGGGCAACCACATCAAAGACGCCGGGAACATTGCGCCTAATCATGCTATCCAGCTCACTTCATGCTCTGCCACAAGAGTCGTAAGGAACGTTATCGAGGGCGCAACTCACCTATACGGGGTTCGAGCATTCGGTGGGTCGGGGAATGTCATTTCAACCGAGCGTGTCGGCGCTGGGACAGATGGCGTTTTCAACGTCACTGAACCGACTTCAACGGTTGATGGAATTCTTTCGAACACGGTTGATGATGATGACGTTTGGATCGTCGCAGTTCCAGAGATTTACACGCAGGGCATGGTGGTTGTAACGACACAATCGGCATCCTCCGCATGTACACGAGCTTTCTTATGGTATCGCGTGGCCTCTTCGGGAGCGTTGGATGTGATCGCACAGCCGTCTGGCGCAACATCCGCTGTCACGACAGGGCCTCTCACCGGGACGACCGGCGCAGATGGGAAAATGACGGTTTCAGCACACTCGGATGGCAACCTTTATATCGAAAACCGATTTGGTGCTGCGAGGAATGTCGAGGTGCAATTTATGGCGGGCGGGGGAGGTTAAAAGCTCCTGCCGTGCCTTCCGGGCGCGGCGCTTTCGCATGGGGCAGGAGCACAAAGCCCCGCACTAGGCGGGGCGATGGTCATCGGTGTATTATTTGGGTTGATGCGGCTAATGCACAGCAGCGTAGACTGCGCACTCGGATTGCTCGATTTCCAACCTGGTATTGAACTTCCGAACTGCAGACGCTTCAGCTACAAGGATGGCGTCGATTTTGCCGCGATCTGCAAGCCACTTGGACACCTGATCCCAGTCCCACAGTGGAGAGTCAGTTGTGACCCGAGCCACTGGGTGAGGGAAGCCTCTCCCTCGCGCACCTTTGGAGTAGTGCGAGATCGCCCCTTTAGTCATATTCGCCCGGGTGGCAATCTCCGACAAGCTGACAAGGTTATCAGGCTCAACACGATCAACCTGCGCGCCAGCACTTCTCACGTCGGAGATAGCAGATTCGATTGCGTGCTCTATGCTCTCCGCTTCACGCGCGAAATGCAGAAGGATCGCGCCACGAGCGAATGCAATCGTCGCGTCATCACAGCCAGCTTCAAAGAAGCGATCTTCGAAATCGTCCGCTTCGTGATCAAGCCCCGAGGCAATAATCGTGAATTCAAAGGTTTTCATCACATGCCTCCTATTTGTCGTGTGCACATCGTTTTCCAAGTCCGATCAGGTGCTTGGCATGATTCTGTGGGTTGCGGGGTGTAGACCAAACAGACACCTGACAACCGCTAGAATCATTCTGCGGACAGAGCATTCGCCCCCAAGCATGGGCACTCTTTCCGGTCTCTTTCCATGTCCAACCAATTGATTCAAGGTGCGCAACCGCTTCCTCGATTTCCTTGCTTGGGTGTCGAGGCCGGCTACCCATTAGATAACCTCAACATGGAATTTGTGTAAACGAATGTCAACAAAATACGTTCCCGCCGATTAAGAAGCAATTAATGCGTGAGAGCGTGCTTGATTTTCAAATTACCCATTTTCCCACCAAATAAACCAGACCGGAAGCTTTGTTTGGAAAAGGAAATTGGCGAGACTAGCCGCTCCGCTCGTGCCTCATTCCGATTCCTTCAGGTAGCCCTTGGAATGGAGCCAGTCGCGGACCTGGCCCTCAACGGCTTTCTGTTGGACTGAGAATTCCGGACCGACTGCTTCTGTCAGCGCTGCAAGTTCGCGCGCAGTGAGGTTCACAAGCAGGTTCCGACCAATTCGAGGTTGATGCGGTATGAAGCCATCAGACTCCATATAGGTGCTCAGCGCGTACCTCAACGCTTCGGGGCGCGAGCCCTCTATAGCTTCAGCCAGTTTATCCAGTGCGGCCAAATAATCGGGCTGAAGGCGCACCATTACAGGCGTGCCTTTACCCGTTGGTTTCGGCCCACGCTTTTTTTGTGATATCACAGTTGTTGACTTGCTCATAAAACCTTGATACCACAGTTAACAGGCCGATGGGAAGCTGCAACTTCCACACCGACCCTAACCGAAACCGAACTAGCTGGAGTTCGATATGGCTATTGCATCCAATACCACGATTCCGTCCAAAATCGACCGTGCCGAAATTATGCGGGCTGCGCATCGTTATGCTCGCACCTACGCTGGTCGTGATTGGTCCTATGCCAAGCTGCTTTCTTGGGGTTTGAGAGCCGCTTGGAAGGCTGCGAAGTCGAGCCAGACGAAACGAGAAGCGCGCGCGTCGAGCATTCGTGCAGAGCTGGAAGTCCTCAAGTTCAAGTCGCTGCGCTACGACACAGTTGCTCGGCAGCAGATGCTTGAAGCCGAACTGCACCAGATCGCCGCATAAGGGGAGGGAACTATGAAAGACCTATTCCCCGTTACTATCGCGCCCGAGACGATCTACTCCGACCGGTTGCGGATCGAGCCGATCATTGGCGACAGTATGGCACCCCGTTTGCGTGGTGGCCGCGATTTCGTCCTTATCAAGCCGGTCGACAGCTATCAGGGCGAGGGCACCTATCTTTGGTCGGATGGCGTCGGCAAGAGCTTCTGCAACGTGCATTCAACGCTGGGCGGCAAGTTGCGGCTCTGGCACGAAAACAAGCTCTACAGCGAGCACTTTCTGACACGCGATGAGTTCTCGGAGATTTGCCTCGGCATTGTCGTTGCCGATGTGGCGGTTCGGGCCGAGCACATCCTGCGGATGGAGATAGCACAATGACCACCCGCCGCAGTGTTCTCAAAGCCCTTTCTCTGTCTGGTGTTTCCGTGGCTACCGGCTTTGCCCAAGCGAAGGCGGAGGCACTACCACCGGAAGAACGAGCTGCTCGTGCATGGATGGAGTTCTGTGAAGCCCTTGAAGACATCGTGCCTGCCGACTGTCGCATTCAGGTGTTCGGTTCCCACAAGCATGGCCGGCAGACCCCTGTCTTTCGTGTTGAAGGACACAGGACGGTTGTCGAGGAGATCGGCGTCACCACGATGACGGTTGATCGTTTGGCCTGCAATTACATCGTCCGCGAAGACGGTTGGAAAGACGATCTGTACTGATCGCCTGATTTGAGCGGCTTTCCCGCCGCTCGAGACATCTACTCATAACAAGAAATTCCCTGGCCAAGGGGATGAAGCGCGGATCACGAGACCTCCTTCGGTGCTCGGTTCCGCGTCTGCGGACCAGTGCGCTTTCTGGCTTGGCCGGCTGAGCGCCGAAGGAGACCAAATGGCAATAGCGTTCAAGAAAATGGAAACACCTGATCCTAATACGCTGAAAGCGCATCCGCTGGCGGACCTGTTTCCCATGATGGAGGGCGAGGCGTTCACAGACCTTGTTCACGACATCAAGGAGCATGGCTTGCGAGAACCCATCGTTCTCTTGGACGATGAGGTTCTCGATGGCCGTAACCGGCTGAAAGCTTGTCGGGAGGGCGGTGTCGAGCCACGTTTTGCTGAATTTCATGGCAGCGATCCGGCTGCGTTTGTGATCAGCCTGAATTTGAAGCGTCGGCATCTTTCAGAAAGTCAGCGGAGCATGGTTGCCGCGAAGCTGGCGAAACTGCCGGTCGGAGCAAACCAGCATACAGGGTCGGAAAATTTGCCGACCCAATCCAACGCAGCGACCATGCTCAATGTGTCTGACCGGAGCATTCGCAGTGCCAAGCAGGTTCAGAAGCGAGGCGTACCTGAGCTGAGCAAAGCAGTCGAGGATGGTGAAGTCTCAGTATCTGCAGCGTCGGTGATCGCCAAGCAGCCCGCCGATAAACAAATCGAGATCATCAGCGCCAAGGATCAAAAGCGCTTGAACAAGGCCGCGAGTGAGCTTCGCGCGGCACAGAAGTTTGCCGCTGAGGTCGAGGCGATGCCCGACGCAGAGCCGATGTCAGAAGACGACAAAGAGGCACTGGCTGAAGCTGTAGGGACCGAAGCTCAGCGTAGCCTTGTTTGGGAGATCAGGAACATCGCGAAAACCGTTGCGGAGTTCCCGGCACCGGAAGAAGCCGTGAGTACGATTCCGCCGGCATTTGAGCCGTCAACCCGAGAAGAAATGCCATCGCTGGAAGGCGTGTCGAAATGGTTCGACGCGTTCGTTTCAGCATGGAAGGCCAAGGAGAAAACCATTGACGCAGCTGAGTGATACGATCACCCGCCATGTTCAGGAAGCCTTGAACAATGATGGGTTCGAGCCCCGACTGATCGCTCCGAAGGTCTGGGCGGAGCTGGACGAAGAAAGCCGCGCCGTTTGCGGTATCGCCGAGATCATCCGACGCATGAAAGGAACGGCGCGGACGCTCACCGCGAGAGCATTTGAACAAGTTGGAGCAAAGCAGATCGAGCTGCCGTTCCGACTGGATGGTGCAATCGCAATCGACGTTGACTCTCACAAAATCCGTTTGACGGAGTCCTTAAGCCAGATCGAGTTCAAGCGGGCTATCGATATCAGGCGAAAGCAGATCAAAGATGATCAGGCATCGCTCAAAGAGTGGGAAAACGCCGAACGTTTGGCGCGACCATATTGGAGTAAGCACCCAGACTGGTCATTCGGGCAGTGCGTAAAGGCGATCAGCCGGGACATGAAGAAGGGAAAGGGAAGGGCGGCTTAGGCAGCCCTTTATCAACAGGTGGAGTGTTTAGACTCGACTCTATTTCGGTTCTTGGGTTTCATCTCCTGAGTTACTACAGGGGGAGGCAGTATGGCGGAGCTCGTAAATAGAACGCTAAGTTTACGTGAGGCCTATAATATCAATAACTTCGGTGCAGAGAGCGGTGGTCCGGGTAGTCTAGAATCGCTTCTGCGCTCCGCGCACACGGATGACTTGAACCATGCGGACCGCAAGGCCAAAGTTGGCAACTTGATCGTGCAGGCCCGCAATTTCCTGAATGAGACCTCCTATCACCTTTTGCATTTGGTTGCGTATGTGCCAGACGATAAGATGCAGGTTGTTCCCCTGACCGACACCGATGCCGAGTTGGAACTGGCAGATCCGCCCGATGAGACGGAATATCTCGATGGGGAAATGATGTTACTTGTTCAGGGCAATGACGTCCTGATGTGTAAATGTGGTCTCTCAGAAAGCGCGATGTTGAATTTTGTTGAGCAGGTTGGAGAGAAGCTCGGATTTGAGTCAGAGATCGTGAGATGCAACCTTGGAAAGCGAATTGATATCGACAAGATGGCGATGATCAAGAAGGAAGGCGTGCATCGATTGTCTATGAATGCTCTAGCGCATTCAGTTTCCGTTGATGCTGCTGAGCGATCCACTGTACGACGCAAGTTCGCAGGTGTTATTTTTGACGAGGTGCGAGATATTTTGGGGGTCGAGGCTGAAGTTCCTGAAGATGCGGAAAATCTTAAGGTTGAAGTCTCACTTACGTTTGACAAACGCCGAGGAACCGAAATCGATAAGCGTCAATTGCAAGTGATGGCTGAGACGATTTTGGATGACGAGGATGGGGGGTTCGCAATTGAAACCCTTGCGGGCCGCAAGGTCCGTGCAGATGACATTTTGCTTTCGAAGGCGGTGATGCTGCCCGCCTTTGGAAAATCGGTTAGACACGAGGACGCTTGGGAACGGTTGATTGAGTTCAACCAAGAAATCCGCGCTTCGCAAAATGTCTAAGCTCTGGAAAACAGTTCGTTCACTTCCGTGGTTGCACTGGTTCTTTGGCGCTACCTGTGTTCTGGCGGGGGTAGCGGTATTTCTCTGGGGAGGTGAATTGATCCGGGGCAATGAGCGCGCCACAGGCGTGATCGTCACCGTGTTTTCAATTTTGGCTGGCTTCTTGATCGCGGTAATGACGCTACTTGGTGATCAGTCAATGCTTCCAGGAAGCTGGCGATTTGCCAGCGTTTACAAGACCCGGATACGGGCAAAGTTGACACGTCAAAAGTGGCTCTTCTGTCTGTATCTGGTAACGCTTGCGATAATCTTTGTATCGTCGCTTCTCGGAGAAAAGCACCAAGAGGTATTAGTTTGGCTGGAGCGGGTCTACTTCGGTCTGGCCACCACAGCGTTCACCCTCTCGTTCAGGCTCCCTTGGACGTTGATGGCAATACAAATGGACCGGTTGGACGCTGTAGTCGAGTCTAGAAGGGCTGGAAGTCCAAAGATTGAGAAGAACTAGTCGGTTGCCGACGAGCGAGTGCGTTCTAATTCACGTCTTGAGCTTGGGGCTTCAAGGGCGATTACCTTGCTCGTCGGCAATCTAAGGTAGCAAAGTGATGTGATCGCACCATTGGTGTGATCGCGTAACTCAAAACGGTTGTGCCCAGCGCTCGTTGAACTGTGTCGGGTACTTGAAGGGGCCGGCGGCGAGGGTTGCTTGGCGAGGTATCCTGTCATTGCCAGTACGTGGGAAACGGATATGTTGCTCGCGCAAAAAGATGGATCGAGAGAGCAATGCGCCAAAGAACTATTGTCTGCCCGTTGATCGAGAATGAAGGCGCGTACCTTCTTTGCAAGATGCCCAGTGATCGTGGCGTCTTCCCCGGTCAATGGGCGCTTTCAGGTGGTGGCTTGGAGCAAGGTGAGAGCATTTCCGATGGGCTGCTTCGAGAGATCGCTGAAGAATTAGGGTCCGAGCTGGCGATCGAGGACGTGCAGCCGTGGACATTCCGCGACGATGTAAGGACGAAGACCTATCCTGACGGCACATCCGAACAGATCTATATGATCTATCTGATTTTTGACTGCAGGGCGGCCAATCGTAACGTCTCAATCAACGACGAATTCGAGGACTTTGCGTGGGTTCTGCCCGGTGACCTTGGGCAGTACGATCTGAATGAGGCGACGCGTGTCACTCTCGCGGCCAAAGGCCTGATAACCTCGTAGTGCGCCACTTCTAGTTTATGGCGACACCATCTCCACTACCTGCCTAATGGTGCGCTTTCTGCCGGTCCAGGCTTGGTGCGTGCTTTCAGACAAACATCGAAACTCAGGTGCGAAAAATCCCCGCCGAACGCTTAATGAGTTGGGGCTCAGTTCGGCGGGGCAGAGGAGGCTGTAACATGCTGGATGCTTGCTCACCATCTGACTGCCGGGAGTCGTGTGTGAGTTGGCGACCGGAAGGTATGTCCTAAGCCTGATCGATTGAATGGTGCTTTAGCACACCTGCGGAAGGCGCTGGCAGGTGGATAGGGTAAAAGCCCCCGCCTATCTCTCAGAAGAGCCCCAGATTCTTCGACCCGCCAGCTGAACAAGTCTACCGGTGAAATCTGAACGACTGGTTTCCGTTGCGGCAGGCGGCAAGATCGCTTCGGGAAGAGTATGCCAGCGCGCGGGGCTTGTTGGGTTAAGCGGGTGGGCTTTATGCCCGAACATAACGCGCGCTGGCCATTCCATTCTTAGCGCAAGCTGTTGATGATTGGTAAAGCGGAGCGACAATTGGTGCTGGCGGGGCCATGCGTCGAACTATGGCCAATGCTGCTCTAGAGTTCCCTGAAACCCAAACAGTCCGCCAGCCCTCAAAGGCTACATGTTCGTCCACCAGAAGCCAAATCGAGGGGCTCTGCAATATCGGCAAGGGGAGCGGCCGGTGCCACTCTATCGGGCGGATGGGGGCACCGGCCTAGCGGGCCTCGCCAGGTCCGCCGCGATGGGAGTTGATTAGATTCGACACCGTGGTGCCAATAACGATCCTTTACATCTTGTAAGAGGAGCTGGCGGGTAAACCTCGGATTGGGGAAGGCTTTTCGCTCTGAACGTGGGGCGCTCTAAGCACCCGCCAGCTCTGTGAGCTTAAGTGTAAATCACCAAAAGAAAAAGTCCCTGCCGACGGTGTTGGGGAAGCGTCAATGCCGGCAGGGGGAGCTCTTTTCAGAGCAACGCCGAATAAAACCAAGAACATGAACATTTGTCGAATCCTTGGCTCAACTGTGTTGCAGGGCGGACCTTGTTCGGTAAGCGAGCGCTGAGACCCCCAGTGTATGAGTAAGTGGGCTGGCTTAGAATTAGGAAAACCCCTGCTGGCGTGAGTGTGGGTGGAGCGCTCTGAAGCCAGCAGGGGCGAAGTGGCTCCCCGATGCGGACGAATAACGGTCCGAGGTTATAGCCGTCAGGAAGCAGGTCCCCACTAGGGACTGTCTCAAACCTACCACTGACAACTTGAAAGGAAAATCCGATGGACCGCACCGTGCCCGCAGGCGCGGCGCTGCTGCTTGCGTTCGTCTATGAGACGGAAACGAGCCGCAGGCCGCCCGAATGCTATGAAGTGATCTACGCGCACCGGCAGAATCGCTTGCCGAAGCCGCTCACGCGCATGACCGTTGACGAGGTGATCGCCGCACAGCGCACCTGGTCGCGTCATCATGGTTCCTCGGCCGCCGGGGCGCCGCAGTTCATCCGCAAGACGCTGATGGGGCTCAAAGAGGAGCTTGGTCTGCGCGGCACCCAGGTGTTTGACGGCGACCTTCAGGACCGGCTGGCCTATCATCTCCTGATCCGGCGCGGTTATCATCAGTTCATCAATGGCGAGATCAGCCGCACCGAGTTCGGCCGTCGGCTTTCGGGGGAGTGGGCATCATTCCCAGTTCTGGCGGACACGCGCGGCGCGCACCGGCATATCCTGCGCGGGCAGAGCTATTTCGCCGGCGATAGCCTGAACAAGGCACTGGTCTCGCCTGAGAATGTCGAGGCGGTGCTCGATCAGGTTCTCGCGGCGGCGCGGAACGAATTGCCCGTGGTCGAGAAGCCGGTGCTCGAAGACCCCGAACACCTCGACAAGCCGCTGACCAAATCCAAGACGGTCTGGCAGTGGGCTATCACCTCGATCATCGTCCCGGTGCTGGCCGTCTTCGATGACTGGCGGGTTCAGCTTGCCATCGTTCTGATCGTGGCGGGGTTCGCAGTCTATGCGATCAAGCGGCGGCGCGACATCGCGAAGGTGTATCGCTCGATGAAAGCCGAAATGGAGGGCAGGGCGTGACCTGGTTCGGTCCCATCTTCAAAGCCCTGCTCTCGCCGCTGGGGAAGGCTCTGGCTGCGGTTCTGGCTGTCTCCGCCGTCGCTGGTGGGATTTACCTTTACGGGCACCAGCGCGGCGCTGCGTCGGTTCTGCAGCGGCTTCAATCCGAACGCATCACAGTCCTGAAAGATGGAAAGAAGATCGATGAGGAAGCGCTTGGCGCTGACGACACTGGCCTGTGTGCCCTTCTTGGCGGCTGCGAGCTGCCAGACGGCGGCGATCACTGAGCCCTGCGACGTGCTGGTGCCGATCAACCCGGCGCCGGCCACAAACTTTTACCTGGTGGCGAATGACCGCGTGGCCGCCGTCGCCATCGCGCAGCATCGTGGCCGGTATCAGAAATACCGCTGCGGGAAGTGATCACATACAGTTGATGGACAACGCGAATGTCAGAAGCGAGTGTTGAGCGGTCCCTTGGTCAAATCCTTGGTGAGCTGAAGGGCATCGATGACCGCTTGATGCGCGCGGATGACAGCCGTGCCGTGGTGCATCGCCGGTTGGATGAAGTCAGCAACCGGCTGTCGCATCTCGAAGGTGAGGCAGAGACGACAAAGGCCAAGGTCGATCAAATGCAATCTGTCACTGATGATGTTGTTCGGCTGAGGTCGCAGGCTCAGGGCGCGGGGACTGCGGGCCGTTGGTTGATCCGTCTTGGCATCGGCATTGTGGGGTTCGCCGGCTGGCTGGTCGGCATCTACACCTGGTTGACAGGTCGACCACCACCCTAGACGTTCGCCCCTTCACCCCAGTCTGAGATAACGGCATCGGCCTCGAGTTCAACGAGCCACTCGGGGTTCACAAAGCGGTCTATGGCCATGATTGTGTCCACGGGCCGAATATCCTTGAAGAACTCCTTCCGAACGTCGATTGCCGCTCTCCAATTGTCTATGTCCGTGAGTATCACTCGTGTCCGCACTACGTCATGAAGGCCCGAGCCAGCCTGTTCGAGGGCGTCCTTGATGATTTCAATGCACTGACGGGTTTGGGCGGCAACATCGCCTACGCCAACGGTTTTGCCGTCTGGCCCAACTGGCGCTGTTCCTCCGATTGTGATGAACGGACCAACCCTGATGGCACGGCTAAAACCGACAATTGCCTCCATAGGATTTCCGTTGGAGATCAGTTCTCTGTCGAACTTCATGACCTACTCCCTCAGACGGCGTGTTGTCGGATGGTAGTTCAAAGATGACAGATCAGCCATCGTCGCTTTCTCTGATGGCGGGATTATTCGGGCAACTCCGGCGCATCCACGATCATAAGCTTGTCGTCGGGCAGGGGGGCGTTGAAGCTTCTTCGCTTCCTCCCATGGCTCCGTAAGCCACGCGGTCATTTCATCGTCGCTGGTGAGGATGACCGGCATCGCCTTTTTGTGAACGGGCTCGACAACGCTGTTGGGCTCGGTGGTCAGGAAGCCATAGACCTCATGGTCGGCTGGTTCCTCGCGCGCCATGCGCTTGCCATGCCACGGCGTCCAGAGGCCGGCGAAGATGAATAGCGGCCGATCCTCATTTAGCGCAAACCATGCGTTCGGCGTGCGCTTGTCTCCTCCGGTCCTATTGGCAGGGTCGGGTTCGGCGAAGCTCGTGACCGGCACAAGGCAGGGGCTTTCAGGCGAGAGCCATTTGCGCCAGTGGGCTGACGCAGTTCGACGCCGTTCATCGGCCTATCGGGGAGGGTCGTCATGAAAGACAAGCGGATCGAAAATGGCGTCGACAGCGTGATGATTAGGGTATGGCTTGTGTGTGCGCTGGTAATTGTGCTTTCGTAGCAATGCCGAACGACCTCTCGGCAACATATTATTGTACCCATATTGCCCTGCTATCTTATTAGGTGGCGGGGCTTTTTTGCGGTGGTCTAACTCACCAATTTGGAGCTTCACAACTTCGCTAGGTGGGGTATTGGAATGGTGCTATACTCTTCGGTAGTGGTCGTTGCCGTGCCGCGATGACAACTCAATGGAGGCGGACGATCACTCTTAGATGTTCGCTGGCGTCAATCGATTTTGAAATAGCCTTCCGAATAAAATGACAGTCAGCACACTCAGGCATGGTCTGGTGACGAAAGGCGATCTGTCTCCGAATTGATGTCTGTTCGATTTATCAAGTGAAAAACGGTTGAGCAGGAAGGCGCTTCTCTCGTGGAGTATGCAGCCATGCTTACACGCACCATCAGGTACACGGTTCGATTTCACGAAACCTTTCTTCTCCATGGGTTCGACCGGCCAATGCCGGCCGGCGAGTATCGGGTAGAAAGAGACGAAGAGGTCATAGAGGGCTTGTCCTGGATCGCCTGGCGAGGAGTGTCGACTTTCATTCATCTGCCGGCTGTCGGAACCGAAACGATGAAAACGCAGATGATGCAAATCGACCCTGCAGAACTCGAAGATGCGTTGGACAAAGATCGGAAACTCTCATGACGCGCAGGTTCGAAACAGTTTCCCAGCCGGATTACCTGGATGTCTGGGAAAACGAAGGCGGGATGGTCCTGCCTGAAGAGGCTGCTACCAGGTTTGTTCGCAGGATCGAGGCGGACGGATCCTGGACAATCTACAAGGTTCTCGGTCGTGCGGCCATAAGCAGAGAGTTTCTCACTGGCATGGATCGTCAGCAAAGCGCGATCTGGCTTGCAGCCCTCAACTCGCGCTGACTGCCTGGTCTGCCTCGATATATGTCCTGATCCGGCGTGATCCACGCACGACAATACGAAAGACGGGAAGATGGGACTGGATTTTCCGAATAAAGCCAGAAGCTATGACAGGAGCAGGCGCTGTGTCCGCTTCCTGGGTTATGATGGCTTGTTCGAAGTCCCATTTTTCCTTCAGGCGGATGCTCTGGTTTCGACACGCGGTGGGGTGGTGGAAGCGGAGTTGCTTGATGCCTTTGATGCGGCGCGGGTAAGGGTCTATGACGTGGCGCAGAAAGTATACGCTCGTGGCCGCCAAACCGGTTACGTTCTCACCGCAAAGGACTTTCGTTAGCTGGGGTTTTGAGGCTTCTTGCGTATCAATGCCCGGCAGATTTTGCCTTCCAGTTTTTCCATGCAGCAATGCTCAATGAGCGTGATCTGCGCCACATGGAAATCTGCGCTGATTTCACAATTATCCCAACCGGTCTCTTCTGCCTTTGGTTGTTGAGCAGCATGCGTGATGTTGCGTCAGCGCGTGACAAGCCAGCCATGGGAATGCCAGCCCGCTGGACAGGGATTCCTGTGAAGACATGGTACACAGTCCAGGAGCCATCGATCTCAATTCGACGTCCATATTGCTGAGCCTTCATCGTTTCATCGCTGTCGCTTGCTGTCAGCGGGATCGGAGAGGTTTGGTCAGCTTTATCAATGGGTAGCATGAGAAGACATCCCTTCGTTCGAAAACCCAAAGCGACGGCTGTCGCCGCCGCCTCAGCTGCTGTCTCAAGATTCGCCGCTATTGGATTGGGGGACCTTGACCAGTTTAGAAACAATGCTGTTGGCACCATCACTGGCCCAGGTAACAACCACCTGGTCGCCTGCCGAGAAGCCATAAACCATGTCCCATGAAGGCAGCGAAAACAGTTTGCCGCTGTTCATGGTGATGGTTTGGGCACCACGATCGAAGTGATTGATGGTTCCACCCGTCGTTTCTGCCATCGCGGTGGATGCCAAGACTGAGAAAAGTGAAGCTGATAGAAGTGTTGTGAGTGCGCGCATTGTCGTCACTCCAAAAAAAGATCAAATTGACCTTGGTGAATGGAAACCGTCGTAAAGATGTCGGGTCACGAGTTCCTTTGGAACTCATCGGCAACTTCCAGTTTCCGGCTGCTTTATGCGCTCATTTGGTGATGTTCGCAAATCACTTACTATATCGTCGGCCGACAGATATGCATGCCCAGGCGGATATCGCTTTCATGTCCGCAGCCGGCTTGGTAACTCCGGCGACTTACCAAGTGATGCTGGTCAAAACGATATATGCGAACCATCCGCACGCTGAAATCATAGCGAGGATTGCCAGGAACCAGGTGGTCTCAGATATGATGAGGTTGAATGTTTTCATATGTCACGGTGCGCCTGTTTCGCGCAAAAGTCGAGCGCGAATGATTATTTTCTTGCTATCCGATAGGAAAGCGTCCATAAGCGCCCAATCAGACGCTGATCTGGCGCGGAACGTCCTGCAAGATATGTGGTGAGGCTCCCGGGAACGGCTCTGGATTTGACCTGAGAGACCGCGTGGTGACCATGAAGGTACCGGCACTCGTGTAGTCGCAGGAACGAAGGGAAGCGGGCTTTGGCCCGCTTTTTTGTTTTCTAAACGCCCCCATCGCCATCCGCCGCTTTGAGTTCAGCGGCAATTCGAGCTTGTTTGAGGCGCTTCGATTTTTCGCGACGTTCTGCTTCTTCATTCTGCAGAATACGGCGCGCATTTGTATCAGTCACTTGAGCGCGGCGTTCAGTCATGGATTGCTTATCGGGGAGCCCCGCGCTGGAGCTCTTTTTGCGCTTATCCGGAGAAGCAGCATTCACCGCACCGTTCCGGACTGTCACGGGTGCTCGGATTGCAGCGCCTTGGTGCTGCCCGTTGGTTGACAACTTCTGGCCGTTGGCGTCGAACCTTTGGCGCGCGGCGCTCATCCAATCGTCGCGGACATTCCAGCTTTCGTCGTCCCAAGCCCGACCGTTGTTCTCGGCGTAAAGCTGGCGGGCAAGTGTTTCAAGCTCAGATGTCATCGGGTAGCTTAATCATCAACTGCGGCCAAGCGCCAACGAATTCGTTGTGATGTCGCCCTCGTGAGGGAAGGCAACTACTGCGGCCGGCTCGCGCGCTCGATCTCGTTCAACGTGTCCATGATCATCCTGACGTGATGCGCGCGGTCGTCGCCAATAGCCTCAATCATATCGAGCGTCACTATCATGAGGCCCGCGCGGTCGCTCAATGTGGCCGCGAGGTTCAGGTCTGGGATTGCGCTGGTGGCGCGCAGCAATAGACGCCGGCACCTGACCTCATCCGCATGTGAGTGGCCAGAAACGATTTCTCGAAGCTCAGCGAGCGCGTTTTCTACTCGCACCATGCGGACCTGTACCCCGGCTTCCAGCGAACGGCATAGCCATCCGCCATCAGGATTTCCCCCGCAGTCTTCCCGTTTGGCATCCGCACCCACACAAGTGGGCGCTTCCACCGGTCACGCTCGCCGCTGTCCTCGATCTTCACGTCCTCTCGCAGAAGCTCGGCAAGCCGTAGTTTGGCCTGCTTGCCCAGCAGCTTCTCCTGCGGGCATTTCGCGTTGCGGATCTCTGGAGTGTCGATCCCGGACTTGAACGGCGCGCCCGGTCCCATGATGCGCATGTTCTGCCCGTTGCACTTGATGGTGTCGCCATCGACGGCAGACAGGGACAAACAGGAAATGAGGGTGGCGGCGAAAGCGAACATTCAGAACTCCAGAAGACAGCGCATGTGAGCAAGTCGGGGCTCCCTCTTCAATGGGGCGAGAGCGTAAGAGCCCGAACCGTTTGGAAAGGTTGTTCACAGGATGCGATTTTTGTGGACGGAAACACGGCTCGGAGCGTGGGACACCTCGCTCGTAACCCATTGAAATGCATAGAACGCAAAAACAGCGGCGTGGGACACCAAAAGCCCGGAAAATAAGGCGTTGCGGCCTGTTTGCGAGTCTTCTCGACCGCACCAAGCTCTCTCCCAAAGAGTATGGTTTTCAATGACTTGGATGCGAAAGTGTCCCACGTCAGACCCATGCGTGGGACACGTTAATCCTCTCGATCGCTGATTTGGCCAG
>NZ_JAILWT010000013.1:0-38195 GCF_025698805.1 Filomicrobium sp.
CGATTAATGATCAATGATCAAGAAAAAATGCGTAAGAAGGCACTTTTCTTGATCTAGCCACTTGACCTAAGATCAATATTGGGCTATATTCATAATCAGCGACGGCCGAGGCGGTAAACCGAACCCGGCCTCCGGAAAGCCCCCACAAGCCACAGGATGGACGAGAACGGGGCACCAGAGGACGGTAAAGGACCTGGCACCGAGGCCCGAAGCCCCAAGAGGGCGGATGGCGAAGCTATGGCCGTTCGCTGACTGACCACAGAGAAACAGAGAAAGAGAGACCAATGATTGATCTTGAAATTATCACTATGGCAGCCGTCGTCGCCGGTTGCCTCATCGGCATCATGATCACCGCGGGGCAAATCATTCTCGCTGACTAGAAATGAGAGCGGCTGAGCCGGGCGCTACCAACACCCGAACCCAGCCTGACCACAATCGTTTACGGAGAACGACAATGGCTAATCAGACACCTACCACAGAACACGAACAAGAAGCACGGCCGCGCGATATGCGGGACCTGTCATTCGTCGCCTCATATCGGCAACTCGGAAAACCAAGCAAAGATGATGGCATTTCAAAAAATGTGTGCTTCTGGAATGTGCCAAAGACAACAGGCGATTATTACCTCGATCTTAGTATCGGATATGAACTTGCTCTCGAATTTTTTGAGTACACGCGAACCTATGAACGTATCCAGGCCTGCCGCGATGATTTGGTGCTTATCATTGAGGACATGCCTCGCGTCACGACTGGAATTGAACGAGCCTTCCTCGCGACCGTCATGGGCATGGCGCTCGAAACCGCAGAAGCGGTTAGCGGCCACAAGCTTCGAGCATGTATCAACGGGCAAGCCGAGCAATGCCGCAAGGCTGCTGCCGAGGCCGCCGAAGAGGAACGCAAAGAAAAACTCTTCAAGAAGCTGTGCCGCACGCAAATGAAGCTGCGCCGTCTCAAGACGGGTACAGTTCAGGCACCCTGCAGGATGCCATAACCCTCACGACCGAGCCGCAGAGGCAAAGCGCTACCAACGCCTTGTCTCTGCTTATTTTTCATCGCTATACGGAGAAGCGACAATGAGCAAAGCATTCAAACTTTATGACGACTTCCGCCAACTTGGCGAAGACGACCGTAGCCACATTATGGATATTGCGTCTTCGCTTGCTATTCGGCAATTGCAGCGCCCACATCCCGACGCCGCCTTGATCGAACTGGCTAAGACGTTTGAAGCCCGATGGCATGAAGAAAGCAAGCTGTGGGACAAATACCAAGGCCGCGTTGATGAGGAAGCGGAAAACTTCATAGATGCAGCCCATAAACGAACGAAGCCGGTTGCTTTGGCTATACTGTCAATCCCCGCCGCCACTCTTGACGGATTACTTGCAAAGATTCGCGTCATTCAATGGTGTCACGTGGGCACGGAGGCTGCAGGCGGAGTTGAGATCGACAATCTCATAACCGGCAGCTATGCCACCGACGTTAAGGCGGGTCGGTCTATCCTTTCAGACCTAGTGAGCCTCTGCAACAATCGACGGGCTCAAAAAGACGCGACGATGAAAAAAGTATACCGCAAGACGATGCGTCTTCGGAGCATGAAGACGGGCGCAACGCAATCGTTCTACGCCCGCCACTAAAAAAGCGATCCCCTAGCCGCGACGGGGAAATGAAGCGGCTAGGGGATCTAACGCGCGCCGCACAGCGAGGCTAAGACCGGGCGCGCGAGACTATTTCACCACCCAGGGCCCGCGAGCGGAATCGTTCGCGGGCTTTCCTGTTTGTGTCGACCCGAACCGTTGCAGGCCGCGCGCTGGCATCGGCTCAGGAACGCCCACGCCGACGAACCGATTTGAGCCGGCAATGTTCTGCGGCATGAAGCCGGATTCTTGCATGGCCATGCGGAACTCATCGAAGGACACAGGCCGCTGACCGTTTGCTGCCGCCCACGTCCGAAAATCATCGTAGGCGCGCTGTAGGGTTACGGATGCCGTATCGTCTGGAACCATGCGTTGCGCTGAGTATTCCGCGACGCGCGTTGCCGGGCTTTGGGGCCGGAGATGCGCCGGAAGCTCACCAACGGGATTCGGAACCGCAGAGGCCGCACCGCGTGCCGCCATACGCCCCGCCATTCCACCCGTGACACCGAGTGAGGACGCTGCTAGCGCATCACCGGCCGCTTGTTTGGTGTTGTCATAGTCATAGCCCGGCGTGAGCATGCGTGCCGCCGCAGCGAACGGCCCTCGGATCATTTCCGGCCATGCCAGACTGAATGAGCCGTCTGCGTTTTCGGCAATCGGCGCGATCATTCCGCGATCAACAACCGTGTTAGCCAAGATCTCGCGCACGTCTGCCGTGCCAGAAGACGGCATAAAGCCAAAGGGATATCGTGTCTCAGCCATAGCTCACACCTTGCATTTGGGAGGCTTCCCGCAGAGCCGCTTGCGGCCTAGGTTGTTCGCCTCGATTTGCGTAGCTGTGCCTTCCGTAAGCACATCATCTTTTGAAACGCAGACATTCGTTACCGCCTTGCAATACGGCCCCACAGTCGCGACGGGGACTTCCTTGCTGCATCCCCCCAAGATCAGCGCTGCGGCCGTCAGCGGCCAAATTTGAGCCCTTAGCATCGATATTTTCCCCTCTAGCAATCTCGACAGCTTGTTTGACGCAAGCGCTCCCATGCGCCAGGCCTCTTTGCGGGTTCGCGCGCCGCTTCCGCCGCGCTGGCGAGCTGCTCCCCGCTTCGGTTGATTTCCGAAACAACTTCGCGCTTCACCTTTGGGTCATGAACGAAGTTGAGCCACCCCCACCACGTCACCCAGCCCGCGACGACCGCAGCCAGGATGCGGCCAACCAGCGTTCCGAAGACGGCTTTTTCAATCCAGTGCCAAAGCTTCAGTATCGACATGGCTTTCTCCCGTTGGTTGGTAGCGACCGTCGTCGTAATCCTCTTCCGTCATGGCCTTGATGACCTGCACCACGACGAACCCGCCAACACAGACGATAATGGTCAGCGGAACGCCCCATACCAACGCGAAGGACTTCACAGGCCCCATGACGCTTTGCGCCGTGTTGAGACTGTCCACGACAGAGAACGTTGCCGTTCCGCCCGCGCCGATCCCGAACAAGCTGCGAAGCCAGTTCAAAAGCTTCCATTTCCTTGATGATTTGCGCAGCACGTCCTTGGCCGGCGTCGGCAGTGGTGGCGGCTCATCCTCTGCAACGATGGCTTCGCCGGTCCCGTAGGCATCGGGGAACGCCAGAACGTGCGCGCGCTCCCAATCCTTCGCGTTGAGCGGGTAGGCCTTCCCGGCTTCGTGATGCGCCATCGCACGGGCAAACGGAATTGCGCGCGCTGGATCCTGCAGAAACTCGACAGAGAGCACCGTATCGGGCGGAAAGCTCGAATAGCGCTCGATCATGTTGAGGTAGCTTTGAACGTAATTCCCGCCAGACCAAACCGCGATCGCATCGCGAATTGTCTTGTTCCTGTATCGGTATTTGCCGGCTGGGCTTTTGCCATTCAGCATGAGATCGAACAGCGCCGCGGCCCCCGCGATCGCGTTCGGGAAAACCGCGATCTTATGTCCACCGCCGATGATCTCCGTCCGGATCGACCCGAACTTGCGCGCCGATGGTCCCGGATACATTGCCCCGGCGTTATTGAACCGAATTGAGGCCGGGCCTTTTGTTCCTAGAAAACTTGGTAATGCCATGTTGCTCACCTATGCGAACTGCATCATTTCAAACGTCGCACCTGCCCCCCCGTTGTGGAGATCCTGAATCTCCGCCAGGGTGAGCTTTCGGTTGAACAGCAAATATTGATAAACTTGACCGTCTAGCTCTCGTTGAGCGACGCCGCTGGATCGCCGACCAGACGTCAGGTTGCTTGAGCTTAACGCCTGCGAGCCCCAAGCCCCTGAGTTCGCATCAACAGACGCACCGTCAACCCATAGCTCAATCTCTGAGACTGTATCCGTCGTATCCCACCCATAGGCCATGAAATATAGTTGGCCGGTGCTAAGCCCGGCCACTGTTACGGTTCTGTCTGATCCGCCTATTCGCGTGCGGCCAAATATAGATGACGTTGACGTAGTATTTAAATCGAAGTCACCGCCGCCATTTCCTTCGCCAATGATGGAACCAGCTACGCCGTCGGGAGAAAAGTTATCAATCCTCACCCAAGAGCATACCGTACCGGCTGGCGGATCGTAGTTGTGGCCAAAGTCCACCCAGCTATTGTTAGCTGGAACAAAGTCGAGTCCATTCGGGATCGCTGCCGGTCCATCCGTAACCCACGACGTTCCCGCAGCCGTACCGTCGTGCGGAGAAGAAACCTTGTCGCCAATGGTCGTTCCGCTGCCCTCGTCAACATCCCACCATCCAAGGATGTCTGAGACGGCTATTGTCGTAGAAATCCTATCATCGACCGCCATGACCGCACCGGCCGGAAACCACCCAGGAAGAAAATTCATGGCGCGCTTCCATTCATGGCGGTTGCTAGAAAATGCGTGGCCGTTACGCAGTAAATGGAAATGAGATATTTCTTTGTGCTGTCGATATCGGTCAAAGACGGAACGTCCCCTCCATACTGCGTGTCAAAAGTTATAGTGCGGGCGGTCCCATCATCCCCTTGCACGTAAACCGTCCGCCATGTTCCCGGCTGACCGTTAGTCGGATTTCCGAGCACTCGATTTGCCGTTACGGTCAGAGTGAAATTGATCCCGCCATCCCAATCAATCGCGACGGTTGCGGCGTCAGATAGTGCGACCGGAGTCGCCGCAGATTCCACGAGATCGGAGGTTAAGACCTTGTCCGCCACCGCCGCCCGCACGTTCGCCGCCGTAGCTTTGTCGATGGCGAACGATCTATTGGCCGAAAGATCACCCCCGCCCGTGAGCCCCGTGCTTGCGCTCAACGATATGCCTTGGAACGCAAGCGCCTGCCCCTCGACGCCAACGACACCAGCAGAAACGCGCCCGATCGTCGTATCGGAGGCGTGCCCTATATTGACCCCCGCAAACTGCGGACTATCTGCGGTCGTCAGGGCGCCGATGTCGGCTTGCACAAGCGTCACTGCTCCCGTCTTACCCGCGACGCTCAAAACTTGGTCCGTGTAATCGAGCTTTAGCCAGTTGGCCGCGTAGGTGGATGGTGAGGCGTTATCGACCAGCGCGACGATGCGATCGTCTTGCGAAAACGACACGCCGTCGACCGTGCCGCCCGTTGTCACGATGTACGAATATCCGCGTTGCGCCGTTCCGCCGCCAGGAAACGAGCCTGTCGAAGCATCCCAATCGCCAGCCAGAACAACAGCCGCATCAAGCGCATTGACCATCGTGCGCAATTCAGCAAGTGCCGCTTCAACCTGCGTTGCCGTGAACAAGCCGCCGGCGTCTTCAATGCCGACAAGAGAAGCGCCCTCACCGTTAGCCGTGCTCGCCAGCGTCGAGAACGTCACATAGTCAGACGGCACCACCAGCGACCAGCTATCAAGGTTCGCGGCATAAGCTTGAACGTCAGTGCCAATCTCAAGGTTGAATAGCGCCTTGAAGGTCGCTTCGTCGATTTCCTCAACGACACCCGCGCCGGCCGTGTTTCGTCCCAAAACGCGCGCCGTAGCCGAGACGTTCTGAATTTTGGCGTATGTGATGGCTGAATCCGGAACGTTCGCCTTCGCCTGGCCTGCCGTCGCAAAGTCCCAAGCTACTGTTGCCGTGTCCGTCGCTTCCCGCGCGTTCGGAACATTAGCGTCCGCGTCCGCCACGATGAACTGCGCCGCAGCCGTTCCGGCCAAGCTGGCACGAACATGCTCAACAGCGTTTTGCACGTCGGATTCAGGAATTGACGTCGACGACCTGAACGGCGTTCGCTTCGCATTGTCAAAGCCTGCCAAGCCGTCCTTTGCGTATGTCATGGCACCTGCTCAATTAGCTTTGCGCTAGGCCCTGCTATGGCCTGAACCGCGTCAACCTGCGTTGATAGGTCCTCAACGCGTCGCATGACTGTGTTGCCGACACCGGCCACAGCTTGGCCAAGCTCTCGCTTCATTGCCGCAACTTCATTGCGCAATTTGTTGACCTCGATCGCGGCGCGTTCTGTCTCTTGAAGCCCCTTTAAGCGAAGAAGATTCGCCCACTTATCCGAGCAATCCCACCGCCGCACCGGCTCACCCGTTTGTGGGTCGACAAGATCCAAATGCACCCACAGTACGCAGGTCCGGCAGACCCGCGCGCAGTCCTTGCCGTTGCGGTGGCATTTCTTGCCCTTTGGGCCGTCTGGAATCTGGTCGATCATGCCGCCTCCGGCCCGTCTTCAGAAACAGCCTTCCAGGCATCGACGAACGGCATAAACATCGCGTTGAACTGATCGAGCGTGATGCGTTGATTAGGAAGCTTGATGCCGCCAGTCGTCTTGGTGAACTCGATTTCTCCGGCGGAGTCCTTGAACTGCACCGCATGCACCCCAGGCGGCATTTGCGCCCAAGGCGCGTCGGGAACCGTCTTCGGCTTTCCGTCGACGACAACGCGCTTGTTGATCGGTACGATTGTCACCTTCATTTTTAGTTCCTTTCCCCAATGAGAACGTCGACGGTTTGAACGTTGAAATTCATCGCATCCATGCTCAAGCCGTGGTCGTGCGCTTCGTCGCCGCCGTTATTTTCGGTGCTGTGAGATCCACCCCACCCCATCACGGCACCACCGCCGCCGCCGCCGCCTGTGCCGAAGTTATTTCCGCGCGTGCCATGATCGTGCGAAGCCAGCTCTGAGGTAATGAGCGTGTGCCCATCGACGGCGCCTGTTGGCGTGCGAGAGGCGTTGAACGTTGTGCTGTAGGCCGTGTCGCCATACGTGCCCGCGCCATCTCCCGAGACGATCCGCAAGCCATAGTCGTTATAGGTCGTTATTTTGGTCCAGCCGGTCGGAACGGCTGTCATCGGAAACAGCAGGCGCACACCCGTTGCAAATTCATCAGGGACCGCAGCGGCGTGCACGATGAAGGAATCTTCATTTACGTCATATGTGGCCGTGTAAATGCCGCCAATCCGCAGTATCCCTGCAACGAGCGCTACGCCGACTGACGACTGAAGCGGCTTCGCGGTCAGGCTGTCGACTTGCAGTGTCGCAGCCCCCGTGTTCGTGGCATGGGCGTGAAACGCCACCATGAACCCGTCCGTGAGTGTCGTTAGGTTCTGATTGCTGGCCACTGTGTACGCTGTCGCCGAGCCACCCGTCTCGATCATGCCCGACACGTCGTCGCGATACTTCGCAGCCGCCGCCATCATGGCGCGGCCAGAGTTATTAATCGTCGACGGCCCTTGGCCTTCGCGCCAATTGACGGTCGTGTCCGCGTCGTCGTTGTCAGAGGCGGTTTTTGACCATTTCCAAAATGTCATACGTGCCCCCTTACGTGCCGAGCTTCTGGCGCGACTGAATGATGTTGAGAAGCGAACTCACGTCCGTTTGCGGCCTCATCTGTGGGGCCTGCATCGGCGTGAATTGCGGCATTGGCGCTTGTGGTTTCTGCCCGCCACCCGCTTGCCCCATGAACTGGTCCATGAGCGCTTGCGTTGGTGTTGGCGCCTTCGTGACGGTTGTTTCCCAGCCACCGGGCAGCGTGCCGAGACTTTCGGTCGGAGGCGAAAAACTGAAGGGGAGAGACGGACCAGCCGTTCCACCTGCGGCCGTTCCGCCGAGTGCTGTGCCGGCAGTGGTCAGCCCGCTGCCGATCGTTGACATACCTGCTTGCGCGGCAGCGTTCCCGAGTGCTGTCAGAAGAAAAGGAAACATCAGGCAACCCCCAATTTGTTGCGGCTTGAAATGATCTGAAGAAGCCGAGACACATCGACCGGCTGGCGCATCGGCATTACAGCTTGTTGCGGCGCAAGTTTCGGAATCGCGGCCTGGCTGTTCGCCGCCATCTGGTCCCACGTTGAGGTCTGCTGCGTTTGTCCGGCTGGATTGTCCACGGCGCTATAATCGAGCCGATCAATGGCCACAGGCGGGGCTTGAGACGCGGTTGCAACCGTCGTCGTCGGGAGTGGCGAGGCCTGCGGCGCTTGCCCCCCGCTGATCGCACCGTTTTGAGCCACGTTCACACGCGCTGCGCTCGGTACGCTGTGCGCCCCTTCCGGAGCAAGGAAAGCATGGCTGCTGTCCCGCATGACGACGTCGCGATACGAGCCGGTTGCGGGATCATATCCCGTCCAATTCGCGCCGCGCGGACCCCAGTTTTTATATTTCGATGGGTTTTGACGCTCAAGCGCGAGCATGACGGATTCAGGCGCAAGGAAATGCGTTGCCCCCGACACCGGATCGGGCTCGACACCGGCTGCACGGCGCTGCGCCCAGGTCGTGAGGTTGTGAAACGCGTTCGTGTTCAGGATGCGATCAAGGCGCGCTTGCTGCTTCGGCTCGATCGCGGGTTGATAGATCGCTTGGCCAACGTGCTCGCCGAGATCGACGCCTGTCTTTGCCGCACGGTTTATCATGGCCCCGAGCGCATTGCGTGCGGCCTGCGGGTTCATGCCGTCCGCTTCCATGAGCGCCATTGCCGCCGCCTTTTGAAACGGCGTAAGTCCGGCCCAACGCGGATCTGAGCTTGTCCAGGTTTGTGCCATCAGATTCCCATCTCCCGCGTTGCGGCCTGCATTTCGCGTTCAAGCTCTGCCGGGTCTGCGTCGAACTCTTCCGCGAGCGCGTTGGCCAAAGCTTTTGTTGCAATGGTCAATTGAACTTGGCCGCGTCCAGAGGGATCATGCAGCGCCTTATCGAAGGCCTTTACCCACCGGCCCGCCTGCTTCACCATCGCCGGCCGTGCGAGCATGTGGCTCATGACGTAACCCACGCCCGCAGTCAGGCCGGGAATGACAGGCCCGCCCGTTACCATCCCCATGATGCCGCCGGTTCCGAGCATCGAGAACAGCGCCACGACGCCGCCGGTCCCTGACGGGTTGCCGTACCTCTGAAGCTCTTTGAACTTGGTCGATATCGTCGCCAAGTCGTCGAGCTGCGATTTCACATCGCTACCGAAGAGCGCAAGTTTTCCATTCGGTGAGAGCTTTTGATAATCGCGCAGAAAGACCGCCGGTGAGAACGTGCCGTCCGAGCTCTGGCCCAGCTTGCGAATTGCCGCCGCCGCGATGCCCTGAAACGTGTCGCCGTCATCAAACCTGTTGAGGCTTTTGCGAAGCCTTAAAAGCTGCTGAATGTTCGCGCGTCCCGCGTCCGTGGCCATCCCCAGAATGCGCTCGACAATCTGTTCCGCTGAGGCTGGGTTGTCTTTGGTGCCCACGAGCCTTTGCAGCATTTCGCGGCGTTGCGCGACGAGCTGCGAAACGCGTTCCGCCTGCATGTATTTTGAGAGAGCGGGCTTTCCGCCACTCGTAAACACAAGGCCGTGCAGATCTTCGGCGAGCGCCCCATAAAGCCGCTTGAGCGCAGGCATAGGCGTCCCAGGTTCAGGGATAATCGAGCCCGAGAGCCGCGCGCCAATATCCTGCCGAAGGCGCACAAGGCCGTCATAGGTGAGCCCGCCCGGCTTGCCGATCGCCTCTTCGACGAGGTCGAGCGCCTTCTGATTAACGCGTGACGTACTTTCGGCCATTTCGCGCGTCAGATCGTTGGCTATCTTTCGCGTAGTCGCAAGGCTCGACGTCGTCTTTTTACTGAACTGCTTCCCAACCGACTTATAAAGCTCGCTCAGCAAGTCCGCCGACCCGTCGTCGATCCAGTTGCGCACGGACTCGTTGACGGCGTCACCAACGCTGAATTTGGAGTCGCCAGACAGCGAATCCGCAATCGCCCGCGCCCGCTTGCTCAGTGTCTCTTCGGTTCCGCGCACGGCCGAACGTAGCTTGTGCCCGAAGATCGGAATTTCGGCCATCTTCCCGGCCGCGTACTTTTTCACCTGATTGTCTGTTGCGATCGCACGCGGGATCGGCACGCCAGCCCGTTGACCGGCTTCGACAACCTGATTGTTCGTCGGCGCTTCGATCTGCGGCGGCACCTCACGCATATAGCTTGGGATGTTGCCTTGATGCGGCGTGTTGCGCTGTCCGCGGAACTCTGGCGGCAAGGCTACCGGCTGGCCTTGTGGAGCCACACCAGGGCCGCCAGGAGGCGTCGACTGCACCGCTTGAGGCCCAGGAGCAGGAGCCGCCCCCGGCGCCGTGTTTGGCGTTGCTTGCTGCCCTACGGCCCGCTTTGCGACGTTCAGGACGTCAAGGCTCGTCGTCGGATCAGCAAAAAGACCATCCGGCGCGTGCTTCGAGGCCTCGTCGGCATAATTCCGGATTAGGGAAGCCAGTTGCGGCCGTGAAATCTGTCCGCTCAAGTCGTCGTTATAAATCGCCCGCACCCACGCCGTGACGGCCGGATCGAGCCTATCGAAGGCATCGGCTTGCGCGAAATACTGTGCCGGCGTCATGCCCCGGTTGCGCAGGTCCGCAATAAACTTCACGGCGTCCGAGATCACCGCGCTTGGCTCAAGATGCGGCATGACGGCCCCGGCCGCCGCGTCCGCTTTCAATCTGGCGATTGACGGCGCCGCGTCGACCATCGCCCCGGAGAGTCCGCGAATATTGTCGTCAGTGCTTTCGAGAAGGCGCGTCAGTGTCCCGGGATCGTCATAGGCCGAAGCTAGGACAGCGCCGCGCATGCGGTCTGCCGCCTCTTTGGTCAACTGGCCATTCACAGAGAGCGCCGAGCGTTCCCCCGGCGTGACGGCCTTCGTCATGAAGAGCCGCGTAAATTCCATGTTGTCGGGAGAACTGAAATCGCCGCCGCGATACAACATAAGGTCGTCCGGATGAAGCGTTGCAGCATCCCGCGCAGCACGTTCCGTCGCCGACATCGAGGCGACGCGCCCCCGGTTCGAGAGATCGGCGAACCGCGCTGCCTCATCCCCTTGAAGGCCTGGCGCGCGCATCACCAGCACGGGCCGCTTCATGTTCTGCGCTTCCGGCGGAAGGCTTGCGCGATACGCGTCGGCTTGCGCCTTCAACGCGGGGTTTTCATAAACCTCCGCAATGGAAAGCGCCCGGCCGTTGCCGCTGATAATCGTTCCGTCTTCCAGAACTATCGGAGCGCCGGAATCCGAAACACGCCCCGGCTGAAGCTGCGCCGGATCGAGCCGGTTTGCGCGTTCGCGCGCCTCTTGCAGATACTCCGCCCGCGTGCGGTCACGCGGCTGGAACTTTCCGCCTGCGAGCTGCAACTGATCAAGCTCCACAACCTGCGGGATAGCGTCCACTTCCATAGATTGATCTGGCGTGACGATCTTGGAACTACTGGAAGTCGTTGATGGCGCTTGCGGAGTTGTGGCGGGCTGAGACGGTGGAACTCCACTTCCAGACTGTGGAACTGGGACAGTTCCATCACCTGGAACCGATTGCGGTGCAGGTTGCGGTTGTGGCTCCGGCCCCTGTGTTCCACGTGGAACGGTTGCCGGTTCTGTGTCAGGAGCAACGTTGCGCGCCTTCCCGCCGAGCCACGCCGACAGCGGCCCGAAGATGGTTCCGAGGCCTGCCGAGAACCCGGCCCGAATCCAGTCAAAGCCCTGATCGGACCCTTGCTGTTGCGCCAGAACGTCTTGAACAAGACTCGCGCCGCCCATTGCGCCCGCGCCAATACCTGCTTGTGCAACTTTACTGGCTCCCATGCCGAGAGCGCCACCGAAGGGCATTGTTGCAAGGGTCTGCGTGCCGATTTCATCGAGATCGCGCCATGAAGCCCCAGGCTTGTTCAAATACGCGAACTCGGTCATTTCCGGCGTTTTGAGCATAAGGTTGCCGCCGGTGTCCCGCATAACCTGCAGGCCCGGAATGCTCTTTCGGAGAATATCAAGCTGGGCGTTTTCGTCCGGCGTGATGCCCGAACCCATGATTGCCCGCATGCCTTGGATATCCTGCGAGCCTCCCGCCTTGGCGTAGGCCTGCAGGAACTCGGAAGCGTCTGGAAACTCTGTCGACGATCCGCCGGTAACAAGATCGGCCGCCCATTCACCCCAACCCATTTCGGAACGTGGCCGAGCGCTAACGTCTCGACGCGGCGCGTTGGCCGGGATCATGGCCCCGCCCTGCATCATAGGCGCTTGCGGGGCCGGGCTAGATTTCGGCACCAGATGGTCAAACGTCAGGGGTCCGCCAGCCTTTGGGGCTTCTGGCTGTGCCGTGGCCTCCGGTACTTTCTTGCGGCCAGGGATCAAATGTTCAAAGGAGAGCGCTGCCATTACAGCCCCTCCGGATCGATGCCGTTGCGCCGCAATTCCTGAATCACGACGTTGCGGTTTGCACCGCGCTGTATTGCTGCCCGTGCGTTATTCATGGACTCGCGAATTTCAGAGCGCGAGAACTTCGGTTCCGGAGGCGCTTCGACAGTCAGCGGGAAAGGCGAACCAACCTCAGCGGGGTTGATGGTTTCAGCTTCCGCGTTGAAGCGCTTGACAACGTTGCGCGCCGCCTTCTCGTTGATTTCAAGAATGCGCCGCATTGAGCCCTCGTTGAGCGTGATCTGTCCCGCAGCCGCCTTTTCGGCAAATTCGCGGTCCTTGTCGGAAAGACCCGTACCCGCACCGAACAGCTTGATGATTGTTCCGATTTCACCCGCGCGCGTGGCCAGGTAAGCTTCAGCGTTCTCGATTGGGTCCTGCTTGTACGCGAAGCCAATTCGATGCAGGGCTTTGCCTATGTTGCTTTCCCAATTGGCCCCGAACCCCGTCAGCATGCCGTCATCAAGCAATTTGAAGGCAGTATCGATGCTGTCGAGCGAGCGAACCGCGTCCATCGCCGCTTGCCGGCGCTCCGTGAAGGCCTTGGCGTTCTGCTTGCCAAGCTCTGTCGCAAAGGCCTTTTCGCCACCCATGTTGATCGTCGTCGTTGCCCGGCCGGCTTTCTTCTGGTCCGCCATCCATTCGCCAAGCGTCGGGATCTGCGTATCACCTCGAGCACGGCGCTGCGCCATGTCGTGCGCATATTCGATCATGTCATCGGTCGGCGCGTTCGGTTTGAACAGCGCGGGAATGACCGAGCGGGCCAAATGTGGATCGCTGGCGACGAGTTGAGCGGTTTGCGGGTCCAGTCCCTTACCCGTCAGCGCTCGCAACGTGAGGTTTTCACGCTGATTGCGTCGGTCGTAGGCTTCCCCGCCTTGGATCGCACCGCCAATCGCTCCGAGAACCGTATTGCTGCCACCGGCCCCCGACAGGATTGACCCGAGCTTGCCCCAACTAAAACCATCGTCGGCCGCCGGCATCATAGGTGCCGTGCTTGACGACGTAACAGGCTGCTGGCGTCCGCCACTTTGCGGTGCTGTCAGCTCAGTTTCCGGTGGTGGTAGACGTGTACGCACCGGAGGCGCTGCAGGAGCAGCCACCGGAGGCGCTGAGGGCGAAAGCGTCATGGGCAGGCCCATCGGAGCCGCCCCGCTCGACAGAGCGTCCAGCGGGCTACTATTGCCCGTCAGCATCTGTTCTTGCATCGCCTTGGCCCACGGCGTGCTTCCAGCCTGTTGAAGCTGCGCAAGAAACTGATCGAGAATAGCCATTAATGAGCCCTCCGCTTCGCCAGAGCGGCACGGACCATCTTGGCCGCCGTCTTGGTCGCTTCGCCGTAGTCGACGCCCTTAAGGCCCCCAGGGAGCTCGTGAACGGCTTCGGGGTGCGTTTTCTCCACGTTCTGCGCCATCAGGCCGACGTGCGTTGTTTGGGTGGGATCGTCTTTGTACGTGAACGCATAGACCGGCTGACCGTCCGCGAGCTCGCCAACCGGTTCAATATTCTCCTTCGCGCGCTCGTCAGAGAGCGAGATGCCCCACTGCGTGCCCTTCGACTCGCCTTGCTGGTTGGTCGTGCCGCCTAGCCCGGCGATCGGCAGCAAGAGAGAGCCCAACATCGCGAGATTTTCATAGGGGAGCTGCTGCTGCTGCTGTTCCAGGTTCAGAATTGCGTTCGGGCCATAGTTCTGCGCGTCGACCGCAGCCTTACTGAGATCAACACCGCTCATGCGGAGGTTCTGTAAGATCTGGTCGAGCTGCGCTTGCGTGCCGGCCGTCTGCGTTCCAGCGCTGAAGAGCGTCGACGCAGCGCCAATCTGGTTCTGCTGGTTCTGATTGTATTGATTGAGCAGCAAGGGCAACTGCGCCGCGGTCACGCCCCGGGCAACGGCCTGCTGATTTGATCCGGAAAGATCACGGCCCGCCCCGGCGAACATGCGATTGATGCGGTCCTGCACATCGTTGCCGACCGTCTGTAACATCGCCTGCATTTGCGGATTGGACATCGGGTCAAGATGTTCGCCGGATGCGTAGCTGCCGAGGTTGTCTTGAAGCGCACCATAAGCATTGCCGACAAGATCGCTCTGCGCCGAGTTGTCATAGCCAAGCGCATCGTTTGCCGCCTTGGTCAAAGAGCCCTCAAACGGGTTTCCGGCCGACGCGTTCGCTTTGAGCTGATCAAAGGCCGCCGTCTGGTCTGGCGTGGCTGCGGTGTTTCCGACACTCATGACCTGCTTCAGATAGCTTTTGATCGCGGGAACCGCAGGCCCCCACGGATCGGTCTGGCTGGTCTGGTCCTGCTTCTGCTTGCTCGATCCAAAAGACATCTTAGACCGCTCCCGAAAATTGATAGATGCCGGGCTTTATTTCCCCGACGATTTCGGCGCCCTCATAGGCCCGTAAGAGCCCCCGGCGACCGACGAAGATGACGCGATGACAGTCTTTGCTCTTGGCGTAGCGGCGCATTTCCGCCGATATCTCTTTGCCCCAAGACAACAAGTCCTCACCGGACAACGCATAGACATCGAGTGCCCGCTTGCCGTCGTCGTCGACGATCGCCGTCAGGAAAACGCCGAGCAGGTCTTTCTCGCCGCGCTTCACAACCCAGAGCGTGGCCTTGTCCGCGAACAAGTCGTCGATGGTGGCCTGCAGGTTGCCGTCTGAGGCGCCAAGCCCGCGCAAGAGATGCGGTGACAGGCTGTTCCACATGATCCCTAGGAAGGGCACCGGGACGGGTAGAACGAGAACCATGCTCAACCCCCTATCCGATAGGCGAACGTCCGACTGGCCGTTGCGCTGTTGGCGTGTGTGACCGTGAACGAGCCCGGACCCACGGCCGACACGTAAATCGTGCCGTTGCCGACTTCGGTTGCCGCGTTCGCCGTCTTGGCTTGCAGGAAGATTTCAGAGGTCGGGCCGCAGTTCGGAGCCGTGACTGTCGTCGACGCCGCATTCAGCTCGCACGTGAACGAGCCGAAAGCGTTTGAACGGCCTTCAAACAGATCGCGGATACCGCGCACGATGCGCAGTAAGTCCCGTTCGTTCGGTGCCGGCGCGTTGCCAGACATTGCAACCCCCAAAGTGCCACAACAGGGTGGCCAATCCTTGTGTGATGCCACATCGACGCGTTACAGACCCAAATGTGACTGCTTCCATACTCACTTCGCCCCATAACGCAGGGGTACACCCCAAAGTGACGGCCTAACGCCGACCCTTCAGGGCAAAATCTGGCTTCACCCCACTCGCAAAGGTCCATGAGACGCCGGAAGGGATGCGCATGCGCGCCCGCGCGTACCGTGTCTCCCAAAGGCGCGGCACGTATCCTTGAGCGTTCATCGTGGACTCGCTCGTGTACGTCGCAACCGTGTTGAGGTTTTCCCGTCTGCCAACCCGCCCGCGCACGTCACCCGCATCGGTAATCGGCCAGAAGCCCTTCACCCGTAACCGGCGGCCGTCGCCGCTTTGCTCGGAGGTTTCCAAAGTGGCTTCGAGACTATCGCCGCTGAAAAATGCAATGCGATGGCTCGCATTCACGATAGAGAGGCGCGGCAAGCTCGCGTTGCTGACCGTATCGAGCGGAAACGGGATCGCGTCGAGCGAACCCGCTACGATGCCCCCAGACACGTAGGCGTTGGCGAAGGTCGATCCGTTCAGATCAATGTGCGTGCCATCAACAACGGTGATTTCCCACGTGCCGTTAGCCTCCGTGGTGCCCGTCACGGCAGAAATCGTCTTATAATCGCCCGTCGTCCAGCCGCTCGTGCTTCCGACCGTCAATCGGATCTCACCCGACCCACTGTCGTCCGCGTCGCTGATCTCCTGAACACCTGGCGCGATAGCGTCCAACCCTTCGAGGGTTAGACCAGGCGTCGCGAGTGAGGCAAGGTATTCCCCTTCGACCTGCACAGGCGTCCAGCGCTGCAAGAGATAGTTGTAAACGAGGCCCTTATCGAAGGTCGGATCGGTGTTGCTCGTTGACTTATAGACCCACATGACGCTGTGGCTTTCCGGATCGCCGGCGCCAATAACAAGCTGAATATCGCCAGCGTCGTAGTCATCGAGAAACGTGCGATTCACCTTCTCTTCGCCGATCGGAAGGATTTCCCCGGCGCCAGTAAGTTGAACAAAGCCCTTTTGACTGTAAAAGAAGCTGTGCTCGCCAGCGAATGCGAGGCTATAGGGCGCGCGGATGCCGTTGTCCTTGGCTACGCGCTGAATGTCGAAGATGGTTTCCGAGCCGGGCGAGAACGTCATACGCCGAATAGCGCTGTCCTGCAGGATCCAACCAAATTCGCCGCCAACCACAGGCCGCACATTACCGCCGTCCGGCAAATCCTGATAATCGCTTGAGTTCGTGCCGGCCGTATAATTATCGATCTCGTTCAGGCCGCTCCATTGAACGCGGTTTGGAAACGACGTGAGGCCCGACAGAACCACGAAGCGGTTCACTATCCCGATATAGCTTGCGCGTGGTGGCGAACCGCCAAGATCAGCGAACGCCATACTTGAAGCCAGGTTGAACACCTGCGGATCAGCGTTTGCCTGAACGGCTATAACGTTCGTTCCAAACTGCGCGAATTGCCATTGCCCGGTAATCGGAAGGGCATTGTATGCGGAGCCGCCTTGACTCACGTCCGCCCAAGCCAAAGTTGTGTTGTTCATCAGATAGAGACGCGTTTCCGTTGCCGCGAAAATCGCGACAGACCCATCCGTGCGCCGCGCGTAGAAATAGCCCCGGCAGGCTTCCCCCAAGGCGTCTGAGAAATCTTCCGGAGCGCGAAACGGGCCATAACCATCGCCGCGCGGAATCACGTTTTGCATGAACCGCGTGTGCCCACCTTCAAAGTCGCTCAGGTCTGGCCGATATTCTCCAAAAGGCATCGTCGGCATTAGCACCACGCGCGGACACGATACGGACCTGTCTTGGTCTGCCGTGCCGTCCGTTCTTCGAGTTGGTCTAAGGCCGTTTCGGCGAGCCCCATGAACTTCGCCGCTTTCTTATCGTCCGAAATGTCATCGACATGCGCGTAAAGCTCTGCCTTCGCCCGGTTCCGGATCAGGCGTTCGGCCTTTGTCATCCAAGGATTGTTCGCCTCTGCGTCGCTTGCTGGCGCCGCCGCTTTCTCAACGCACCCAATGCGGACTTGATAGGCCCCCGCCGGCGTCGGGTAGAGGATCAGGGATTCGTCATACCAACCGTAATAGTTCGGCCAGTTGGTCGACGTAATCAGGTTATGCTCAAACCAGTGAGGCGGCTTCGGAATGCAGTCATAAGGCTGGCCGCCAATCAACACGATAACGAAGTCGATCTTCAAGACGTTGGCGAGGTTTTCCCAGCCGCTATCGCTTGCCGCATAGCGGTCCTGGTCTTGAACCGTCGTGAATGTGAAGGAGCGCGTTTCGTTGAAATAAAAGCGCTTGTCTTCGTAAGCCTCGATGGCATCGTTGATCGCGTTCGCAATGTCGTCGTCGATATCGCCGCGGCCGATTTCGTTTTTAATGCGAAGCTTCATGGCGCCGAGCGTTCCGGACGTTGCCGAGGTGCCTTGCGCCGTTGACTGACGCAGAACCCGCAGAGCGTCGTCAATCTCGGTGCCGAGATTTTTCAGCGTGCTTTGGTGCTGCTCCGGATCGTCAACGACATGAATAAAAACTTCGAGCTTCGCTCGTGACCGGATCAGCCGTTCCGCCGTCGTCATCCAGGCATTGCCGGTTTCACCATCTGCCGCCGGAGCGCTTCCGAAGTCCTTTGCAAAGCGCTCATTCTGGTAGGCTTCAATCGCGCTAGAGATCGCGTTCGCTATATCTTCGGCGAGATCGTCGCGCCGGAGCTCTTCGGCAATCCGCGTTTTCATTGCTGAAAGCGTGCTCATGGATCAAGCCTTTGCTGACAGCTTCGGACGTTCGCAGCGCCAGCGCGCAATGCGTTCGTCAGGCTTCAATCGGTACGTTGACCACTTCGCGATCTCTGCTTGCCCCGTGTGGAAGCAGGCATAGGGCGTCAGGTTGTCGACAAAGAACGTCAGGCGCTCCGTGTGACATTCAGGAGCCCGAAGAATGCTGCAGATGGTTATGACGAGGTGCATGGTCTGGTTCATCGGTCAGGCCCCCGTGATCACAATGCGAACCACCCAGACGAGAGACACAACGAACAGCGAGGCTGTCAGCAGTACGTCCGCGACCTTCCTCACACGAGGCCAGTAACCGCGCTTGTTGCTTCGGGCCATGTGAGGACGCCGAACGCGCCGAGGGCGAGGAGGATCAGAGCGGTTATAAGCTTCAAAACCGCGTTCCAATCGATATCTGCCCGCCCGCCGCGTGCCGTGTGATCGTGGTGACGTTCCATTCTCGATATCCGCTGATCGTGGTAGCCGATCGTCGTTTCGATGCGTTCGAGCCGCATAAGCATCGAAAGCGCCGTCGAGGTCGGAAACGTCCGCCCCATCCCATCCCCAAATAGCTCGTCCATCCATTGCAGAGCCTCGAATTAAGCCGCAGAGCTTCCAGCCATCACCGAACGCGGCACCGCCAGCCAATATGGCCGGTCGCCCTTTCGCATCGTCACTGAGTAGTCAGGAAGGTCGAAGTTTTCGCGCTCTGCGTCGTCGATCAGAAGCGTTGCGCCCTTGATGTGATCGCCCAGGATCTTGAACACCCCGTCGCGTCCATATCGGTGCGGAGGTCCGTCAATCAGAGCCAGGCCGAACTCACTCGGAAGCTGGCTTTCGTCGATGCCGTACCAGCGGAAGCCATCAAACGGAAAAAGCGGCGCATAGTGGAGCGTTACCGCTTCCAGGCCGTACCGCTCGACATGCCGCGCCGTCGCTTCGAGATAAAGCAAATCGTGTTCAAGTGCGTGAACCCTGCGCCCGGTCCCGGCCAGCGCAAGGCCGAGCACCACCGTTGAGAGCCCCGAACCCGTTTCGAGTACATCGCCGCTCCCGTTCTTGGCTGCATGGTAGAGCTCGTGCAGGGCCGCCGGCAGCAATGGCCATTCCTTCGTACCATAGTTCTCATAGAGCCGTTCAAACGCCTTCAGGCTGTCATCACCGCCCTTGATTGCGTCCACCGTCGCCACGAAGGCCGGATGGTCGACGCCCTGTTGCTTGCGAAGGAAATTGCCAAGATTGCCCGTCCAGCGGTTTTCGCCGCAGTGCTGCATCGTAAATTCAATGTCAGCGAAGCATTTGAACCCGAGCCGCCGCGCCTTCAGGCAAAGGACATAATCCCCGGAGTGATGTTCGCTGAGATCCCCTGAAAATTCGCTCAGGCCAAGCTCTGAGGCAAAGCCACGCTCCACAATCTTCGCTATCGGTTTCTTTCCGGCAAGATGGTGCTCTTTGAGATCGAACCAGGACCGGCCGCGGTCGACTTCGTCCTTGTGCAAGGCTTCGACCACATGCCGACGAATGCGCATGAAGCCCGTCGCAAGCTTCGGCATTTCAAACAGGCCGTGTTCGTTCGCTGAACGCGCGCAATCAACGCCTGGATGAAAGGGATATGTTTCGCGGTCGTTCTTGTGCCGGTACGTTCCCGCAACGATGTCGCCAGGAGCCTTGAGCAGTCGAACCAAGTCCTGCGGATACCAGCCCATGTCGCTGTCAATGAACATGAGATCGGTGCAGTCCGTTTCTAGGAAGTCCGCCAGCGTCTTGTTGCGCGCATCATCGACGTGGCAATCGCCGTCGAGGACATGAAAATCAAACCGAATGCCCTCGCGCAGTAGCTTCTCGATCGTCGCAACCAGGCTCATTGTGTACGACGTGCAAAGCCCCCGGCTTGTCGGCGTCGCGATCATGACGTGATAGGGTTGCAGGTCTTCGCGAAACCCATATTCGGGTCCGGCGCTCTTATAGTGGTGACGTTCTGCCATTAGCCTCTAGCCTCACGTTTCCCCGTTAGAGGAAAGGGGGCCGAAGCCCCCTGCCCCAGTCGCGTCACCCATCGTTGTCAGGTACGTAGGACAACACCAGCGTTGCGGCGCCCGCATCTGCTGCGGTGCCTGTGGCGGCCGTGTATTTCACGTAAACGTCAGTGTCCTGCGTGAAGGACAGAGCGCCGCCGATCGTCGACACCTTCGCCCCGGCCGTCGACGCGGCGAGCGTCGTGGACGTGGCAATATTGTTGAACGACGTGGAGTTGGTCCCAACAACCAGACGGTTCGTGCCGGCGGAGTTGAACCCCGTCGAAACGTTGGCCGTCAGGTTGAGGATTTGAGCACCAACAGGAATGGTGCCCATCTTGACGCCGGTTGCGATGCCGTTCGTATCGAACGCCACCGACTTGCGCAGGTAATGCACCATTTGCTGAGGATATTCCCGAGCGTTGGTGCCAACAGTATTCGTCGCCATTGTGCTAGCCCTCCGATTAGGTCGCCGAATAGGTGGACATCACAACGACGCCGTAATCCGTGCCGTTGAAGACGGTCTTCTTCAGGCCCCAGATTGCCCACGCCGAGCACTCAAGCTTTCGCTTGTGGTCCAGAAGCTCTTCGTTCCAGCGATACTTATTGGGGCCGTTCTGCTTCATGCCGAAGGCAATGCCGGCCGCCTGAGCACCCAGGAGAACCGCGCGCCGCGATTCTGAATCAACAGCCCCCGTGCCACTGTGAACACCGCGTGTCACGTCCTGCGAACGCCGCAGAATGACGTTGTTCCACTCGCCAAGCGAGCCGTCATAGATCGGGTTTTTGCTGACATCGACGCCGGAATACGCGTACTTGGTGATGTCGTTCCAGCGGCCGTTCGTGGCATCAGTCCGCAGGGCAGTGACCTGGCCTTCACTAAGGTAAGCCACATGCTTTTTCTTGCCGCCGACGTTGACCGGGCGAACGATTGAGTTGCCCGTGCGGGCCACTTCAACGGCGCGATCAATCATCGAGACTGTGAACGGGTCGTTGCTCGATAGGGTCTGGTCGTCAGTCGCAGACCCCTGCCAGATCTGACGGGTAAAGCCGGACCCCGCCGCTGGAGCCGTGACGCCATTCAAGCCCGTGTATTTCGTATTTGTCTGAGGCGTGAACCCACAAACCTGATTGAAGAACGTCACGGACTTGCGATCAGACCACCAATCGGCAAGACCGTTTTTGCACTGTGCCCGCAGATTAAACGGAACACGCTGCTGATCGATCGTGTTTTCGGACGGGGCCGCCATGACGTGGCCCAATTCGTTGATAAGAAGCTTGTCGGAGAAAATGGAGAGTGCTTCGCCATTGCCTTCAGCCGTTTCGCTTTCGGTAAAGCCGTCTTCTTGCGGGCGAGCGCGCAGATTAAAGGTGACGGCGTCGCCGGGGCCTTTCTCCGTTTCCACTTTCTGATGAATGATCGCGTTATCATCGTCGCCGATGAGCGGTGCGATTTCGAGCGATTCCCGCTCTGCTTCGGCCATGAATTTCGACCAGAGCTTAACCGCGTTGGCGTCATTTACGCCAAAGGACCCATAAGACATGGGAATCCCCCTATGTTTCTGTTCCGGTGATGAATCGCGCGGTATCGCGGCGCCAGCGGAACGGCTCAGGGGGAGTGCGGCGAGCGCGTTGGCCGCTGCCCGTTTGCGGAGGGCATCCCGTAATGGCTTAACGCGCCATAATCGGCCCATGCGTAGGGCGGACGACGCACGTCAACACAAGTTTTGGAGGGTTTGTTTGTGGGCGTGGCGGTGGAGGGGTATCCGCCTTAAACTTTGCCCATCAGTCGCTCAAATTGAGCTTTCGGCATTGATGCACGCGCTGCTGCGAACTCGTCATCAGTCATATTCGCTAAACGCTCAATCGTCAACCCTTCGTTAGCGCTTCCGCCAGCATTTGACAAAGTATCGGCCGCCTGTTTGCCGCGGTTGATTTGTTCTATTTTCTCAACTGCCGGATTTTTCCCATTGTTCTGATTCACGTTTCCGTTTTGCGCTGTTGGCTGAAACCCGAGCGCTTTTGCCATTTCAAAAAACATCGCAGCCGCAGACTTTTTGCTCGTAAGAGCTCTAACGGCCAAATCCGATTCTTCTTGCTGGATGGTCTGATTGATTTGCGCGGGATCGGTGATTCCCATCGCCTTCAATTGCGCTATACGCACGTTGACCACATGGCGCACCGCATCATCATATTGCGGTTCCCTTGCCTTAAACGCCTCCGTGTCCGCATGGTACGCCTGCATAAGATGCGTCGCATACTCGCGCGTCTGTTGCTGTGTCTGCGTGCTCGAAAAGCGGTCAAACAACGCTTTGTTCTGGCGCTGCAACTGCTCATAGGCCCCGAAGATATCTTGACCGGGATCGATCGGCTCTTCGCTGAACGGGTCGTCCGGCTTTTGCTGCGTTGCGCCGGTCTGCTGTGTCTGGCCACCACCGTTGAACGCTTCGTTCAGAATGTTTAAGCGCTCTTCGCCGCGCGCCCATTTCTCCTGAATTTCCGCACGCGCCCGCTTCTCTTCCTTCAGGCGCTCGCGCGTCTTGTGCAACGCCCCATGCGGAACCATCTTGACGAACTTGCCGTCAGGGCCCTGAAACCGTGGCCGACCGTCCTTGCCTTGAACAACGCGGATGCCCTCCGGCAATCCATCCCCGGAAAAATCGTCGTCATCGTCATCATCAAGCGACGATGCGGCAGGCTGCTGCACCTGCTGTTCAGGCGCGGGTTCGCTTTGCGGCTCCACCGGATCGCTTGGTGTTACGACTTCCGACGTATCTTCAAGCTCCAAGCCTTCCGTGTCCGATCCGCCGGATTGAAAATACCGCTTTTCGGCTTCCGTCAGTTCGCTCTCAAATTCCGGTCCCATCGACCCCTCCTTGATCCATCATTGCCGCGAGAGCCATAGCCTCTTCTGGTGACGTTGGAAGCTCTGGCGGCCCTTGTAATTGTCGTGTGTTTGATCCGATCGGCGTCACTGCAAACTCTTCGACCGGCGCGCCAAACTGCGGTTGCTGTGGCGCTGTCGGCATGAACGACGTCGCTGCGGCCTGCGCCTGCTCATTCGCTGCTTGCGCGAGGCTCAGAACCGTGTCGGCTTTCAGCTTGTCGGCTTGTGCCCGATCCTTCATTGCTGACGCTGAATCCTTATCGATCTCGACCAAGCGCCCACGCTCTTCAATTTGACGTGCCTTATCCGCCTCCGGATTGGGCTGGGCCAGCATCTTCTCAAAGGCTTCGACGAGTTGCGAAGGCAGTGGCGAGTATTTCAACAGCGTGACCGCAACTTCCGGCGTCATCATCTGTTGCACGACCGGCAGGCTCATCATGCGCTCGATAATCGCCCAAGTTGCTTCTTTCTGGTTCGGCGACCGCGGCGCTTCGTCAACAATGACATCGTATTCGCCGACGACGCGATCCTTCATCAAGCGCAAGGCTTTGTAGCCGCCATTCTCACCAAGAATGCGGATCAATCGGCCGTCTGCGAGATAGTTCTGGATGAAATAAAGCCGCGTCCGGCCGACCTCGACACGGAATCCTGCGAGACTATCGAACCAGGTCGCCAGGATCGTCATTGCGGCTTGCTTGCGCTGAGCTTCGAGCACGCCCGCTTGCTGCGCGTCCCGAAGGCCCAACAGTTCCATGTTGATGCCGGTAACACGCGGCAGGGCATCCATTGCCATTTGGATAAGCTGGAAGTACGGACCTGCAAGACCAACACCAGGCTTCGCCATGATCTTGCCCCGCGAAATCGCCTCTTTCTTGACGATGGTAATCGCATCCGGAGAGGCCCACGTCTCTTGGGCTTCGCGGATATCGTCAAACGCATCGGCTTCGGCAATGACACCGCCCTTGGCCGTCGCGTTGATGATGTGCGTTGACTGAGACAGCCACTTGTTGAGCATCATCTGCGGCTCTTTAAGAGCGTCGACGAGACCCAGCCAAATCCGCTTCGTGTGGTGAAGCTTGCCGGTGATGCAATTGAGCGTAAAACCGTTCTTGCGCGGGCACGGTCCAACCTTGAGCACTCGACGTCCGATAAAGGCCTGCTTATAAACCTTGCGCGTCGCTTCCGTGTACGTCAGTTCGGCAGACTGACCGGTTTGCTTCTCAAGGTCTTTTAGCCGCTTCTGCAGCGTTTTAAACTCACCTTCGGAAATGTCCGACACCTGATCGGAATCCGGCTTCGCCACCCGGTAATACTTCTCGCGCTCCCACCACTGGCATTGAACAATCGTCACCATACCGTTGCGCGTCGACCGCGATGAATTGTCGAGCTTCATGCGTCGCTCTTCGACCGTCTTCGGTGCCTTGTTCGGTACGTTTGTCACCCAGGAGCAGTCAAGGTCGTCATCGGAGAAGTCCGGAAACTTCGCCCGCGCGTCGACAAGCGCAATCCGCCGAGCCCGCCAGCGCCGCCGGCTATCGGCAAGGTTCATCTGCCGAGACGCGCAATCCCAGTAGCATTCGAGAGGATCGATATTCTCTTCGATGTATTTACCGTCTGGATCCTCTTCATAGTCCATACGCTCTTCAGTCCAGCCCATGCCGCACATAAGAGAGTTGGTGAATGCAGAGCTTTCGTTGCGCTTGGCGTTGCAGCCGTCACCCATCCACTGCGAGGCCTGCGTCAAAGACTCGTTGGCGATAATGTCGCCCTCTTCGACGCCGCGCGGCAGATACGTGATTTCATGACGCGTGTTCACCTCGATACCAGACACAGCGTTGATAAGCGGAGCCGTCTGGTTCCATGAGATCGCAACCCGGCCCTCGTCTTCCATCTTGCGTTTTGTGGCGTCCTGCCACATTTCATTCGCGACGAAGTCGAAGTTCTTTTTGGCGTTGTCCCGCCACTCTTCGCTGTGCTCTTTGTCTTCGCGGAACCACGTCTCAAGCGCCAGGTACAGCCCTTCGCTGTCAAGTTCGCTGACCGCTTCCGCATTCGCCAAGCGCTCGCCCGCTTCAATCTGTGCCATAGCCGTACCCTCCCGAGCGCCCTTACCAGTTGAGGCCGGTAATCCCCGTTGCCGTGGAGGCATCGAGAATCTGAGACGCTGTGATGTGATACACGTGGCCGGCAATCGCCGGGATTGTGACGGACGTTCCCGTGTTGTCGACAATCACCACGTTGCCATCTGCGCCGACGACAAACGCATCAAGCGGCGGGCTATAGACCGTCGCATCGCTCTTTGTGATTGCGCGTGCTTTTCCGAAAGACTGCTGAGCAACCAGCATGCCGCGTTGTGCCATTGTTCCTATTCCCTCATTCCGTCAGTGACGCGACAAACTGTTCTGCGATAAGACGAGCTGCTGAAACGGGATCGCGCCCGTCAATCAACTCTGTGATCAGTGTCGAAGCCCCGTCCGGCTTCGTAACCGTGAAATTCAAACGCTGGTCTGTCCGGTCCTGGTCGTCGTTGCGTTCATACGTCAACGTTGCACCGGTCAAAGCCACTCCGCTGCCACCGAGCCCCGCCGAAAATGACCGCTTCACATCTGCCATGCTCATGTGTGCCTCACGATGCCCAGGGATCTCGATTGCGTCTTGGTGGTGTGTAGCGTCGATGGCGCTCCGGTTCGCGCGGATAGACGCCAGCCTTGAATGTGTGCAGGAACGCGTCGGCTTCGTCGGGCGAATAGCCGAGTTCCTTTTTCATGTCTTTTTTCGGCATCACCAGACGCTTGCCGGATGCCGTGAAGTCATACGTTACGACGGTCAATTCTCGGATCAGGCCGTCACAGCCTTCCTTCGGAATCCGGCAGTCCTTTGCCTCGAACCATTCGCGGCCAGACCACCAGAGATCGTCGCGCAATCGGAAGTTTTCAGGCTTGATCGCTTCGGTTTCAGCGACATTCACGCCGGTAATGATGTGCTGAACAGGTGAGCCAGGCTCTTCGAGAATGTCTTTGACGCCGGCGCCATACCCAATGACGTCGATGCAGATTTCTTTGGGCTTCATGTCGTTCGGCGTATGCCGGTACATATCGATAATGCGCCCGGCGATCTGCGTTTCCTTCAGGTTCTTCCAGGTCGTGATCGGCTCTAACAGGATGTTGCCTTGACGCTTGGCGAGACACGTTCGGTCATCACCAAAGCGAGCCACGTCGAGACCCCACACAGGCCACACCGGAACCGCGACGACATTTCTGCCCTTCGCCGCCTCGACGAGTTCAAGCGGAATAACCGTGTCGTCGTCAGACTTTGGAAACTCGCCCAGGACGCGGACCCGGTATTTGTTCGAGTCCTTCCCGTAAGTCGCGATAACATCGTCGATGTGATGGCGGGCACGCGGCACGTCTTCACAGTTCACATGCCAGCGCTTCCAGCGCTCCATAACCGCAGGCTTGTTGTGCGTGTCGTGGAAAAAGCCAACGCGGCGTGTGGGGTTTGAGAACAGGCAAGCCATAGCGCCAGGCGTTGAAAGCGAGCCCTGAGCGACTTCAAACACTGTCTCGAAAATGCCGCTGGCCTCGTCGCAAAGATAAAGCACCCAAGACGCATGGATGCCCTGTAGCGCTTCTGTGTTGTGCCTTGAGGCCGTGCGCCGCGTTACGAAGACCATATCGCGATGGCCCTTGATATACATGCGCTCTTCGTCGACCGTGATGTTATCGCGAAGATGCGGCGGCATTTGTCGCCACCACTTTTTGATCTCGGGCCAGTTGTTATCGCGGAGCTGATCTTGCGAGTTGGCCGTCAGGACCGCTTTCGCGTCCCAGTGCGTCGAGACGAACCACAGCGCCAAGATGGCTATCGTTGTGCCCTTGCCGACACCATGTCCGGATCGCACCGAGTGCCGCGGGTTATCGGTCGGCTTGCCGTTTGAGTCCGTGAAGAAGTTCTCAGGACGCAGAAACTCGTCTTGCCACTGTTCAAGCATCACCGCATCAGCGCCGTGCTTTTTCTTAAACTCTTGCGGCGTGAGTGCGGCGTCTTCCTCATTGTAAGGAAGGAAACCCAAGACGCCAGTCGCAAACAGCCAAGGATTGTCGTGCAGGGCAAGCCAGTGCTCGTCCAGCGCTTCAAGGTCCTTAGCTGTCGCTGCATCAAGCATCGCGTCTCCCGAAGTCGTAGCGAGACACGTAATCGTCCGGAGGCAGAGGCACCTTGCCGACGTGGTTGTTTTCAAGCTTCGTGAGGATGGCCAGCATTTGCCGCGCGTCGGCAGCCGTTAACTTGCGTGCTGGCTCAAGGATTCGGCGCAGATCACCAATCGCTCTAGCCGTCGACACAAATGGGCTCAGCGCATAACCGTTTTCGTCTGCGTAGAAGTTCTGAGGCTTTTGGAACGGGATCACTTTGGCCGGTTCGGTTTCTGTCGGCGTCATCTTAACCCACCCCATCTTCTTTAGGTTTCGCATCAAGAACCAAGCAGCCGCGGCGCCACAAATCACCGAAAGCATCGCCGAGAACTAACGCAGTTTTTTTATCAATTGTGAGTGTTGACCGTGCAAAAAATGAACCCGTCGAGCCCAGCACTGGGGTTACGCAAAATTCTAAAAGCGTCCAGTGGTCCATAAGTTCGACCGTTACTTTCCTGGCCTTTTCCCCGCTTGATACCAGGAAGGCATTTGCCGCCGCCTCTGATATTTCCAACTTTCTTTTCTGACGTTCCTCTGAACTTTCAGTCATTGCCGTTCCCTCTGTTAGCCTCGATTAATCGTCGTATTTCCCCGTAAAATCTGGATGCGTTTTCCAATAACTTTGGTGGCGTCCGGCCCGATCGTCTTCGCCGAACATGCGGACCAGTGGTCGACCCGGGAATTTCCCATGTGGCAATTCGCAGATGTACGGGCCGACGCCGTTAGGTTTGTAGAACTTCACCGTGAACGTCTGCTCATCTATGCGAATGACTTCCGCGCGGCGCTGCGTTCCGTCAGGCATTGGCAAATAGAATTGATCGCCAACGAGCAGGATGTCTTCAGAGCTGGTGCTCATCACATAGCCCCTATGTGTTCTGCCGCATGACCGTTTGCGCGGCGTTTCGGAGATGCGACAACAGCCGTTCCAAGCTGTGCCGCCATTTCAACCCAGCCGGTCAAGCGCCCAATCTCAAACATGAGCTGGCGCATCGTCATGCCGGCGGGAAAGCGCATTGTCTTGATGTCGCCCGCTACCGATATGTGAAGAGAGCAACCCGCCCAACGGCATTGATCTTCGCGGAACCCCAATTCATCGAGAGCGGATTTCACTTCGGCGCGGATTGCATCCCGTTTCATGCTGCTGCCCCTTTGGTTCTCATTTCAGCAACACGCTGAAGCATGGCAGCGAAGGAAGCGTCGCCAGATAGCTCGACTTTCTGAGTATCGCGATAATCTTCGCGGAATCTGTTTTTCATCTGGAAGCAAAACGCAGATGCGTTGAAGTCTTTCCCGAGAGAAATGCCGCGTTGTCCGCGATCTTCCCACCAAGCTTGTTCGAGTTGCTTGGCGTACCGTATGGCAACGGAAAATTCGGGATGCGCTTTAGACCAATCGTCTAGCGTTTCTCGAATAACGCCCATCGCGCAGGCAATTTGCGTCTTGGATTTCCCTTGTTCGCCGAGTTCAATTGCCAGTTCGCAGAATGAAGGATCGTACTTTGACGGTCGTCCTCTTCCGCGTTTCTCCTCTTGTGGCTTTTCGACTTTGGGTGCAGCACGCTTCGCCGCAGGCTTTTTTGCCCTCGCTGGCTTTTTGCTCTGTGCTTTCGGTGCCCGTGCCATGATCGTTACTTCAGAATGGGCTCGATGGATTCGAGCGCTTTCAGATCTTCGACATAGCCAGCGATGGTGCCAGGCTCGGTTCCGGTAAAGCCGATCTCCATGAGCTGCGTGCGGAGACGCCGCCGAATATTCTCCTTGGCCGCATCAATGATTGCCGATGTAATATCGAGCTCCACCGAGAAGGTGTTGACGACGATCACGCTGTCAGGGTTCGCGACTTGCTGTGCCTCTGCCTGCTCTGCTGCTGTTACGCGCTTAGCCATTTGTGCCTCATGATTTTTCAAGGAAACTGACTACCCAGCCTGCGCCGAACGTTAGAAGCTCTTTGCCTTCAAGCGTCGGACTGTCTGTTGTTGCGGTCCGGAGCGGCGCGCCTTTTGGGCTGACCTCAAAATGAACCACGGCGCCGTCATCGACTTCAACACGCAACGCTCTTGTGTAAGGATTCGCCGAGAGGCTTTCCGAGGAAGAGACAGCGCTGTCGACCGATAGCGTTTCGTTTGCCAAATACGGAAATTTGAGTACGTACGACGAGTTTGTTGCCAACTGCGCCGAAGATGCGATCGGAATTTGCACCAAGCCATCTATCGCGAAACATCTCACAACCGCCGTCATGCTGCCGCCCTCAGTTCAAGTTCAACCTTGCCGCGGCTATTTCGAGGAAGGCGCGATTTGCGCTTGATGCCGGTATGCTTGGCGTGAGTTCGGCCGCTGCTGACATTGAAAACGGTCTGTGGCGAGATGCTGAACAGCGTCGCTACGTCCACATAGCTCAGTCCGTCACGAACAGCAGTCACGATCGCACAGGCTTCGGACGGAGTGAGCCGGCGACCGAGTCGCTTTTCGGCCTTCGCGTCTGCCATGTTCTCGACCTGCGTTCCGCACCGGAGATGCGCGGGATTCACACAAAGCTTGCTGCAGCCAGGGCCGTGCAGGACGTTCTTTCCGCGCGGGATTGGTCCGACGTGAAGTTCCCAGCTCACACGGTGGGCCATATCGTGCTTTTTGCCGTTCTGAATCCGACCGTAACCTGAACCCGGATCGGGAGATCCTTGCCAGAGCCAGCAGGCTTCATCGCCGCCGCTCTTGTCGACCCGCGCATGAAAGCGCTCTGAGACAGAGCGTCCGCGCTTCGGTTTCGATTGTTCGGGCTTGTCGTCGCTTGGTGGAATGAGGGTGAAGAACGAGCCCAGGCGGGGCGCTCCCCTTCGGGGCTTCGAGGCCCCCAGGCCTATCAAGGCCAATTGTCCTATGAGTTTCATCGTTTGGTTCGCTCAGCATGTGTTGCACTGGTCTTCACGGTCGCTCTCACACGACCCACGCAACGCAACTGAACAAGGCCCTCAGCAGACGAGCTGAGCGGCGCCGGGTGAAACCCTTCTGAAACCCCCGACGCCACCACGAGCCCCTACGCGCCGTGCTGAGCGGCAAAGACAGTCAGACCCCTCCAACTGCCAAAGCAACGAATCGTATTGTCGCCAATGCAAAACGTCGCCTTATTGTCAATATACTTGATAAGGTTCAAGTAAGCAAGCAAAAACCGTGCGTAACATACGGAAAAGCCTTGTTTTTTGTCGATTTGTAGCATGAGATTATGCCTCTATAAAAATCTAAAGCTTTGAATTAACTGTGTTTTATTATTTTGATCGAACTGCGTCAACTTGTCGCATATCTTTTGTTGAAAACAATAGTGACAGACGTGGCCAAATAAGGCACGCGCGCGATCAGGCAAAGAAAAAGCCGCCTCGTTGGGCGGCTCTCTTACGCTTGATTGTCTCGCTCATCAGAACGGAATCGGATCGCCAAAATCGGCCGGATCATACGGACGTTCCGAGGCCGTTTCCGGCTCTGGTGTCGACGCTTCCCGATCAATCGCTGTTTTCTGATAGTCGACGCGCTGCTGAGGCTCTTCGACCAGGAGATTCCAGATTGCTTGGCCGCTATCGGAGACCTGGTTCGATTTCAAAAGCAGAACGTTTGCGCTTCCCATGCGACCGCGGAAATACTGATTGCCGTTTTTGCTCGTGGACTCATACAAGCGCGCGAGTTGAACTTTAGAGTTGTATGACATTTTAAAGTGTTCCCTCTTTTTTGCGTCGGTAGTAGGTGCGCCGGCTGATGCCAATCGCCTTCCACGGCTCTGTTGTGCTTTCAGCTTCATGCCCGGCCCACCGGACCGCCATTCCGCGCTTTCCTAGATAGGACTGGCGCGCTGAAAACTTTTCAGCTGAGAAATGCGTCCAGGTCCACTTAGCGACGCTCTTCGCGATTGCCCGGCATTCAGCGATATTCATCGCTACCGGGAACTGCCTATTCAGGCCCAAAGCGAGTTCTACGCAGCGCGTTAGCCAGTCCCCATAGTCGGCCCCGCGCGATTTATAGCCTCGGACCTCCCTATAAGCGATAGAGCGTAACTCATCGAAAACAGTCACATTCCTGCCAGCGCCGAAAGCCCGCTCTTTTGCAGGATCTGGCCGCATGTCGCGTTCAAACAGATGCCCCTCTAATTCACCAAGCGAATACGGGTCTTCGCGACGCCATTCTACTCTCCAGTGATCGCTAATTGGGTTTTTGGCAATAAGCCCAGAATAGTAAGGATCAGATTCAAGGCGCCGGACTATTCCGCGCTCGACAGCCGCATAAAAACGAAGCGGTTCGAGCCGCGCCAAATTATGCCGCGCGACAGGCGTTTTCATTAGGTAGGCCGCATGCGCGTGATTGTTGGCTGGGTTTATCATGATGACGTTCGGCTGAGGCAAATTCGCGTCGTCATGCGCATAGTAGGCGCCCGGCCGGTCTATATCGTGAACCATCCACTGAAACGACGCCGGGCCATTCAACTGAAGGTGGCGCCGCTGAAGTGCGACCGACTTTTTTCTTATTTGCAACCCGTGGTCGAGATTATCGGCGCAATAGGGTTTCTTCGGTATTAGATCAGAAAAAACATCAGCGTTGAGCTTGCCGCACGAAGACGCTGCGCTTTGCTGGAAACCCTTGCTCTGGCTCTTTTCGTTGAATTTGGCTTTGCTCGATGTGGCCGCACCGACCGACACGCGCTTCGCTTTTGGGCTTCGCTTTGTCGGTGCGGAAATCTGAGTGTCAAAGGGCCGCTCAGACGGGCTATTATCTGATAAGGTTATAGTGCCACGACCAACAAGCAATACCGGCCGCGTTGTTGACATCGACGTTGACGCCGAATCGTTAATTTGATAGGACTTCATATCAGAAGCCCCGCTTCGGTTAAGGGTTTCATTGTTGATCCTTTCGAGTCTCTAGGGTCACGTTCAGCAAAACCGAATTGGCGGTCCTCAGCGTCTCACCGCTTCGACCGCAACACCTACGCAACTGAGAACAGAAACTCAGACACCAACAAAAAAACCGCCTTCGAGTGCTCCCAACACTCCGGGCGGTTTTTCATTTATCGGGCCACGCACGCGGCCGATAGCCATCCATTAACGCACTCATCAAAAGCCGCGTTGTCTGCGGAGGGTTACGCTTGCCAATCTCATAATAGTAGATTGCCTTGCGCGTCTTTCCGAGCAAAGTCGCCGCGTGCTCGCCGGATAATTCCATCTCAGCGAGCCAGCGGTTAAACGAGTTTTCGGTGCTCAATTCCCTCATTGGCATTTTTTCAATATACAGTAATTTTGTTCTTGACGTCAACAGTTCTTTAACATCTTGCTAATTCGTGCAGGCTTTGTGCTCGTTTCGTGCTGGTAGCCTCTTTGAAATTGCAAAGCTTTTGGCAATTTTCGCGCAAGGTTCAGAGAAATTTCGTCGAGAAACCGGAACAACGCCGTTCCGGATCGGAATGACGGCATTCCGAAAAGTGCCCCGTATATGGGGCGGATGGAAATGGGCAACCCGTCCGGTTTAACACGACCAGTTCAAAAGAATTTCTGCGGTGGAAACCCTATCACGGAAAGCAGGGCATTATTTCCCCGGCATTACGTGCACCCCTTTCACATGCTGACAGGGGTATTTCTCGAAATAGGGCTGTCAGCAGTTGACAGGGGTTGCCGGAATAGGCCTGTCACGTGGTGACAGGGGTAGATTTCGATTGTCGCGTTGATTGCCGTTTGCTTGCCTTTGTTCTTGCCCCTCTGCTGGCCCTTTTTGTGACCGGACGCATTTTCACAATCTCGAAAACCCTTATTTCTGAATCGTTTAGCTCATTGTGCTACTGGCCCTTTAATTGCCCTTGTACTGGCCCTTTTGATTGCCCCTATTGGAATGCCTTGGGAATGTTTCCCCCTACCGGGTAGACTCGGGTTGAACAGGAGCGCTAGCAGGGCGTTGGGCTTCGGGAAGCTTTTCGAGGATCCAACGAGCGCGCGGATCGGCACCACGGCGCTAAGGCAGAACGCATAAAGGTTCGAGCCCTGCACTGCCTGGACGAACGTCACGCCGTTGCGCTCGATCTCACGACGCACCAAGCGCCGCGTTACGATCAAGAGGCCGGCAGCTTCCAAGCTCCGCAAGGCCCTGCAGATCGTTTGACGGCAAAAGCCCGTTTGCTTCTGGATTGCGCTGTAACTCGGGTTGCATAGACCGTTGCCGCGATTGGCGAAGTGCAGCACCAGCACGCGAAGGACAGTCAGGCCGGTTAGGCCCAGCACACCCGATCGCTTACCGGGAAGCTTTGAGGCCCGCTCGATCGCTTCGGCCTTGGCGATCAGCTTCGCCCGTCCGTTCCGATCAAGTGGCGTGCAGTGTTTCGAGATATCAGTAACGAACCGTGCTTCAGCGCGGTAGCGACGCGCGCGTGTTGGTGCCGGCCGGGAGCCGGCCAGCAGATCGCCTAGGCTGCGCATGGGCATTGCGCTCCTTTTCTCAGGCCGCAGGCGAGCAGACACAGCTTTCCCGTGTTGCGAATCACCCCGAATTATGAGAGAAGGGAGCTGTCAGACATCCTTCCCGTATCGGGATCATTCGCAATTGCCTCGCCCTCACGGCGGGGTTTTTGCTTTTTGTGACGCTACGCTACTGAATATCTTGTATAGAAAAGCTTCATACAACGCACAAGTTATACACAGGTTGTCACGCTAATACGATTCGCGTCCATGCTCATACATCGAATAAGTTTGACTTGTTGCACTTGCGTCACTTGTGATGGTTAACAGCATATGATACCTATGAATCATGACGAGCGCAGATACATCGAACCGAGAAGACGGCCCGCTTACGGAGCGGATCATTGCCCCCATGTCTAAGGCGATGGTCGACGCTATTGCGGACTATCGGTTTGGTAATCGGCTTGAAAGTAAGTCTGAGGCAGTCCGCCGCTTGATCGCAGCCGGACTGCGCGCCGAGGGTATCGCGTTTGATGCGGGCCAAGACGGTAAGTAAACGCCTCTCTTTTCAGCGTAGCCAGTACAAAGATAACCGCTAACTAAGTACGGTTAGATAGCTGTTATCTTGAGTGAAGTAGATAACCGATATCGTGCTTTGTTGGATATCAGTTATCTATTAATGGTAGATAGCAGTTATCTGCACGGCATGAGATAACCGATATCGTCGTCTGTGAGTTAGCGGTTATCTGAATGTTAAGAGATAGCAGTTATCAATAATAGGACGGATAACCGATAGCCACACGCGCCGAATAACCGCTATCGTTTAGAGATTCGCGGGAAGGGGCTTAGGAAAATGAAGGTTGTCACAATCGCAGCACCCAAGGGTGGCGCCACAAAGACGACAACAACAACTCTGCTTGCCGTGCGGGCCGTGCAGGATAAGCAGCGCGTTTGCCTGATTGACCTTAATGCCGATCAGGCAAACTTGGCGCAGTGGCATGTGACGCGCGGTAGCCCTAAGAACCCACACCTAGAAGAAGACATAGAGCGCATTACGCGAGATGTAGGGGTAATCCAAAAGAGCGGAGCTTTTGACTGGTTGTTTATCGACACGCCTCCGCTAGACATGGACGTGATCGAAAACGCTGTCCTTGTCGCAGATTGCGTCATTGTTCCTGTCCGCGCCTCAATATTCGATGTTGGCGCCGTCGACGCTGTTGTTGAGATGTGCAAACGGCACAAAAAGCCGTTCGCCTTTCTGATGTCCGCAGTAGATACCCGCTTCAAGGATCTAAACGCTTCGGCATTGAATGCTCTTGTCAACGACGGGCCGGTTCTAGGCACGCGAATTAGCTACCGGCTCCCATACATAAACGCCGCAACGAATGGAAAAACGGGACCTGAGATCGACAAGAAGCTTCAGACAGAGGTCGACTCGTTGTGGACTGAAGTGCGCACTCTCGCCGGCGACGAAACGCTTAAAACGTCGAAAGAAAAGCGGCGGAGAATGGCATGACCGCAAAGGGCAGCGACGACAATGTTCCAGTCTTCGATATGGCAGCAGCGAAGGCTAACTTTCATCCAGTAATAGACAATTCTAGGAAGGGTCGAAAAGCGCGGCACCAAGCAGTCAGCAGGGCCAAAGACGGGAGATCCTTGCGGGCCACGGGGCGCACTGAGCAGTTCAATTTTAAATCGACGCCAGGGCTCAAGAAGCAAGCGCAAGCCGCAGCTCAAAAGCAGGGTTTGACGTTGGCTGAATGGATGGAAAACGCCGTTAAAGCGGCGCTCGGGGTAGACGGGGGACAAACCTAATGCGCATCGCAGTTGGCCTATTCGGCTTCATGTGCGGCCTGATCGTGATAGGACTCGTGGGCCGATACGGATTCAAGAGCACCGACATTGAGGCCGACGCCTGGATCATGGCGTTTCTGTTTGGTGCCGTCGCGGCTGGCGGCTTGTTCGGGCATGGTGTCGCTGTCAGGCTTTGGCGTCACAGCAAGGTAGCCGCGCTTTGCATGGGGTTTGTGTCGATCGCCGCGCTCATGCTCAACCTGTCCAACTCACTTGGAGCTATCGCTGGCAGATCAGATCAAGCGACGATGGAGCGTGTTAGCACGAATAGAGCAATCAGAGCGGCCGAGGCGGAACTGCAAAGACTGACCGAGTTGCGCGACGCGCTGCCCCCATTCGTTCAGACAGACGCGGCCGCAGTAGAAGCGGCCCAGCTTGCGGCGGAGGCCGCGGCGAACATGCGCAAGGCGGAGTGCGCAGACGGAAAGCCGAGCCAAAGAGGTCGGAATTGTCGGGACCGCGAAGCCGACGAGCGCGCGGCCAATGATCGATTGGCGCAAACGACGGCCGCAAAGGCTGCAACCGACCGCGCGCTATCCCTTGAGGCCCGCGCGCAAGAGCAGCGCAACAAACTCACCGCCCTTGGCCCGATTGTCACCGTAGACGTCCAGGGCACAGCAATTGCGAAGTTGTTTCGCTTGCCAGACAACGAGGCCAGCTTTCTAGCTACCGCGCAGCAGTTTGGCCTAGCCGCCGTCGTCGAGCTGATTATTCTCATGTGCGTCGTGTCGTGGGAAGTGCTCGCGCCGGAAGCTACGCCGCGCGTTGTAAGACGCACTAAAGATTCAGAAGAACAGCCCCAAGCAGCGGTAGTTGCGGAGCCGTCCGCGCCGACGCGCCTGACGCCCCCAAGACCGCAACTGGTATCGACAAGCACCGAACCCCCGGCTGGGCCAGTGCATGCGATAATGGCTGCCGTGCTTGAGCCTATGAAGGGCGCTCGTGTTGAGCTTGGGCTCGGGTATGTCCGTTACACCGCCGAATGCAAGGCCCAGAACAAGAAGCCTGTCGATCCTGATGTTTACGCCGAGGCAGTGGCTAAGTTCTGCGCCGTGACGGGAATTAAGGCGAAGATCGAAGGTGATAAACTTTACCTAATGAATGTGCAACTCAACGAACCAGCCAGCCAGATAGCGGAGGGTTAGAATGACCTGTCACGACTGCCACCACCGTCACGATATTTCATGGGCCAGCGCCTTCGCTTGGGCGCTCAAGGTTAGCGTGTGGCTGTTGATCGCGTACATTGGCGCAAGCTTTCTCGTCATGGGAACGGCACGCGTATGCCTCGATGATCAGGTTAAGTGCGCGGAGTGGGCCAAGTGATGCAGCGCAAAACCAAGCATGGACACTCCCCAAGGACCGAGGCCGAACGCCAATGGGATGCCGTCTCAGAGACGCCAGAACGGCGAATCCAGATCGAGACTAAGAGACGTGGCAAATATAAAAAGTCCGGATACATTGTTGACCGTTCAACTCGGCTCTATACGCCGAAGGACGGTCGATAATGGAGGCGCGCGCCATGTCGTTTGAGAAATTTTTTGAAGGCCTCGCTACCGCTGCCATGTATGTGACTTGCGGATTTGGAATCTTGTCACTTTACACATGGGCAAGGGACGACTTCCCCCGCGAGGGATGGAAAGCGTTCGAGCGCACTGAATTGATGATTTGCCTCATTGCCCTAACTGTCTGCATCGCTGCGGATATCGTCGTCGCCGAGATCAGGAAACGCCAGGGATGAAAGTCGGATACTGCCGTGTCTCTACGGACGATCAGAGCCTAGACATCCAGCAGGACCAGCTTAAGGCGGCCGGATGCGAGCGCATCTATGAAGAGAAAATATCCGGCAAGGACGCCGGAAACCGTCCGGAGCTGGCAAAGGTGCTGGCATTCGTGCGCGAGGGCGATGTTATCGTCGTCACTAAGCTAGACCGCTTGGCGCGCAACACACTCGATATGCTGACGATCATCACCGATCTTGGCGAACGCGGCGTGAAATTCACGAGCCTTGCCGAGCCGTGGGCGAATACTGACAGCCCAGCCGCCAAGCTCATGTTGACCATGATGGCGGGCGTTGCCACGTTCGAGCGCGAGCGCATACGGGAACGTCAGGCCGAAGGCATCAAGCGGGCCAAGGAGAATGGCGCCTATAAGGGCAGCAAGCGACGGTTTGATCCTGAGAAGATCCGCGAGCTTGCCGAGCAGGGCATGGGCCCCACGGAAATCATGCGAGAGATTGGCGCAAAATCGACAATGACCGTATATCGCGCCCTTAATGAGACGACGGCATAAGGCCGTTGCATATGCCTACATTCGTAAAATAGCTAACTTGTTTAGCCTTGGCTCAATCAAGCCTCGCTGTCACGCTCGCTGGCCACTGCCCCCGCGGCGTCTGCTCCAACAAATCCGCAATCACCGTCACATATTCAGGCACGTCCTTGCGGCCTTTAACCATACGGCTGACGTGCTCGGGAGTAACCCCAAGCACCCGCGCTGCCCTGATCTGCGAGCCTAATATGCTGGCTAAGCGTTCTGCGTCGTTCATGGGGCTATCATAGAACGATTAATGATCAATGATCAAGAAAAAATGCGTAAGAAGGCACTTTTCTTGATCTAGCCACTTGACCTAAGATCAATATTGGGCTATATTCATAATCAGCGACGGCCGAGGCGGTAAACCGAA
>NZ_JAILWT010000014.1:0-31998 GCF_025698805.1 Filomicrobium sp.
GATGCCCTGCAAGCGCGTTTGACCAAGCGTGATCAGGAACGGGATTGGACCTGCTAGGTAGGGAACACGTGAGGTGGACACAGCAAAACTGGCCGCCCCTCTTGTGAAGGGCAGCCAGTGGCGTGTGTGATCGTAGCGTTAGGCTGTCGGTTTTGGTCGCTTGGTGAGGGGGCGCTTGGTGTAGGCCTTGCCGGGGAATGCCATCCAGCGCGGAAGCCATCCCTCGACCTTCTTGCGGCCGTCGCCCGTGAGGGCCTTTCGGATGATCTCTTTTTTCGACTTGCCGGTGCCGGTGAGGTAGCTGGCGGCGGCTTCCTTGCCGATGACTTCGCTCAACATGGCGTTGATGACTTCCCTGTCGCGGTTAAGGTCGAAGAAGGCATCATCGGGCTGCCACGTTTTGGCGATGTCGACCCTCATGGTTGCGCCGAGGACGTCGACGACGGTAGTGCCGAGGGCGAGGGTTTCGGCGGTGAGCGCGGCCAGGATGGCGAGCACGTCGTTGTCGGACAGGGTCTGCAGGTGTGCAAGGATGGCTGTCACCCGGGCGCCGTGGGAAGGGCTGCGGATGGCATCCTTGTCTGCCATGTAGGACGCATCGTGTTTCAGGTTGGGTAATAGCGCCTTTGCCGTGGCACGGATCTCCTTGAAAGCCTTGTCGGCCGGAAGATCCTTTACCGCTTTGGCGATGGCGTCGTTGGCTGGCCTGCGGTTTTCGGCGCTGATGGACCAGTGTTGCGAGCCGGCGATGAGCTGGGCAACGGCCAGCCGTAGCGCGAGGCTTGGAGTTTTGGCGAGTTCGGCCCTGACCGCTGAATGGCGCACAAGGTCGATGTAGTAGCCGAGAGGTTCGGACAATTCTGGGCGGGAGACGGTGTCAGCCTGATGCTCGGCGTCAACATCGCCGGTGGCGGTTTCCTTGTCCGCCTTGCGTTCCAGCTTTTTCATCTCCGCGTGTGAGATGAGGCCCTTGTGGACTTCAACCTCACCGTTGGATCTGACGCTGATGAAGACATGGCCGCCCTTGCTTTTAGAGAGCGAGACGTGGTTGTAGCAGTAGAAGGGCTGGCCGGGCTCGAGCAGGTGAACCCCGGACCAGCCGGATGCCTCGTGGGCGTCCTTCAGCTTGGCGATGGCGGCGTTCTGGAGTTTCCAGAACTGATCGGCATCGGTGAAGTAGGCATTGTCGCCGAACAGGTCGTTGGCAATGGGGGCCTTGTAATCGGCAAGGTCGAAGATGGCGACCTTGGTCTTGATGGCCTGACCGCCAAACAGCCATTCGCGCAGCATGTGCGGGTATGGCGCGTCGCCGTCCTTGTGGGCCTTGAGATAGGCCTTCTGCCGGGCCTTGGTTGCCATGGTCAGGATCTGCAATTCCTCAAGTGAGATGTCCTCGTTGCGGTAGAGGGCGCGGATTTCCGGAATGAGGTTTCCGATCGCGAGGCGGCGCTTCACGAGCTGCTCGGTGCATCCGAAGACGGCGGCGACCTCGGCGGTGTTCTTGCGGAGGTCGAAGGCCTTGGCGAAGGCTTCGTACTGGTCCATCTCGTTCATGGGAAGCCGTTCGACGTTCTCGATGAACGAGGCCTCGACGGCGAGCGCATCGTCGCCGGGTTCAAGGATAACGGCGGGCACCATGTCGGTGCCGGGGTGGCCGTCCTTGTGGAGCTTGCGGATTGCCAGCGTGCGCCGTTCACCGAAACAGACTTCGTGTGTACCGTCGGGTTGCGCACGAACCCCGATGGGCTGCAGCAGGCCGGTCGAGGCGATGGTGGCCGCAAGGGACTCGATGTCCTTGTCCTTGTGCTTCCGGACGTTCAGCTTGGTCAGCACGAGGCTTTCCAGGGGAACGTCACGGATGTCACGGCGGAACGGTCGCGGTGCCGGCAGGGCTGTAGCGGTGGCTGTCGTTTGGGCGGGTGCCTGGATGGTCATAATGGTTGTCCTTTGTTGGTGGGACGGTGTCGGCGGGGGCCACTCCCCCGCCTTCGCTTCTCCGTCACCCAACCCCCTTCCCTCCTCCTCCTCTGCCCTTGCGTGTCTGTGCTGCTGAAAAATGAGTCAGTGAGTGTGGCAAGGCCGATGGTGAGAGTTATTGTTTGTGGCCGAGGGAGGGTGGAGCCGTGTTGGATTTCAGTTTTTGGAATGAGCCGGAGGTTGTGTCAGCCCGCGCGGAGATCATCGCGTCGGCGGAAGCGTTTGAGGCGGGCAGCGGCGGGGAAACGGCTCTGGAACGCGCGGTCATTGTTTTCAATGCGGTGGTGGAGCAGGTGCGGACCCGCTTGGGGCATTATGAGAATGATGAAACCGACGATGGATTAAGCGACGAAGAGCACCGGATGGTGCTCGGGCGGCGTCTGGAGGATGCCAAGGTGCCGCCGCCGCAAATAGCAAACTTGGTGCGGGCTCGGGCGTGTTTGTTGGCGGCGGTGCGTGATCTGGACAAACCGTTGGGCAAGTGGGAGCGGGAGTTTATCTTCAATTGCTCATGCGGGGTCTACGAGACGGCTGGCATTGCGGCGCGGCGTGAGCAGAAGGAAAGGGAACGCGCATGGCGAGGGACCAAATCGGGGCGGCCGCGCCGGGCTTTTCGGCGGAGACCCGCGCCGAGTCGGCGCGGGCCATCAAGACTGAACAGAGCAAGTGGGAAGTGGTTGAGGCGCGGATAAGGGAGGTCGAAACACAGGGGAAAATAGACCGGGGAAAACGGCCCGCGCTCGATCTTGAAGGAGCTGCGACGGATAGGAAGAGGCAGCAGAAACTGAAACTATAGGGGCGGCTCATCGGCCGCCCTTGGAACTTTTGCCCCGATAATCCCAACGGCGGATGCCGAGCTTGAGGGCTTTGTCTGCGAAGTTGTCCTGGATGCCTGACCCCGGGAAGATGACGGCAGCGGTGGGGAGCTGCTCGAGCATGAAATCGTTGCGCTTGAACGGTGCTGCCTTGCCGTCGCGGGTGAAGTTGGGCGGGAACGGGTAGCATGAGACTTTGCGATTGGCGGCCCAGGCGTGGGCGATGGCTTCGGCGCCGGTTTTGTTGCCGCCATGGATGAGAACCATGTCGGGGTATTCTTTACGGACCTCGTCGAGAACGGCCCAGATGCGGATGTGATCATTGAAGTTGAGGCCCCCGACGAATGCGATCTTGGGGCCTTTGGGCAGGAAGATTTCGGTTTCGGCGCGGCGCTTGGCGGAGATGTAGTCACGGCTGTCCACCACGGCCGCGGTCATGGTCCGGCGGCTGACCATGGAGCCCGAGCTGGGGCGCCAGGCCGAACCGGTGCGGTCCTCGTACTCGGCGGCGGCGTGATCGCGCAGGCGTTCGAAAGCGGCGTGCTTTTCGAGAAGGGTTTGTCCTTTGTCGATCAGGCGCTCGAGCTGGACCGAGCGGATTTCGGAACCGTCCTGTTCTTCCTGCGCGCTGCGCTGTTTGGATTCGTTTTCGTCGAGGAGACGCTGGATGCCGTCAAGCTTGCGGTGGAACAGGTAGCAGAGCGACCACAGGAGGCTCTGGACATCAGGCTCAAGTGCGGTATCGGCAAAAGCATCGGACAGGGTGGCGAAAAGGTTGGTGACGACATTGTCGAGGGTTTCATCGGCGGGGAACGGGCGCTGTTCCTGGCCGTCCGCGTAGCCGTGAACATTGCCGTAGAGTGCGAGATTGCTGGTGACTCGGCCGGTGGCGGAGACGGACGCGAAGCCCGAGCGGTTTCTGAAACTGGACATGGATTGTGTCCTTCCCGTTGTTGGGAGGCCGGGGCCCTTCCCCGACCTTTCTGGCGAAACCCTTGCCAGAGGCGCGTTGCGGGCAGCACCGCGCGCCTCTTTGGGCGCGCGGCCGGAACGTCAGTGGAGGACGGCAGAGCCGTTGCGCCCGGACCCGGCTCTGGCCTCCTTCGCCAGCTCGAAAAGGCGGGAAGTGCCGTTCCGTCAACGGGAGCGTAGCAGGGACTTGTTTTGGGAAAGGCTCCTAGTGTGTCCGGGCCATCCGTGTGAGAAAGCGTTGCTTGTCATCGGGGACAAGCTGGCGGGCGAGCGCCGTCATGAGGTCTTCGACCGGTTCATGGACAAGCGCGGTGTTCCAATCGTCATTGCCCGGCGGGGTGAGCAGGCGAACGTCGAGGCCGTTGCCGGTGGTGACCTGTTTCAGCTGCTGGGCGGCCGCAACACCCGGGGCGCCATGGTCATGGGCGATGTAAAGGCGCTGCAACCCGGGTGGCGGGATGAAGAGGGTGAGATGGTTGGCGCTGGTGGCGGCGGCAACGGGCATCGCGGGCATGAGGGAACGCACGGAGAGCATGGTTTCCAGGCCTTCGCCGATTGCCATCACGTCCTCGGCGTTGCCGATGCGGATGGCATGACCGAGCAGGTCGCCTAACGAGCGTTTGGGTTGGTCGATGCGGGCTTTGCCGGTCCCGTCGGGAGCAAGGTAGAGGCGTTGCACGCCGGTGATGATGCCGGGGTTGTCGGTGACGGCGGCAATGATGGCGGGAAGCGCGATCCGGTGGCCCTCGTCGGTGACGTGATAGCAGCGTGGATGAAAGCGTAGCGCGGAAAGGTCAAGGCCGCAGGAGATGGCGCGGCCGCGCAGGTAGATTTCCCCGGGGGTGCCGAGAATTGGTTTTGAAGCTGCAAAGAGGCGTCGGGCTGCCTCTGCACTGTTGCCGGGTGCGGGCGCGCGCTCCGGAGGCCTCGCCGCGAGGGTGGGTTCGGAGAGGAATTGAAGGGCCTCCTCGCGGGCTTCCCGCCTGGAGATATTGAGGGTTAGCTGGATGATGTCGAGCAGGTCGCCATGTTCGCCGGTAGCGGCATCGGTCCATTTGCCAGCCGCGCCTGGGCCATAATCTGGACCGGTCAGCCGCACGTACATGGAGCGGCCTTTGGTGTTGAAGGCGTCGCCGCCAACCCAGTAGCGGCCATTGCGCTTGCCGTTTGACAGGTAATGGGCGCAGACGGCTTCGGCGTTGCGGGCAAGTCGTTCGGAGATTTGGCGTATGGAGAGGGTCATGTCGGTATCTTGTCTTTGACGGTTACCGTGGGACGCGCCTCTTGCACCTCCCTTCCCGGTTTACCAATCCGATCCCTCCTCTCTTGCTCTCGCTGCCCGCGAAGATGGGCTTTGTTGTTTGACACAGCGAGTCGCCACGGGGCACGGCGAGTATTGCTCTATGATGGCGGGCAGTCGTGTCATGGGTACGTGTTGCGAGGACGGGCCACTTTCTTCACGTCACTTGCGGAAGCGATCGAAACCCGAAGGGCCGAGACCCGCGCCTTGGCATGCGGGGCTCGGTCGCGCCGCCAGTCCTTGGCCGGCGCGAGAGAGCGCGGCCCTCCCGTAGGGAGGGAGCCGCCCATGCTGGTGCCTTACAGAAGAAAAATGTCTGCTTTCAGATTTGCATACGACAATGAGCTAGCCGGGCTTGATGCGCGCTATATTGCCCAGAGCGGATCGTACTGCGGGTCTCTAGTCGAATAACCGCAGAATGTTCTGAGAACTGGAGTTCGCAATTCCAAGCGCTTGAATGGCGAGTTGCTCCTGTACTTGCAAGGCCTTCAACTTGGCAGACTCCTCGTTCAGGTCAGCGTCGACAAGTTGGCCGATCCCGCGGTTGTTGGCGTCGATCAGGTTTTTTACGAAGTCCTTATTGGCCTCCACTCGCGATTTCGCCGCGCCAACGACGGACGCTGACAGGGTGATCTCGTACAACGCAGAGTCAACCGCCTTCAGGTAGTTGCTCAAAATCCGTGTCCGCGACGCGCGAAATGTCGATGCTCGAGACCGGCATTGCAGCGCTGCCAAGCTTATGCGCGCGAAATTTGAGGTACTCACACTCGTGATCATGTTATCTCCATTCGATACGACAGGATTTATCACAGACATGCTGACAAGCTGTTTTTCCGGTGCGATTGAATTGATAGGTTCCTGGCGTCTTCCATACGCAACATGACCTCCGCGGATCCGGGGCACACGCGATATCGACACTGTAGATGTCAGTTTCTGGCCCGTCGCTGACATTTGCCGCTTCGGCAGGTTCGTCCCAGAAGCCGACATCTGTATCGCCATGATAGGCGACGCGCAGCTCATCGCCGACTACGTCTGCTTGTGTGGGTATCGCGTCAGATTTCGATCTTCTCCGCGATCTCTATCGCGTCTTCGACTTCAATGCCGAAATAGCGAACCGTGTTCTCGATCTTGGAATGCCTAAGCACGAGCCGAACCGTTCTCGCTGTCGCGGCTCTGCTGCTTGCCTACGAGCACCGCATCCACATCTTCACCGGCAACGTCCTCCTCATCCTGCTCGCGCTGTGCATCGGCATGCACCACTTCATGCATGGCGGTCATAACGCAGCTCCGCCTTACGGCCTTTGGTCCTCGTGGTTCTCAATTCGGCGATCTTCACCCGCTTCGCCTTTATGTGCGTCACCCGTAGTACGTAGGTTTGGTCCTGGTGATGTTCGGATTCCTGATACAATGGCCGACGTTGCTCACGCTCGCCAAGTTTCCGGTGCTGGTGTGGATGTGCGTGCATTTGGCGCGACAGGAAGAAAAGGAAGTGCAAGCGTAGTTCGGTGCAGCCTATAGCGAGTACGCGCGCCGCGTACCTGCCTTCGTGCCCCATCTTTTCAAGGGGCTGGCACAGAGCCGAGCTGAACCTGCAAATCAAAGCCCTGTCATTTTCTAGATTTGCCATCGGGACAATATGGACAGCCAGTATCAGTGGGGTGGCCCTCACGCCCGGCGTCATGATTGGTGCCGGCATCGATCCACGGCGTTGCTTTGGCAGGACAAAGGCCAAGAGCTGAATGCTCCTGGCCAAATGCGTGAGGCTGAGACCAGTTCTCAATCCCCTTCAAAGACGTCTGAGCCGATCGGCGAAGGAGCTTCTGGCGGATAATGATAGGCTTGCGCCACGGTCGCCCCTGCCAACATTCCAAATAGAGCAGCGACGATAAACAGGTGTTTCATGATCCGATCTCCTCGTTTTTGTACTACTGATCGACACAAGAAATGAGTTTCCTGTGTCGAGCACCACTTACAAATAGGTGAGATCGAACAACAACGCTCTCGATCAACGGTAACAGCAGGTAACGAACACCCGGGTTGTTACACTATGTTACCAATCAGATGTTTGGTCGATGTCAACCGCCGCATATACCTGCGCGATACACAGCATCGAGACCGTTTTGGAATGAAAAAGAGCCAGCCACACATCCTCGTGGTCGACGACGACCAAGACATTCGAGTGCTCGTGGCACGGCAATTGAGCAAGCATGGCTTTGCCGTAGACGTGGCCGCCGATGGCATGGAGATGCGCAAGATCCTCGGAACAGCGCGTATCGACCTCGTCGTCCTCGACCGCATCATGCCGGGCGAGGATGGCCTCATTCTCTGTCAAAAACTGCGAAAAAGTTCCAATATCCCCGTGATCATGCTGACGCTTTTGGGATCTGAAACGGACCGCATTGTGGGACTGGAGATGGGAGCCGATGACTACCTCCCAAAGCCGTTCAACCCTCAGGAGTTGGTTGCCCGCATTCGTGCAGTACTTCGGCGCGCTCATGAACTACCTATTGACGCCCCCCGATATCGCGATCGGCGCCTGCGCTTTTCAGGGTGGACACTTGATGCGCGCGCGCGCCGACTGACAGCGCCAGATGGATCAATCGTTACCCTCACCGACGGCGAGTTCGACCTGCTTCAAGCGTTCGCAGAACGCGCTGGACTGGTGCTCAATCGCGATCAACTCCTGGACCTGACAAGCGGCCGACAGCCGGGTGTCTTCGACCGAAGCATCGATATGCAGATTGCACGTCTGCGCCGCAAGCTTGCGGCATATGTCGACGCGAACGAAATCATAAAAACCGTCCGGCAGCGTGGCTACATGTTTGCCGCGGACGTGGAAGAGGCTACTGAATGATACGGCATCTCGATACACTTCGGGGCCGCGCCTTTATCCTTATCTTCGCGCTCCTCATTGCCTCGAACGCGGCAGCCCTTGCGCTCTACTCATACCTACACAACGACGCGATGGATACATTGCACGATGCAATGTTTGCGGAACAGGTGGCTATTGTGGTGCAGCTCATGGACAGGTTGCCTCCGAGCCATCGCTCAGAAGTCGCGGCGGCGCTCACGGGCACCATGCTGGATGTTTCTACGGAGAACATTGAGCCAGTAGCGACGCCAGAAAAAGAGAGTACGCGAGCTGGCCGCATTTCCCGCCTGATCAACACGTTCCTGGACCGCGCACCAAGTGATACCATCGGCGTTCGGCTCGAAGAGAGTGACAATGATGGTCGGAATAATTTCGCGCCACTATTTCCGGCTAGGCTCAATCTGGCTTCAGAGGAACCTATCGAGCGCGTCCTGCAGAATGTATATTTTCAGGGCAGTGTAGAGGTGGCGGCAGAACTTACGGACGGGGCTGGGGTGTTGGTGACCGGGAGGCTCCTCGCCGTTCCGCACTTTTCTTGGGCCCAAATGTCCCCCTCGCTCCTCGCATTGACCGGATCTGCACTAGTCATCGCATTCTGGCTGCTCAGTCGCTTCATCACACCCTTGGTTCTGCTCGAAGGAGCTGCACGACGGCTTGCCGAGGATATCAATGCCCCCGCTCTGCGCGAATCCGGCCCCTTCGAAGTGCGGTGTGCAACGGCCGCCTTCAACGGGCTACAGACACGAATCAAACAATTGATTTCTGACCGTTCTGCCACAGCCGCTGCAATTGCACACGACCTCGGCACACCCGTCACCAGGTTGAGATTGCGCGCGCACGAGATTGAGGACACCGAAGTCCGAGATCACATTTTGTCCGATCTGGATCAGATGCAGCGGATGATTGCCGGAGCTCTCGACTTCACAAGATTGGATTTCGAAACCGAGAAAGCCCAAAAGGTGGACCTCGTGACATTGGTGGAAAGCGTTTGTTCCGACCTTGCCGAAGTAGGTAAGCCGATCGCTTTCCAAGCCGAAGGCCGGATTATTCTGACAACCAAACCGACGCTGCTTCGGCGGGTTATCGTGAACATTGCAGAAAATGCCGTGAGCTATGGAAAGCAGGCAAACGTCACTCTCTTGTCCGAAGACGGGCGCGTGACAATCGCGATCCATGACAATGGACCTGGAATGAGCCGAGCGGATTGGCTGGAAGCAGTCAAGCCATTTCGACGGTTGCAAGAGAATAGCTACGCGTCCCACGGCTCGGGACTGGGGTTGACCATCGCGCGACGGATCATAGAGGATCTTGGCGGCAGTATTGAGCCTATCAAGGACCAACTTGGCCGATTTGGCGTTGCGATACACGTGCCACGGCATGCCACCGTGGGGAGCAACAATTAAATGAGTATAGTGATAGCTACAATCTCTGCGGTCCTGCACGGTCAAAGGCCAGTGGCTGAATGGCACCACGACGTTCAATCATCATTGTCACAACGGTAGAGCAGTTTGACGGAATCACTGGGAATTACTACCATTCGGGCGAGTTGCAATAAGCGCAATGCGCATTGGAACAAACTGGCTATGACACGTTTCGCTAATCTGTGGACCGTTGTCGCGCTTTTTAGCGCAAGCCTGTTGTTGTCCGCGATTCTCATCAGCGCTCCCGCCTTGGCGCATGCTGGCGGTCATCATCATGCGACTTCAGCCGCCATATCGGCGTCTCATGCTCAAATCGCCCTTTTCAAGAGCGAGGTGCAGACTGGACGAAAAGTCGCCGAAGCACGTGCAGCAATTTTTGCCGACAACGGCACTTATGGAATTCTCCCTTGCGACCATAACGGTGGTTTTTCGTCCTGCTGTGGCGTTGGTTGCCATGGCGGGCCTGTGCTCGCCGCGGCTGATTTAAACCTTGGCTTGCCTGAGAGTACCGCTGTGCTCGTCAGGCCACCGGAACGTGTTTTACGATCCGATGTAGTGTTCGGTCTAAAGCGGCCACCGCGAAACTAGCTCCTCAGCTTTCGCTGTTCTGACGGGTCAATCCGCAATTGTATGTGCGGCACACCTGTCTCATTCACTCATACATTTGCAGTTGTTGGCCCCGAGTTCTCTTAGGCGGAGACCCGGTAGATTGCCGACGACAACAGCCCAATTGATGATCGACATGAAAGCCAGAAAACAACACGCACTGCGGATTCCGCTGCTCTTCGCAACGGCGCTCGCCCTTTCAATCACTCTTACGGGTTGGCGGGAAGGTCCCGAACCGATCGGCGTCGGGCCACATCCCGCAGACCCTCAAGTCACCGTCCCGCCGGCACGCTATCTCTCTGTCATGGATGGCATGCGGGACTACGAGATTGTGCAGCCAAAGCCGTGGGGAAGTGTCAACGAAGAGGTCGCACCCAAAAAGGAGTAGCCGAAGATTGTCCCGAGGGAAGGACACAAGTGGACGAACTATTGGGGGACGACGTGATGACGAACGGAACCAATCGCCGGAATTGGCGACGGCTATGGATACCTATGTTGAGTATGTCAGTCTTACTAAGTGGCTGTGCCAGTTTTTCACCCGATGGCGGAATGAGCGTCGTTGAGGGAATCACAGCCGGCGAGCTTCAAAAAGACGTCCGGAAGATTACTAGCGAGACCGAGGCTGCCGAGGTCCGCGCTCGCGTAAAGTCGATGCTGAGCGGGACACTTTCGGCCGATCAGGCTGTGCAGATAGCCCTGCTAAACAATCGCGGTCTGCAGGCCGCTTTCAACGAACTCGGGGTGTCCGAAGCCCAGATGATCGAAGCAAGCCTGCCGCCAAGCCCGACCATTTCCTTGGCGCGGTTGTCTGCGGGTGGACTTGCGCTCGAAATCGAACGTAGCGTACTCCAGAACGTCCTTGGCCTCCTGACCCTGCCACGACGCAGGGAGATCGCGGAGATCCAGTTCCGACAGGCGCAGCTGCGGGCAACGAACGAGGTCCTGAAAACCGCCGCCGAGACGCGCCGCACGTACTACCGCGCCGTGGCAGCCGGCCAAACCGTCATTCTGTTGAAGAAAGCCCGTCTAGTAGCTGAATCTCTCTCAGACCTAGCGACAAAGCTCGGCGAGACGGGCGCGCTCAATCGGATCAATCAAGCGCGCCAGCACGAATTCTATGCCCAGGTCTCGCATCAGCTTGCGGTAGCCATACTACGGCATCGCACAGAACGTGATCGCTTGGCCCGGCTGATGGGATTGTGGGGTGATGACGTCAAATACCGCCTGCCCGATGAACTAAGAGTGCTTCCCGGCAACGCCATGCGCCGTGAAGAGATCGAATCGGAGGCCGTCGCCTCTCGTGTTGATCTTCAACTGGCACGCCTGGAACTTGAAAGCTTAGCTAAGTCCTACGGACTGACGCGAGCCACACGCTTCATCAATGTCCTAGAAGTCCGCGCAATGAGCAACTCGGAGTGGGATCGCGTCGTAGAGAACGGTACATCCTCAACCGAAAAGCTGCCCTGGCGCGGTTTTGAAGTTGAGTTCCAGATCCCCATTTATGATTTCGGAGAAGCTAGAACGCGAGGAGCTGCCGAAGCATACCGTCGGGCTATCAATCGTCTCGCGGATAAAGCCATCAATGTAAGAGGCGAAGCGCGCGAGGCCTATCAGAGTTATCGCGGTGCATACGATATCGCCAAACTGTACAGCGGCAAGCTCGTCCCCCTCCGCGACGTCATCTCCGAAGAAATGCTCTTGCAATACAACGGCATGCTTGCCGACCTTTTTGAACTTCTCGGTGACGTCCGCGCCCGCAACCAAACCAACGTTGCGGCTATAGAGGCGCTGCGGGACTTTTGGCTTTCAACTGTTGATTTGCAAACGGCCGTTGTCGGTGGGGGCGGAGATGCCGCCCTCATTGGAGAAGGCGGAGCGCAAATGGTGGCTGCCGATTCCGGCGGCGGTCATTAGCTGAATGTAAGAGGTGAGCACTATGACTTCGCATGATAAACCGAATGCTCCGCAGAACGGCCCACACGTCAGCCTATCGCGGCGGAGATTTCTCGGCGCTTCCGGAATGGCGGCAGCGCTTGTCACAGCGGAAGCCCTGAGCGGACGTACGGCCCATGCCTCGGTCCCTGAGGCACCGAGCCGGACATCGCCAGCGATGCAGCCGCCGTTGTTCCCTAATGAAGGACCGGACTACCAGCCCGTCGTAACCCTCAACGGCTGGACGCTTCCCTGGCGCATGAAAGACGGGTGGAAGGAATTCCACCTTGTGGCCGAGCCTATCGTCCGCGAAATCGCTCCGGGCATGAAGGCACACCTGTGGGGGTATAACGGCCAATCCCCTGGGCCGACGATCGAGGCGGTTGAAGGCGACAAGGTCCGCATCTTCGTCACCAATAAACTTCCCGAACACACGACGATCCATTGGCACGGCATCCTCCTGCCAAGCGGCATGGACGGCGTCGGCGGGCTCACTCAGCCGCACATCAAGCCAGGCAAAACGTTCGTCTATGAGTTTGTGCTGACGAAAAGCGGAACGTTCATGTACCACCCCCATGCCGATGAAATGGTGCAGATGGCTATGGGCATGATGGGCATGCTGATCGTCCATCCGAAAGACCCAGCATTCATGCGTGTTGACCGCGACTTCGTTTTCCTAATGGCAGCTTACGACATTGAACCCGGCGCCTACGTGCCGAAGGTCGCCGAGATGACCGATTTCAATATGTGGACCTGGAACAGCCGGGTCTTCCCAGGTATCGACCACCTCGTCTGCCGCAAGAACGACCGTGTGCGCATCCGCTTCGGTAATCTGACGATGACGAACCATCCGATCCACATGCACGGATACGATTTCGAGGTAACCTGTACCGATGGAGGCTGGGTCCGGCCGGAAGCACGCTGGCCCGAGGTGACGGTAGACTGCGCGGTCGGGCAGATGCGCGCCTTCGAGTTTGATGCCGTGCATCCAGGAGACTGGGCCTTTCACTGCCATAAATCGCATCACACCATGAATGCGATGGGACACGACGTGAAGAACTACATCGGCGTCGACAAGAAAGACGTAGCCAAGAAGATCGCAAGCCTTGTTGAAGGCTATATGCCGATGGGATCGGCCGGAATGGCGGACATGGGCGAGATGGAAATGCCGCTGCCGGACAATACGCTACCTATGATGACCGGCTTTGGTCAGTTCGGACCGATCGAGATGGGCGGCATGTTCTCCGTGGTGAAGGTGCGCGAGGGGCTTGAGCGCAACGATTACGCCGACCCCGGTTGGTACCAGCATCCCCACGGCACTGTCTCATACGAGTGGCAAGGCAACTCGCTTGCCGAGGCGCCGAGCAAATCGCAGGAGCCGAGTGGCGTGCCCACTCAAATTGAGGTGCAGGCTGTCAAACCCCGACACGGCAACGGGCATTCCGGCCATTGATGCACATAGACACGCAGTCGGATGGCCCTTCTGGACCATCCGACTGGATACATTCGCGAGCAATCACCTCAGGGAGGAAGTGACTTGAAGACCGATCTTGTTCAATTGACCGCGTTATGTGCGGCTTTGTTCCTTAGCAGCCCGCTCACGCCTAATCCTGCTATCGCGGGCCCCGGCAAACATGGGCATTCGCATCATTCACACGATGAAGACCAGCAGGCTTATGGACAGCCCGGAGATCCGAAAAAGCCGGCACGCGAAATTGCGATCCTCATGAAAGAGGGTGACGGGTCAATGTCGTTTGAACCGAACCGCATCGAGATCCGCAAGGGCGAGCAGATCCGGTTCAAGCTCAAGAACAAAGGCGAGCTGGACCATGAGATCGTCATTGCGACGCGCGAAGAGAACCTCGAACACGCCAAAGAAATGGCCAAGAACCCCGACATGGAGCATGACGATCCCAACGCCCAACGCCTCAAGCCAAGCGAAGAGGGCGAGATCCTCTGGCATTTCACCAAGGTGGGTGAGTTTGACATGTCTTGCCTCATACCTGGCCACCTCGAAGCCGGAATGACCGGCACGATCATCGTTAAGTGAGCCTCGTTTCAGAGGAAACCGCATCCCCCAGAAGAATGTAAGGAGATCTCAATGCGTAAGTTCCTGATCGCCGTAGTGATGGCCTTCGCCTTTTCCAGCATGGCGCAGATTGCAAGTGCTCAAGAGGCGCCGATGGTTGCGGGAGAGGTGAAAAAACTCAATCCCGACGCTGGAAAGATGACGATCAAGCACGACCCTATCCCGAACCTCGACATGGGATCTATGACGATGGTCTTTAAGGCCAAAGATGCGGAGATGCTAAACAGCGTCAAGCCGGGAGATAAGATCCAATTCTCAGCCGAGCGGGTCAACGGGCAGATCACGGTCACGAAGATTGAGAAGAGCAGGTAAGGAGTTGCGTTGGGCCTCAGCAGCACTGCGACGTGGCCGAGATCTTACCAAACCGGCCTGCTCACGTGCTGCTGTGCCGACGGACAGGCGGCGGACGTGCGCCCGCTCGTGTGAGGTAGCTTGCCTTTCTAGGAAGCAGCCGGGCTTCATGTGCGAAAATACACCCGGGCGATCCAGTAGCACCGACGGTCAGGAGGAACAGCCGGTTTTTCTCGATAGCCCCCCCCATAGACTGCCGGTCAGCTAATATTGGCTTAATGATTTCCGGACGAGCGGGAGCGATTAGCGACCGGATCCGGAGTCTGGTCCATATAGGTTCCTGACGGACGTATCATTCAGATCAGATTCTTACTCGGATCGATGCCGCAGACTTCATTTTGCGGCGGGACGAGTTGCGCTCCGTCCCCACCTGTCCGCTCGTCGGGGCGCTCCTGAAGTGGTCTGTTGGGAAAATTCGCTTGCTGCGTAGGGGATTGCCAATGGCTGCTTTCTCGGCAAAGCTGACGTGCCCTTATGACCCTTCTGCCGAGAAAGCCGACCCGACTGAGATAGTGCTTACCGCTGCAAATTGATGTCGACGGACGTCCGCTAGACAGCGCTTTGCGGACGCCGCGGTTCCACGAATCATAGCTGCTCCCAGTGCTTCCCTCAGCTAGAGGGTAGTCCAGACGACTCGAATTTCCACGGGCTGCCAACTATCACCTCTAGGTAGTGCGTCTATCCCTGGTTGCTCAGACTGCGCGTACCGTTCGACTGTCGCCCGATTCGTTCTCACAGGTCGCACATGAGTAAGAGCAAGCAGTGAGAGCAAGCGCTTCAAGAACAAGGTCTGCGGCTATTGCGGCGGGCCCTCATCTATTGGTGACCATGTGCTCGGACGCGGTTTCGTGCTGATAGCAGACCGGCACGGCCTGCCCGAGATCCCAGCCTCTCAGAAGTGCAACGGTGACAAGTCACGCTTCGAAGGCCACCCCAAGCCGAATTCCTTCGGAAGATCAGTGGCCTTGTGCGCCGCTAACCTCTGAAATGTAGCAGAGGACTGTAGCGAGACGTCAATGCCTCTAGCCGGAAATTATTCGTACCAAGGGCAAGAGCAGCGAACATTGCCCAACTGCCTCTAGAACCGCGTGCTGAAGTTCACCCGACCGATGTGGGTTTCCAGCGTGTCGCCGAACCGACCGTCGTAGCCGAGCTTCAGATCAAACGTGTCGTCCTTGCTCAGAATGTCGATGCCGGCGCTGAACTCGGCGACGATCTGATCGGTCTCGCTCTCGGCCGAGAACTGGCCAGCAGAAGCGGGCGCGCCCTCGAGCGAAGCGTTGGATGCGAAGAGGTCGTCGCCGAACAGCGTGACGCCGGCGCGGAGGAACGGGCGGATCTGATAGCCGTCGTAGCCGTCGAGCTGCGCGCCGAGCTCGATGGCGGGCGTCGCCGAGAACAGCCAGCGCCCGTCGCCTTCGACGGAGAGATTGAGGGCACCGGCGCCGGTCTCCCTGAAGCCGTGTTGGTAGAGATAGGTGGCATTGAGGTCGACCATGGGCTTGAGGTACAGCCGGGCGCCGAGATCGACGACGTTGGCGGCTCTGAGCCGGAGGTTGGCGTGGCTCAGTTCGTGGTTGGCGTTGGCCTGATCGGCGCCGGGCAGGATGGCGCCGAGGTTGAGGTAACGGTCTGTGTCGTACCAGCCGTGGCCGGCCGTGATGCCGCTCGCGAGGATCCACGAGCCCGTCTGGAACTTGAGCACGCCGCCGATGCTGCCGCTGTCGCCTTCGCTGCGTGACAGATTGCCGACATTGATCTGCGACTTCTCGTAGCCGATGGCGAGGCCCGCGCGCCAGTTGGCGTCGAGGGCGACCTGCATGCCCGACGTGAAGGTGTAGGTCGTCTCGTTGACGCCCGAGCTGCCGTTGGAACCGTCGATACTGGTGTAGCCGGCGGACGCCTTGGCCCAGTAGCACTGCCCCTCCTTGATCGTTCCCTGGGCCCCGGGGGCATTCACCGGGCAGCTCATCAGCTGGTTGGTGAAGTTGAGCGCGGCGTTGACAGTCGACGTCTCCTTCGCCGTATGGGGCTCGTGGCTCATGCGCTCCATGACCGAGGCGATGACCGCCGGGTCCTGCTGGTTGGCGAGGAACGCGAACAGGCTGGCGAGCGCCGGCGAGCCGTCGCCGTTGAGGATGCGCTCGATGTAGGCGCCGGCGGAGGCCTGGCTCGCCGTCAGCCCGTCGAAGGATGTGAAGTCGACATTGCGGATGCCGACCTTGAGGTCGTTGCCGTCGGCGAACACCTCGTAGTCGACCGCAGCGCTGTCGACCACGGTGACGCCGTTGGCGGTGAGGCCGTTGGCGGCGCTGATGACCGTCTCGGCCGGGCGGACGGCTGCGAACGACTTGAGCGTCGGCACGATGACGCCGGAGACGTCGGCGGCGCCCGCTGCCAAGAGGATGTCGGAGGCCCCGGGACCAACGCCGAAGCCGAGATCGACGTGGAAGCTCGCGCCCGCCGACTGCACGAAATCGCCGGTGAACTCAGTTGAGCCGACGTTGTCCGAGCCGGCAATCACGAGATCGCCGTCGTTGGTCAGAGTGCCGCCGTTGAGATTGACGGTGTCGCGGGTTTCGAGGACGCCGCCCGTCTTGTTCCAGTAGCGGTTGGCCCCAAGTCCCAGATCGATGTTGCCGATGACGTAGCCCGCGCTTTCCACCGCGTCGTTACCGTCGGTCGCCATGATGGCGCGGTCGCTGACCGCATGGATGGTGCTGTCGGCGCCGATGGTGATGATGTTGTCGGCGCCGCCGTCGAGCCTAATGGCCGCGCCCATGTTCTCGCCGCCCTGGATGGTACCTTCGTCGACATTGACGATGATATTGCTGCCGCCGTCGCCGCCGACCGACTGCGCGAAGATGCCGTAGCCGTTCCACGACGGGGCATAAATGCTGCCCATGTGGCTGACCGAGACCTCGCCGCCCTTGCCTTCGCCGCCGGTCGAGCCCGCGAACGCCGTGCCGTCTGCCACTTCGACGATATCGGTCTTGTCGCCGTCGCCGTTGAGATCGAGGCCGTCCTCAACATCATCGAAATCGCCGTCGCCGTTGTTGTCGAACTCGGCTTCGTTGATCGCCTGCGTGTTGCTTACGATGCCGCCGCCGCCGCCGACGGACTGCGCGAAGATGCCGATCGATCCGGCGCGCTGCTCGGGATCATCGCTCATGCCACCCATCGCGATGATGGTGCCCTCGCTTGAGACGGTCACGTTGCCGCCGTCGCCGGAGATGCCGTCGCGGAACCCATACTCGCCCCCCTTGAAGACGACGGAATCCGTCGAGGATGCCTGGAGGTAAGCCTTAACGTACTCGAGGTAATCGTCGCCGTTGGTGATGAGCGGGCGGATCTCGGCGGGCAGGCCGCTCAGGATCTCATTCTTGATCGCTTCCGGGAGATTTTCGAAGGCGCTGGTGAAGTTCGCCACCGCCTCTTCCGAGATCGGCAGACCGTTGTCGTCGAGCACGTCGGCGAAGAGGTTCTCGGTCTCGGTCTTTTCCTCGTCCGTCAAGGTGCCGTCGCCGTCAAGGTCGATGCCTTCGCCGTCGAACTTGTTGGCCGAGGTGTCGCGCACGGCGCGCGTTTCGTCGACGCCGGTCTTCTCGACGCCATAGGTGATGTCCCCAGCGACGCCACCGCCACCGCCGACCGATTGCGCGAAGATGCCGTAGGAGCCCTGACCCAAGGTGACGATGTCACCGCGTTGGACCACAGTCACGTCGCCGCCGTCGCCGGCCGCGCCGCCGAGACCGCCGATGGCGGTCTTGCCACCATTGGCGAGATGGGCGTTGCCGCCAACGCCGCCGCCGCCGCCAACGCTCTGAGCAAAGATGCCGTGTGAGGCGGTACCCGAGGTGACGATGGCCACCTCCGTGACGGCGCCCGAGCAAGTGCCGGCCGTCGCGTCGTAGGCGGCGCCGTTGCAGACGGTCACGGTGTCGCCGTCACCGGCAGCGCCGCCGACGCCGCCGACGGAGATGCCATAATGCGGCTTGATGCTGCTTTCCTGCGTCTCCTGGACGGCAGCGTTGAAGCCCACTTTACGGATGGCCTTAATGAACTCGTTGCGAAATTCTGAGCTGGCGCTGCCGAGGTCGGCCGAGCCGCCGTCGCCGCCGCCACCGCCGACCGACTGTGCGAAAATGCCGTTGGCGAGATGGCCCTCGGTGACGATCTGCCCGGTGTTCGACACGACGACCTTGCCGCCGTCGCTCGCGGCACCGCCGTAGCCGCCGATCGAGATATCGCCGGACAGGGCCGAACCGGACAGGCCGCCGGCGCCGCCACCGCCACCGACGCTCTGGGCGTAGATTCCGGTCGCGCCGTCACCCATCGTTCCGATGTTGCCAGAGTTGGAGATGTCGACGGTGCCCGCGGCGCCGCCTCGTGCACCGAAGCCGCCCACCGAAAGCTTGTACTTCTGGCTGCGGAAGTTCTTCTTGACCGTGCCTTGAGCTTCGAACTTCGTCTTGAGTTCCTTGGCGCCGACGGAGGAACTGCCCCCTGCGCCACCGCCGCCGCCGATCGACTGGCCGAAGATGCCGACAGATCCGTTGCTTTGCGTCAGGATCAAAGCGGAGTTTTCCACGTCGACATCGCCGCCGTCACCGCCGGCGCCGGCGAAGCCGCCGACCGCAATGGCGAGCTGCTTGCCTGGCTTCACCTGGCTGCTCAAATCGTGATGCAGGACCGAGAAGCCGCGGCTGCCGCCGCCGTCGCCACCGCCGCCGCCAACGCTCTGGGCATAGACGCCGTAGGCTCCATGATAGGCGGTGATGATCTCTCCGGAGTTGGTGACGGTAACCGTGTCGGCATCGCCGCCCGCGCCTCCGAAACCGCCGAGTGTCAGCGAGTAGGTGCCCGAAATCGCGGCGTTGAGGGCCGTGGTGGCAGCGGTCGAGATGCCGCCCTTGCCGCCGCCGCCGCCGATGGATTGCGCCTGGATGGCGTGGCCGTGGGTGCCGAGGGTGGTGATCGAGCCGGCGTTGGTGACGTCAACCTTGTCGCCGTCGCCGCCGGCGCCGCCGAAGCCGCCGACGCTCAGCGCCAGGCTCTGGGTCTTGGGACCGACCCCGCCAGAGAAGCTGCCACTGTCGCCACCGGCGCCGCCGCCACCGCCGATCGATTGCGCCAGGATGCCGACGGCGTGTTCACCGGACACAATGATGTCGCCGTTATTGGTGACGTCAACAAGGCCGGCGTCATTACCGGTGCCGCCGAAGCCTCCGACCGATACCGACAGCATGTTGGAATTGGTCACGCCGAAGGTGAAGGAGCCCGAAAAGCCGCCGGCGCCGCCGCTGCCGCCGATCGATTGGGCCAGGATGCCATGGGCGTTCTGACCGGCATCCGCGTGCTCGGGGTCGCCGGTGATGATGAGGCCGTCGTTGCCGACGGAGACGGCGTTGCCGATGGCGCCGCTGCCGCCGGCGCCGCCGAGCGCCAGCGAGACGTTAGCCGAGTCCCCGCCGCCGAGGGCGAGCCCGAGGGCTCCGCCGCCGTTGCCGCCATTGCCGCCGACCGATTGGGCCAGGATGCCATATGCGAAATCGCCGGTGGTGCTGATGATTGCGGTGCTTGCCGTCGTGACGTTGACGGTGCCGGCGCGGCCGCCGTCGCCGCCGAACCCACCAATGGTGACGCTGGGCGCTAGGCTGCGGCTGCCGGTGGAGGTGTTGACCGAGCCGTTTAGGTTGCCGCTAAAGCCTCCCGCGCCGCCGCTGCCGCCGATCGACTGGGCGACGATCGCCGCCGAGTGCCCGCCCGTCGTGGCGATGATGCCGTCGATGCCCTGGGCCGACCCCACGATGACGTCGCCAGCCGTGCCGCCGTTGCCGCCCTCGCCGCCCAAGGAGATGCCGATGGAGCCGCTGGTCGCGCGCGTGACGCTCCCAGACGCGTTGATCGAGAAGCCGCCCGCGCCGCCATTGCCGCCGATCGATTGCGCGAGAATGCCATAGGCCATGTCGCCGGTCGTCAGAACGTTGCCGGTGCTGTCGACAGCGACGCGGTCCGAGACGCCGCCGTTGCCGCCGCTGCCGCCGACCGAGGCGCCGGCTGCGCCGCCGGTACCGGAGGTGGTGAAGGCGAAGGACAGGTTGACCGAAGCACCCCCTGCGCCACCGTTACCGCCGATCGACTGGGCAACGATGCCGTGCGAGCGGTCGGAAATGGTGAAGATATTGCCGAGGTTGGCTAGGTCGACCGTGCCGCCGCGTCCTCCATCACCGCCGGCGCCGCCGATGGCGACGCTGGCCGCCGCCGCGCCGGAGCTACCGAGGGCGATTGCCGCCGAGCCACCGAGGCCGCCAATGCCACCCGAACCGCCAATGGACTGGGCAAGCAGGCCGTAGGCGTCAGTGTTGATGCGCTCGCCGGACTCCGGATCTTCTGCGAGTCCAACGGAGAAGATGTCGGCGTTGTTGGTCAGGTTGACTGCGCCGCCCCTGCCGCCGTCACCGCCCGAGCCACCGAGGGAGACGGAGGCGGAGCCCGTGCTCGCCGACGCCGATCCGCTCGAGGCCAGACCGACAGAGAGGCCGCCGGCGCCGCCGTCGCCACCGATCGATTGGGCTGCAACGCCGATGGCGCGAGCGCCGTTCGTTACGATTATGGCATTGTTGGTGATGTTGACGCTGCCGCCTCTGCCGCCCTCGCCGCCGGGGCCGCCGAGGCTGACCGCGGCTGAGCCGCCGCTGCCCGACGTGCCGTTGAGGGCACCGGCGACGGAAAGGCCACCGACGCCGCCCGAGCCGCCAATCGATTGGGCGAGAACGCCGTAGGCGTCGGCACCTGAAGTGTAGATGGCGCCATCGTTGCTGACGCTGACCGTGCCGGCCGTGCCGCCAGTACCGCCCGAGCCGCCCAGCGACACGCCGGCGGAAGCACCGCTGCCGCCGCTGATGTTGAGCGCACCGGCGACGGATATGCCGGCGATACCACCGGCGCCGCCGAGCGATTGAGCGACAATGCCGGAGGCACCATCGCCGCTGGCCGAAAGCGCGCCACTGTTGATCAGAGTAACGGTGCCCGCCGTGCCGCCGTCGCCACCATTGCCGCCGAGCCCGACACTGACAGCGCCGCCCGCGCTTGTGGAGGCGGTGAGCGCGCCAGCGACAGCAAGGCCGCCAGTTCCACCCGAACCGCCGACCGATTGGGCGACAAGGGCGCTGGAGCCCGCCCCCCCCGTCGTGACATCGCCGGTGTTGCCGAGGGTGACGGTGCCGCCCGCGCCGCCACCGCCGCCACCGCCGCCGGAGCCGCCGAACCCGAGCGCCACGCTTCCCGCTGCCACGCCACCCGCGCCGCTGGCCGCGATGGAGCTGCCGCCAGCACCACCGCCGCCGCCGACCGACTGGGCCAGGATGCCGTAGGCCTGGGCGCCGCGGGTTATGATGCGGCCGGTGTTGTCGACGTTGACGGTGCCGCCGTTATTGCCACTACCCCCGCTGCCGCCGACGGAAATTCCGACAGCCGCGGTGTTGCTGAGGCCTGCTGCCACCGACATGCCGCCTTCGCCGCCACCCCCGCCGATGCTCTGGGCAAGGATGCCGTAGGCGCCGTCGCCCAGCGTCTCGATCAATGCGGCGTTCGACACGTCAACGGCTGCGCCGGTACCGCCATCTCCGCCCGCGCCGCCAAGGGCGACGTTGAGATTGCCTCCAATGCTGGCGCCTGCCGCAACGGAAAGGCCCCCTGAGCCGCCGCCGCCGCCGACACTCTGGGCAAATATGCCGTAGGAGCCGACGCCTTCGGTCAGAATGACGCCGCTCTCAACGTCGACGGTGACGTTAGAGGCCGAGCCACCTTTGCCGCCAGCACCGCCGACACCAACGCTGGCACTGGCGCCGGCGCTGATTGAGCCTGCGATCCCCATGCCGCCATTGCCACCGCCGCCGCCGATCGATTGCGCGACGATGCCGCTGGAGCGGTCGCCTGCAGTGGCGATAAGGGCGTTGGCCGTGAGATCGACGACACCGCCGTCGCCGCCGTCACCGCCCGAGCCGCCAACGGCCACCGAGGTATTGACGCCGGTGCCAACACTGAAGCCGGCCGAGATGGAACGACCACCGTTGCCGCCGCCGCCGCCGATCGACTGGGCGAGGATGGCGTTGGCTTCATTGCCGGCCGTAATCAGAACTCCACCGGCGGTGACGGTGACAGTGCCGCCATCGCCACCCGGCCCGCCGGAGCCGCCAACCGAGACTGCCGAGGAGGGCGAGACCGACGTCGCATTGCCGCCGTTGCCGCCGCCGCCACCGATGGACTGCGCAACGAGCGCCGCAGCGCGGTCCCCAGTCGTGGCGATGACGCCGTTGTTGCCTTGCGTGACCGTGACGGCGGCGCCTTGGCCGCCAGAACCGGCACGACCGCCTGTGGCGAAGACGCCGCCCGAGCTACCGCCGTCTCCGCCGCCGCCGCCCACCGATTGGGCGATAGCGCCGAATGATCCGGCACCACTTGTGGTGATGGTTCCAGTATTTGTGACGGTGACCGCGCTGCCATCGGCGTAGCTGCCGCCGTTGCCGCCGATGGCGTAAATGCCGCCAGAATCCGAGCCCGAGCCAGCGCCGGCACCGTAGCTGCGCGCGAAGATGCCGTATGCGGCGTCGCCACTCGTGGTGATGTCTCCGGCGTTGTTGACGGTGACTTTACCGCCCTTGCCGCCGTTGCCGCCCTTACTGCCGAGCGCGACGGCGCCGTCGGAGTCGCCGCCCTCACCGCCGTCACCGCCGCGGCTTTGCGCCAGCACGCCGTGGCTATCGTTGCCAGTGGTTGTGATGCTCGAGGAGGCCTTGAGATCGACGAAGACCTCGCCGCCATCGCCACCCCGGCCGCCTGCGCCCGGTTCGGCGACGAGGCCGCCGGCCCCGCCGCCATTCCCGCCCTTGCCGCCCTCACTGGTTGCGAAGACGCCATAGCGGCTGGCACCGACAATTACGATCTCACCTGAATTGGTGACGACGACCGATCCGCCGTCGTTACCGTTGCCGCCTTTTTTGCCCTTCGTGTAGAGTCCGAGAACTGTTTTGGTGCCGCCTTTGCCGCCCTTGCCGCCTTCGGCTTCTGCATGCAGGCCATGACCGTTGGCCGTGAAGCTAGCATTGTTGATTAGGTTGACGGTGCCGGCCGCGCTGGCGTTGCTGCCGTCAGTCGCATCCTCATCGGGAATGCCGTCACCGTCGAGGTCGACATCCGGAAGCCCGTCACCGTCGAGGTCGACGTCTACGATGCCGTCGCCGTTGATGTCGACGTCGGGAAGGCCATCATTGTTGGCATCGTCCGGGATGCCGTCGGGGCCTTCGCTGCCGTCCTCGTTATTGACGTTGTCGATGTATTCGACGGTAAATTCGATATCGGTGCCGTCGCCACCGAAATTGCCGCGCTCCCGGACCAGGACGCCCGTCGTCGAGACGTTGACCGGTGGACCGGCGGGAGCGTTCACCGTGACGTAGCTGAAACCAGCGTCATTGTAACTGATGCCACCGGTCGGCACGCCGGAGCAGGTCGCCGCTGAGCCGCTGGTGCTGCAGGTCGAGTTGGCGCCCTGCGCGAGTGCCTGAGATGTGGGCGCTGCGAAGGCGAGAAGCGCTATGACGGCGCTCGCCGCAATAGCCTTGACGCGTTCCAGACGCCGAGTGGAGACAAAACTCAAGAGCTTCGGGGCAATTCCGAGAACGCGACGCGACATAATGTAAGCTACCGTACGCTGACACCGACTGTGTTGCTCCGGTAGCATCGCGCTGTCCGAAGCGAGGCAACACGACACCTCTCAGCGCTGAAAACAGCACTATCCCGCCTACCCCTGCACAGTTTGTAATTGCTTGATCCGCGTAAGTGAATGGTATGCACGGAATATGAGTACGAAAATCACTTTTGCGTGCATCGGTTGACTCCCTGGAGTGGTATTTCGGAAACACTGCATACGGACCAAGACGTTGACATGATGGTTCAATATAGCGACACGGACGGTCTGATTCGTGTCGTAGGGGGTAGAGATGTCGAGAGTGGTTTCAGTTGCGGCGTTCATCGCGGGTATCATCATGCTTACCGGCGTGGCCGGCGCTCAAGAGAAGGGGAAGGGAAAGACACCGCCGGCAGCGTCTGCTGACAAAGCGGGCGCCGCACAAGCTTCGCCCCAGGCGCTGTCCGTTCCATGGCTCGTCAACTGCGCCTCCACTGGCGGGGAGGTCCCGTGCGAAGCGAGCCAGCGCCTCGTGGTCCAGAAGACCGGACAGCTTCTAATTGCCGTGACCGTGCGCATTCCGCCGGAGTCCAAGACGGGAGCGATGATGCTGCATCTACCGCACGGGCTGTTCCTGCCCGACGGCGTGACGCTCGACATAGACGGCAAGGTGAGCAAAAAGCATGACGTTCAGACGTGCGATCAGAAGGGCTGCTATGCCGGGCTGCCGATCGACGACGCGAACCTGAAGATGCTGCAGTCCGGGAAGACGATGACGGTCGCCTTCCGCAATCTGCAGAAGGAGGAGGTGCGTGTGCCGATTACGCTGAGCGGTTTCAAGGAAGCGTACGCAAAGCTGCGGCAATAGCGTGCTAACCACCCTCATGAGTGCGGCGCGGTCAGGCCGCGCACTGGAGACCTTTTCTTTGAAGATTTGCGCCGCTCGATAGCCAGTGCAGTGGGTCAGCGGAGCTCTCGCCTATCATCTGGACAAGCTACAAATTTTCAGTGTCAACGGGGCAGAGCAAACTCTTTCATCCAAAATGGTTCCCGACCCTCTCGATTGTCGCGTTTGGGAGAAATCTAGGCACCGTTCTGCTCCGGATTCGGCAGCGGCGTCACATCCTGCTGGGCATGGATTTCGTCGGCGTAGAGTTTGACCTTGTCGACAAGCTGATGCCAGTCTCCGTAGCGGCTGTAGAGCGCGTCGAAGTGGTCCGGCGGTTCAGCGAAGGCGATGGCTTCGAACAGGCGCTCCATTGTTATGGCGGCGAAGGAAACCCGGCTGGCTCCGGGGCCGCTGAGGTGATTCCTGAAAGTCTCTGCGGCCTTCTGGGGCGACGTGTTTAAGGGCGGGGACTACCTCGTCGGCATGCACAGCGTCGAGCATGGACAGCGTCAGACACGTCAGGCGATAGAGTTGCTGGATCGGGTTGTCCCGGAGTGTGCGCTGATACGCACACTGCAGAATATAAGGATACAACGCACGTTTATTGCCCTGGGGCCGGTCGCAATGTCCTTTGCGACGTTGAGCACTGCGCCTCAGGATCGGACACGGTAAGGAGACATCTTACAAGGACCTCGCGCAGTGCGTCACTAGTCGATTTTAAGCGTGGCTTGCCATTGCGCGGGATAAAGCCTAGCCGGCTCACAGGGTTGAGCCCCCTGCATCATATTTAGCATATACATCATAAAACAAAGGCCCCTGATGGAGCCCCTGCTGTGCCACGTACCCTGACTTAGAAGGTGCGTTCCTCGGTCGGTGCGTCGTACCCGAAGACGGGTTCCTCGGCGTGCGCGGCGGCTTCCTGCATCTTCTTGAGCTTCTTGGCCGATACCTTGGCGTTTTCCGGGGCGGCGTCGGGAGAATCCTGCTCCCTTTCCCAATGCTTCTGGACGCTGCCGACCACGGAGAGGCGGCCGCCTTCATGCTGGTTGGTCCAGCCGCTGATGTCGCGGATGACGCCCTTGTCGTTCCACCAGCCGTAAATGTCGGCGCGGCGGAAGCCTTCCTCGGTCAACTCGCCGTTGGGCAATTCGGATTCGAACAGCACGAAGCGGCCGGACTCGAGCTTCATGCCGTTCACCTCGACGGCGGGGCCGATGTTGTCTTCGGCACCGGCCCGCATCTTGTCGCGGGCGCTGTCGCTGCGGGCGAAGGGTTCGACCTGGCCGTTGTAGGCGGTGAGGATAACGCCTTTGGCATTGGTGAAGGATGTGCTCCAGCCGGCGACGTTGAACTGGCGGTCGGGATTGTCATGGGCGGCGACGTAACCTTTGAGGTTGGGCAGTGACTTGCCGTTACGGTTGGTGCGCTTCTTAGGATAGAGGTTTGCGGAAAAGGTCGGGATGGTTTGGTCCATGGATATACGCTTCCTTGTTGATCAACATCCACCGAACTCTTCTTGTTGTTGTTGCGTGGGGTGCGGGAAGGCTGACGGCATGGCCAAGGCTGGTCAACGCATGTGCGCACGGAATGGTCACTTGCGTACACGGAGCGCACATTGCTACGGCGAGAGCAGACGGTGTGGGAAAAGCGGTGAGTGCATATCGAAATGGCTTGTGCGGGTGCGGTGGATTGCGAAAAATGGAATGCTGTCCCGGGATGCGGGGTTGGGCGAAAGCGATATACGGTGAACCTCTGTTGCGGCATTGAAGGGCTTGGCGATGTGGGACAGGCAAAAGCTTGGGAAGCTGGCGCGTGAGCGCAAGGCGGCGCTGGGCGGTTTGAACAAGGCGCTGCTGGCTTTTGCCCGGACACAGGAGATGACGGAGGAGACCGGCATCGACCGCCGGAAAGCGGAACAGGACCTGGCGGCCGCCCTCGACAGGTTGGAACCGGATGCCGTGCTGCAGATGAAGGCGCTGGGAAGCGTCGAGCGTGATGAAGTCCTGCGGGATTTCCTGACGGCTCTGACGGATCACAACCAGGAGAATATCGTGCGGGAACTGAAAGAGGTGCAGGAGCTTTCAGAGCCTGTGCTGGAAGCGCCGGTGCTCGAAAAGCCAGAAAACCAAAAGGCCGCATCGAAAAAGAAGCGCGGCCTTCGGATGTTCAGAGGGTAGGGCTACTGTCGACATTGACACGCGCGTGCACTTTTGGCTTGCTGCGGGGAAATAGCTGTCTTCCCGCAAAGGGGCATGTGTCTCCTGCTTTTTGCATGTCACCTGGATGTGTGTTCCCTGGTTGTCGGATACAGGACAGATCCTACACTTGAGGGCGCGCCTCTTCTTTGGCCGTGCGGGGATGCCTGTTCGGCCGTGATTTCGTTCTTTCGTTTGGCCTTGTGGGGGGTGACGTTGACTGAGGGCATGGGCTTGCCGAAAAAATGCGAACGCGAACCGGCACAGCCGCAATCTATCTCTTCTGATGATTATCGCTTCTGATGAACGGCGATCTTCATGGATTGCTCGTTGGCGACGACGAGCTGGCGCAAGTTTGTCGCGATCTTCCGGAATCCGCCTGTCGGGAGCAACCGCGCAATTACCGCTTGCATGTCGTGTCTCTGAGCCTCACGAGGATCGGCGAGGGACTTGCTGATACCAAACTGGTGCTTGCCTGGTTACTCGACGCGATTGGTGCGCCAACCTGGGCGATTGGACTATTGGTGCCCGTGCGTGAATCGCTTGCCATGCTACCGCAACTCCTGATTTCGGCGCGTGTTCGACGCATGAACATTCGCAAGACCGCCTATGTTGTGGGCTGTGTTGTGCAAGGTCTCGCGATTTTTGGATTCGGATTGGTCGTTCTGATGCTTACGGGCAGCATAGCCGGCATCCTGGCGATCGGCCTTATCGCGGCGTTTGCCCTCGGGCGCAGCCTATGCTCGATCGCGCACAAGGACGTGCTGGCAAAGACCGTGGACAGGGGGCGCCGTGGCTCTGTCAGTGGTATCGCAGGAAGCATCGCGGCGGCTGCAACGCTGCTGTTGGCTGCTGGTTATGCGACCGGCTGGATACCGCTCAGTATTCCGGTCGTCGCTGGTGCCGTAATTCTCGGCGGTATGGCGTGGCTGCTTGCTGCATTTTTATTTGGATCGATCCGTGAAGATCGCGGCGCGACTGAAGGCGGAATCGACGGCTTTGCCGCTGTCGTTGCACAATTGGCGCTCTTGCGTCGTGACGCGCGTTTGCAGCACTTCATTGCGACACGCGCCTTGCTATTGTCGACGGCGCTCGCACCACCCTTTTACATCGCGCTTAGCGGTGACCGCGAACCAAGCGGGCTGGGCACGCTAGGTCTGTTTATGATAGCGGCTGCTGCTGCAAGTCTGTCGAGTTCCTATATCTGGGGGCGACTCGCAGACCGATCGAGCCGGCAGGTGTTGATGTATTCGGCTGCGTTGGCGTCACTGGCTAATGCCGTGTGCGCGCTCACGGCGCTAGCGATGCCGGACCAATTGGAGACCGCACTGCTGCTGCCCGCAATGTTGTTTGTGCTCATGATCGCGCATCAAGGGGTTCGGCTTGGGCGCTCGGTGCACATCGTCGATATGGCTGATCTCGACAGCCGTGCCACCTATACTGCACTTAGTAATTCGGTGGTGGGCCTTATTCTTCTTGCCGGCGGTGTATTTGGCATCATTGCTCAGTGGTTCGGCGTTGGCACGGTGCTGGCGCTGTTTGCATTAATGGCGGCGATGGCCGTATTGGCTGCTTCGGGCTTGGACGAAGTCCAGACAACGTAAGAGTGACGCTGAACTCCCTGACATAGTTGACCCGCCAGCAGTGCGTCTTTTCCTAGAGCATAGCGGCGTAGCGCGCGTGCTCCCTAAGCCTGTCGCTGACAAGCCGCTTGAGTTCAGCCGGCGACTTGTCAGCCGTGAAACTGAGCACCGATCCAGCGAGTGTCGTACCTTGATATTCTAAGCTGACAGTTGCTCCAGACGCCTCGGCGATGGCATGACCTTTGAGGTCGAGGCTGCCGGTTGTATAAGAGGATGGCGAGCCCCTCACCATCCTCCCAGCCAATGTTGCGCCTAAGGACTCGATTCTGTTGTTTGAACGGCTGTCGGGATCATTTCTATCCGGCGATATGGGGCTATGTTTCCGGCTTGACGCAACGCTTCGTCTACAAGCGTAAAGACCTCGTCGCGGCAATCAATATCGCGGTCAAACCGGGACAGCCAATAGCGCAACGCATAGGTGATCCCGCCCTCTTCGTAGGCCAAGACACGCACATCAGGTGGAGGTTCTTGCTGGATGAGTTTCGCGGCTTTCAGAGCCTCTACCATCACCTCGCGCGCGCGCCCAATAGGCATACTATGATCAAGGGTGATACTGACCTGGGTACGATATTCTGGTTTGGGCGCGGAATAGTTGGTAATGCGCTGGCGCGCAATCTGACTGTTGGGGAGGATCACATAGGTACGGTCACGGGTTAGAAGACGTGTGGTGCGCCAGCCGATCTCGATCACAGCGCCGCGTGCCAGCCCGTCGATATCGACCCAGTCGCCGATGCGGAATGGCCCTTCGATGCCGAGAGCGACCCCGGACAATGTGTCGGCGACGACGTTGCGAATGGCGAAACCCAGCATAGCGAGCACCAAGCCTGATCCCGCAAGCGCCCCTAACGCGCCCTTCCCCATAAAGAGCGAAACCACTGCGGCGAAAGCGACCAGGAACAACATTGCCGCGACCAAATCCTTGAGCAGGCGCGGATAAGGCCGTCGCTTCGTCGCTGCCCGATCGAGCGCTAGCGCTGTGATCCTGCTGATAAGCCAGGCTGTTGCAAAATAGGCCAACGCGGTGAGGGCAAGCCGCAAGGTTTCACTATCGCCGAAGAGCGCGACAAGTGGCGACGGTGCCAGAACCAGCCCGAGGCTGGCCAATGTCAATATGGCCGGCCAGACAAGCCGACGAACATTCTGCTTCGGGCTCATTATCAGACCTCTCCCACTTAGCCGCACTGCGCAACGCCCGTACAGCAGACAAGGCAGGACGGACAATCATTCGCATGCAACCGGTAGATCGCCGCTGCGTAGCAGCGGTGGCCGCGCCGCATGCTCGCAAAATATCGTTTAGTCAACGGCCTACGCTTGAGAAAGGGACTTCGTGACAACCATCTGAGAAACAGATTGCTTACTTTGTGCGGTGGATTGCTGCCACAGTCGGATCGCCGACGTCATTTTATCGGGGAGTTCCCAAGGATTCGATCCGACCATGGCACCAAACCTAGCCATTTGGAGATCCCACACAAGTCCGGACGGAATAGTCAGCACGCTTTAGCACGCGTAGTCAGGAAAGCACTAGCGCGCTCAAACCCAATTCAACTGTGTCCGCTATGTCGACATGGCATAGCGCCAAATTACCGAATTCGTTGAGGTGATCCGGCACGCCGCTTTTGCGCTCGATGGGCACTCTCATGACTCATTAACATTGCTCTGGACTCCGCGACACCCAATATCGGCGGCACCGCGGTCAGCGTGGCTATTTCGCTCGTGAAATCCTCGCATCAATTGCTGCGTCAATTCGTTGGTATCGACAAATCCCAACTTGGCATAAGCGGCGATGATGATGGCTTGGCTTTGAAGATCCTTTTCTGCGCTTCGGTCAACGTGGAGGCTATGCGCGCGGTTTCAGCACCAAACTTGGGGGGGCTGCGTTTGGACGTCGAAATCTTTGGGCGAAGTGCATGACCTCTTGATCGGATGGCTGGGAGTTGACTAGTTCGTTCGCCCAGAATGTCTAAGCTGGTAGAGGCCGACATCGAGCCATCCCGCCTCGAAACCAGCCTCGCAGTAGACGAGGTAGTAGTTCCATAGCCTGCGGAATCGCTCGTCAAAGCCAAGTGCTTTCACCTCCGGCCATGCTCGAGCGAAGCAACGTACATCGTGCGTGATTGGATCAGTACAGCGTTGCGCCGTGGCTGACATTTCTTGCAATGCAGACACTCATTGCCTCCCTGTTCGTGGGGATGTTCAAGGCTACGATGCGACCGGTGTCTTCAGTATCTTCGGACATAGAATGTTCCTGTCGGTTGAAGGCGATGGAGAGGAAACCTAGGGGTGTGAAGAAGCCTGTGGCGTTTGGAGAACGCTTGGTACGGGCGGAGGAGGCAACCTCATGCGGTCGGCCATCTCGCGGTAGGCAAAGAATTTGGAGAGGCGCATTGGGGTTTCGCCCGGCGAGAGGACGATGATGTCGTCGCGGAATTCTCGGCCGCGTAGCTGGTTTTCCGGTGCGAGGGGCTGGCGTTCTTCGGAGTAGTAGCTGTAGGTCTGGCCAAGTGCTGGGTTGATGTAATCGGCCGCGTCGTCATCGGGGCGCATCCACGAGCTGACGCGGCAGCCGCCTACGATGCCTTTGGCGAGATCCCGGTATGATTTCTGGAACTGGCCGAAATATTGACCGAACAGCCAGAGGCGAAGGCCTGCGCTGCGGCCGAGATCGAGGAGGTCGTTCAGGGACGACATGGTACCGAGCTGAGGTAACTCGTCGAGGAAGAAGGTGATGGGCAGCTGGTCGGGCTTAGCGGAAGATCCGTCGATCAGTTCGTTGGCGTGTTGCTGGAAGAGGATGCGGATGAGTGGGGCGAAGGGCTGGATGTCTCCCGGCTTGAGGGAAATGTAGATGGAAGTGCCGGTGCGGTAGCGCAGGTCCTTGGGCTTCCAGTTGCTGGTGGCGAGGGTTGCGCGCACGGTGGGCGATGTGTCGAAGGCGGTGAAGAACTGGCGTGCGGTATCCATGATGGATTCAAGGCGCGTGTTGTCGGACAGGGCATTCTCCAAGGCGGTAGCCTGGGATGCGAGGAATGGGATGTTCGCGGTTGCGGCCAGTTGTTTCATGGCGGCAATCACTTTCGCCGTTTCGCTGTTTTTGTATGCGGGCTTGGTCAGGTCCTCGAACGATGTGGGCAGCGCCAAGTAGCGGGCGACGTAGGCGAGGTTGCGTGCTTGGGGAGGGTGTTTGATGGCCACCATGATGGAGAAGGCGGCGATGAAATCGCGTGCGCGGTTGACCCAGTAGTGCTGGT
>NZ_JAILWT010000015.1:0-23340 GCF_025698805.1 Filomicrobium sp.
ATATCACGCGCGCCCTCATGGGTTGGGGCCTCGCCACCAAGCACGACCTCACGGAAACCATCAACGATATGCGCACAGAGCGCGCCGCGAAGGCGGCCGCGCGGAAGGTGCCGCCCATCCTCCCCGCTCTTTCCATTCCGGCAAAGTCCGACACGCGCACGGCCCTCTCTACCGCCCGTGACGGATTGGCGAGGCCCGCGAAGCCGCTTTCACGCCCACCGAGAAAAGTCACCAAGGACTATCTCGACAGTCTAATCCGTGCCCAAATCGACCGCGTGATGATCGACCGGTGCCGACGACATGTAGGCCAGCAACGCACGCGGGTGACATCGCTTTCCCCCGTACACGTGACTAATTTGAGTAATCAGCCAGCACCTGATCGGACATAAGCACGCCCATAACAACTTTTATTGCGGCTACTCTCAAAAACACCGGATGAGCTATTGAAGTGAACGCAATGCCATCTGGCAGACTTTTTAGATTCAGTGGGATCTCGACATTCGATTTTCTTTTCTTTGCCCGTCCTCAGGGCAGCTGAACCGACTTCCGCTCTTGTATCCAGCCGCCCCCATACCGACGCACCACTCCCCACCAGCGTGCTTATGAGGCACTGAGGCGTCAAACGATGTCCGCTTCATGCAGGGTCCTTTGGCGCAGGACCCGACACCGACTTGTCGAGACATACCCCGAGGCCAAGCGATTTCGTGTGTTGCCCCTTCCGCAGCGAAAAGCAACACGGTCAACACACAAGGAATGACCTTTCCTGCTAGAGGGAACATTTGGTCTCTCCAAGCATCCCAACCTTCCCATTCATAATTGAAAGTGATTATCGCCCCACCCCGGCGGCTATGTCGACGGGGTTGTTTGCCCGATAGCATTTAAGGGCGGTTCCAGTTCACGGCCTTGTTCCTGAGAGTTGAGAGAATTTCCTATTCCGAATAACTTGCAAAGAACTGGCAGCACCAACAGCGTTAAAATCGTCGAGGATACAATGCCGCCAATGACGACCGTTGCAAGCGGCCTTTGAACTTCGGAACCAGCACCGATATTGAGTGCCATCGGAACAAAACCGAGAGAAGCAACGAGTGCTGTCATGAGTACCGGCCGAAGGCGTGTCAATGCGCCTTCTACGATCGCCTGATCAGGATCAGCACCACTCGTGATCAAATTGCGGATGAACGATATCATAACCACACCATTTAGAACCGCCACGCCAGAAAGTGCGATAAACCCGACTCCAGCCGATATTGATAGCGGAATATCGCGTAGCCACAGCGCTACAACCCCACCGGTTAGAGCAAGAGGAACTCCACTGAAGACGATTAGTGCAGCGCGAACCGAGTTAAACGCAGTGAACAACAAACCAAATATAAGAAGAAGAGCAAGCGGCACAACGATCTGCAGACGTTGCGCTGCTGATGTCATTTGCTTGAACGTTCCACCATATTCGACCCAATACCCTTCTGGTAACTGCAGCTCTTGATCAACCGCACCTTGGAGTTCAGCTATAAAGGAGCCGAGATCTCGCCCGCGGACATTCGCCGTTATCACAATTCTGCGTTTGCCATTTTCCCGAGCAATCTGATTTGGGCCGATAATGACATTAAAATCGGCAACTTCCTGCAAAGGCACGTAACTGGGGATCGCAGCAGATGTCTTGGATTCCTTCGGAATATCTGGAATTGGCACCGGCAGTCTTTTTAGCGCTTCAAGATCAGTACGTTCCGTTTCGGGCAAACGCACCACCAAATCAAATCGCCGGTCACCTTCAAAAATCTGTCCGACTGTACGCCCACCAAGCGCGATTTGGATCACATTTTGTACATCAGTGACATTGAGATTAAATCTATCCAACGCCGCACGATCAGGTTGGATGCTTAGCATTGGAAGGCCAGTAACTTGTTCGGCCTTCGCGTCCGCCGATCCTGTAATACCTTTGACTATCGCTTCTAGTTTTTTTCCAACTTCAGCTAGTTGTTCCAAATCATCGCCATAGACCTTCACTGCTACATCGCTACGTACGCCAGAAATTAACTCGTTGAAGCGCATCTGAATCGGCTGAAGGAACTCGTAATTATTACCAGGGACATCCCAAACAGCCTTTTCCATTTCGGCAACCAGCTGTGCCTTGGGCTTGTCTGGATTAGGCCACTCGGATCGATGCTTTAGCATGATAAAAGTATCAGCCACGCTCGGCGGCATGGGATCGGTTGCAACTTCAGGAGTTCCAATCTTCGCGAATACTTTGTCGACTTCGGGAAATTCCTTGATTTTAGACTCAAGCGCCGTTTGCATACCGATCGCCTGTGACAGGCTCGTACCTGGAATACGCAGCGCGTGCAACGCGATATCACCTTCGTCGAGATTAGGGATAAATTCTGATCCCATTCGCGATGCGAGGAAGCCACCGAAAACCACCAGCACAACCGCCACGGCGACCATCACAATGCGGTTTTCCAGTGCAAAACGAAGTAGAGGTTCGTAAACCTTTCTTGCACCTCGCATGACCAAATTTTCTTTTTCATCAACTTTGCCGGTTACGAAGATCGCGACTGCCGCAGGTACGAAGGTGAGGCTAAGCAGAAGGGCAGCGAGAAGGGCGATCACTACCGTAAACGCCATGGGGTGGAACATTTTGCCTTCAATCCCCGTGAGAGCGAAAATAGGAATGTACACGACCGTGATAATGAAGATTCCAAAAATACTGGGTTTGATAACTTCCGTTGTTGCTTCTGCAGCAAGCCTGTACCGCTCTTCTTTTGTAAGAAGCCGCTTTAACTCATGTTGCGCCATCCCGAACCGCCTCAAGCAATTCTCGATGATAATGACGGCCCCATCTACTATTAGGCCAAAGTCTAGAGCTCCAAGGCTCATCAGATTTCCAGAAACTCCGGCCTCCACCATGCCGCTTATTGTCATAAGCATGGTGATGGGGATCACCGCAGCGGTAATCAGTGCGGCACGAATGTTGCCGAGCAACAAAAATAGAATTACGACCACCAGCAACGCGCCCTCAAGGAGGTTTTTCTCAACCGTCGCGATGGTTCGATCAACAAGGGTCGTGCGATCGTACATAGTCTTAGCAACTATACCCTCTGGTAGACTCTTATTTACAGCCTGCAACCGCTCGTTAACGAGCTGAGAAACATTACGGCTGTTTTCTCCGACAAGCATGAACACCGTGCCAAGCACGACTTCACTACCGTTCTCAGTTGCCGCTCCTGTCCTGAGTTCTTCTCCGAGGATCACATCTGCAACATCACCAACTCTGATTGGCTGTCCGTGCCGATTGGCAACGATAATGCGACGGATTTCGTCCAAAGTACTGACTTGGCCGGGAACGCGGATAAGGTACTGTTCGCCCGAACGCTCTATGTAACCAGCTCCAACATTGCTGTTATTACTGGACAATGCATTCATCACATCCCGCACTGTCAGACCGAATGCGAGCAGTTTGTGAGGACGAGGCGTAACGTGGAATTGCTTTACGAACCCACCGATAGTGTTCACCTCGGTGACGCCGGGTAGATTACGCAGCTGGGGGCGAACCACCCAGTCCTGCAACGTTCTCAGATCTGTGGATGACCATTCGCTGCCGTCGGGTGCCCTTGCTCCAGGTTTTGGCTCGACGGTATACATATAAATCTCGCCGAGGCCTGTCGCGATCGGCCCCATCCCAGGCTCAAGCCCATCCGGCAATTGTTCTTTGACTTGCTGAATCCTCTCGTTGACGAGCTGACGCGCAAAGTAGATATCTGTTCCATCCTCAAACACTACGGTGACCTGTGAGAGACCGTATCGCGAGACGGAACGCGAGTATGAGAGACGTGGCAATCCGGCGAGCGCCGTTTCAATAGGGAATGTAACGCGTTGCTCAGACTCTAAGGGCGAGAAACCTGGCGCCTCGGTGTTGATTTGGACCTGCACATTTGTGATGTCAGGGACAGCGTCTATGGGTAAGCGTTGAAAATTGTAGGCACCAAAGCCACAAAGACCTACTACGAGGAGGAGTATCGCCCAGCGCTGGGCGATGGAAAAATAGACTATGCGCTCAAGCACGTTGATTGCTCCTAATGGTCGTGACTTGCACCGGACTTTTCGACGTCTGCCTTAACAAGGAAGCTATTTTCGGTGACGTATTCTGTCCCGGGTTGCAATCCACCTTTCACTTCGGTCCAGATGCCATCACTTATTCCGAGGTCAAGCATTCTCACCTCGTAGGTTGTGTCGACTTTAGCGAAGACGACCGTAAAATCCCGAAACCGCTGGAGGGCGGACGTCTTTACCGCCAAGGAAACATCATGTTCTTCAATGACGACTTTACCGCGTATCGTCATGCCTGGACGCCATTGCATATGCCCATTTTCGAGCGTCACTCGCGCAAGCACTGACTGACTTGAAAGCTGAGCAACGGGTGTGAAAATCTTAACAGTGCTTTCTGTCTCGTTGCCGCTTTGGACGTTTCGAACCCGGATTTTCTGCCCTGGCTTTATGCGATCCAGATCCTGAGAGAAAACGTGGAATTCCGCCCAAACACTAGATAAATCTGAGAGCATAAAGATCGGCGAATCCCCGGTTACGTCTCCAACATTGGTCAGGCGTTCGAGAATTACTCCATCAAAAGGTGCCCTGACCTCATAGTTGTTGAGGCTAGTGTTGCTTTCCACGACCGCCAGGATCTCGCCTTCTTTGACTCGTTCCCCTACGTTCTTCGTGACTTTCCGAACAACACCGGGAAAGCGTGCTTTAATCCTAGTCGTCCTATCCTGATTCAAGACAACACTTCCGGTCAGTTCAACGGTCTCTGCGATTATCGCCTGCCCCGCCTTTTCCAAGCTTATTCCGGACGCCGCCGCTGCTTCCTCGGTGATACTCGTTCGCCCCTCGTAGGAACTGTAAGTCCAAGTATGAGACTTTCCTTGATAGGTCGCGCTAACTTTAACGTCGAACGAATGTGGCTCTATTACCGGCGAGCTGCTTTTCAGGTAATCTCCCTGCGCCGTAAACGTAAGTTCATCGACATCACCACCGAGCCGAGCAAGCTCAACTCGTGCTTCGACATTGTTAGGGTCAATTAACTTTTCATTCTCATACACGTAACAGTGAAACTCGGGAGGTACGCCCGTTTCAAAGATCGTTATTTCAAACGCGAAGTTTCCAGAACGCAGCAACCTGCCGTTATTCGGGCCCCGCTCAAACTCGTCAGTGGAAGTGCCTTCAATAGCAGAAAGTAAATTTTCGCTGCTGTTTGTGAGTGAGGGCTGCTCTCCTACCAATCGCTTTACGAGCGCTGGATCGGCATATGTTACAGCCGCTCCAATTGCGCCAAGCGTTGCCAATAAAAACAAAACGCCTTTCCACGTCATGCTCACCTGTCTCCATGCCCGCGCAACGCGCGCTATTTTAGATTTCAGTTAGAGGGCGACCAATTAAAGCCTCAACTTGTACTTTGGCCTTTTCGAAGTCGGCCCTGGCGTTTACGAGATCTAGGCGGACCTCAAATAATGTTCGCTGAGTGTCGAGGACGTTCAAAAGGTCAAAACGCGCTTCCTCGTATCCCTTGCGCGTTTTCTCATAGGCGCTTTCGGCAGCTGGCAGCACTTCTTGAGCAAGCGAGCGCACCTGAGCTGCCGCCACCGAAAGCATACTCATCGCCTCGGCTACTGATCCCGTCAGTTCCACCCTAGCCGCATCACGCTCGTATTCGGCTTTCGTTACACGCTGCTCGGCAGCCGTAATCGCCCCAGCGTTCGTGTCAAAGATTTTCAGTGGGGTGGATATGGAAACGACTACGGCCGCATCATCGGTGTCCGCGTAGTGCCTAACGCCGGCGCCCACAGAAAAGTCCCTTACTGACTTTGCGACTTCTACATCCAGTACGGCAGATCGGCGTCCGATCTCGTCAGACCACCGAGCAATTAAAGGGTTATTGTCAATATATGCGAGGACTCGTTCGGTTGGCGGCACACGCACACCATTTCCAAGCTTTCCAGCAACTCGGTCAAAATCAAGTCTCGTTGAGCCCCACAACGCTGATAGCCGCAATCGCCTAGCATTGAAGCGCGCCTCTTCGCTCTTGATCGCCGCTCGGGCTCGAGCTGTGCTAACCTTAGCCCGATCCAATTCGATTGGGCTCGTATTTCCAACATTGATACGCTTTCTCACCGCTTCCTCGGTTTTCTCCGAGAGAACAATGGCTTTATTTAAGACAACAATCCGCTCCTGAGCTGCCTGCACGTCCACGTATGCTTGCACAGCCATCAAGATAACTTTCACGCGTGTTGTCTCAAGCTCCCAGCCGGAGACCGCCGTATCGAGACTTGCCGCGCGCAACCGCTTGACGCGCTTGTCTCCGAACTCAAACAGCTGGACTATGGAAACCGTCTCTTGAGAACTTTCAAAGCCAGACCTTCTGCCCGCTCCCAAAAAATCCTCAATATCAATCTTAAGGTCAGGATTCGGCTTCACAGAAGCCTGCAATTCTTCGCCGCGCTTCGCTTGCACTTCCACGAAAGCAGCCTTTAAGGCTGGACTGTGGTGGACGACCCGCCCAACGGCTTCGTTCAGTGACAACAGCCCAACTTTTGGATGTATCGCTGACGAACCGGCAATAGGCTCGATTTCGGGCTGCCACTCACGTCGAGGCAAATCTCGATCCGTTGCCCCAGGACCTAGGGGCGACCCGACATTCCTTGGCAGCCCATAGTCGGATGGGCTACAGCCCCCAACCCCTAACGCTGTTAGCATCACTGCAAGTCCGCATATGCGTTCCACCGATGGCATTCGAAAAGCCCCCCGTCGCTGGACACCCAACGACTCCGTTGAAATCGTCTCAAAGGTATTTTGTGATCGCCTTCAACTCATTCACAACTTGATGCGCAGCGCTTGATCCTGCCTCTCCGAGGCAGTGATCAATATGGTCCCGGATGAATTCGACCTTTGCGTTCGCTAGCGCCTGTTCCACGGCTTGCAGCTGAGGTGCCACGTCAAGGCACGCACGCCCCTCTTCGATCATTGCAATGACACTACGAAGATGCCCTTCAGCTCGACGAAGCCGCCTTATGATTCCAGGGTGACTTTGGTGTCTGTGACCGTTGCGATCACGGCTCTCGATTTCTTTCGCGCCATCAGACTTTCTCTTTTCGTGTTTCATAATCGGATCCCAACAAAACCCATAGGGGGGGATAGAAGGCAGACACTCACCTTTGTTGTGGGCGCAGAACTCTTGTGTCACCCCCATAGAATTCACGGCATATTTTCAGTCATCTTGTTGATTCCTCTATACAAAAATAACTACATGCCGCGTCGATCGATACAGCCCCATGATGACTCCGAGGATCATCTACTATCCCCCGGTAGGGGTTCGTTAATCTTCGATAAAAATGCTGTCAAGAACTGATATATCGCCTTTCTCAAGATCAAGGATTGTGCAGTCGCTTGTCAGCGGTAATGCGTCGGAGAGAGGTTGCGTCCGCGCACTACATTCGTTTGGAAACTCACTTCCTCTCCCGTTTCTTAGGAAGGACGGCTACTCGAAACGCAACGTGCCACCACGAAACCTATTTCAGCGAATTCCCCCAAGATCGCATCACCTCGAATAAGCGCGATGATGCGTGACTATTATTGCAACGCTTTTTCTGGATTGTTTCACTCTGTTACAGCTGAACCAAAATATGGTTTGCAGCGCGTACGAGCTTATGCGGGCTTGCAGATTAGCGAATGACAAGTGCCCCAAGGCCAATACCGACGAGAAGGACGCCGGCGCTCGCCTCCAAAATTCGGCCTGTGCCCGCAATCCTGGAGCCGTATTTGTCCATCACCCGCGTAAAGCGGTCACGGATCAAAATGGTCAACAGCGCGAAGGTCGATAACGTGGTGGCGACGCCCAACATCATCGCGAATGCAAAGGCGATACCCGCTTCCGGCACGCCACGAGACATTGCAAATGTCATTGTAAAGAGCGTGAGCGGGCACGGAACGAGCCCTGCGGCCAGACCAAACAGCGCGCCATTTGAATGTCTGTGAGGCACAGCGCGAACTGCACGAACAATCATCCAGATTCCGATAATTGCAATCAACCCCCTGCTTAAATCCTCAAGCAGGGGAGCACGACCGGCACCGACAAGTGAGCGTTCGACGATCGGTAAAGCCAGCACCGCAATCAGAACAGAGGTTCCGATATGCACAAATGAAAGTACCGAAGCAATTCCGACACCACGAAGTGTTTTCGCTGATGATCCCGCAAGATAGGATGCAAGAACCGTCTTGCTGTGGCCGGGCGTTAGGGCATGGACGGCACCAAATGCGATTCCTAAGGGCAGAACGAGCGCGAGACTGGGCCAGTTGCTTGGGTTCTGCGAGAATTCGCGCACATCCGAGGCAACGCTTTCTCGAATGATGCTTTGAATATCAACAAGGAAGCCCAGTACGCTATCCCACATAAGCTATATTTTCTCTGGCCACCTGGGATGATACTCGTCAACGACAAACCGATGCGCATGCCGATGCCTGGAGCCCATGATATTGCCAGCAATGAGATGGGGATGGCCGGCAGGAAGGTCCGCGTGATCATGTTCAATCACTTCGGGATCATTCGCAGGCCATACGGCAATGGCCAAACCGACGCCTGCGCCACCAACTATCGCCATAGCTAGAAATGTAGTCGGCCAACCCGCGTATGCGCTAAGCCAGCCCGCGAGTGGGTAGGTTATGAGCCAACACGCATGGGATAAAGCGAACTGAGCTGCAAAAACCGCGGCACGGTTCGTATCATTCGAAGAGCGTCGCAGCAACCGGCCACTCGGCGTAAGAACCGCGGAATATGAAATGCCAATTAAGAGCCACGCCAAAAGAAAAGGCCACCACTCGACGTAAGAGAGCGTTGCGATTCCGCACATGATGAGAAGCGCTGTCACTATTCCGAAGCCGCCGATCAACATAACGGCGCGATCAGCCACATGGTCCAACAATCTTGGCAAGGTCAGCGCCGTTGCCATTGAACCCGCTCCAAACACCGCCAAAGCGAGCGCGACGTCAGCCTCGCTTCCCGACAGAGCGGTACGCACGTAGACAACAGTGTTGACGATAACCATGGAGCCACCGGCGGCCGCAGCCATATTCAACGCGAGCAACCCACGCAAGCGCGGCGTCAATAGATACGTTCGGATGCCGCGCGTGGTTCTCTCCCAGAACCCTAGCTTACCCTCCTTGTAAATCACCGGAGGAAGCACGGTTGAGAGCACAAGCAGCGCCGAGACGATGAAGCCAACCGCTGTGCCACCAAAGAGCCAATGAAAATCAATCAACAACAGCAAGCTCGCTGCTAAGAGCGGGCTGATGAGGCTCTCAAGATCGTAGGCGAGCCGGGAGAGCGATAGCGCCTCGGTATATTCTCGTTCATCAGGCAAAATGTCTGGGATGGCGGCCTGAAACGTCGGGGTGAAAACCGCGGAAGCCGACTGCAACAGAAAAATTAGAATATAAATTTGCCAAACCTGGTCGACGAACGGAAGCGACAGCGCAATCGCTGCGCGCACAAGATCGAGCGTGATCAAGAGGGAGCGCCGCGGCACCATATTGACAAATCCGCTGGCGATCGGCGCAACACACACATACGCCACCATCTTAATCGCGAGCGCCGTACCGAGAACGATTCCAGCATCGGCCCCGGCCAGTTCATAAGCCAGCAATCCGAGCGCCACCGTGGCCAGACCCGTGCCGAGCAATGCGATGACCTGGGCTGAGAAAAGACGGCGATACGTGACGTTGATAAGCGGTGTCAGCATTTAATAAGAATACCATGCACACCGTTGTTTGCGGACGTAAAAAGCGCGTGTCTCAACTTCGCGATCGAAATCAACGCTCAGAATTCGATGTCGTCACGTATTGCGGCCAGACCAGCGCGCGCACAGCGATCGTCTGCTTCACCACCCGGTGCTCCGGACACACCGACCGCGCCGAGGATGGACCCACCGCCATCGACAGGCACGCCACCTCCCACACCGACGACATTTTTGAAATGTCTCGGGCCAGCATGGGCGGGTTCTGCGGTGGCTAGCGCGAAGCTGAGCGTATCCTGACGGAACGACACCGCTGTCCAGGCCTTATTGATCGCAACATCGACCGTATGGGGACCGGCAAAGCGATCCCGCAATACGACTTGTGGAATGCCGGCCCTGTCGCTTACCGCCACTGCGACCTGAAATCCCTCTTTCCGACAGGCTTCCAGGGTGGCCTTCGCAAGCTTGAGAGCGGTCTTGAGAGTCATTTGTTTGACGACAAAAGTCGCCGCGTCCTCGCTGTGCGCCACGTTCGGAAGCGCACTTGCAAAAAGTGCTGTGGAAAGCGCAACCATCACCCACACAGACCTATGCCCGGAGGGATTGCACGCATGATGAAAGTTTCTCCACGGAGATTGCATGTCTTGATACCCTCAAATCCCAATCTGCCGAATGATAACCGACAGAATGGACGCGACACCCAGAACCGACGCGATCCCCCAATGACGTCGCAAGAGCAGGAATGCGCTGATCCCTGCAAGCAGGACAACCCGCCAATCGAGCGTTGCAAAATCCGGAAGCCAAAGCTTGAGCGGCCCAGCATGAACGAGTTCAACGTTCCGGAAGAAAACGTGCAGTGCGAACCATACGGCAAGGTTCAATATCACTCCGACCACCGCCGCAGTGATCGCAGAGAGCGCGCCGCGCAGCCGCGGCTGAGCAATAATCCACTCAATGTAGGGAGCGCCCGCAAAGATCCACAGAAAGCACGGCACAAAGGTTGCCCATAGTGCAACAACGGCGCCGGCCATCCCCATACCAACGGGCGGCGCGCCACCGTGAGTGTAGGCGGCCAGATAGCCGACGAATTCAGTGACGAGGATAAGGGGTCCGGGCGTTGTCTCCGCTAGGCCGAGTCCATCCAACATCTGACCAGCCTGCAGCCAACCGTAATGCGCGACGACGTCTTGCCCCATGTAAGCGAGGACCGCGTAGGCGCCGCCAAACGTCACGAGTGCAAGCTTCGAGAAAAACCAACCGAGTTGCGCCAAAACATGGTCACCACCGACAATCGCCGTGACCACGGCAAGGGGTGCTATCCAAATCGCAAGCCAGATGGTTACGACGCCAAGCGTATGCCAAACGGAAACGGATACGCGCGTCTGGTCAAGCGTCGCTTCCGGCGCTCCCCGTCCCTCTAGGAAACCAATCGCGGCGGCGATGGCGATAATTAGTGGGAACGGGAGCCCGAGGAAAAATATAGCCACGAAGGAAATTCCAGCGAGTGCCCAGTGCAGCCCCCGTGTCAAAGCACGCTTTGATATCCGCAAGAGCGCCTCGATCACGATCACCAGAACAGCCGCTTTGACACCTAAGAATACGGCTTCAACGATGGCAACGTTTCCATACGCTGCGTAGATCATGGACAGCGCTAAAACAACCGCAGCACCGGGGAGCACAAAGAGAAGGCCTGCCGCTAGGCCTCCGACGACGCCATGAAGTCGCCAGCCCGCATAAGTCGCGAGTTGCATCGCCTCAGGTCCAGGGAGAAGCATGCAGAAACTCAAAGCATTCAGGTATTGCGGCTCACTGAGCCATCGCTTCTCGTCTACAATAATTCTGTGCATCAACGCGATCTGCGCTGCTGGACCGCCGAATGAAAGTAGGCCTATACGTGCCCAGATCCCCAGGGCCTCACGAAATGTCGGCGTGGAATGGGTCTCAGGCATGCGCCCAAGTTCCATCTTGGTCATTTCCGTTGGGGAAGGCATAGGCGTCCTCTCCTCCTTGTAGAAGGCTTCGGGACGCGATCTTTGGGCTGATGCCTCACGGGGTAGTCGCGAAAGACCCCATACACGAAATATCAGCCAGCTGCCGACGAACTGTCAACGCGGAAATACCGCAGGAAATTGGCTTCAACCGATCAAGCAACGAATCTGGGCGATTTCTGCCGCAGTTTATTGCCATTCGCTATACATGAAGTCGTCGCAGCGCCACACTTTGTAACAATCAAGAAAAATATGAGCAATCTGAGGATGGCAAAGTGTAAAGCACCGTATGCACAGGGAATTCGCACGATCGTCACCCAGAAACCGAATACACGAAGGCCATGAGCATAGAAGCAACACCTACTTCTACATCGGATCAGGCGAACGCCATCGCGGCTCCTATTCGCGTCCTCGTTGTGGATGATGACCGCGAAATTAGACAGCTTCTAACAGGGTTTCTCAAAGGTCACGGCTACTCGGTCGCAACTGCGAGTGATGGGCGCAGCCTCTATGACGCTCTTACATCCCAACATATTGACATCATCATTCTCGACGTTTTGTTACCCGGAGCGGACGGGCTCGATTTGTGTCGGGGAATTCGAGCAACTTACTCTGTGCCCATCATAATGCTCACGGCAAAGCGCGAAGAAACGGATCGCATTATCGGGCTAGAGATGGGCGCTGACGACTATCTTACTAAGCCATTTAATCCTCGCGAGCTTTTAGCTCGAATGAAAGCCGTTCTGAGACGAACGGCCAATCCTCCCGGTAGCATCCTACCCAGAAACAACCGAACAATGTCCTTCAGCGGTTGGCGTGTTGACACATTTCGGCGAGAACTCATGAATCCAGACGGCGTTGTTGTTGATCTCTCAGCAGGAGAATACGATCTACTCATGGCGTTTTTGGAGGCACCGCAGCGGGTACTCTCCCGAGATGCACTTCTCGAACTGGGCCGCAATCGCGTAGGCACCGGATTTGACCGCAGCATCGACACGCAAATAAGCCGACTTCGACGCAAGCTCGGTACAGACGAGAATGATCAATTCATCAAAACCGTGCGCGGCGCCGGGTACATGTTTGTCCCAGATGTAAGCCGCACATGAAATGGCTTACCGATACTATAGCGGGCAGAACAATTCTCGTACTTTTGTGCGGATTTGGAACCGTATTGTTTGCCAGTCACAGTGTATATGAATACGCCATCGAGCGAGAAACGCGCACAGTCAACACGACGCGGCTCGCGGAACGCTTGCTGTTTCTCAAACGTGTTCTCTTACGCTTGCCTCAGAACGAACGCGATTCCGCCGCTCTCTCTCTATCTGGGGGCGCAATCGAGATTCATTGGAGCTTGCGGCCCTTAGCTACCTCCGGCGGCGCATCGGCCGTATCAACTAAAAAGTTGCGCAGCGAACTCCTCTCCCGCCACCCAGAGCTTGGAGAGCATGGCTTGGTGGTCGGAATCAGCGAAGACGATCCCGAAGCGCGCAAGGAGCATCGAAAAGCACCTCACGCCCACTTCGTCCTCATCTCGATGCAGCTCGAGGATAAGAGCTGGGTCAACATCAGTCAGGTCACTTTTACGGTTTCCCGATATGATTCACCGAGTTACTGGCTATCATTGCTGATATTTGCCCTAGGCACCGTTGCAATCTCCGTGCTGATGGCCCGTTGGCTAACGAAGCCGTTGAGCAGGTTGACGCAAGCATCCCACCAACTGTTTTCCAGCATGGAGCACTTGCCTGTACCTGAAGACGGCCCAAAAGAGGTTCGAGAGCTTGGAGAAGCCATCAATGAAATGCAAGAGCGGATAGACAAGCTCATTAAAGATCGAACTCAGACACTTGCTGCTATTTCACACGACCTGCAGACACCATTGACGCGGCTTAGACTACGACTTGAAAACCTCGAAGACGAACAGTTCAAGACGGGCGCCCTTACCGACCTTGATGACATGGAGGGAATGATCGATGCTACTTTGGGCTTTCTAAGAGGCGAAAGCTTGGATGAACCTACGCAGACGTTTGATCTTGTTGCTGTTCTGGATACGATTACTCATGAACTTTGCGATATGGGGGCGACGGCGTCGCTATCAGGAAACAGAAAGGTCATAGTCAAGGGACGGCGGCTTGCTCTCAAACGCGCCTTTACCAATATCCTTCAGAACGCCGTGCGGTACGGTAACGTGGCACGCACAAGCGTAATCGTAAGAACCGGTCTCGCTGTTGTTGTAGTGGACGACGATGGCCCGGGTATACCGACATCCGAGCAAGAACGCGTCTTCTCCCCGTTTTATCGGATCGAGTCCTCGCGCAACATGGATACCGGGGGGCATGGACTGGGGCTTACCGTGGCTCAGACGATCGTACGCGCCCATAGCGGGGATATTAGTCTGACAAATCGGGCACCCTACGGCTTGTCGGTGACCCTATCGCTTCCATTGGCAATCGACTGAAACTTGCCAATCCACCCTCGCACATTTTTTGATATATCGACAACGCACGAAGCCTGTTCTCGCGATCGAGTTTTTATTGCGCAAACTTGAATGTGGACAAGGGAGGGACGGCAAATACCCTCATATCGCGACTATACGCTTAACTTTCGCCGTGCCCAAATTGATCCTTTGCGCCCTCATCATAAAAGTCGTCCAAGGAAAAGGCCAAATCGCAAAGTGGAGTGCGATGCCATTCTGAATTTCTAGTAATGAGTTTGGGGCTCCTTGTGGTGAACGCGGTTAGTTAATTTCACCACAGAATGAATTGCGAAGTGATTTCCCGAACATAATAACTCTTGTCCCCAGCTTAATTCCAGTCACCCTAGAAACACACTTCCAGTCTCGAAGGTTGCGCCGCGGATTTTGTCTCCCGCGTGTAGCCCCTGTTACAAAGTGTGGCCGCTCCCTTGCGATGTCATGGTCATTTGCTTCAACCACTTTCACGCGCTTATCGTCATATGAGAAGCGCGATCAACAGAGGGGGAAGGTTGATGGCCGGAATCGAAAGCTTCGCTTTCCTCTCGCACCGAAACTCCTTCCAATGCAATGAAGGTGAGAAATGATATCTGACACTTCGCTGCGCGAGGGCATACCAATCCTGCCTGTTGTGCACAAGGCAACAACCACGCTCACTATCACACTCTCTCTCCTATTCACAGTTGGCCTTGGAGAAGCCGCAATTGCTCACGGCGTTGCCACCGGTGATAAGGGCTATATTCAGGAGATCAGTGGCGTTCATTTGATCTCCTTCATGTACCTCGGCGCCAAACATATGGTCACAGGATACGATCATCTACTGTTCCTGTTCGGCGTGATCTTCTTTCTTTATCGAATGAAGGACATCGGCATTTACGTCACCCTTTTCGCAATTGGGCATTCGACGACGATGCTTGCTGGTGTCTACTTCGGCACGAACGTCAGCTCGTATTTGATCGACGCGATCATAGGGTTGTCCGTTGTCTACAAATCCCTCGACAACCTGGGCGCTTATCAACGCTGGTTTGGTTTTCAGCCCAATACCAAAGTCGCCCCGTTAGTTTTTGGTTTCTTCCACGGTTTTGGTCTCGCGACAAAAATCCAAGAATTCGAACTTTCGCCCGACGGCCTACTTCCCAATCTTCTTGCATTCAACGTCGGAGTCGAACTTGGCCAACTTCTCGCACTTGGCACCATTCTGATTTTGATGGGCTACTGGCGTCGCTCTGAAGGATTTTTCCGGCACGCATATAGCGTCAACGTAATCATGCTGACCGCAGGTTTCGTGCTGGTTGGAATGCAACTCACCGGCTACTTCATCGCTCAAGGAGGATCTAATGTATAATACCGATATTCCCACTCGCGCCGAACTGCCAACATCTCGCCAGCTCATGCGCTCCACCATTCTCGCAGCAGTGACTGCCGCCGCTTTGCTTTTAACCGTCATTCTGCCCGCAGAGTATGGCATAGATCCCACGGGGACCGGAAAAATATTAGGGCTCAAACAGATGGGTGAAATTAAGGTCCAGCTGCAAAATGAAGCTGCCGAAGACAACATAACTCGCCCACGCGGCTCAACCCTCTGGAACTTAATAATCAGTACGGCGCACGCCCAATCCGCTTGGAAGGACGAAACAACCTTGACCCTACAGCCGGGTGAAGGTGCCGAGGTCAAGACAACTCTGACCAAGGGACAAAAGATCTCCTACTCTTGGAGCGCTACTGGCAAAGTCAACCACGACACTCACGGTGAACCTACGGGAAACCCCAACGCAACAACGAGCTATAGCAAAGACCGCGGTGTCGAAAAGGACGAAGGAACCCTAATCGCACCGTTTGACGGTAGCCACGGTTGGTTTTGGCGCAATAGAGGTACGGAAGCCGTAACGCTTACGCTCAAAACAACCGGCGATTATTCAGAGATCAAACGGGTGAAGTAAGTCACTTACCGGAGATGCGAAATGAAGTTCTTTGTTCACTTGACGTCTAAAGCGACGTCAGTCGCGCGGGCATTGCCTAGATTCCGAAATAGTGGACTGGGCGTCACACAAATCCGAATGTGTGAAAGCGACACAGAATGCAGAAACGACAAAGACCGTTGAATAACCCCAAATGTCTGAAAGGCGACACAGCAAAGACGAATACTGTGTCGCGCCGATGAGCAATACATCCACACCCACTTACCACCGGAGGGTCATAGGTTCAGTCGTATAACCCATGACCTTCCTTACCTGATATTGAAATGCGATGTAGCCTGCACCTCCGCTGAAGGTCGCCTAGCAGCCCAGCCCATCATCTGTAAGTGTCTCCAAGGTCGCTACATTAGGCCAGCGCTAGAACCGGTTTGTTTCATCAGATATTAACGAACCTGGTAGGCGGCCTTAACCGTGAAGCTAGTTTAAAGGTGAGCCTCATAGGGATTTGCCGCGCTCAGTCGCTTCTTAAATACAGACAACCGATCAGTGGCACGCTTGACTATTTCATCGTAAAATAGAATTTCTGAATATAGCTCCCCAAGCGGGTTGCTTGTATTATGTTCCACGACCGCTTCCGTCCCAAAGTAACCTTTTCCATTTGGGAACCTTTTATAACCTCTCAGACGATTCTGATTTATCGTGTTACCAATCAAGTAGCCATAAAACTGCTTGAGGCGACCACGAGACTTCGCCGCAAGAAGTTGAGAATATTCCATTAAGTCTGCAACATGGTCGTCCAAACTGACACCTGGGGATTTGAACTCAATAATAATCGCCGCCCCTTCCTTTCCAAAAATTGCAATGTCCGGACGTTTGCCAGCGTTTTCCGTTTCATTCTTGGCCATAAGAGCAGTTAGTGCGCTATCTATATCGTCCTCAAACAGAGTTCCTCCATCCTCCCATGCAATATTAGCCAGCGGCACATCGGATGCGATGTACTGAAAGTATTGATATTCTTCGCTTAACAGCCAGATATCATGATCCGTAACTTGGGTGCTATCCTTTCGCATTGGAAAAAATATGCTGTGAATGATCTTCTCATCATTCCTTCGGACTCTCTGTTTAGACTCCTGGACACGAAGGAGCCTGTTGCAGGCTAGTGAAAGCACCTCAACAATTGCTGCGCGGCGAACGACAAGCTGAGAAAGGTTTGCCATATCAATGGAGCGAAGCGTGGACGTATGCCTCCAAGCAATTTCATTGATTTTTTCCCTGAATTCGTCCGAGCTGGGATCCACGCTGAGGATAGCTTCTTTTAAATCGAAGATCTTAGCTGTTTCCGATATGGCTGTATCTTGATATTTTCCTAAGACGCGTTTTGCTACCGTTGTGGGAGTGTCTCCAAAGCGTATTCGAGTATCGGTCTCCGTCAGCATTGCCTCCGATATTCCAAACTTGGCGCTCACATTCTTTATGATCTCATCTTTGCTCCAGTCAGGCGGAGCAACAAACTCATTTATGACGTCATCAATGGCTTCGTAAATTTGCTCAAGCGATATGCGGCTCTGTTCGAACAGATCATTATCCTGTAGTTTTTCAGGAATATCAAAATCGTCGCGCTGCTCGTTCACAGAATCATCGAGCAGACGACCCTCTACCATTATGACATGGTAGTTACCATCGAGCGGTCGATTTTGCAGTGTTTTTGATCGGAGATAACGGCTCGTTATTGATTTAGCAGGAGACGATTTCGCGCATAGCGCAAGGTAATTGGATGGTAGATCATAATCTTGAGCTGTAAGCTTATAGTGAGACAGCGTTAAAGCGTGAAACGTTGGCGTTTTCAATCTCGTGGACGAATCGATTTCATGCACCCTAACGCAACAGGAAGTGGTCAGATCGGGAATATCATCAAAGCGGAGAGATTCGGTTTGCTCTGAACGCGCCCCATTCTTGTCAAGCACAGCAACTTTAATTTGAACATCAAACTCACCTAGTTCCTGCGACAAACTTACCAGTCGTCGCATAGCACTAACGAGCAAATGGTTCTTAAGAACCTTTGCAGTGAATATATGCGAGAGTGGCTTGTTTCCGAATATTCTGTTTCGAACATTGTCTCGCAGGCCCCGCAAGGTTATTGTGGACCCAATTTCAACATCTTCGTCTGGAGTAGATCGAAATTGGCCATAGTCGATTTGTTTTTGTCCCTCAGAGAAGGCCAGTGTGCGCTTGTATCGTACAAAGTCGCGTTCAAATCCGCTCAATATCATCATTTGGCTAAAGTGATGGAAATACTGAATGCGCCCCGAGCCCTTGCATTGTCCAATACCAGGGATCAAAAGATCGTCCTTATATGAGGTATCCTTCGTAAGGAAAGCCTCTGCCTGATCATCTGCGAATCCGGACCCATTGTCCTTACAGGTGATCGACAAATCTTCCAAATCGCCTAGAAGATCTTTTGGTTCAATCTCGACAACGAGTTCTACTCCAAGCGGGCCACTGTTCGCATCTATGCTTTTACGAATAAGGAAGGCATCTATTGCGTTGGAGAATAGTTCCTCAAAGACAACAAGCGGATTCTTGCTGAGCTTTGTATTTTTCAAACTTCCTCTAACGTCAAGTGTCATTGCGCGCCCCCCTCGAGTGATTAGGGTATAACATAAAATACGGTGCCGCGTGGACCATAATGATCGGGATTGCTCAAGGGGATAAGTCGGGAGGCAACGTCCGGGTCACCAAGGTAGCGAGCGCGGTCCCACTATAAGATGCCCTTCACCGGAGGCTTACGGTAATCCAACTAGTCGTTTCATTTCTCTAACCAGAAAACTGATCAAGTCTGGCTAGTCCGATCGGTTTATCTGGCTCTTTCTGAATGTCATCTCGCGGTCGCTGCTTACCATCTGCGCCAGCTGCGAGTCCCGAAATTTGTAACACTTCCGTTAGCTTCTACACATTCGAATCCGCTGTGAACCTAATCGCAGCGCGTCATGCCGCCCGTACCAACCGGAAGCCGAGCAAACGCCACCTTCAACCCCCAAGCGCAAACGGCGACTGCGCATGGTCTGACGTCGCCCGCGCCCCATCCGCGAAGATGGCGTTTCACCTCCATGGCGTCCGAACGCCAGAACGCCAGACCATCGTCCGGCGCGAACAGTGCGCATGGTGCAACCGTTCCCGCCCGCAATCCCCTGTAAGTGACTCCTTCGCTCCGTCCACGGCCCGCTGGGACCCTCCGCAGAACAGTCTGCAGATAATGGGTGGGGAGAAGCCTGATCTCGCACAGAGCCTGCGGAGATCCCCGCGCATCAGCCCGCAAGGAGCCACGTGCTGCTCTTTCAGCCGGGAGGGCAGGGGGGCGGCACGTCCCCGCCTGCGGATGCCACGCTGAAGGCACCGCAGCACTTCTGGGCATAACCCTTCCACCTACTGGAAAGCGTTGTCGCACTCAGGCATCCTTCTCCCCACGGGAGCAAGCAAGTCTTTTGGGGCCACTTTGGCCCCAAAATCGCGCACCTCGGCCGTTGGCCTCAAGCGCGCTTGCTTGCCCCTCAGTGCCGGGGGGGCTCCGATAAATGGCAACACGTAACGAACCCGATTCCAGGTTGCGCACCAACCGCGTGCGAACCTACATGACCCACGACGAACTCGCAGCCTTCAAAGCCCTCTGCGCCGCCCATGGCTCGACAGAGGCACAAATGGTCCGCACGCTGGTCATGTCCGCCATCGCCGGCCAGAAACCCCCGCCACCGCGCCCTGAAAAATCACGCCAGACCGACGAGTTGATCGCCGGTATCAACACGCTGCACGTCCACCTGCGCAAGATCGGAACAAACCTGAACCAGATCGCCCGCCAGGCCAACACCGGGTTGGTCCCAGTTTCCCGAAATGAGGTTTTGGCCGTGTTCCATGCGGTCCAGCAAGCCGCGGCCACCGTGCACACCGCCGCTTTGAAGGTCCTGACCTAGTGGCGTTTGCCCTCCCGCCGAACGCCTGAACGCCACGGCGTTCAAACGAGCGAACTCCGGATTCAACCAGACATCATGATCGGAAAAATTCCCAAGGCAGGACGCGGCTTCAAGGGCATAACCAGCTACCTCCTCAACGGGCCCCGCACACCCGAACCGGAGAACGGCCGAACGGACGAACGGGCGTTCGCCAAAAAGGATCGCGTTCTCTGGGTCGATACCCACAACCTCATCACGCGCGACCCCAAACAAGCCATGCGCATCATGCGCGCCACCGCCAACAAATCCCGCCGCTGCAAATCGCCGGTCTATCACTTCGTCATCAGCTGGACACCGGACGAAAACCCCAGCGAAGATCTCAAGCGGCGCATCGTTGCTGACACCTGCGCCGACCTCGGCCTCTCCGACCACCAGCGCGTCGTCATCGCCCATGACGACACCCGCCATGCCCACGTCCATGTCGTCATCAACCGCGTGCATCCCGACACCACGAAAGCCTGGAACCGGCAACAGGATTGGGTGCGCCTTGAGACAAGCCTTGCCCGTCAGGCCAAGGCCCATGGTTTGCTTTTCGTGCCCGGCCGCCACAACACCAAGGAGCTATCGCAACAGCCACCCAACGCCCGTGATCCCGAGTATCAGCTGGCCCGCAGAAAACGCCAACCTTCCCCGCCCAGGAAATGGAACCTCAACACGATCGCCGCCGAACGTCCTCGCATCATCGATCTCTTCAACGCCTCCAGGTCATGGGATGAACTCGGTTCAGCCCTTGCCGCCAACGGCCTGCGGCTGGAAGGGAAGGGGCAAGGTCACGTCATCCGTGATGCCAACGGTGAGGTGAAACTTTCACAGCTTTCAAAAGACATCCGCGTCGCCAAACTGGAGCAGAAATTCAACGCTCCATGGCGCGGCCCCATCGGCGCAATCAAGGAGCCCGCCCCAACTCTCGCAAAAAACACCCGTAGATCGGTTGACCGAAAAACCAACCAAATCGGTCAACCCGCCAACGCAATTGAATGCCCCACCACTCATCCACAGAAATATCCGGTACCAGACAATGCGCATACGGATTCAAACATTGATTATATCACCAGCATAAGTGAGAGTTCCAATCACCGGAGCTTGCGAAACATTAAAAAACGCAAGCGTCGAAAGCAGGACATGCGCTAATTCCGAGGCAAATACAATGCTTTCACTCCTTACTCACTCCGCTGTTTCAGTGATTTCCAAACTCCATTGCGCCAGACTTTCCCCCCACCCTGAATAATCATCACCCGTCCATCTCATCAAACACCAATGATGAATTGCTGCATCCGCTTGCGCGCGGAAGCAACACGGGAGCTTGCGCGAAATGGAGACGGTTTACTGGGGTTGCCGCGTGCAACCTCACGGCGATGACATTTGGACCCAATTTGAAATCGACAAACCGCTCGCCAACGCATCAGGCGGAGAAGGCGGCATTTTCACGCTGAAGCCTCACGCAGGCGAAACCCGCGTCGCCAAGATCTATAACCCTAAAGCCAAATCCCTTTTAAAACCCGATGCATTTAACAGCCTTGCGCATCTCACCTCCAAATATGCAGAACTCTCACAACCGGATGCGTTGCCATTCGTAACCTGGCCGATTGAAGTCCTTTTCACCATCAAGCATCCGTCCAGCGTCCAGCACCTCTCAACGCTGGCCGGAATCACGATGCGCCACGTCACCGGCCATAACGTACTGAGAAAGCTGACCAGCGATGCCGGGGGTCGTATCGGCAATGGAAACGGCACTCAAAACGGCCTAGCAAACGCAAAAGCCGTACGCATCGCCGCAATCATTGCACACTACCTCAATCGCATGCACCAGCGCGGCATCGTCTTTTCCGACCTCAATCCAAACAACATCCTCGTCTCAAACGATCACCGCCAAGTAACCTTCGTTGACGCAGACGCCTTCCAGCACCCGTTCGTCACGGCCTTTACCAAACCACACTTCACCGACGGTTATGCGTCCCCCAACCAAGCCAACAAAATCGCCGGGCCCCGCACGCCGGATGACGACAATTTCGTCCTCGCCATCCACATCTTCCAGCTGCTCCTTGATGGCGGCCACCCCTTTGATACCGGCCCAGCCTTCAACCCCACCGGCGACCTCCTCACCAACATCACCCCTAACGACAACATAAAGGCTAGACGCTGGCCCTATAGCGACGTGGCCAAATACCATCCCCCCGGAGAGACCCCCGCGCATTTCGCACGCCTCCACCCCGACCTGCGCTCCATGTTCACGCGCGCTTTTCAGGACTTCGCCCCACCGACCGCCAAAGAATGGGAGAATACCCTCCCGAGGTTCGCCAATAGCGTCGAAGACCCATCTGCTCCAAAGCCAAGACCCCCAACGCCGTCCAGCCCGCAGGTAGCATCGGTACGGACGTCCACGCCACAGCCCGCTTTCCACGCACCTCCCGCGCCGCCACCGGCACCCGCCCAACTGTATGCTGTCCACCCACGCCCAACCGCCCCCTTAAATCTGCGGGCGAAACCGTCTCACGTACCCGGGAAGCCGATCCACATCATCGCGCTTGCCTTCATCGCCAGATGCCTCCGCAGCCTCTTGGTCTTGACCGGCAGGCTGCTCGGTAGGCTCGCGCTCGGCATAGCAAAATGGCTTGCACAGGGCGTCACCGACATTGCAACGGCGGCATGGACTCCATTCAAGAAATACGGCGGCATTGAAATAACCGCAGGCCTCGTCCTGCTCGGAAGCATCTTCTGGCTCCTCGACGCCTACGAACGGCATTTGATCGAAAAGCGACGCCCCCATGCTTCCAGTTCGCCGCTTTTCTCTATGCCCGCCGTTCCAACGCCACCACTGCCCGAGCCCAAAACCTATCCACCACTGCACACCTTCATCCCGGGCGCCAAACCCTATCCATCAGATCCAAGAATGGAGCGCACTCCCCCTTTATTCCCAGCCGACTGAAAGGAACCAACCCATGTCCAGTCTCCTCGACCTCCTGCAAACGCCGGAACCACCACCTATCGACATCCCCGCCGCCGCAACCCGCAAGACGCGCTACCCGTTCGTCCTCCTCGTCGACATTTCCGGCTCGACCGGCGTCGACCCGATCAACGGGCCCGGCGGCCCCAACGCCGACATCCACCGCATCAACAACACCATCCAGAAAATCCTCTCGATGCTGCGCACCCCACCACCCGGCACACCGCTTGCCGACAACC
>NZ_JAILWT010000016.1:0-20024 GCF_025698805.1 Filomicrobium sp.
ATATCACGCGCGCCCTCATGGGTTGGGGCCTCGCCACCAAGCACGACCTCACGGAAACCATCAACGATATGCGCACAGAGCGCGCCGCGAAGGCGGCCGCGCGGAAGGTGCCGCCCATCCTCCCCGCCCTTTCCATTCCGGCAGTGCCCCACACGCGCACAGCACTTTCGACCGCACGCACCGGATTGGGGAGGCCCCAGAAGCCGCATTCACGACCACCCCGAAACGCCATCAAGGACCACCTCGACAGCCTCATCCGTGCACAGACCGACCGAGCGGTCATTGACCGACACCGCAGGCTCATAAGCCAGCAGCGCAAGCGGATGTCATGGACTTACGTCAACCTTACCAATGCATCGGATACGGCATCACGCGGCCGCGCCTAGTGAGCCGTCAACTATTGTCCCAAACCACACCGACCCATTTTGCTTAATCGACAGCTCTTCAATACACGGCCGACATCATCATCCGAGCGACCACCGCTATCGGTGACTTCTTGTGTGCCAAGAAAGCAGAAAATTCTCCAGCTCATCGATCTGTTTAGAGATCGGCGAACTGCCATGACTGCTCCACTCCCTTGAGCAGTCATGGAATAGCGCTTGGCAGCGCTATCCCGGAGGACCTTGACTCGCGTCATCTCCGCTTAGACGGAGGAGCCCACCCTTGTTGAGCGCTTCTAGCTCCGCAGGCGGGTCGATCTCCGCGTGGGCGGAGGAGCCATGTGTTGTACCTTCGTGCATATGAAAATATTGGGTCGATCTCCGCGTGGGCGGAGGAGCCGAGATGCCAGAACCGCACCGGTCCGTCAGCGTGGGTCGATCTCCGCGTGGGCGGAGGAGCCCTTCCGGCGACCTATGTGATACTTAGGGATAAGGGTCGATCTCCGCGTGGGCGGAGGAGCCATGCGGCAGCGGCGCGAAATGGAAGCCGAACAGGGTCGATCTCCGCGTGGGCGGAGGAGCCATCCTCCGCCGCGCAGAGAAGCGAGGCAAGACGGGTCGATCTCCGCGTGGGCGGAGGAGCCTTCGACTATCACTTTCAAATATCCGACGAGATGGGTCGATCTCCGCGTGGGCGGAGGAGCCGATTAACCCCTCCGGCCCCGCCGGTTCACACCGGGTCGATCTCCGCGTGGGCGGAGGAGCCGAGATCTGCCAGAGCGCGTAATGCGCCAATACGGGTCGATCTCCGCGTGGGCGGAGGAGCCTGGGGACAGCCTATCAACGATGGAGGCTTCCCGGGTCGATCTCCGCGTGGGCGGAGGAGCCGGCAGCAAGAGGCTCAAGACTGTTCGTGACGGGGGTCGATCTCCGCGTGGGCGGAGGAGCCGTGCGAGAGACATACGCGGGGAAATTAGGTATGGGTCGATCTCCGCGTGGGCGGAGGAGCCGGTGGAGCGGGAAAAGCTGCCCGTTGATCGTGGGGTCGATCTCCGCGTGGGCGGAGGAGCCCCCTGGTAATGATGCTTGATGCCTCATGGAAAGGGTCGATCTCCGCGTGGGCGGAGGAGCCGAAGCAGCAACGGTTATTGCAAGTGTCGGTGTGGGTCGATCTCCGCGTGGGCGGAGGAGCCTTTTTATGCCGTAACGGCTCTTATGGGGTGATGGGTCGATCTCCGCGTGGGCGGAGGAGCCACCTCCTCCTTTAGCGCCGAACGTCCATTTCCGGGTCGATCTCCGCGTGGGCGGAGGAGCTCTGAGCATCTCATAGGATGCGCCGTTACCGCCGGGTCGATCTCCGCGTGGGCGGAGGAGCCGCAGCGAGCCTACACGGCTACCTCCGCACTACGGGTCGATCTCCGCGTGGGCGGAGGAGCCGCGGACGCGGCGCGCCTTGGTCATTGCCCGGCGGGTCGATCTCCGCGTGGGCGGAGGAGCCAAAGGCCGCTTTATCCCGTCTAATCCAAAGAGGGGTCGATCTCCGCGTGGGCGGAGGAGCCCGGGCGGATGGCATCAAGCTATTGGGTATCCAGGGTCGATCTCCGCGTGGGCGGAGGAGCCCGAAGTTCTTTGAATGTTGGATCATCAGCGATGGGTCGATCTCCGCGTGGGCGGAGGAGCCTTTCTCGTTGCTTCTGCGTGCGCTGCGAGCTGGGGTCGATCTCCGCGTGGGCGGAGGAGCCCGACTATCGATTATGGATCTGAACTGTCAATTGGGTCGATCTCCGCGTGGGCGGAGGAGCCACTTGAATCCGACCTCGGCGAGCCAGTCTTCAGGGTCGATCTCCGCGTGGGCGGAGGAGCCTCGGCAACGTAATGCCGAATGCGTCGATTGAGGGGTCGATCTCCGCGTGGGCGGAGGAGCCACAACATCACCGCTGTTTGAACAACGCTTTGCGGGTCGATCTCCGCGTGGGCGGAGGAGCCTCTTGCACGCAAGAGATTGATATCTTTACAGATGTCAAAGAACACGCGTCAAGTGGCGCGAAACGGCCGGCGAACGAGCAGGGCACCTTCGTGCTCGATGATGTCCTTCGGCGGCTCACCAAGCGTTTTGATCTGAAGCCCACCTGGCGCCGACGTATCGCGCCAGATCATCACGATACTGCCCGACTGCAGGCTGGCGTGCCAGTCCTCCAGAACGCTCCACGCGCGTTCCCGTACACCCTTCGTCAAGTGTGGACCGACGTAGACGCCCGGCGAGGCCTCCAGCATGATCGAGCCCAGAAAGCCGCGATAGCGCATCTCGACATCGCGCGTGACGACAATGCACAGCGGCATGCTCAAGCCTCCCTCCGTTCGGGATCGGGAGGCGAACCCTTCGAGGGCTCGGTAACGGGCTTCGGCTCCGACGCCGGCTCAGGTCGCGAGATGTCGCCCGAAAGCGGCGGGGCCAGGATCGCCTTGATGTGATTGATCAGCCGAGCCACGGTCTGGTCTTTGTTGAACGTCTCAGCGGCACGCCGTCGGACAAGCCGCTCGAGGTTCTCGTCGCGTTCTTGCAAGGCCTGCTTTGCCGCACCGAACGCGATCGGCAGAGTCACGTCGTGGCGGACGAGGTCAGCGATGTCGAGAATGAACGACTGGCCGCTGTCCTCGTGCACGAAGCCGATCTGCGGGATCGTTGCTGTCGACGCGACCGCGATCGCAGCGGCAGCCTCCACCGCGCTTGCCGCATGGTTGATCGCCTGGTTCGCGATGTCGGTTGCATTCGGGTTGGCGCGGTCATACCGGCGCCCTTTCCATGGGACGCCGTAGCGCTGCGCGGTCAGTTCGTAGAGGCGTTTCAGGCGTGCGCCTTCCATGCCGCGCAACATTTCTATCGTGCGCGCCTTCACCTCCTCGCCGAAGCGGATCGTGTACATCTGGCGGGCGACGGCGACGCGCTCCTTCGGGTCGGCCCAGAAGGTGACCTGACGGCGTGCGAGGGCGGAAGAGTCGGGAAGCAGCGGCGGTGCGGTGTAGAAGCGGACGCCGCCCTGGCCGATGGCCGCGAGTGCGCAGCCGTGGGCGGAGAGGATACGGAGTGCGTCATGGGTCACGGACGAGCCGGGGCCGAGCAGGATGATCGAAACGGACTGGTGCGGGAGCTGGTAGTCGCCGGCATCGAGTGCGCCACCGCCGGCGCAGACGAACCGCAGGCAGCCATCCTCGACCTCGAGCCGGCCGCGTTCAAGAAATACGCACCCGTGCCGGTCGGCATGCGGAATTCGGGCCTTTTCGAGACCGAGGCGTCCGAGCAGCATGGGACTACCTCCGTCTGGGCGGGCGCAGGAGCAGCATGCCGAAGCCGAACGACAAATGCCGGCCGATGCCGCGGGCGAGGAGGGCGTGGAAGCGCTCGGGGTCGGTGACGCTGAGTTCGCCGTGGAAGGTGGCGTCTGGGCCTTCGACGGATGCGCCGCCGCGGGAGACACGGGAGCGCTGAAAGGCCGTGAGGTCGGTGTGCTCGTGGTCGACTTCGGCGGCTCCGTCGAGGCGGGCTGCGAGCCAATCGCGGTAAACCGTGGGACGGTCGCGGCCGGCAATCATCATGCCCGAGGCAGTCGGCGTGCCATCGACGAGGCGTGTGCGGCCGTCCGGATGGTTCCGCTGCGCTTCGAGTAGAAAGACGTCCACTTCGGAGCCAGGCTTGTAGGCGGGCCGTTTCGGGTTCGGGTTGGGCAGTTCGGTGCGGATGCGCGAGACAGGGCGGACACGGACATCGAATGCGAGACGTTTGCCTTCGGTCCAGGTCTCGGGCATTGGCTTGGTGTCGAGATCGACAAGCCTCAGGATGTGATCCGCGGCAAACTCGGGCACCGCTGTTTCAGCGGCGATCGCGAGAAGCTCGTCCTTAGGCCATGCCGTGTAGGCGTAGATGGTCCCCAGATCCTTATGGCGCGGCACCATGAGGCGGAACGGCTTGAGCGCGTTGGGGCCGAACGTTTCGTCCAGTACGTGGTGCAAGGCCCGGCCGGGATCGAAGCCGGCATCGGCCTCTCGGCCGTCACGCCGTTTGCGGGGTATCCAGTCGCGGTCGCCAGCGTAGCGGGCCAAGGCTGAGAGCCGGATCGGCACGCGCGCGAAATGAAGCGGGCTGCTCATGTGGCCACCTCGCCATCTGCTGTAGGTGGCGGCGCGGGCGGCGCTAAGCGACCTTCGATCACGCGGCGCGTGCCGCCGTGAAGCCCGGAGATCCAGTTGCGGCGGTCGTGGATGGCAAGGCCCCGGTCGACTCCTGCGCCCTGGTCGGGGCCGTCGCCGGCTGGCCATTGCGCGCGCAGGTCACCGGTCTTACGCGGCTCTCGTTTGCTTAGGTCCATCAGCGCGGGCAGTTTGAGGAGCGCATCGTGGGCGGTTTCTGCTTCGATCAGTCCGGCGTTCAGCGGCCACGCAGGCAGGCAGGGCTTGCGGCCGATGAACAGCGGGCGCTCGGGACGGTCTAGGGCAGCGGCGAGATCGTCGAGAGTGGGATGGTGGCGGCCGGCGGGGAGGGCATGGTCCGGTGGCAGGTGCAGGGTGAGGACGACCGCGACAAGCGCATCGGGGTGGTAATCACGGAAGCGGCGATGTGGACCGCCGTAGCTTCCGCCATCGCGGCCTTCAGGCGTTCCACGGGTGGTCCATCCCTTGTCGCTTTTTTGCATATGCACGTTTTGGACGTCGGTCAGGACGCCATGATAGGGCTCATCCTCGCGCCGCGATGCGAAGACGATGCGGTCCTGTAGCGCCTGATGTGCTTCGCACTCGATACGCTCATAGCCGAGCGCGTTCGCGAACAGCCCGGTCAGCATGGACAGCGCCGGGAAGTCCCAGGTGACGCCGTAATTGTCGATGGCAACCGCACCAAACGAGAGCAGCGGCGCCTCGAGCCGCAGGACGAGCCAGCGGCGGGCGGGGCTCATGCTCATCGCGTCGCCTCACCGTTGAGGACCGCAGCCTTCGCCCATTCGGCGATTTCGCGCAATGAGCCGCGCGGGGCCGACCGGAACACGTCTTCGTTCATGGGGTGCAGGGTGCGGCGGGCTTCTCCGGTCTCGTACAGCCGATCCATGGTGGCCAGGTGTTCCGCGCTTGCCTTCAAGGCCGCGTACAGGTCGGCCCTGACCGGCGTGCGGAATGCCGCGGAAAGGCTTCGCGGCTGACGGTCGCCGGCCTCGACCAGCACCATCTCGGCCCGGCCATAGGGAGCGGTCGAGCCGAGCTTGGCGCCGGGCGAAACCTCGGCGATGAGGTAGATGAGGTTATGCACGACTTCGGCCGCCATGGTGCGGTCGGCGCTGGTCCACTCGGGACGCTCGCAGCCGGTGAGATTGGAAACGAGGCCGGGGACATCGACGACGGCGTAGCCGTAGAACAGGCCGGACATGAGTTCGGTTTCCTGGATGGTGTCGGCGCCGGAATCGTCCTCGTCGCGCTTGAGGTCGTCGACAGCTGTGAAGTAATCGCTTTCGGTTTCCTCCTCATGCACGGTGAAGGCGTGCGCGACGTGAATCGGCGCCTCGATGTTGGCGGCCGGGTCGGACGTCACCATGCGGCCGAACAGTGCGGCGGGGAGGCCTGCATTCAAGGCATTCTGTTCGCGCAGAGTGGAGAGATTGTTTTTCTTGTCACTAACCCACGGCTTTAAGATGCCGTCAGCGTCCTTCAAAGCCTGAGCAACAGCCTTCTTATCCGTTGCATCGGAGTTGGGAGCGCTCAGCGCCGCCTCGATTTGTGGCGCTAGCGAATCTGCCTCTTTCGCCAACCAGCGTAACTCCGGCGCGCCCAAGAGCAGCGTTTGACGAGACTTCTTGTCGGTGCCCTTGTCGCCGTAGACGTGTTTCTGGAAGGTGTCGTTCAAAACAGCCAGCGTCAATGGCTTGTAGCTTGCTGAAAGCGGCTCGAGGACCTTGAGCGTAACGAGTTCACGTGAGCGAAAGGCGTCCTCCGCACCAGCGATTTTCAGCAGTGCATGCGGGTCGTCCGCCAAGCGCCAGTGCCTTTTGAGGCATTGGCTGGAGACGCGCGTGCGCATGGCGCCGCCGTACTTGATGCGCTTCGCCAGTCCGCTGTCGTCGCGGTTCAAGAGGGCGGCGGAATAGGAATGCAGAGTATGGATTTGAAGAAAACGGGAGGTGGTCATGCGGCATCTCCGGTGGCGTCAACTTTGTTGGACTGGTCATCATTTCGGCCAGCTCGATCGAGGCGGGCGTAGTAGTCGCGCGCGAGCTTGCGCGCGTGTGCCGGATTGTCGGGATCGAGCAGGAAGTAAGCTAGATCGGTGCAGTTGACCTGGGCGCCAGGTGGTTTCTTCGCGGCGAGTGCGCGGGCGGCACGTTCCATCAATTCGGCGCGCATTGGGCCGCGGGCGGCCAGCAGGCGGGCGAAGCGCAGTTCCGACAGCATCGGGCGTGGCTTTGACCCCGGGGGTAGTTCACCAGGCCAGTTTAGATCGGCGCCGTCGCAGAGCGCCTGGCCGAGGCCGCGCCAGCCGTTGTCCTTCGTGGCGGGCGCATGCGGTGAGCGCTTTCCCTCGGGCTGCCCCTTGTCAGTGAGGATCGCCATGATCTGGACGATGCGCGCCCACGTCGCGAGCCGGTCCCCCGTTCCGAAACCGTGTCGCGACGCGAGCCGCCAGAAATAGGGCGCGCCGTGCGCGTTACCGTCGAGCGACATGCGCCTCATGTCAGCGAGCGCACCAGGGTCGAGATCGGCCAGGGTCCGGCCAAAGGCGAAAATTGTGTCACCCGTCTTCGACCGGCTTTCCTGAGCTTCAGGCTGCATGGGCCACCTCCGTGTCATTGCGCTTGTCGAACAAGCCGGGGAAGCCAACGGAGCCACCTGCTTTCGTCTCTCGATCGCTTCGGATTTGAGCTTCAAACCAACGTCGCGCACGGGCTTCGGCGCGCGGGCGGTGGATCGACGGGCACGGGATGTCGGCGAGCCCCTCTTCGAGAAGGTCGCGAGTGGCATCGATCAGCGGCAGCAAGAACGCGCGACGGGCGTCTTCCACGGCTTCCGATGAGCCTTGATCCTGCGCTTCGAAGCGGGCCCAAAGCGCTCTGAAAAAGGCGCGATCCGCAACGACATCAAGGCGGTCTCGGTAGGGTTGGGCGCGTTTGCGTTGCCGTTCGCCCTCCTTCTTGCGCCGGTCCTTGGGAACGTCACGCCAATAGACGCCGCTACGTCCAAAGACGCCGATAGCACCCGCGAGCGCGTCGTCGATCTTCTTGATCTCACTGATCTGTTCGGTTGCGAGTTGGTGGAGTTCTCGACGTTGTGCGCCCAGGCGGCGCGCCGTGCGTCCATCGAGCGGGATGGTCCGGGACTTGAAACCCCCAGTCACCGTATTTCCGCGCGCAATCGCTGCGAATGCGAGCAACCAGTTCGGTGTCGTGTCAAGTTCGTCTGCACCCAATTCGGCAAGGGGAGGTAACTGCCACTCACCAGATAATGTGAGCTCCACAATGCGCCGGTAGTGAAAGTTGCCCCTTTCAGTGATCGATAGCGCTTTACTTTCGACTGGATGCACCGGAGCCCAAGGATCGGCTATGTTGCCATTGAGATGTTTGGCCCTGACGCGCTCGGCAGATGAGTTTCCCACCTTGGCGAACAATCGAGATGCAGAGTCTTCGAGGCGGACTCGTCTGCAAACCTCGATGAACCAGATGTCGAGATCCTCGAGTGCAAGTTGCTCGCCCTCGGGCCAGGGCACAGCCCAAGTAAGAGCAATACCGTACGTTTCTCGATATGGGATTGCTGTTTGCTCCAGGATGCTTTCGCGGCGCCTTAGAAGCTGCGTTAGGTCACGTTTCAGGCGGCGGCCGTACCGAACACTCGGCTCTCCAACGGTTTGCGACATCGGGGCAAGCGACAGCAGCACGCGGCTCGATGAGCCCCCGTTCATTCGCGCTATGCCGTAATTCTTTGGGCCGCCGTAACCCTCCATGGTTTGCAAGCTGACTAGGGCAAACATCCAGTCATCGTCATAAGCAGCTTGCGCCACTTCCTGCTTGAGATCGTGGTTGCGCGAGGTGATCAGCATGTCGAGCGCATCGGGCGCGAGTACCGCATCATCCTTCAGCGTAACACCCTCAGGCACCGGCGGCTGCAGAAAAGCCGGCTTCGACCAGTCCTCGACGACGAGGCTCCACGGCTCATCGTTGGGAAACTCCGCCCGCGTCAGACAGCCGATGATGTCTTGCCAAGCCGCGTCGTCGTCCGGCGGCGCGTCCAGCCCCGCGCGATGACAGGCAATGGCACCAAGTTGAGCCAGGAACAAGTGCCAGGCCGGCTCCTGATGCGCGCGCAGGGCCGGAAAACTCTCTACGCGATCGGCCATCAGCGCAGCGTAGACGTCGGGTAGGGACCCCGTCTGTTGCCCCTCAGTCGTCTCGAACCGGATCAGCGATTCCGTCAGCAGATTGTGAGCCATTATCCCCGTCCCTCTGGCGTGCCAGTCCGTACCGATCATACCGGAACGCGGCATCTCCAATGGAGAGTACGATAGCATTGCAGTTCTTTGAATGTTCTAGCGGTGCGTCCTCCCCAGAAATTTCGCGGCACCATCGGCCGGGGAGGACGAGTTCGGTAACTGGCTCGCCGAACGGGCCGACAGGAACTTGCTCTGCGAGGAGCAGCCGGACGTTGTCTTCGCCAAGCCGCGTGCGGATCTTCTGTTCCGCGCCGTCAGGAAAGGCGCACTTTTCGAACGGCTTTGTGCGATCGATGAGGACGCCGCTTGCGGCAAGCCAGTCGCCAAGCTCGCTGCCAACCACGTCGTCTCGATAGGCCGACCAGGCTGGGCCGAGTTCTTCATGCAGAGCCTTGATCTGCTGGGGATGCAGCGCGCTTTCGACCAATGGCCGGTTCATCTCCGGGATTGTCCAGACCGGGTCGCCTTCTACGAGCCGCCGGGTCAGTTCCAGCACCGAAAGATCGCGGTACACGCCTTGCAGCCCTCCCGCGGCACGCCACGCACCGAGACCGTTCTCAAAGGCGGGCTTCAGCAACAGCGCAAGCCCGCCCTCCGGCACCATGACGATGCAGCGCGGCTCTTCAAAGCCAGCGGGCCGGGCAAGCTTGTGACGATGCAGTCGGCCGATGCGCTGTAGCAGGACGTCGATCGGGCAGAGGTCGGTGATGAGGAGGTCAGAGTCGATATCGAGGCTTTGTTCAAGCGTCTGCGTCCCGATGACGATGCGGCCCTCGGGCGCCCGATGCTTGTCCGTGTTCAAAGCGGCTTCGACGGCCTGATCGAGGAGCTTGCGGTCGGTTGGTGCGAACCGGCTGTGATGCAGCGTCGAAACATTGCCAACCCGAAACAGCAATCCGTGATCCACGGGCTCGGCGAGTGCTTCAAGTGCCGACAGTGTCTCGATCGCGCGATCCACCGTGTTGCGGATGACGAGGACACGCGCCCCCCGGCGCGCAGCGGTCAGCGCACGCTCGGCTGTCGCCTCGGCGGCCATGGTCACCAGCGTTTCCATGGCGACGTGCTTGGAGTTGTAGGGCGGTGCCTCGGGTGATTGGGCCGTGTCTGTCTCCGAGGTCCATAAAGCTGGATAGGGTATGGCGCAGGCGGCTGCAAAATCGGGCGCGGAGTGTCCGAGCCACTTGGCCCGTGCCGTCGAACCGAGTGTTGCCGACATCAGCATCGCATAGCCGCCTACAGCGACATGGCTGTCAAGCAGCGCCTTTTGCACAGAGGTCATGTAGGCGTCACTGGCATGCACTTCATCGATCACGAGGAGGCTGCGCGACAGGCTGGCGGCACGCAGGTGAGCATGCTTGACCGTCAGCGCGCCCATCATGACCTGGTCGACGGTCCCGACCGCAATCTGCGCGGCGAGATAGCGCTTCGAATGCTCAGCAGCCCACCGAGCATGCTGCTTTTCCGGCTCACCACGCGCGGCATCATCCCAAAGCACGCGCCAGTGTGGCAGCGCCGTTCCCTCAACATCGCCCGCCTTGATGTAGCCAGGCACGGCGAGTACCGGCTGAGGCGTGTCTTTTCCGAAAACCCGCTTGGCAGCGTTGACGATCCGGGCATGCAACTGGACAGCGGCCGCGCGCGTCGGCACCGCGAAGTAAAGTCCGTCGACGCGGCCTGCCTCAAACAGCCGCACATAGTGCCAAAGCGCAGCTTCCGTTTTGCCGGACCCGGTCTCCGCTTCAAGTATTACGGCCCGCGCGTTCAAATCGATCTCGCCGACAAGCGCTTGTTGCGGATTGGGTGACGAGAAACCTGTCAGGTCACTAAAGCAGATGGCCGAGTTGCGGGCGTTACGCTGGCGCAAAGCATCCAGCCCGACCGCAATACACGCCCTTTCGGCTCCTTTTTGTGCCGTCTCGATGTAAGTCCCGTCTAGTTGCGCCATGTGCGGAAACCATTGGGCCGACGAGCCAAGCCAATCGGCCAGCGTCGTCAGACCGCATATGAGATGCTCGAACTGACCGTTATCGCAAGGCAGTTCCGTGCCGCCATGCTCAAATGCCGCCGGAAACCATTGGCACATGATGCGGCCCATCTCTTGCCCTACCGCTTCGAGATCATAGGGTCCTCTAGACCGCCAACACTGCTTCGCGTCGCTGAGGTTGCGGACTTGGTTTCGTGCCGGGCGACCATGGTGCGATATGACGGCGCGTAGCAGGCTTTCAGCGATACCCCATCCGACGAGTGAGTCGATGTGGAGTGAGCGCGCGAGTGGCAGGTTGGCGACGCCGTCGTTGGCTAGAAAAATTTCTAGCCCCTCGTGGACATGACCATGGGGATTGACGCCCCAGCTTTCACCAGGCCAGCCGCGCGCTTGAAAGCCTGGATGCAATTTACCCGCGTCGTGCAGAAAGACGAGAGCTGTCAGCCGCTCAAGTTGGATGTCAGTGATAGCATCTCCGGCTGCCTGCTCCAGCCTGGCGCTGAATGCCGGCAGCATGACCAGTCTGCGAAAGATCGCCGCTACATCAGCGCAATGGTGAGCAAGGTGATGTCTCGTCCCAGCTGAAGCGTCAAACTTTCCCCAAGGAGCCCTCGTCATTGACCGCAATGTTCCAAACAATCGTTTCTCTAGTATTCAAGTATGATATCTGAAGCGCAAACTGCGCGACCGAAAGGATGCGTACGACGAGAGCGCCTGCTAAAGCGATGCCCTAGAATCCGGACGTCGTCGATATAACATTTGAGATAAGGGCGCTTTGCTTTGCCGATGGCGGCTATTATTGGGACGACACTGCCGTCGCAAGGCCGAGAAAGCGGACGGTGCTTGGTGCATCTTAAGCCGAATTGGGCGCCCTTCGGCACTATACCGATCACCGATCCATAGCCGACATATGTGCCACTTACGATGCAGTAGCCAAGCTTTCACTCGTTAGCCCATGGACAAAGAAGAACGAGAACTAGTATCGCAGGGATGATTGCCTCGATATCAAAGGTGTATGTTTGCGGCTCCGTGGATCCTATCGCCGCCGGTTATTGGGCTTTGTCATGGGCGTATCGAATTCACCTGATAACCAAGACAACGGACAAAGCGATTGGCAGCTCGACTATCTGTTCTCCATCGGCAGGGCCAGCTGGATTGTCCACTTATCCGTCTGTGCACTCACGTTCGTGGTGCTGATCCGTCGGGATGTCGGGTCATGGAGTCTGGTTTGGATCTCCGCGATGGCGGCACTCTCGCTCGCGCTCGCAGGCCTCAGTCATACCTATGCGAAAGGCTGGTTTCCCCGTGTCCCGCGCAGCGCTTTCGGGAAAGCTCATTCGGCAATCACAGCGGCTATCGGGCTCGTATGGGGTGCAGGGGCCTTTGCCTCTGCGGCTCAGGGAGAGTTGGATCTCAGCGTGCTTTATGCCCTGGCGCTTGGAGGGACCGCATTAGGCGCCGTCAGCTCCCAGCACGCTTTGCCACGCAGTTGTTTGCTGTCGATCTGGACGTCTGTCCCGCAGCTGGCCGCGTCGTTCCTCGTCTACGCGCAAAACCCTTCCATGTTTGCCATTGCAACAATGGTGCTGCTCTATGGGGTGACGCTCACAATCCTCATGCATCGCATGTTCGATTTTCTGTCCGATAATGTCGCGATTTCACGCGACCTTTCCCGCAAGAACGCCAAGCTTTTCGCGACCTCTGCCCAACTCAAGGAAGCGCATGATGCAAAGCTTCGCTTTCTGGCACAGGCCAGTCACGACCTGCGCCAACCCATCCACGCAATTGGCCTCTTCGTCGAATGTCTGAGAGGGATGCGATTGGGAACGGACGCGTCGGAGATTTTGGCAAGCGTCAACCAGTCGGTCAGCTCGCTCTCTCGGCTCTGCCGCTCGTTACTTGATCTGTCCGCGATTGAAGCAGGTCAGGTCAAGCCCGAACCGGTGGACTTCGCCTTGAACGACATCCTTGGCGAAGTTGTGCGCCAGTCGCAGGAAAGCGCGAGGAAGAGTTCCGCCGAGCTGCGCTTTGTGTCCACGCGTCATTGGGTGCACGCTGATCCGGCGTTGTTGCAGGCTATGGTGCAAAATCTTGTCTCGAACGCCATTAAGTATGCACCGAACGCGAAGCTGCTCGTTGGCGTCAAGCGTCGCCAGGGGAAGCTGGCTCTTGCCGTTGTCGATCAAGGTTCGGGTATCCCGGAGGAGCGTTGCGAAAAGATTTTTGCCGAGTTCGAGCGGTTGGATGTCCACCGGGGTGGTCCGATCGAAGGGCTTGGACTTGGGCTTTCCATCGTTCGCAGGCTTGGGCACCTGATGGATCTCACTGTCCGCGTCCAGTCACGCGTCGGACATGGAACCACTTTCTGGATCGAGGAACTCATGCCGATTGCCAGTCGGAAAGTGGCTGCCGTGAAGCTCGCTCGCGACCATCACCGCGTTCTCGAAGGTTTGCGGGTACTTGTGATTGACGACGACCGCGCCGTGCGAAAAAGCACTGCGCAAGTGCTCGCCCGTTGGGGATGCTCGTCGCGGGCGACAGGCCGGATCGACAGTCTCAGAGCGGAGGTCGACAGCACGGATTTCATTCTATGCGATCAAGATCTCGGCGGAAGCACGACCGGGTTGGACCTTGTCACCCGTCTGCGCGCCGCGACGCCAAAGATAATCGGAGCCGCGATCATGACCGGTTCGGACAGCGAGCAGTTACGAGCCGACGCGGCGCGGGCAGGCATTGTTGTCCTGGCAAAGCCCGTGAACCCGTCGCAGCTCCGGTCGCTGCTGCTCTCGGCGGTGTCGGGCAAGTACTACAATAGTCCGAGTTCAGCTGCGACCCGCGCCGCGGCTGATCGGGTCGAAACCTCGAGCGAACGCAACACGGCGGACACGTGAATGCGTACCGTGTAAGGCGAAATATTGAGTTCCCGTCCGATCTCTTTGTTGGAGAGACCTGTACCAATCAAACGCAAGACCTCTCGTTGACGGTCCGACAGTCGCGCGAGCACATCAGACGGTAAGGGGCCGTTGGCGCTGATCGTGCTTTCGATGCGCACGATGATATCGCCTGCTAAGGCGTCGGAGACCGCCGCCGCCATATCCTGTCCCGAAACGGCCTTGCTGATGAATCCATCAGCTCCGGCTTTCATGACACCGTCGACCGTCTCGCTGTCGTCAGACATCGACACCACGACGAGCGAAGTTGTAGGAAAATCTGAGCGCAAGGTGCGAATACTGTCTTCCCCCTCGAAGCCTGGAAAGCAGAGGTCGAGAAGCATCAGAAAAGGAGGAGGACCGTTTCCCGCTTCCCGCAGCAGTTCGGCCGTCGTTCCGACTTCGATAATGTGCGCAGACGGGACGGCACGTTGCACGATGCGCCGCATACCCTCTCGAAAAACAGGGTGGTCGTCAGCGATGAGAATCCGGTCTGACATGGGCTGAACGTCGCGTTGAATTGCAGCTGTGATCACGTTGAACAGAGAATTTTCGAGAAACCTATAGTCTCAATCCACTTGCCGCGGCCACAGCTGCCGTCCGCGAATTGACGCCCAACAGTCTAAAGAGGGAAGAGATATGCACACGCACAGTATAGTGGGAAATACCCAGGGCCAGTGCAATTTCCTTGTTCGTTCGCCCCAGAGCAAGCTGCTCCAGGATCTGGCGTTGGCGCGGAGATAACTCGGAAAGTTCGACACGGCCAACGGGCTCGTCACCGAGCGTGGCAGTGAGCACTTCAACCATAACCTCCGGTTTCACCGACCTCGCGACACACCCATCTGCGCCATGCTCGATGATAGCTTTGATCTGGGCTTTTTGAGTGTCGGCGGCAATGACCAAAATCGCACTATCGGGACAGTGCTGACGCAATCGACTGATGGCGGCACAATATTCGTGACCGCAGAGGAGAAGATCCAAAACGAAGAGAGCTGGATGGTTTTCGGATGCGACCCTTAACATGGAGTCGAAATCGTCTGCTTCCAGCACGAATGCGTCGGTCACATAGCGCAAAACAAGACGACGCAACCCATCGCGAAAAAGCGGAATGCCGTCCGCGATAACAATCTTCCTCAAACTCATCCCGCCCCACCCCATTCAGTAAAGGTCCTAAAGCGGCGTAAAACGGCGGCCAATAGCACGCATGTGCTAGTCGAAATGGTTTGAGCCCGGAAACAAGGACGTAGATCCGAACAAAAGCGCTGGCGAATCAGGGGCTAAATCCGGATTCCTTAAAGGTCAATTAGCACGCCTAACCGAATTGCCGGTGTCGCCCCCGCGTTCCATTTTGCAGGGCAGCGACGGACGCAATCGGGGGAACACTGCCCCGCGCCCGTGATTTGACCGTGCGCAGACTGCTGATTGGGTTGCGCGGATTCTTTGAGGGGGCGCCTCGTATGGACCAGACCTGCCGGAACATCTGGTCACGAACCTTCGCAAGACTGATTGTGGCTCCCGAGTGCGCTAACGGCGATGAGGGCAAACCCGGTCGGCGGCACCGTTGGCGCACAACCGCGTTCACTGCTGCTCTCGTAGTAATCGGGGCGTCAGGGATCGCGGGAAAGGCATCAGCGCAGTCAGTAAATATTGACGGCGATTACGTGGTGACCGGTGGCGCAGGCGGCACTCAGCCAAATCCGTGGACCGTGGAGGACAGCGCCTACGTCGGTCGCGATAGCGAAGGCTCGATCACCATCGAGAACGGGGGCGCCGCGCATTTTGAAGAGAGGTTGACCGTCGGATCTGGGTCGACGGGAACGGTCACCGTCAGCGGTGATGGATCCGAACTGACTGGAGACCGTAATCTCTGGATCGGACTGGATAGCGATGGCACACTGACGATAGAGAACGGCGCCATCGTCGAATTCGGTGGTTATGTTAATTTTGGCTATGTGGGTTCATCGTCCGGGCTAGCGACCGTCACTGTTGACGGTGACGGATCCTCCCTTTCGACACTGTACGGCATCAACGTCGAGAGCAACTATAGCCCGTCGTCCAACAACAACTACACGCCTCATCCAGACCACATCACCACGTTCGACATCACAAGCGGCGCGACTGTGATGAGCAAGGACGCTGATATCGGAACGTCGTCCGAATCCTTCGCGGTTGTGACCATTTCCGGTAACGGATCGACGTGGACAGCCAGCCAACAATTCATGATCGGAGATTTCGGCACCGGAGTCCTCAACATACTGGACGGCGCCGTTGTGATGAGCGACCAGGACGCTGGTTCGTTCGGTTCACATGTGGGGACCAACAATGGCGGTCATGGCGAAGTACTCGTGGATGGTGCCGGCTCGAAATGGGTGAGCGGAAAGTTCCTTAAAATTGGCCGCACAGGCACCGGCATTCTAACCGTTGCCAATGGCGGCACGATCATAACCGAAGATGGGAACGGGACCGTCTTTCTAGGCGATGAATCCGTGAACGCCGTTGGCATTCTAAACATCGGCGCGGCCGCGGGCGACGATGCTGTCGCGCCCGGAACTCTGCAAGCCGGAAAGATCCAATTCGGTCTCGGTGATGGCCGCGTGGTCTTCAACCACACTCGGCCCGGCAATCCCTACTACGATTTCGCGACGCCGCTGATCGGAGCCGGCACCGTTCAGCATATTGCCGGCAGAACGAACCTTACTGGCGACAATAGCGGCTTCATCGGCGCCGTGGAGATGGAGGGTGGCGAACTCTATCTTGAGAATGCGTTCGGCGATGACAATGGTGGTGACAACGGCAGCAGCTTTATCGTATCCGGCGGCAACCTCCACATCGGTCTCTCGTCCGAAGTGTCGACGGCGGCGATTGAGGTGGGTGCAGACGGCGCATTCACCATGATGGGGTGGTCAACGCTCAATGTGACGGGTAGCGACGGCATCACCAATGCGGGTACGATGGAGCTTGCGGATGTCAACAGCGCCGGGACGGTGACCAACCTTGAGGGCGGCAGGATAAACATCGGCGGCATTTCAACTCTCAACGCGGCCGAGATTATCAACGAAGGACGTACGGTGGTGCTGTCGCACAGCATCTCTCCCACCGTCTTTGGCGGTCGTTCCGACGATACATTCGTCAATCGCGGAAGCGGCGTTTTACGGATCGGAAACAGTTGGCTGAGCGTCACCGGCACGTTGGAGAACTCATCATCGGGAAACCAAGCTGACGGTGAGGCTGGCATCGATATTGGCACGTTCGGTGATCTCAGGGTTGGTGAAACGTTCGACAACGCGGCCGGCGGCGTGGTCGTCAATCGCGGCGAACTGCGAGCAAAGGCATTCGTGAACCAGGCAGGCGCCACGCTCACCACTTCGAACTTGATGTCCGTTAGCGGGGGCGAGGGGCTCACCAACCAGGGCACCGTCAATGCCTCGGGAGAGCTGTTCGGCAAAATGTCCAACCAAGGCGGTGGCGTCTTCAATGTTACGGGCGACCTCGACAGCTATGACCCTCTGATCAGCGCGCCCTTCACCAACGAGGGTAACGCGGTTCTTAATGTCGCCGGGGGTAACTTCACGGGAGTTAGGAACCTCACCAACACATCGGCTGCTCAAGCCGGAATTTACGTCGCCGAGGAGCGGACGCTCAGCGTGGACAACCCGCTCAACAACTTTGGCGGGATCGTCAACAACGGCATCATCGAAGGCGGGATGAAAAATGAAGGCGCCGTGACCAACGCCGGAACCCTGGACGGCGGTCTAGTCAATGACGCAGGCACATTTACGAACACCGGCGTTGTCAACGATGGCGTGACCATCAACGGCGGCACGTTCATTACGCACGCAGCGGGCCAGACCACGGGCATTGTCAACAATGGCGAGCTTGTCTTCAATCAACTCGCAAACGGCGGATACGCCGGGTTGATCATCGGTACTGGTACGCTCGAAAAAAGAGGCGACGGAACGCTTGAGCTAACCGCTGACAATTCGGCCTTTTCCGGAGCAACCACGGTTTCCGAGGGCAAGCTCGTGATCAACACGGCACTTGGGGGCACCTTGACACTTGCCGGCGGGGTGCTCGGCGGCAACGGCCTACTCGATACGCTGAATATCGCCGCAGGTGGAATACTCGCTCCGGGAAACTCAGTCGGCACGACGAATGCCGTCAATTACAATTTCGCCCCAGGCTCGACCTATGAGATCGAACTCAACGACGGAGGAAATGTCGCGGGCGTCAACAATGACCTCGTCAACGCAACCGGAACGGTCACGATCAACGGTGCTGCCGCGCATGTAAAGCCTGAAAATGGCACGGATACCGGTGCCACTTACACGCCTGGAACAACGTACACAGTCGTCACTACGACGGGGGGCGTCACGGGCACCTTCGTTAATCTGACTGACGACTTCGCGTTTCTGAATTTTGCGCTGTCGTACGATGCCAACAATGTCTATCTGACGTCTCAGCTGGCGAACATGTGTCTTTCGGATTTCTCAGCCAACCAATGCGCAGTGGCGGACAGCCTATCCGGTTTGGGCTCTGGCGCGCTCTTCAACGCAGTGACGAACCTATCGAATGCCGAAGTCACAGGCGCCATGGATCAGCTTTCCGGCGAAGCCCATCCATCGATTTTGGCTAGCTTGATGGAAGAAAGCCGCTATATCCGCGACGCCGCAATCGATCGGCTGCGCAGTCTCTTCGGAGGCGTCGGAGCGCGGGTCGTATCAACTCCTGAGGCAGAGAACAATTCTGCGTCTCGCAACACTTCCAGCATCGAATACTGGGGGCAGCTGCTTGGTGCGTTCGGTAGGGCCGCGGGCGAAAGTGGAAAAGCTTCCGCAGACCGCTCGTCCGGCGGAATTTTTGCCGGCGCGGATGTTCCGGTCTCAAATAACATTCGAGCCGGGATCGTGGGTGGCTATGGACACACGCATGTTTCGGTCGATGACCTCGCATCCTCTGCGTCCTCTCAAAACTGGTCCGCGGGCGTGTACTCAGGTGGTGCGTGGGGGCCCCTCAATGTGCGGGCGGGCGGCGCATATACGTGGAACGACCTCGAAACGCGGCGCAGGATCGGCTTCACCGGATTTTCCGACAACCCGTCCGGAGATGCGAATGCCGCGACAGCCCAAGGCTTCGCCGAGAGCGCGTATCGGATCAGGACGCCGTGGGCTAACTACGAGCCCTATGCGGCGCTCGCCCATGTGCAATTGAACCGCGGAAAATTCACGGAGCAGGGAGGTGCTGCCGCGCTCACCGCCGCCAGTTCCCGCATGGACACCACCTTTACGACTCTTGGCCTACGCGCCGAGACATTCACGGCTTTCGGGACCAACACCAACATCCGCTTGAGCGGTGGCATCGGGTGGAGGCACGCCTTCGGTGACACCGTGGCGCAGGCGAAGATGGCCTTTGTGGGAGGCACGCCCTTTGCCGTTACCGGCGTTCCGATTGCCCAGGATGCCCTTGTGGTGGAACTCGGAGCTGACGGCGCATTGGGTGAAACGACTAACTTCGGCGTGCACTATCTCGGGCAGATCTCCGATGATGCCGACGATCACAGCTTCAGCGCAAGTTTGGCCGTGACATTCTAGCCTCAGCGCCGTCCGATTACTTCTAGTCATCCGGAAGATTGGAACACCGTTGTTGTCGAGAATGCTGAGAAGCATCTTTTTACACGATGCACTGATAAGCAGACGTAAGCGGTGATCGTCCAGCAGGAGCCAACCATCACGTCACCGATGGCCGCCAACCGGCGTCCGCACTGGGTCTGACATCGCCCGCGCCCCAACCGCGCAGATGGTGTTCCACCTGCATGGCGTCCGCACGCCAGAACGCCAGACCATTGCCGTAAAGGTGCCGTTCCACCTCATCCTGCCCGCCAAGGCGAATACCCAAGCGGTAATTGAGCACCGCCGACACCACCACCAGACCAAGGCTCCCCACGACGCGCGGAATTCACCGCGCCCCAGTGCCAGGCGACATTGGCAAGGCGCAGATCGCGACCATAGCCGGCAGGCAAGCGACACACGAGCTACGTCGTGCACGCGACTGCCATAGGGCGAACCATTCCTTACCCTTTAAAACACAGACAAATTCGTTTGACCGATTTGGAGGGCTCGCTCAGCGCAGCCTTCCGAAAAGAAAAATTGCGGAGGAAGACAACGCATGACCGTCAAGTCAGACATTGAGATCGCACGCGAAGCCAAGATGAAGCCGATCTCTCAGGTGGGCGAGAAGATCGCGGTGCCGGGTGACGCGCTGCTCAACTACGGACC
>NZ_JAILWT010000017.1:0-16966 GCF_025698805.1 Filomicrobium sp.
CCACCCGTCTCAGCCAATACCTTCGTGATCGCTGCCGTCAGAGACGTCTTTCCGTGGTCAACGTGACCGATCGTGCCGATGTTTACGTGCGGCTTCGTCCGCTCGAATTTCGCCTTGGCCATTGCTCCGGCTCTCCATCTTTAGTTGCTGACCCGCGGGTCTCGTCTCAATTCCAAATTCGTTCCGCCCGACGATCGACTCTTTAAAAGTCTCTCTACAAGGCTAGACTGCGACGGCCATCGGGGCCGCCGCAAATTCCTTAGGCGTACTTCGCCTTAACCTCATCTGCCACGTTCCGCGGCACCTCGGCATAATGTGCAAACTGCATCGAGTACTGCGCACGCCCAGTCGACATCGACCGCAACGTGTTGATGTAACCGAACATGTTCGCCAGCGGCACGAAGGCTTTGATCACCGTTGCGTTGCCGCGCATTTCCTGGCTACGGATCTGGCCACGCCGCGAGTTCACATCGCCGATAATGCCACCGACGAATTCCTGCGGAGACACGATCTCAACGTCCATCACGGGCTCGAGCAGCTTAATGCCACCCTTCTCACAGCCTTCACGCATCGCTGCGCGCGCTGCGATTTCGAACGCAATCGCGGACGAGTCGACTTCGTGGAAAGCACCGTCAAACAGGGTGACCTTCATGTCGACCATTGGGAAGCCGATAAGCATGCCCGTTTCCCAAACCGACTTGACGCCCTTTTCCACGCCAGGAATGTATTCCTTCGGCACCGAGCCACCGACGATCTCGGACGCGAACACGTTGCCGCCACCGATCTCGTTGGGCTCGAGACGCATTTTCACGCGAGCAAATTGGCCGGTACCACCAGTCTGCTTCTTGTGCGTGTAATCAATCTCGCTAGCCCGCGCGAGGCTCTCGCGATAGGCCACCTGCGGCGCGCCCGTGTTCGCATCTACGTGGTGGGTCCGCCGCAGAATGTCGACTTTGATGTCGAGGTGGAGTTCGCCCATACCCTTGAGGATGGTTTCTCCCGACTCCTGATCGACCGACACGCGGAACGAAGGATCCTCAAGCGCCATTTCGTTGAGCGCCAGCGCCATCTTCTCCTGATCAGCCTTGGTTTTTGGCTCGATCTTCATCTCGATGACCGGATCCGGGAACTCCATCTTCTCAAGAATGATGGGCTTCGTAGGATCGCACAGCGTTTCACCGGTCCGCGTATCTTTGAGCCCCTGCAGCGCGATGATGTCGCCGGCGTAGGCATTTTCGATCGCCTTACGGTCCTCTGCGTGCATCATATACATACGCCCGACGCGCTCCTTCTTGTCGCGCGTGCTATTGAGCAAGCTCACGCCCTGCTCGACCTTACCAGAGTAGATGCGGCAGAACGTGATGGAGCCGACGTGCTCGAAGTTTGCGATCTTGAAGGCGAGCATAGCGAGCGGCTCGTCATCCGACGACTTGCGCTCCATCACCGTCTCATCCTTCGGATTAATGCCTTTGATCGCCGGAACATCCAACGGGCTCGGCAGATAGTCGACGACGGCATCGAGTAGCGGCTGCACGCCCTTGTTCTTGAAAGCCGAGCCGCAGACCATCGGATAGAAGGCGCCCGAAATCGTGCCCTTGCGCAGCAGTTTGCGCAGCGTGTCCTCGTCTGGCTCACTACCCTCGAGGTATGCCTCCATCGCCGCGTCGTCCATTTCAACGGCAGCTTCAATCATCGAAGCACGGAATTCCTGCGCGCGTTCAAGAAGCTCAGATGGGATCTCGATTTCCGTGACGGTAGCACCCTTGTCGTCGCCGCCCCAGACATAGCCCTTCATTTTGATGAGATCGACTTCGCCGCGGAAATCACTTTCCGCGCCGATCGGGATTTGAATAGGCACCGGACGCGCGCCAAGCTTCGCCTTAATGTCCTCGACGCACATGTAAAAGTCGGCGCCGGTCTTATCCATCTTGTTGGCGAAGATGATACGCGGAACGTTGTACTTGTCGCCCTGCCGCCAGACTGTTTCGGTCTGAGGCTCCACGCCCTGGTTCGAGTCCAGCACGCACACCGCACCGTCGAGCACACGCAGCGAACGCTCGACCTCAATGGTGAAATCGACGTGGCCTGGAGTGTCGATAATGTTCAGACGCCGCTTCTTACCATCACGCCCGGGCCAGAAGCAGGTCGTCGCGGCCGACTGAATGGTAATTCCGCGTTCGGCTTCCTGATCCATGAAATCCATGGTCGAGGCACCGTCGTGCGTCTCACCAAGCTTGTGCGAGATGCCGGTATAAAAGAGGATCCGCTCAGTCGTCGTCGTCTTTCCAGCATCGATGTGTGCCATGATGCCGAAATTGCGGTAGTCCTCGATTTTATATTCACGAGCCATGGATAGCCTCAGGGTCTCTAGAGTTTACCAGCGATAATGCGAGAAGGCGCGGTTCGCTTCCGCCATCTTGTGCGTGTCTTCGCGCTTCTTCACCGCTGTTCCGCGGTTGTTAGCAGCATCGAGCAACTCGCCCGACAGCCGCTCCACCATCGTATTCTCGTTCCGGTTCCGGGCCGCAGCGATTATCCAACGGATCGCCAGAGCCTGACGACGCTCGTTACGCACTTCGACCGGGACCTGGTACGTCGCACCACCAACGCGGCGCGAACGAACCTCAACAGCCGGCATGACATTCTCAAGGGCCTGATGGAACATCGGCAAAGCTTCCGACTTTGCCTTATCTTCCATACGGTCGAAGGCACCGTAAACGATGGTTTCAGCGACCGACTTTTTGCCCTCGCGCATGACGGCATTCATGAACTTCGTGACAATCAAGTCTCCGAACTTCGGGTCCGGATTGATTTCTCGCTTCTCAGCTCGGTGACGACGCGACATGCGCTACTGCCCTCAGCTTCTTGATCCGATTGCGGGTCACTCTTCGCGACCCTTGACTTCCGGAGCACCGAAGCATCGGAGCTCCACAAACATTACTTCTCGCCGAAACTTACTTCGGACGCTTCGCACCGTACTTCGAACGGCGCTGCTTACGATCCGCAACACCCTGCGTATCGAGCACGCCACGGACGATGTGATAGCGCACACCAGGAAGGTCTTTCACGCGACCACCACGAATGAGCACAACAGAGTGCTCCTGGAGGTTATGACCTTCACCCGGAATGTAACCGATGACTTCGTAGCCGTTCGTCAGTCGGATCTTCGCAACCTTACGCAGAGCGGAGTTCGGCTTCTTCGGCGTCGTCGTGTAGACGCGCGTGCAAACACCACGCTTCTGCGGGCAAGCATCCATATGCCGCGACTTTTCGCGGTAGGTCTTCTGCTCGCGGGGTTTACGTATCAACTGTTGTATTGTCGGCATTCGCCTTGTCCACCGGTCTATGCACGCGCTGGCAGGCGCCAGCGCCAAATCCACCATGTCGGGCCCGGCCGCATTCGCGGGCTCAACACGAAAAAACCAGAGGACCATCAGCTCCGAAAGCTGAGGTCATGGCCCGAAATGTGTTCTGCGTCTTGACGGTAGCGTATAGGCGACAATACGACCGGGCCAACTGCCCGATAACCACCTACTGCCTACCGTTAGAGTGGCGAAGCTATATACACAGGCTTGTTAGTGGTCAACAGTTGCACCGCAAAAAGCCGAAATATTTTTGTCGCATCGTACCGCTATCATCATCCGCCCGCATTTCGGGGGGCGTCTTGGACCGGAACGAGCAGGCAGCAACTCGGTTCCGGCACCATATATTACTCCAATTCCCCGCTTTCCCAAGAATCAAAACCGCCGCGATCCAGGTAACGGACCACGGCGGTATCGATTTCTGGCGATGATTCTCGGCTCTTACTCAGCCGCCTCCTCGCTGGAGCGCCGCCGCCGGCGCCCACCCGTGCCGTCACCGTCGGGTCCGGCGATAGCTTGATCATCCATACGAGCACGCTCCTTGGCGATGAGATCGTCACGCTTGCCGGCAATGCTACGCAGCCGCCGCAGCATCCCGCCCGTACCAGCTGGGATGAGACGGCCGACGATGACGTTCTCCTTGAGCCCTTCCAGCGTATCCGCCTTGCCATTGACGGCAGCGTCGGTAAGCACGCGTGTCGTCTCCTGGAACGAAGCCGCAGAGATGAACGAGCGCGTTTGCAGCGACGCCTTCGTGATGCCCAGAAGAACAGGGATCGCAGTCGCGGGGCGTTGACCAGCCTTTTCCGCCGCGAGGTTCCGCTCGTCGAACTCGATGCGATCGATCTGCTCACCCTTAATCATGTCGGTCTCACCGGTGTCGGTGATTTCGACCTTCTGCAGCATCTGCCGGACAATCACTTCAATGTGCTTGTCGTTAATGGTCACGCCCTGCAGCCGGTAAACGTCCTGGATCTCGTTAATGAGATAGTTCGCCAGTTCCTCGACGCCCTTAATCGCCAGGATGTCGTGCGGTGCCGGGTGGCCATCGTAGATGTAATCACCGCGTTCGATATGATCACCGTGCTGGACGGTCAGGTTCTTGCCACGTGGAATGAGATATTCCACTGCCTCTTGTGGCTCGTCGCTTGAACCATCGTCGTGCGGACGGATCGCGATACGCTGCTTGTTCTTATAGTCCTTACCGAACTCAACGACTCCGGAGATTTCAGCGATGATCGCGTGATCCTTAGGACGCCGTGCTTCGAACAATTCAGCGACTCGCGGCAGACCGCCGGTGATGTCACCCGACTTAGCCGACGCCAGCGGGCTACGTGCCAGCACGTCACCAGCCTTGACCTCGGTGTTCCCATCCACTGACAAAATGGCATCGACCGACAGCAGATAACGCGCATCGCCACCACGCGCCACTTTGATCGGATTACCGTCCTTGTCCTTAATGACAATCGCGGGCTTGAGCTCCGCCCCACGCGGCGAAGCGCGCCAATCGATAACGACGCGGTTGGTCGTACCCTTCACCTCGTCGGTTTGCTCACGCACTGAGGCGCCTTCCACAAGGTCCTCAAACGAAACGATGCCATCAACTTCGGTCAGGATCGGACGAGTGTATGGATCCCATTGTGCGAGCCGTGTACCGCGTTTGACGGTATCCCCTTCGTCAACGTGCAATCGAGCGCCGTAAGGAATCTTGTGCGTCGCAAGCTCTTTACCCGATTGATCGCTGATGACCACAGCCATCGTCCGGCCCATGGCGACTAAACGGCCCTGGCTGTCTTTGACCATGGCACGGTTGCGGATCGACACTGTGCCGTTGAAGCTCGACTCGATGAACGACGTATCAACCACCTGCGCCGTACCGCCGATGTGGAACGTACGCATAGTAAGCTGGGTACCGGGCTCACCGATCGACTGGGCCGCGATAACACCCACGGCCTCACCAATATTGACCGGCGTACCACGGGCCAAGTCACGGCCGTAGCATTTGCCACAAACGCCGGTAATCGTCTCACAGGTCAGCACCGAGCGGATGCGCAGTTCCTGCACCTCTGCCGCGGCGAGAGCCTCGACATGTCGTTCCTCGATCATCTCACCGGTCTTGATGATCACCTCGCCGGAAGAAGGATCAATGACGTCTTCCGCTGCCGTACGGCCGAGCGCACGCTGTCCCAGGGACACGATAACCTGACCGGCATCGACGACCGCCTGAATCTTGATGCCTGCATCCGTTCCGCAATCCGGCTCGGAGATAATCGCATCCTGCGCAACGTCAACGAGACGACGGGTCAGATAACCCGAGTTCGCCGTCTTCAACGCCGTATCCGCAAGACCCTTCCGGGCACCGTGGGTCGAGTTGAAGTACTCAAGAACCGACAAACCTTCTTTAAAGTTAGCCTTAATCGGCGTCTCGATGATCTCACCCGACGGCTTGGTCATAAGACCGCGCATCGCAGCAAGCTGACGCATCTGGGTCGGCGAACCACGCGCACCCGAGTGGCTCATCATGTAGATCGAGTTGATCGGCTTATCGCGTCCGTCAGGAAGCTTCTCGGTCGCCGAGATGCGATCCATCATTTCCTTGGCGACCCGGTCCGTACACTTCGACCATGCGTCGACCACCTTGTTGTACTTCTCAAGCTGGGTGATCAGACCGTCGTTGTACTGCTGTTCGAATTCGCGAACCAGTTCCTCGGTCTCGGCCATGATGCCCGACTTGCTCGACGGGATCTGCATGTCGTCCTTGCCGAAGGAAATACCGGCCTTGAACGCATGATTGAAGCCAAGGCTCATGATCCGGTCGCAGAAGATCACCGTCTCCTTCTGACCGCAGTTGCGGTAGACGGCATCGATCATCTTCGAGATAGCTTTCTTCGTCAGAAGCTGGTTCACCAGATCGAATTTTACCGTCGCATTGCGTGGCAGCAATTCACCGAGGATCATGCGGCCCGGCGTCGTGTCATAGACCTCGCGCACCGGATTCCCTTCGGCATCAACCGTCTCAAAGCGCCCCTTGATCTTGGCGTGCAATGCCACGGCACCAGACTCGAGAGCGTGGTGCACCTCGTTGACCGAACCGAACATCATGCCTTCACCCGGCTCTTTGTCCGAGATCAGAGACAGGTAGTACAGACCAAGCACGATATCCTGCGACGGCACGATAATTGGCTGCCCGTTGGCCGGATGCAGAATGTTGTTGGTCGACATCATCAGCACGCGTGCTTCAAGCTGGGCTTCCAGTGACAGCGGTACGTGGACAGCCATCTGGTCGCCGTCGAAGTCGGCGTTGAACGCCGCGCAAACCAACGGATGCAGCTGAATAGCCTTACCTTCAATCAGCGTCGGCTCGAACGCCTGAATGCCAAGTCTGTGCAGCGTCGGAGCACGGTTGAGCATCACCGGATGCTCACGGATAACCTCATCGAGGACGTCCCAGACCTCCGGCTTTTCCTTCTCAACAAGCTTCTTGGCCTGCTTAACGGTAGCCGCCTGCCCCAGCGCCTGTAGCCTCGCATAGATGAACGGCTTGAAGAGCTCAAGCGCCATCTTCTTCGGCAGACCGCACTGATGCAGTTTCAATTCAGGACCAACCACGATCACTGAACGGCCAGAGTAGTCGACACGCTTACCGAGCAGGTTCTGACGGAAGCGGCCCTGCTTACCCTTGAGCATATCCGCGAGCGACTTCAACGGACGCTTATTCGCACCCGTGATAACACGGCCGCGGCGGCCGTTATCGAACAGCGCGTCGACTGACTCCTGCAGCATGCGCTTTTCGTTACGGATGATGATATCCGGCGCACGCAGCTCCATGAGCCGCTTCAGACGGTTGTTACGGTTGATGACACGGCGATAGAGGTCGTTGAGGTCAGACGTCGCAAAACGTCCACCATCGAGCGGCACCAGCGGACGCAGCTCGGGCGGGATCACCGGAACGACCGTGAGGATCATCCATTCCGGACGATTACCGGATTCGATAAAGGCCTCGATGACCTTAAGCCGCTTACCAAGCTTCTTAGGCTTCAGTTCCGTCGTGGCTTCAGCGATTTCCTGGCGCAGGTCGTCGCGGATCTTCGGCAGATCCATAGCTGACAGAATCTCGCGGATCGCCTCAGCGCCGATACCGGCCGTGAAGCTGTCCGCGCCATACTCCTCGATCGCCTCGTTGTACTGGTCTTCGGTAAGAAGCTGCTTTTCCTTGAACGGGGTGATGCCCGGCTCAATGACAACGTAGTTCTCGAAATAAAGAACCCGCTCCAGATCCTTGAGTGCCATATCAAGCAGCAAACCGATACGGCTCGGCAATGACTTGAGGAACCAGATGTGCGCAACCGGGGCCGCCAATTCGATGTGGCCCATACGTTCACGACGGACCTTTGCAAGCGTCACCTCGACGCCGCACTTTTCGCAGATCAGGCCCTTGTACTTCATCCGCTTGTACTTGCCGCACAAGCACTCGTAGTCCTTGATTGGACCGAAAATGCGCGCGCAGAACAAACCGTCACGCTCCGGCTTGAACGTACGGTAGTTGATCGTCTCCGGCTTTTTGATCTCACCGAACGACCAAGACAGGATGTCGTCAGGGCTCGCGATCGAGATCTTGATCTGATCGAACGTCGGCAACGGCGTCTGAGTCTTGAAGATGTTTGTGATCTCGTTCATCAGCAGTCTCCTCGACGGGACCTGCGGGGGCGGCGGTCCCTGAAATTCTTAAAGTGCCAGGCAGGTGACGCCTCCCCACTCCGATGAGCGGGGAGGCAGAATGCTCAAGCCTGTTATTCGGCTGCGGCCGGTGGCAGTTGCGGCCGCGGCGTGCCTTCTTCCGTTTCGTCGTCAACGGCAAGCCGTTCTGAATTCAAGAGCTCGACGTTGAGGCCCAGGGCCCGCATTTCCTTCACGAGCACGTTGAAGCTCTCCGGCACGCCAGCCTCGAATGCGTCGTCACCGCGGACGATCGCCTCGTAGACCTTAGTACGGCCGGCGACGTCGTCCGACTTGACCGTAAGCATTTCCTGCAGCGTGTACGCGGCGCCGTAAGCTTCCAGAGCCCAGACCTCCATTTCACCGAAGCGCTGACCACCGAACTGGGCCTTACCACCCAGCGGCTGCTGCGTAACGAGTGAGTAGGGTCCGATGGACCGGGCGTGGATCTTATCGTCGACAAGGTGATGCAGCTTCAGGATGTACTTGTAGCCAACCGTAACCTTACGATCGAATGGCTCACCGGTACGTCCATCATACAGCGTGACCTGGCCCGAAGTATCGAACCCGGCGGCCTTCAGCATCTCGACAATGTCCGGCTCGCGCGCACCGTCGAAGACCGGCGTTGCAATCGGCACACCCGTCTTGAGCTGCTCAGCCAGCACGACCTTGTCATCATTGGTCGGCACCACTTCATCGACATGGTCCTTGCCGTAGACGGTAGCAAGCTGCGACTCGAGCGCCTTCATCTCACCGGACGCACGGAACTCCTCCAGCGCCTGATCTATGGCGCGGCCGAGACCGCGGCACGCCCAGCCAAGGTGAGTCTCCAGGATCTGCCCCACGTTCATGCGCGAAGGCACGCCAAGCGGATTGAGCACGACGTCGACTGGAGTACCATCCTCCAGGAACGGCATATCTTCCTTGGGCACGATCTGCGACACGACACCCTTGTTGCCGTGACGTCCGGCCATCTTGTCGCCGGGCTGGATCTTGCGCTTCACGGCGACGAAGACTTTGACCATCTTCATCACGCCCGGAGGCAATTCGTCACCACGCTGAAGCTTGTCGACCTTATCGACGAAGCGGCGCTCAAGGCTCTTCTTCGCGTCTTCGTACTGCTTCTGGATCGCCTCGACCTCAGCCTGCGCCTTTTCATCGGCCAGACCGATTTCCCACCACTGGCTGCGAGGAATCTCGTCCAGGATAGTATCGTCGATAATTGTACCCTTACGGGCACCCTTCGGTCCCTTGGCGACCTCTTTACCGAGGAGCGACTCCTTCAACCGCGCATAGACGTTGCGATCAAGAATCTGCAATTCGTCATCACGGTCCTTCGCGAGCCGCTCGATTTCCTCGCGCTCGATCGCCATCGCACGCTCGTCTTTATCGACGCCGTGACGGTTGAACACGCGAACTTCAACGATCGTACCGACGACACCCGGTGGCAGGCGCAACGACGTGTCACGCACGTCCGAAGCCTTTTCACCGAAGATGGCGCGCAGAAGCTTTTCTTCCGGCGTCATCGGGCTCTCACCCTTCGGCGTAATCTTGCCGACCAGAATGTCGCCTGGATGCACTTCCGCACCGATGTAAACGATGCCGGCTTCGTCGAGGTTCTTCAGAGCTTCTTCCGAAACGTTCGGAATATCACGCGTGATTTCCTCCGGCCCGAGCTTCGTGTCTCGCGCCATCACCTCAAATTCCTCGATGTGAATCGAGGTGAACACGTCGTCGGAAACGACGCGCTCGGACATGAGGATGGAGTCCTCGAAGTTGTAGCCCATCCACGGCATGAACGCGACGAGCACGTTCTTACCCAGAGCCAGATCACCGAGATCCGTCGACGGACCATCCGCTAGGATTTCACCCTCGCGGACGTAGTCGCCAACGTTGACCAGCGGACGCTGGTTGATACAGGTGTTCTGGTTCGAACGTTGGAACTTGCGCAAACGATAGATGTCGACGCCAGGCTTGGAAGGATCAGCTTCCTCCGTAGCACGGATAACGATACGAGTTGCATCAACCTGATCCACAATGCCGGTCCGCCGGGCTGCAATCGCAGCACCAGAGTCACGCGCAACGACCTCTTCCATGCCCGTTCCGACCAGAGGCGCTTCCGCCTTGATCAACGGCACCGCCTGACGCTGCATGTTCGAGCCCATCAGAGCGCGGTTAGCGTCGTCATTTTCAAGGAACGGAATAAGAGCGGCCGCAACCGACACAAGCTGCTTCGGCGAAACGTCGATGTAGTCCACGAGATCACGCGGCACCAATATGACGTCGCCCTGATAACGACAGTTGATCAGGTCGCCTGTTAGGTTGCCACCCTCGTCGATGTCGGCGTTCGCCTGCGCAACGTGATGGCGCATCTCCTCCATCGCCGACAGGTAGACAACCTCATCCGTCACCTTACCGTCGATGACACGGCGATAGGGGCTCTCGATGAAGCCATACTTGTTGACCCGCGCAAATGTCGCCAGCGAGTTGATGAGGCCGATGTTCGGACCTTCCGGCGTTTCAATCGGACAGATGCGACCGTAGTGCGTTGGATGCACGTCACGCACCTCGAAGCCGGCACGCTCGCGCGTCAGACCACCTGGCCCCAGCGCCGATAGACGACGCTTGTGCGTGATCTCGGACAATGGGTTGGTCTGATCCATGAACTGCGAGAGCTGCGAGGAACCGAAGAACTCCCGCACCGCCGCCGCTGCCGGCTTAGCGTTGATCAGATCCTGCGGCATCACCGTGTCGATATCGACCGATGACATGCGCTCCTTGATCGCGCGCTCCATGCGCAGGAGGCCGAGCCGGTATTGATTTTCCATCAACTCGCCGACCGAGCGCACGCGCCGGTTGCCAAGGTGATCGATATCATCAATATCGCCACGTCCGTCGCGCAGGCCGACAAGTGTCCGGATCACGCCGAGGATGTCGTCGCCACGCAGAACACGAACCGTATCCTCCGCCGGCTCGAAACCTTCCAACTCGGTAAGACGCATGTTCATCTTCACGCGACCGACCGCAGAAAGGTCATAACGCTCAGGGTCAAAGAACAAGCCGTGGAACAGGTTTGTCGCCGCTTCAATCGTCGGCGGCTCACCGGGCCGCATGACCCGGTAGATGTCCATCAACGCCTCGTCCTGGTTGGCGTTCTTGTCAACATTGAGCGTGTTACGAATGAAGGCTCCGACGTTGACATGGTCAATGTCGAGAATCGGGAATTCCCTGACCTTCTCATCTTTCAGCTCAGCCAGAAGCTTAGCGTCGAGCTCCGAACCTGCTTCCGCATAAATCTCACCCGTCTCAAGATTGACGATATCCTGAGCGAGGTACCTGCCCGACAGATCTTCTGAACTGACGAGCAGCTCATTAAGACCGTTTTCCGCAAGCTGTCGTGCCGTCCGTGCCGTGACCTTCTCGCCGGCATTGACAACGACCTTACCCGTCTTCGCGTCCAACAGGTCAGAGACCGGCGTAACGCCGCGCCACTTCTCGGCCACGAACGGCATCTTCCAGCCGCGCTTGCTTTCCTTGATGTGGATCTGATCGTAAAACGTCGCCAGGATCTCTTCGTCGTTAAGACCGAGCGCATAAAGTAACGTCGTCACTGGCAGCTTACGGCGCCGGTCAATACGAACGTAGACAATATCCTTGGCATCGAATTCGAAATCGAGCCACGAACCACGATAAGGGATGATACGCGCCGCAAACAGCAGCTTGCCGCTCACGTGCGTACGGCCGCGGTCGTGATCGAAGAAAACACCAGGGCTACGGTGCATCTGTGAAACGATAACACGCTCTGTACCGTTGATGACGAACGTACCGTTCTGCGTCATCAGAGGCATGTCGCCCATGTAGACGTCCTGCTCTTTGACGTCCTTGATCGACTTTGAGCCCGTCTCTTCGTTGATATCAAACACGATGAGGCGCAGTTTCACCTTCAGCGGCGCGGAATAGGTCATATCGCGCTGCATGCACTCATCGACGTCGTACTTCGGGGGCTCAAATTCATAACGGACAAACTCAAGCGTCGACTTGCCCGCGAAATCCGAAATCGGAAACACCGACTTGAAAACCGCTTGCAAACCCTGATCGTCCGGGCGGCCACCTTCCGGCTCACGAACCATCAGAAAGTCGTCGTATGAGCTCTTCTGGACCTCGATGAGGTTCGGCATCTGGGCAACTTCCCGGATGTGGCCAAACTTCTTCCGGAGGCGCTTGCGACCGTTGAATGCCTCAGCCATAATCGCTCCTCTTCGTTTCGCGGGGACTGGGACTCCCGCGTCTTGCGCTACGGCAACAAACGCCCCCACGCACGGGACTGCTGCCATGATCTGACCGGCTGTAAACGAGCCGGGAATTTCCAAACCGCACACCTTTCGGCGCACCGTCACCAAAAGCCTTAAAACGGCTCACCGGGACGCCTCTTCGTTAGGCGCTCCGGAGAACCGTCTTGGGCGGACATCCCCTCCCGCCAAGCGGAAGGGGATGCACCAAGCCGTCTTACTTGAGCTCGACCTTGGCACCTGCCTCTTCGAGCTTCTTCTTGATGGCCTCAGCCTCGTCCTTCGGAGCGGCTTCCTTCACGGTCTTACCACCCGCCTCGACGAGATCCTTAGCTTCCTTCAGGCCGAGCCCGGTGATGGCGCGAACCTCTTTAATGACGTTGATCTTCTTGTCGCCTGCGTCGACCAGAACGATGTCGAACTCGGTCTTCTCTTCAGCAGCTTCAGCAGCAGCGCCGCCAGCAGGAGCAGCTGCGACAGCAACTGCAGCAGCCGCTGAAACGCCCCATTTTTCTTCCAACATCTTGGCAAGTTCAGCCGCCTCAAGGACGGTCAGCGACGACAGGTCTTCGACGATCTTGGACAGATCAGCCATTTTCGTTTTCCTTCCGGTTCAAATCTAAATTTGGTTTGCATGCGCAGTTCCGGAGAACTGCTGTCTTCGTTGCGTTACAGGCGCTTGCCCTCTTAGGCAGCCTCACCGGCGCTGGCCTTCGCCTGGATAACCCGTGCGAGCGTCGCACCCGGCTCCTTAACCGTCCGGGCGATCTTCGTCGCCGGAGCGTTAAGCAGGCCGATAAGCTTGGCTCTGAGCTCATCCAAGGAGGGCAACTCGGCGAGTGCCTTGACCGCGTTCGCGTCTAGGACCGTTTCCCCCATTGCGCCGCCGAGGATCACGAGCTTTTCGTTTTCCTTAGCGTAGCCGACAGCGACCTTGGCAGCGGCGATCGGATCCTGCGAATAAGCAATGCAGGTCGGTCCCGTGAAAAGGTCGGCGATGCCGGAAGCTGGAGTGTCCTGGAGCGCGAGCTTGGCCAACCGGTTCTTAGCCACCTTGACCTTACCGCCGGCCGCTTTAACGCGGGAGCGGTAGTCGGTCATCTGAGCGACTGTCAAACCGGAATAGTGGGCAACCACCACCACGCCCGTCTCGTTAAAGACGTCGTGAAGCGTTGCAACGAGCTCACTCTTCGCGGCTCTATCCACTGCTCTCTCCTAGTCTGCGAGCCCCAAATTAGGGTCTCGCGGGTTGCAAGGTGCCGCCTCCTCGCCGATTTTCGGCTAATAGGCAGCGCTTGTACCTGTCCTCCCGAGCCAAGCGGCACGGGGTGCGACCGAGAAGATTTGAACCGGACTCTTGGCACACTGTGATGTGCGCCTCGAAATCCGACATCTCCCATCTCATGCAGGCCCGAAGGGCTTAAGGCGGCCCTCGAAAATGAGGAAAATCCGCCACCTGCAGTCTCGGACAGGTCCACTCCTGACCCTCGGTCTTGAAAGGTCTGGGAGTGGGATCTTCCGGGCTCATCACCCGGAATTCCGTTTCATCTGCGCGCCGAAGCGCGAGGGCCTTAAGCCGGTGTCGCCGCCGGCATAACCGTGCCGACATCAACCTTGACGCCTGGCCCCATCGTCGAGCTGATCGAAACCTTCTTCACATAGGTGCCCTTGGCACCCGTTGGCTTCGCCTTGACCACGGCATCGACGAAGGCGCGGATGTTTTCCACCAACGCATCGGTGCCGAAGCTGGCCTTACCCACGCCACCGTGAATGATGCCGGCCTTCTCAACCCGGAACTCAACGGCGCCGCCCTTGGCGCCGCTAACCGCCGCAGCAACGTCCATCGTCACCGTTCCAACGCGCGGGTTCGGCATCAGGCCACGCGGACCGAGCACCTTACCCAGGCGACCAACGAGCCCCATCATGTCCGGGGTCGCGATGCACCGGTCAAAATTGATGTTACCCTTCTGAACCTCTTCGACGAGCTCCTCGGCACCGACAACATCGGCACCGGCAGCCTTTGCCTCGTCCGCCTTTGCGCCGCGCGCAAACACCGCAACACGCGCCGTACGGCCGGAACCGTTCGGCAGCATGCAAACGCCGCGCACCATCTGATCAGCGTGCTTGGGGTCAACGCCAAGGTTCATCGAGATCTCAACCGTCTCGTCAAATTTGGCCTTCGCACGTTCCTTGATCAGGTTAACCGCGCTGTCGATATCATAGGCCTTGTCGCGATCGATGCCGTCCCACACGGAGAGCATGCGTTTGCCACCTGCGATCCGGGTCGCCTTGACTTGCTCTGGAGCAACTTTTGTCATTGTCTTACTCCACCACCCTGATGCCCATGGAACGCGCAGAGCCCGCGATGGAGCGGGCCGCCTGCTCAATGTCGTCCGTGTTAAGATCTGCAAGCTTGGTCTTCGCGATCTCGCGAACCTGATCCATCGTCACCTGACCAACGGTTCCGCGGCCGGGTTCCTTGGAACCTGCGCCGGGCTTGCCGGTGGTTTTGAGGCCCGCAGCCTTCTTGAGGAAGAAGGTTGCCGGAGGCGTTTTCATTATGAAGGTAAACGAGCGGTCGGAGTAGACCGTAATCTTCACCGGAATCGGTGTATCCGGTTCGATATCTTTCGTTTTGGCGTTGAACGCCTTGCAGAATTCCATGATGTTAACACCACGCTGACCGAGCGCAGGCCCGATCGGCGGTGATGGATTGGCTTTACCTGCAGGCACCTGCAGGTTGATGTAGCCGTCTATCTTCTTGGCCATAGTATCCCCTGAACAGAACGGGAAGCGTGACACTCCCCAGGGTTAGCGGTCCACGGATCTTTGCCGGACAACCGGCGCGGACCCTCCCGCACGTAAAGGCCGCCGCATTAGCACGAACGAACCTTGGTCTCACCGCGAGCACGCATGCTCTTGGTAATCTCTTTATCTCCTAGTCCTGATCTCCCTTGGGAACAGCGCCCATGAACTAGCGTGGATCATGCGCGCGCATCAGCCCGCCACTTTTTCAACCTGCCCAAACTCGAGTTCGACAGGTGTCGGCCGGCCGAAAATCGAAACTGCCACCTTGAGCCGCGCCCGCTCCTCGTCCACTTCCTCGACGTGGCCTTGGAACGACGCGAAAGGACCATCGGAAACCTTGACGGATTCACCAACCTCGAACGTGATGGTCGGCTTCGGCCGCTCAATCCCGTCCTTGACCTGATTCAGAATCCGCATCGCCTCGTCTTCAGAGATCGCCATCGGCTTGCTATCAGCGCCGAGGAATCCTGTCACTTTAGGCGTATTCTTGATCAGCACGAACGCCGGATCGGTCATCTCCATCTTCACAAGCACATAGCCGGGCAGGAACTTGCGCTCTGTCTGCACCTTCCGGCCGCGCTTAACTTCGATAACCTCTTCCGTCGGAACGAGCACTTCTTCAAACACATCTTCGAGCCCGGCGGCTTTCGCGCGCTCTTTGATGGCGTCCGCCACCTTGCGTTCGAAGTTTGTGTAGGCATGCACGATGTACCAGCGCTTGGCCATTGTTCGGTCTCTATTCGCTTTGATTAATTGCGGGATCCACTTTCCGATTCCGCAGACAACACGTCGCGATATCGCCGCTAGCGACCCAGTCGCAGTACGAAATTGACCGCCCATCCCATGATTTGGTCAACAACCATGAAGAAGATGGCGGCCATGAAAACCATGATTAATACCATGATAGTCGTGATCCAGACCTCTTTCCAGGTCGGCCAAGTAACCTTGGACGTCTCTTGACGCACTTCTTGAATAAATTGAAACGGATTGAAGCTTGCCATCTCGAGCCAAGTTTATGAGAGCGCACAATGCGCCGGATGTGCAGATCGACTGATCTACCACATCACAGCAATAGTAACAGACCCGCTGCCCTCGTTCGCAGGGTCTGCTCTCCACTCTTCCGACAGTCTGTTGGCAGGGGCGGAGGGTCTCGAACCCCCAACCTTCGGTTTTGGAGACCGACGCTCTACCAATTGAGCTACACCCCTAGAGCGCTCGGCGAGCGCATGACCTCGACAAATCCGGAAAGCTGGGACCGTGTCCAATAACCGAGTTTCGGACACTTGTCACGCACCTATTGGATTTTCCGCTTGATTGCGACAATTATGCCACAATCACTCTGGCTCAACAACCACCGCCGTACCGTACGCGAGCACTTCCGTGACCGCTGCGGCCATCTCGTTGGCATCGTAGCGCATGGCCAGAATAGCGTTTGCCCCACGGCTTTCCGCCTGCGCCACTAGCAAATCAAACGCGTCTTGCCGCGCTCTCTCCGCTAACGTCGTATAAACCGTAATGTTACCACCAAACAAGATCTGGATCGAAGCGCCGATATTTCCCGCCAAACTACGCGACCGGACGGAAAGCCCACGAACGACCCCGATGACCTGCACCACGCGGTAACCGGGGATATCGTTACTCGTTACAACAAGCACCCGATCCCCCACAGTCTGCTACGATCCAAACCCGGCCCACTGGCCCCATTTTGGCGGCCTGTTAAGGGGCCACCAAAACGGATGCGATCATTATTCGACGATCGCGGCAACAACACCCGCGCCGACCGTACGGCCG
>NZ_JAILWT010000018.1:0-12987 GCF_025698805.1 Filomicrobium sp.
GGTTGTCGGCAAGCGGTGTGCCGGGTGGTGGGGTGCGCAGCATCGAGAGGATTTTCTGGATGGTGTTGTTGATGCGGTGGATGTCGGCGTTGGGGCCGCCGGGCCCGTTGATCGGGTCGACGCCGGTTGAGCCGGAAATGTCGACGAGGAGGACGAACGGATAGCGCGTCTTGCGGGTTGCGGCGGCGGGGATGTCGATGGGTGGTGGTTCCGGCGTTTGCAGGAGGTCGAGGAGACTGGACATGGATTGGCTCCTTTCAGTCGGCTGGGAATAAGGGCGGAGTGGGTTCCATCCTTGGATCTGATGGAAAGGGTTTTGCGCTCGGGATGAAGGTGTGCAGTGGTGGATAGGTTTTGGGCTCGGGTAACGGTGGCGTTGGGACGGCGGGCATGGCCGGGGCCAATGAGAAAAGGGCTGGACTGGAAGCGTGGGGGCGTCGCTTTTCGATCAAATGCCGTTCGTAGGCGTCGAGGAGCCAGAAGATGCTTCCGAGCAGGACGAGGCCCGCGGTTATTTCAACGCCACCGTATTTCTTGAATGGAGTCCATGCCGCGGTGGCAATGTCGGCGAAACCCTGTGCGAGCCATTTTGCTAGGCCGAGCGCGAGCCTGCCGAGAAGCATGCCCGTCATGATGAGGAGGCTACGGAGGCATTTGGCGATGAAGGCCAGCACGATGATGTGGATCGGCTTCCGAGGTACGTGAGACGGTGTCGCTTGCAGATTTACGGGGGATGCCGGGCGTGGGTGGAGAACATATTGTTGGGCGGGTGCCGGTGGAGCTTGCGGGCGGGGTGGTGGTGAGGCCTTCGGCTTCGGAGGCGAGTTGGCTTCGACGGTATTGGCGAAGCTCGGGAGGGTCTCTTCCCATTCTTTGGCGGTTGGTGGCACGAAGTCCTGAAAAGCGCGCGCGAACATGGAGCGCAGGTCGGGGTGGAGGCGTGCGTAATGTGCGGGGGTCTCGCCGGGCGGACGGAATTTGGCCACGTCGCTATAGGGCCAGCGTCTAGCCTTTATGTTGTCGTTAGGGGTGATGTTGGCGAAGAAGTCGCCGGTGGGATTGAAGGCAGGGCCGGTGTCAAAGGGATGGCCGCCATCAAGGAGCAGCTGGAATATGTGGATGGCGAGGACGAAATTGTCGTCATCCGGCGTGCGGGGACCGGCGATTTTGTTGGCTTGGTTGGGGGACGCATAACCGTCGGTGAAGTGTGGTTTGGTAAAGGCCGTGACGAAGGGGTGTTGGAAGGCGTCGGCGTCGACGAAGGTTATTTGCCGGTAATCGTTTGAGACGAGGATGTTGTTTGGATTGAGGTCGCAAAAGACGATGCCGCGCTGGTGCATGCGGTTGAGGTAGTGCGCAATGATTGCGGCGATGCGTACGGCTTTTGCGTTTGCTAGGCCGTTTTGAGTGCCGTTTCCATTGCCGATGCGACCCCCGGCATCGCTGGTCAGCTTTCTCAGTACGTTATGGCCGGTGACGTGGCGCATCGTGATTCCGGCCAGCGTTGAGAGGTGCTGGACGGTGGAGGGATGCTTGATGGTGAAAAGGACTTCAATCGGCCAGGCGACAAATGGCAACGCATTGGGCTGTGAAAGTTCCTGATATCTGGACGTGAGAATTGCGAGGCTTCTAAAGGCATCGGATTTTAGAAGCGATTTGGATTTGTGGTTATAGATCTTGGCGACGCGGGTTTCGCCTGCGTGAGGCTTGAGGGTGAAGATGCCGCCTTCTCCGCCGGATGCATTGGCGAGCGGTTTGTCGATTTCATATTGGGTCCAAATGTCATCGCCGTGAGGTTGCACGCGGCAACCCCAGTAAACTGTCTCCATTTCGCGCAAGCTCCCGTGTTGCTTCCACGCGCGAGCGGAAGCAGCAATTCATCATGGGTGTTTGACGAGGTTAAAAGCAGGCGGTTATTCAGGGTGGGGGGAAAGTCCGGCGTAATGGAATTTGGAAATCACTGAAACTTTGGAATGAATAAGGAGTGAAAGCATTGTATTTGCCTCGGAATTAGCGCATGTCCTGCTTTCGACGCTTGCGTTTTTTAATGGTTTGCAAGCTCCGGCGATTGGAACTCTCACTTATATGAGTGATATAATCAATGTTTGAATCCGTATGCGCATTGTCTGGCACCGGATATTTCTGTGGATGAGTGGTGGGGCGTTCAATTGCGTTGGCGGGTTGACCGATTTGGTTGGTTTTTCGGTCAACCGATCTACGGGTGTTTTTTGCGAGAGTTGGGGCGGGCTCCTTGATTGCGCCGATGGAGCCGCGCCATGGTGCGTTGAATTTCTGCTCCAGTTTGGCGACGCGGATGTCTTTTGAAAACTGTGAAAGTTTCACTTCACCGTTGGCGTCACGGATGACGTGACCTTGCCCCTTCCCTTCCAGTCGCAGGCCGTTGGCGGCAAGGGCTGAACCGAGTTCATCCCAGGAGCGGGCGACGGTGAACAGGGCGATGATGCGACGACGTTCGGCGGCGATCGTCTTGAGGCTCCATTTCTTGGGCGGGGAGGGTTGGCGTTTTCTGCGGGTCAGCTGATATTCGGGATCGCGGGCGTCGCGTGGTTGTTGCGATAGCTCCTTGCTGTTGTGGCGGCCGGGCACGAAAAGCAAACCATGGGCCTTGGCCTGACGGGCAAGGCTTGTCTCAAGGCGCACCCAGTCCTGTTGCCGGTTCCAGGCTTTCGTGGTGTCGGGATGCACGCGGTTGATGACGACATGGACGTGGGCATGGCGGGTGTCGTCGTGGGCGATGACGATGCGCTGGTGGTCGGCGAGGCCGAGGTCGGCGCAGGTGTCAGCAACGATGCGCCGTTTGAGATCCTCGCTGGGGTTTTCCTCCGGCGTCCAGCTGATGACGAAGTGATAGACCGGCGATTTGCAGCGGCGGGACTTGTTGGCGGTGGCGCGCATGATGCGCATGGCCTGTTTGGGGTCGCGCGTGATGAGGTTGTGGGTGTCGACCCAGAGAACGCGATCCTTTTTGGCGAACGCTCGTTCGTCCGTTCGCCCGTTCTCCGGCTCGGGTGTACGGGGCCCGTTCAGGAGGTAACTGGTGATGCCCTTGAAGCCGCGACCTGCCTTGGGAATTTTTCCGATCATGACGTCTGGTTGAATCCGGAGTTCGCTCGTTTGAACGCCTTGGCGTTCAGGCGTTTGGCTGGAGGGCGAACGCCACTAGGTCAGGACCTTCAAGGCGGCGGTGTGCACGGTGGCCGCGGCTTGCTGGACCGCATGGAACACGGCCAAAACTTCATTTCGGGACACTGGGACCAACCCGGTGTTGGCTTGGCGCGCGATCTGGTTGAGGTTTGTCCCGATCTTGCGCAGGTGGACGTGCAGCGTGTTGATTCCGGCGATCAGTTCGTCGGTCTGCCGTGATTTTTCAGGGCGCGGTGGCGGTGGTTTCTGGCCGGCGATGGCGGACATGACCAGCGTGCGGACCATTTGCGCCTCTGTCGAGCCATGGGCGGCGCAGAGGGCTTTGAAGGCCGTGAGTTCGTCGTGGGTCATGTAGGTTCGCACGCGGTTGGTGCGCAACCTGGAATCGGGTTCATTGCGTGTGGCCATTTATCGGAGCCCCCCCGGCACTGAGGGGCAAGCAAGCGCGTTTGAGGCCAAAGGCCGAGGTGCGCGATTTTGGGGCCAAGGTGGCCCCAAAAGACTTGCTTGCTCCCGTGGGGAGAAGGATGCCTGAGTGCGACAACGCTTTCCAGTAGCTGGGAGGGTTATGCCCAGAAGTGCTGCGGTGCCTTCAGCGTGTCGTTCGTAGGCGGGACGTGCCGCCCCTTGCCCTCCGGCTGAAATTGCAGTGCGTGACTCCTTGCGGACCGCTGTGCGGGGATCTCGGCATGCTTTGGGCGGAATCGGATTTACTCCCCACCCTTGATCTACAAACGGGTTTGGGGACGTTTCCAGGAGGCATTGGATGGGGCGAAGAAGCAGCTTCAAGGATTTGCGGCCGGGAACGGTAGCAGCATGCGCAATGTTCACGCTGTACGATGGTATGGCGTTCTGGCGTTCGGACGCTATGGAGGTGGAACGCCATTTGCGGGGATGGGCGCGGGCGATGTCAGGCTATGCACAGACGCCGCCTTCGCTTGCGGGTTGAAGTTGGCGTTTTCTCGACTTCGAGTTCGGACGTGGTCGTGAATGGGGCATTGCCGACAGCCGCGTCGTGGGTAAGGAGCAAGCGGGCGGCCATCGTCTGTCGCTCGTGTTGTGATGTAGAGGGTCATTGCATGCTTTAAACGTAATTCACGACCGAGCGGTATGAGGTGAGAATTCAGATGGCTGTTGTAGCGGACCGAGTTCGGGTGATGGGGTAGGCTGCTTGCAAAGCGCGAACGGTGGGTTTCGCTTTCAATAATTCAGAACTTCTAGACAAAAAAAGTCACCCGGTCGGTACCACCGGGTGACTTGAGTTTGGAAAGTGCGCCCCCTGAGTCCAGAGTCGAGGGCATTTTCTCTAACTTGGAGTCTGGCATCCAAGTATCGAGAACTTTTAACCGGCAAAATTGCCGGTGGCTGCAGCTCGGACGCTGTCGCCCATGCTTGCAGCATGTGCGCCGAAACCCTTGAGGGCTTCATCGTAGAGCAACGCAAGCGCCTGCCCCTTGATCTCGTTGTAAATCTCGCTCGTCTGCATGTGAAACTCTCGCGGACGCGGGAGAGGGACATCGATTACCGTTGCGACACGAGTGGGTTTGTAGGTGAGGATTATGATTTTATCGGCCAGGAACACCGCTTCGTCGACTTCGGACGTCACGAACAAAGTCGTCATGCGATGCGCTTCGAACAGAGCCAGGAAGTACTCCTGCATCAGGCCGCGGCTCATGTGGTCGAGACCGCGAAAGGGCTCGTCGAGAAGAAGAACATCAGGCCGATTAATGAGAGCCCGCGCCACTTCAGCACGTCGTTGCATGCCGCCGGATAGCTCCGTCGGATAACGGTTTTCGAAGCCGGCCAATCCGACCTCGGAGAGTAAAGAGGTCGCTTCTTTTCTCGCGGCCGTGCGCGCGACGTCGCTTTGCTCGGGTCCATAGGATACGTTGTCAAGGATCGTCATCCAAGGGAATAATCCCGTTTCCTGGAAAACGACCATGCGATCTGATCCCGGACCCGTAACGACTTCGTCGTCTTTGCGAACCGCACCCACGCTTGGACGGTCATAGCCCGCAATAATGTTGACTAATGTAGATTTCCCGCAACCTGAGGGCCCGAGCAGAACGGTAAGCTTGCCTTTCTCGATTTCGAATGAACAGTCGCGGAGAACGACATGGGGTTTGCGCTGCTGAGAATACACCTTCCCGATGCGATCCACGGTTATGGATGTATTCTCCTTGCGCGTATTGTGGGGTGTTGACACCATCCTGTTTTCCTCACGCAAATTCTTTTTCGCCGGCGTTGAACGCTTTAACGGCTTCCTCGTGGACGGCTTCGATCGCGAGCTCTTTCAGCCGGACGAATTCCGGCTGGGTCAGTAGACGCGCGTCGCGAGGCCGCGGTAGATCGACTTCGATTGTCTGTTTGATGTGACCGGGACGTGTGGTCATCACGAGGACGCGGTCAGCCAGATAGATAGCCTCCTCAAGGTCATGCGTGATGAACAAGACGGTCTTTCGAGAGAGGTCGTAAAGTTCCAACAAGGCCGTTTGTGTGACTGTTTTTGTCAGCGCATCGAGGCCACGGAAGGGTTCGTCTAACAGCAACACGCCTGGGTCGTTCAGAATGCCCCTGATGATTTCGACCCGACGGCACATCCCCGACGAAATTGATCCGGGATATAAATTCTCAATGTCGGCGAGGCCTACCTTGCCCAGAAGATCGCGGGCCTTCTCTGTTGCTTCGCGTTCCGTCATGCGACCCTGGACGACCGGCCCGCGTATCAGGTTTTCAAGCACTGTTGCCCAAGGGAAAAGGGCACCATTCTGAAAAACGACGATACGGTCCGGGCCGGGCTTAGGATTCTGGCCGGGCGCGTTGATAAGTTTGCCATCCAGGAAGACTTCTCCGCTGGTCAGTTTATCGAAACCTGCAATCGAATTCATAAGCGTGGATTTACCGCAACCCGATGGGCCGACGATCGCGCAGAATTCACCGGGACGGATTTCGATTGAACAATTATCGACCGCAACGACGTGCTTGCCTGACGGGTCATACACTTTGCCTGCGTTGCGAACAGATACCCAACCTGTGTGCCCCGACACCGCATATTCATGTGCGGCATAGGATCGGGACAAGTCCTGCAGATAAGAGTGTCCTTCGCGACCAAGCGTTCGTAGCAGCGATCTCAAATACGCGCCGTCGAGAGCTAATGCCTCTGTGTCCGTAACGGCGTGCGCAGAGATAACCCTGCTCCCTCGACCCTCGATAAGCCCTGCGTATCCGAAGATCGTTCCTTCCAGCATCACCTCTTGAACAATACCGAACTGATGCATCGGAGAGTTTACTTCGGGGTGACGGACATGGCCTTTGAGAAGAACGTAAACCTTGCTGGCCTCATCTCCATTTCTGAAAATTTCCTCTCCCGCAGCAAACGACTTGAGTTCACAATGTTCTGCGATCTGAGATACGAGTTTGTGCGGCAACGATGCGAGGATCGGGTTTTTCCTCAACACTGCGATCTTTTGATCAATTTGCATGTCTTTCTCCCTCACCGTTTACGCCACCAGGGCATCGCGTATTTGCCTAGCCGTTCCATCAACCAGGCCGAGATCATTCCAGCCAGACCGATGGAAAGCATGCCGACAATGATGCCGGGGAGAGAGTTGGTCATGTAGGCGTTCCAAGTCAGGTAACCCAGACCGTAGTTTCCAGACGCCATTTCCGCAGCGATAACGACTTCCCATGTAATGGCGATAGCAATCGTCAACCCCGTGAAGAGCGATGGAAGCGCGCCGGGAACTAGAATTCTCCAGAATAAAGCCTGCGGGCTGGAGTTCAACGACCGTGCGGCATGGATGTAGCGAACATCGATGTTATCGATTCCGGCGAGGACATTGAGAAAAACCGGGAAGAAAGCGCCGATGAATGTGAGAAACACGATAGTCATTTCCGCCGAGGGCCAGAAAAGAATAGAAATGGGAAGCCAGGCCAAAGGCGGTATAGGACGTAGAATCTCAATTATCGGAAAGCCGAGAAACCGAAAGCGTCGATTGACGCCCATGGCAATACCAAGAACGATTGCCAGAGCGGCGGCGCTAAAGAAACCGACAAAGACCCGAACGGTTGTCGCGATCCAGGATTCCCAATATCCGTCCTGCTGAATTTGTGAGGGCAGAGCCTCGATGACTTCGATAGGTGTCGGCACAACTGCAAGGAGACCCAGCGTTCTAGACAGCTGCCAAATAAGAAAGAACGCTGAGATTCCAAGCGCACCTTGCCAAAAAGACGCGTTTGCCAGATTGAGGAACCACCGCGATCTGGAGGGCATGAGCTTTGCTGCCGTCATGATGCTGTTCCCCCACGATTGTGCCAGGCATTAAGTTTGTTGCCGACTACCCGGATGATTGCACTCGACCCGAAGCCCAAAATCCCAAGGGTGATCATGCCGATGAAGATGTTTGGTAACGCGACGTTCGTATAGGCATCGAAGATGAGGTATCCGAGGCCGGACCGTCCTGCGATAAGCTCACCGCCAACGAGAGAGAACCACGCAACACCCATTGCGATTTGAAGCCCGGTGAAAACGAACGGCAATGCCCCGGGGATAACGACACGGCGTAGAATTTGAAACCGAGAGTATCCCAGGCATGCTGCTGCCCGAAAATAGTTCTCGTCGATCGACTTTACACCGAGAAGCGTGTTGAGGACCGTCGCAAAAAAGGACGCAAGAAGCGTGATGAAAATCACCGCACCTTCCGTTGACGGAATCATGAGAACGGCAAGCGGCACCCACGCCAGAGGCGGAATGGGACGCAATAGCTCGACGACAGGAAAGATCAAGTTCTCCGCAGTCTTACTCCATCCCAGCAGAATACCTAGTGGTGCCCCCAACGCTACGGCAGCCGTAAACGCCCCAAAAACCCTAAGTGTGCTGGTCCAGATGTGTTCATAGTATTCCGGCGTGAATAGCGACACGCCGTATGTCGGCTCCCGGCTGGTCCATTCCTGAAACAAGGACAAAGGATCAGGGATGAAATTGAATCGCGGCGGTACGATTACGGCGGTGAGAAAGTACCAACATCCAAAGAAAGCCACGAAGCCCATCAAGCCCAGAATGAGCTGATCTCTTGTTAGCGCTCTGAGAATCCGTTCGCCGAAAGTCAGCTGCTCGACGGGCCAGTCAATACTGGCCCGCAATTGTGCATCGTAGCTCGCAGCGTCACTCTGTGATCCCGGTGGCGCTGCAGCTTGGTCCCGCAGATGGACGTTCATTTGCCTCCCTCCACTAACTCATCTCCCTTGAAGGGATTGGTGAGCCCTGCCGGAATTTCAAAGAGCTGCTGGTTGGGGGCCAGGCCGAGTTCTTCAAATGCACGCGTCACATATTCCGTCCGAACGGCACCATCGCGCATTTTTGGATCGCGCACGATTTTGTGGTCTAGGAGGAACTGGTAACCGCGTTCAAGAAGTGAGCGGCCGTCCGCGTCAATAATCATCTTTCCGCGGACCACCGGGCCGGATGCGCCGATGCTGTCAGGTTGCGCACCATAAAGCGCGTACCAGAGATTTTCCCGTGTGTAATCGGGAAGTTCCTTCTTCAAGAATTCAATTGTTTCGATCGGCTTGTCCCGGAGGAAATAGAGAGCCTCGATGTTGGCCTTCAGCCATGCAACAGCGACATCTGGATTCTCTTTAAGAAAATCCTCGCGCATCACGATCGCATCGGCATCCAGTTCACCGAATGCTGCCGGTGATGCCGCCCAACGCGCGTGATCGTCAAACACTGACTTCGAGAGGTGAGGTTCGTACATAATGGCAGCGTCGATGCGCTTTGCCTGCAGGGATGTAACGATAACTTCGCCCTGCATTTGTTGCCACTGAACCTTCACTCCTTCTTTTTCCAGCATCAACTGCCCTAAACGGTCGGCGCAGCTGCCCTTCGGCACGCCGACGATTTTGCCATCAAGCCAAGCGATAGCTTCTTTGTACGATTTGAACTCAGGGGCGTCCGAGCGCACGAGTATCGTGCCGCACATCCGGCCGCTCGACACGAGATTCAACGCAACAATGCTGATGGGCGCGAGGGCCGCCTTCGCAGTTGAAACAATGGCGGGGTTGTCGCCGAGGTATCCAATTTGCTGCTTGCCAGCAATTAGATCCGTAATAACCGGCGGCCCTTGAAGATTTCTCTTCCACTCCACCTTACTTCCTTCGGGAAGCCATTTCTTCCATAGCTCCCCTGATCGCAGAATCACCGTGTCCCAAGCGCCGGTCCAGCCGAGGAAGAAATTTGTCGAGATTGTAACTGGCTTACCTTCAAGCTTTTTCGCCTGGGAAGCGATCTGCTCGTAGGTCACGTCACTATTGGGATTGTTTGCGACAGCCGGTGCTGCAGCGAACAAGACAAAGGCCGTAGCCAGACCTCCAAGGCCTGCTAGATTCTTCATGGCATTTCCTCGTTTTAATTTTTTTGTCGATTGGGCTTTGAGTCGCTTAGGCCGCCGTGTCGTTGGGTTTTTCTCCCACCAACTTTAAGAAGCGTGCGTACTCGTCGGCATCCATGTGGAACGCGCTTTCTTTCGACGGATACGTACCTTCGCGGCTTTCGTCGCGATACATACGCAAACCTTCTTCGATCGTCGTGCCAACGTCGGCGAAACTTCCGCGGTTCTTCGGAATTGGGAATGCACTGTAACCGACAACATCTCCGCTGATGTGGTACACACCGTCATTAACGCAACCACCTCCAAGCGTAATGATCGGCACCTCAAGTGTGCGTGTCAGATAGGCCGCAAGCTCTGTCGGGACCTGCTCAAGGATGAACCCCCAAACACCAGCATCAACGAATGCGCGAGCTCCTTCAACGATTTCCAATGCGTCTATTGCTGTCCGGCCTTTTACACCAAAACCGCTCTGCTCGACACGCCGAGAAGCCTGCATGCCAATGTGCCCCATGACAGGGATGCCTGCACTTACGATCTCCGCGATATACTCGGCTGTGCGCACGTTGCCTTCGCACTTGACGGAACCGGCTCCGCCCTCGCTCACCATGCGACCGGCATTGGTTATGGCTTGGTCCTTGGACGCGTGATAGGTCATGAAGGGCATATGGCCCACAACCAGCGCATACTTCGTCACGCGGCTTACTGCTTTAGTCAAATAAAGCTGCTCTTCAAAGGTGACTGTCGTAGGATCGGGATGTCCAAGCAGAGACATCGGACCAGCGTTCCCGTTGATCAAAAGATCAAATCCGACACGATCCGCGATTGCGGCCATAGGGGCATCATAAACGCCGACGGACGTGATGCGTTCTCCGCGACTTTTCTTTTCGCGTAATGAATTTAATGTCACTTTTTTACGTTTTAATTCCGACATCTAATGTTCCTCTCTTCTGGGTGCGTTGGATATGTTTGTTTTTATTCGGCCATAAGCCACACGTTTGTCTGGTGGGGTTTATTCAGTCGACTGCATATCTATCCATTTCAACGTTTTCTCCCATCCGCCAAATGGGAAGAAATGGAGCGTCACGTCTTTAATTCCACGTTGAGAAAGTGATGAATCAAGTTCTGCAATTATGTCGCCGGGATCTTGATCGCGCATTGCTTTGATCAAAGACGTTCCCTGTCGCTTGAGTGCGTTCAGTGAGGCGCCTACTCCACACATTGCTGCGAACTTGATGAGCTTTGGCAGGGAGGTCACGCCCGCCATGCCAAAGCGTAACGGGGCATTGATATCCTGAGTGCGGAGTTCAGCGGCCCACGCCGCCATCGCCTCACCATTGAATGCAAATTGTGTAACGATTTCAGGCTGCGCACCCCACTCGCGAACCAAGGAGATCTTCTCTTTCAGAGCCGGAATAAGGGCGTCTTTTGGAATGACGCTGTGGCCCTCCGGATGTCCTGCTATGAAAACTTTCTTGAGTTGGACGTCGTTCAACACGGGGTGCCGCAGAAGATCGGCGGCAAACCGCAGGGGGGGAGTGCCCGAAGAGGGATTGCCACCTAATACGAGTACGGTTGTCACGCCTATTGATGCGAGGGTTCGAAGGTGCCCTGCGTATTCATCGGCAGATGTGAAATTTCTGGCAGCCAAATGTGGGACGGGCACAAAGCCCTTATTGTGTATCTTTTTGGCCGCTTCTGCCTGCGCTGAGATCGGCTTTCCAGGGATATGAGTAAGAAAAACTAGTGAGTTTTCTGGAAAACATTTTGCTTTGGGTAGGAATGCATCAACTTGTTCAGGCAAAAGCTCAATTGATATATCCTGAAAAAGAGTACTGTGTCGCATTTCGTGAGACAGGATCGAGCGTTCCTCGATATCGACCGGCATTTCTGTCACGTTTTCACTCCCGGTGCCTTATGCTAGCGACATGTGAAGTCGACTGGTTTTTTGTTTTTTGCTGGATTGTTTGCTCGTTCAGCCTTCTCGCGGATGGGGCTGTCCAAGCGCGGCATAAGATTGAGGCTAGAGAGATTGGGAGCGGACAGCAGTCGTCGTGACGACGAATTCAACCTCGAGGATGCGCAACGTCTGTCGGGTTGACGACAAACATCGGTTTGCGAAGTTTGTATTGCCTCAAAGGTGACGAAAAATGCATGGCGTCATGCATGAAAGTGCTTCCGTCGGCGTCCCGGTCTGGTTGTTACAAGGGGGCGCGGACAATGATTATGAGATCACGCGCGCTTTCGATAACATGAAGGGGCTTGCAAGAAGTTTGAGCCCCTAGCATCTAAGTTTGAGCTTCGGGTAGCTCAGACATCCGTGAGAGGCGGAGCCCTCGATATTTGTTCGACAGCCCGCAACTTAGACGTCAGTCTGCCGGAGTATAATATGCTGGAGCGTAGAGTTGGCGACTCACCTTGGTACTGGGATTGCGTACACTTATTTGACGGAGTAGATGAGGCTGCGAAGGATATGTTTCTTCGTCATGCCATCAAACAGACGGTGCACAAGGGGCAGCACCTATTTCGTGCCGACGACGACGCCGACAAAGTCTTTTATCTCGAAGACGGCATGGCGCGAATTTATCACCTCTCCGCAGAAGGCGAGCTGACAATATATTGGTATTGTGTCGCCGGAGAATTATTCGGTGCAGGTGGAATTACGGGATGCAGGAAGCAGACCGTCAATAGCCAAGCAATATCGAAATGTACCGTATACGTTATGTTGCGGCCAATCTTTGAGCAAATGCTCAAGCTTAATCCTCAAATTTCTTATAATGCTCTTAAGCTTATGGGTGCACGGCTTCGTTTGGCTTGTGATACGATCGTTGACATGCGGTCACAAAAAGCGAGTGAGCGCGTTGCTCTGGCCTTGCTGCGACTGGCGCACAACTGCGGTGTCCCACTCGGAGAACATATCAAGCTGGATGCCCCGATCACGCATCAGGAAATCGCAAATATCGTGGGAACGTGTCGTCAGACAGTGAGCGAAGTTCTGCGGGATCTGGAAAAGCGCGGTTTCATCATGCAGGAATCTCGTCAAATCATTGTCACTGATCCGCGGTCGATGCAGCGGTACGCGCAGTTCGATAGCGCAGAGGATGAGGAATATGCCTGGAGTTAGCTCGGGATATTTGCAGGTAGTTAAGCCGATGTTGCCGCGGGTCTTGTGCAAATTGTTAGGAAAAAGAAGTGCCGACGCTTTTTTTATTGTGCTCCGTGAGCCTCGTGAATGTTTGTTGAGGCCCGGTAAGAAGCCGCCATTAATGAACGTTCTGCCGAGCTGATTGTGTTGACCAGAAGCATCGAGACCGTCATCGGCCCCACGCCACCTGGTACCGGCGTGATGTAGGAAGCCCGCTTCCGCACGCCTTCGTAGTCGCAATCGCCGACGAGACGGCCATTTGGCAGACGATTAATCCCCACGTCGATGACA
>NZ_JAILWT010000019.1:0-11585 GCF_025698805.1 Filomicrobium sp.
TGGCGTCGAGTAGACGGGTGGCGTGCTGCCAGTCGAGGATAAGCGGTCGCTTTCCCATCAAGGAGTCAATTAGGCGCGTGCGATGGATGTTCATCGTGCGAGCGGCATCCTTTGTAGTGAATCCAAAGTTTTCCCACTGTGATTTCGCGGCATTTAAGACGTGTTGGCGGTTCTGTGCGCTGATCCGGTAAAAGGCCCATTCCCGGGTCTCGGGTTCTGTGAGGGCGCGCAGAAGCTCTTGTGCGTCGATTGCAAGAAGCTCGGCCAGAGCGATCACGGCCGGTTCGGAAAGCGGTTGTCTGGCCTGCGCAAGTGCCGTGGAGGTGTGAACTTTCCCGTTGAGGGCATGATGGAGGGGTTTGCCTGTCAGGCGCAGCCGGTGGAGGTGAAAGGCCAAGCGGGCCTCTAGCGATGCGGCATCTTGGTCTTCACGGAGGAGCGGCCATTTGTAGGGCAGTCCGGGTTGCTTTCTTTTGAAAGCATATGGGACCGGATCTTAGGCGGGTCAGGAAAACTCCTGACGGGGTTTGGATGAGCGGAATGCGGGATAATCAGCCGGAAAATCCGCAAAGGGCATATATCCGCTTCTTAATCGGCAGCAGGCGGGATTTGTATCGCAGCAGTTTCGGAAAACGGTTTCGGAGAAAGGTTTCCAAAATCCCAAGCGGGCTTTGCAGTTTGGCGCGCATAAGGGCGGTACTTACGGCCGCGACGACGTCTTGGCGGTTGAGCGCAGTGGCGTAGGCGCGGATTTCCACGGCGAAAAGCTTCGAGGAATAGGTCTTCAGGAAGATGTTGCGGAACAGGTTGGGGGAGTAGCCATCCCACCTGAAGGTGCGCGCATTCCGGGTTTGGCCGGCGAGGTCGAGGGTCAGCATGGTGCGCAGGCATTTCTGGCACCTCGAGCAGTTCAGCTGGTCGGCGTGAAGGGTTTTCGTGCAGACCCGCAAGAGCTGGAGGGCCATCGGGCTTGTGGCGATGTGAAGGGTTTTCTGGATGCGGTTGAACTGTGCGCCATCGTGGACGATCCGGGTACGTGAGGACGTGTGCAGGGGATCGGTGAGGGGGTGCGAACCGAACGGGATGAGCTGGCCATAGGTGAAGGTGGAGCCGATGAGCACGGTATGAAGCTTCTTTCCGAGGAGGTGGGCCACGGCGGCGAGAGCGGAGCCATGGACGACTTTCTCCCAGCTGTTTTCATAGGTGTCGTGCCACTCGAGGAGATTGGTGCGGATGACGATCAATGTTTTGCCAAGCTTCTCGGCCGCATCCTGAAGGTACGTCCGGGTGGTGTCGAAGAGGGCGGCATTGTCGAGGGGGATATCGAAGCCCCAGACCAGGAGCAGTTTGTCGACGGTATAGTGCCCGTCGAGACCGGAATTGGGGGAACCGGTATTGCGCAGCAGGGTGAAAAGGCTATCGACCCCGCCGGAGAAGAACGCGCCGACTTCTTGGGGCTTGGGCGAAGAAGGGGGTGAGAAACCTGCGGTGTTGAGTTTGGGTGAGCGGTACTGGGGATGGAATTGCTTCCACTGGCGGATTAGCGCTGAGACATTATTGAACAGCAGCCGGTCGACGGGGCCGTCTATTTCAATGTCTTCGCCAAGCAGAAGTGCGTATGGCGCGGCAAAGCAAAGCCATGCATCCCAGTTTGCTTCAAGGTAGGAGGCAAAAGGCTTCTCGACTTCGAACCAATAGTTCCTTTTTTCCGATGTCGAAGTGAAGGTGACATCAATACTTGTGCGCACCCAATTAGGGTTGGGGGCGGTTTCAATTTTCAAATTGGTCAGTTTCACGGAATTCTTGATATTGGAGAAATAGATTTATGGCAACGGAAATATATATTTAAGTGTCGAGACAAAGTGCGAAGCAGTTGAAATGCCGACAATCTGGTGAGAAGTTGGCTTTTAGAATAGCTGCACAGCAGCTGACGTTTAGTCATATTATATGCTTGAGGATGTCAGGTGGCTGCGAATGTCTTTGTGGACATTATTGGTATGTATTAAGATGTGCATAACGAAAGCGTAGCAGCATGGTAAATGCCGAGCCGATTAGCATCAGCCTTGATAAACATGGTGCGGGATATATCGAAACAGAGGCGTGGTGGAAGGAAACCCTACGCCGCTGCGATGAAGCGGAGCAGCATCCTGAGAGGATGCTTGATATCGACACATTCTTCCGCAAGGTTCGTGCCGAAATTGATCGCCACATAAGGCAATGAATTAATTAGTATTTTTCTCATAATGTTAGTTATGTTAAATTGTTGAGGTCAACGGTCGTGCCCAATTTTCGTGTTTGTCGAGATCAGTAATTAGGTTCACTTTTGTCATTTAATTAGTTCCTAGATTTCTCCAAGTGTTGACTCCTGCCGGCGTTCTGCCGGTGTTGAAAGTATTTTATAATACGGGAGCGCTAAGTCGGGACTTGCTGCCAGAAAGGGCGTGGGCCTCGTATCCAATAATTGTTGCGGTGATGTGGTGTCGCGAATTTCATCCGTTTATTGTTCATTCGGAATTCGTCGCACAGTATGGCTCTTTAAAAGAATATATGGTATATTCGCTTTGAAAACGAAAGTACCCTACATTGTTTATTCAGCGTTCCCTTGAAAATGCCCTCCTCAATCTCGGAAATAAATACTCCGTCATCTTGGTGACCGGCGCCCGTCAGGTTGGCAAATCGACCTTGCTGAAGCACGCCGTGCCGGATGCCGACTACGTCACGCTGGACGACCCGGAAGACCGTCTGCAGGCGCAAAAGGAACCCAAGCTGTTCCTGTCGCGCTTCAACGGCCCCACGATCATCGATGAGGTCCAGTACGCCCCTGAGCTGTTTCCGTTGATCAAGATGCGCGTGGATGAAAGCCAGCGCCGGGGGCAGTTCTGGCTCAGCGGCTCGCAGCAATTTCACATGATGAAGAACGTCACGGAATCGCTGGCTGGACGGGTTGCCGTTCTCAGCCTTGCAGGACTTTCCACCCGGGAGCTGCTCGGCGAAGCTGACGCCGCGCCGCTGGAGCAGCGGCTTTCGATGCCCGTGAATGCCCTACCGGTGGGCGATGTATTCGAGCGCATCTGGCGCGGCAGCTACCCCGCCCTCCACGACGGCCGAGGCCTCACGCCGGAGGAATTCTATCCGGCCTACGTCCAGACCTATCTGCAGCGCGATGTGCGGGATTTGGCGCGCGTCGGCGACGAGACCGCCTTCCTGCTGTTCATGCAGCTTGCGGCGGCGCGGACGGGGCAATTGCTGAACATGCACGAGCTGGGAAACCAGGCCGACATTTCGAACACACGGGTCCGTAACTGGCTTTCTATCCTCGAAGCCTCCGGCATCATCACCTTCGTAGCCCCGTACCACACCAACCACACCAGCACACTGGTGAAGGCGAAGAAGATGTATTTCCTCGACACCGGACTGGCGGCATGGCTGGGGGGTTGGAAGACCGCTGAAGCCTTGGCGCGTGGAGCGGCCGCAGGCGCCTTCCTCGAGAACTATGTGGTCAGCGAGGTCCTCAAGGGGAGGTACAACAGCGGCCAACAGCCCGATTTCACCTACTTCCGCGATCACAACGACCGCGAGGTGGACATCCTCTCCATCGGCTCAAACACGTTGGTACCCATCGAAGTGAAAACCACCTCCCGGCCCGACGGCCGCACCGCGCGGCGCCTCATGCTTGGGGATAGTCTGAACCTCAAGCAGGGCCACGGCGCCATCGTCTGCATGGTGGAGAAGATCTATCCCTTGTCGGAGACGGTCAACGCGTTCCCGGCGGGGATGGTCTGACAATGACAGCAGAAGCCGCCGCAGCTCCTACCCTGCTATCAGGTTGAAAATCATCTGTTCATAAACCCATATGTCTGCCGGCCGTACCTGTTACGTTCTTGCGGGATATAACCCTTTGGGACAATAATGTCCGCGCAATGACCGATCCTCCTTCGCCCCCGTCGATGCTCTTCGTCTCCGACAACGAAACGTCGGTGGACTTGCTCTATTTCGAACCGATTGCAGTTGCCCTCAGCCTGCTGATTTATTTATGAATAATACCGAGGGGATGGGGACGTGAAGGCTTGTCGGATAGACATAAGGAATTTCCGCGGAATCAAGGCGGCCACTCTTCTGTTGCCTACTCACGGCGTTCTAATTGGTGATAACAACACCGGAAAAACAACAATTTTGGAAGCGTTGGACCTCGTCTTGGGGCCTGACCGATTGAACCGAAAGCCACCTATCGATGAGCACGATTTCTTTCAGGGGAATTACGTTATTGAATCTGCTGCCACAGTAGTGAACGATGGTGGAGCCACTGCTGCAGTTCCAGCAGAACAGGCTCTTGCAGCTGCTAATGAGGACGCTCCAAGAATTGAAATTGAGGTCACGGTCTGCGACTTGAGTGACGAGCAGCGTGCGAAGTTTGGTGACTACGTTGAGTTCTGGAACACAGCAACCGACCAATTTTACACAGAGCCCGAGCCAGCCGGTGTTGATCCGACGCACATCAGCGAAGCACTCAGGATAACCTTCCACGGTTGGTATGATCCGGAAGAAGATGACTTCGAGGGAGAAACGTATTTTACGAGGTCACTGACGGAAGAGGAAAAGTCTGCTTCGTTCACTAAAAAGCACAAGCAGGTCTGCGGGTTTCTCTACCTTCGGTCCATACGTACAGGATCACGTGCCCTGAGCCTCGAGCGCGGCAGTCTTCTGGACATCATCCTCAGGCTCAAAGAGGTCCGTCCGCAAATGTGGGAGGCCACACTTCTTACTCTCGGAGAGATGGAAGTGGCGAGTGACCCAGACCTTGGCATCTCTCCGATTCTGAAGAGCATCAATGGTGCTCTCAAAAAGTACGTCCCCAAGGAGTGGGGCGTCGAACCGCATCTGAAGGTGTCCAATCTCACGCGAGAGCACCTTCGAAAGACGATCACGGCATTCATCGCCACTGGTAACGGCAGCCATGCTGCGCCGTTCTATCGGCAGGGTACCGGCACGATCAACATGCTAGTTCTTGCGATGCTTTCGTTGATTGCGGAGGACAAGCAGAACGTTATTTTCGCGATGGAGGAGCCTGAAACGGCAATTCCTCCTTATGCGCAGAAGTGTATCATTCATGAGGTCCGCAAGCTTGCCTCGCAGACACTCTTTACCTCCCACTCCCCCTATGTGCTTGAGGAGTTTAGCATTGAGGATACCGTTGTGCTCGGTCGAGACGATGATGGCACCCTTGCGCGCCAGAGCATAACTCTCCCAGCCAACGTGAAGGCAAAGCGATATCGGCAAGAATTCCGCATCCGCTTTTGCGAAGGTCTGTTGGCCCGCCGGCTCCTTATAGCGGAAGGTGCTACCGAGGCATCGGCGTTCCCGGCCGCTTGCCGAAGATTGTCCGAGTTAAAGCCCGATGAGTACGCTTCGCTTGAATCTCTTGGTATCTGTATCGTCGATGCCGCCAGCGAGTCCAACATCCCGGGGATGGGCAAGCTCTACAAAGACCTAGGCAAACGCATCTTCGCGATCTGTGATAAACAGGAGGCCGCCAGCGAGGCCTTGATCAAGGCTCAAGTGGAAATCCTTCTCATGCATGCCGAGAAAGGGTTTGAGGACTTAGTGCTCAAGGGAACGACGGAGGCAGCGCTGAAGCGCTTCGCTACCCAAGTCGACTGGCCTCCTCACCTAAAAACGAAGCACCCTAACCCTGATGCCGATATTCGGAAGGCTATGTCAGACTACTTCCAAGCCTTCAAGGCCGATGGTGCCGTAGCTGAATTCTTGGGTGGGTGCAGCGAAGACGAGATCCCAACATGGATCAGAGAAGCCTGTAAGGCGCTTAATGCTGCTTGCAACCCGCCTGTGGCCGCCGCTGTGCCCGCCCCAGCTGCGCAAGCAACTCCTCCTGCGGGGACGACTACCAATGGAGCTAACTGACAAGCAGAAGGAGATTATGGAGGCGCAAGGCCCTCTTCTTGTTACTGGAGGACCGGGTTCCGGTAAGACAACGGTTTCAATCCTGAAAGCAGCTCAGCTTGCACCAGCCTTGCAAGCCGGGCAGAAGGTCCTGTTTCTCAGCTTTGCGCGCGCCACCGTTTCGCGCGTCGTTGAAGCGATTGAATACGAACAAGATATCCCCCCAGCTATCAAGCGGCTGATCGAAGTCGAAACCTATCACTCCTTTTTTTGGCAGATCCTCAAATCACACGGATATCTCATCGGCCTGCCGCGGCGGTTGCACATTCTAACGCCGCCTGGAGAAGCGATTGAGCTTTCTGCTCTGCGTTCTGGATTCCCGAGGAAGGGGCTGAGCGAAGAACAGAAGGAGGAGCAAAAACAGGCAAAGAAGCTTGCCGAGTCTGAAGCGAGGCAATCCTTGGCAGCCCAAGGCCATGTGTGCTTCGATTTATATGCTCCCCTGGTCGGTGACCTTCTTGAAGGAAGTGTGCGCCTCCGCAGACTTGTCGCTCAAATGTTCCCAGTAATCATCCTGGATGAGTTCCAAGATACGAATATTGATCAGTGGCGGGTGGTCAAAGCGATGGGCGAGAATAGCACCCTCATTGCACTAGCCGACCCGGAACAAAGAATTTACGACTGGATTGGTGCAGATCCGGAGCGGCTTGACCATTTCCGCGAGGCGTTCACCCCGACAGAGGTTGATCTAAGCACCGACAACCATCGGAGTGCGGGAACGGATATAGCCAAGTTTGGCAACGACGTGTTGACGGGCAATTTCCGGCAGGCCGCCTATAGCGGTGTAATTATCGACGAGTATAACCCTTTTGGCGGGATCGCCCTGACAAAGCTGGTCACGACCATCTATGCGGCGCGTCAGCGCTTGATCGGCCAGGACGTCAAGAATTGGTCGATTGCCATTCTAGTGCCGACCAAGGATATGACGCGTCTTGTCTCCGATGCATTGCGCACTCCACCGGGAGGAATGCCAGCTATCGTACACAACGCGGTCATCGAGATGGATGCCGCCATTCTGGGCGCCGAACTCATTGCGTGGCTGTTGCAGCCCCACACTGACGAATCTCGTCATTTGGAAGGTTTCATTGAGCTTGTGTGCAATTACTACCGTGGGAAAGGCGGTGGAGATCCGACCAAGGCAGCGCTGGATGAGGCAGACAAGATTCGTGCTGCCTACGATGACATGGTTGCGCGTTTGGCCGCTGACAAGCCGATGCGTAAGAAGAGCATCATCGCGCCGTTGATCGCTGTGTACGAGCAGGCACGGGCGGTTGGCCTAAAGGGTATCCCCGACGAAGATTGGAAGGCTGTCAGGCGGGTCTTAGAGGATGGAGGCTGCACGCGCCTTAAGGAGGCGGGGGAGCAAGTGCGATACCTCCGTGTATTGGACCGTGGCATGCAACTGCGTCAGCAGCTATCGGAAGATTGGCGGGAGAACGGTGCTTACGCAAATGCCCTGACTATCACTCGGCAGGCATTCCTTCAGGAGCATTTTTCCACTAACTCCAAGCCTGAGACCGGTGTGGTGGTCATGAATATGCACAAGGCCAAGGGAAAGCAGTTTGATGAGGTCATTATCTTTGAGCACTGGCCGTCTTGGTATAAGGGAAAAATTGTTGCCAACAGAGGTCGTATCGTTCGGTCTAACGAGGCGGCAGAAATTACCGATCAGGCTCGCCAAAACTTCAGGGTGAGCATCACCCGGGGCAAAAGGGTTACAACGATTTTGACACCTGCGGGGGATCGATGTGTTCTTTTGCCCTAGTGGCCTTCACGGGAGGCTTACAACTGTAACAGTGCTGAACACGTTACTGGCAAACTAGAACACTTCATATATTTGTCTTGCTTTGATGGCCATGCGCTTCAAGGATTGGGCTGCCAACATGGCAGACAGCTCACGAAGAGGCACCCATTGCAGGGCCTTGGATTCGTGGCTGACTTTAAAGTCCATGCTTCGCGCCAGAAGCAAGTAGCGAATGTCGTAGTGCAGGTGGCGCGGTTCGCCTTTTTCCGGGTTGTCGGGAATCTCATGTACGTCCACGTCGAAGATGCCGGGCGTGAAGATCTTGATATCGGTTCTGCCGGACTCCTCTTCGGTTTCTCGTAGGGCGACGCTTCGGATGTCGGCTTCTCCATCGGCATGGCCGCCGAACTGGAGCCATTTGTCCAGAGCCGCGTGGTGGGTGAGAAGCACGCTTTGCCGGTCGCGGGAAAGCAGGAAGCCCGAACCGGTTACGTGTCCGGCGAAGTTTGTGCGGTCAAACGGGTTACTGTCGCGGCGTAGGAATTCAATGGTGGCCCGGATATCTAGGCGCTCTTTTTCATCGAACGGCTCCACTGCGGCCATGTCGTCCAGCAGGTCATTCTTGGTGTAGTTCCGTTTTTGCAGCGTCATGATGTTTTGCGGAATTCCTTTTCCAGGATCGTGTGGTGCCGGGCGCGTGTCTCGTTCCGGCATGCTGATGCTGGCCGTTAGCCAAGTGCCGGCACGGGTTGGATATTGCCACAGGTCGCAGTGGATGCTAGAGAACAAAAAGTGAACAAAATTGCTTGGTTTGAGGCATTGCAGTGGAGCGAAGCGGTCCGACGCGCGTGCGAGACGTGCTTGATAATGATACCCTGACGAAGGTGTCGGTTAGCTGTAATAACGTGAAGTGCAGACACTCGGGGAGCGTTCTGCTTAGCCGTTTTCTTGATGCGGGAGCGACGTTGAACACGCCGGTGTTCCAATTGCGCGAGTGGTGCGTGTGCAGCAAGTGCGGATCTCACGATTTACAGACACGAACGACTGCGTACCCTCGCGGGGTCAAAGGGGTACCCCACATGAAGGACGTGTAGCCGCATGTGCAATATGCGCTCGATGACCAAGACCCGGGAAACGGTGGGCAAGCTGTTTCGTGTTTCAGACAACCGGATGCCTGCGGTTGAGCCCATGGCGGGCATTTATCCGGCCAACGATGCGCCGGTGGTGCGGATGGCGGAAGACGGTGAACGGGAGGTGATCCTTTCGAGCTGGGGGTTTGTTCTGCCGCAGAAGGACAAGGCACCGAAGCGGGTGACGAATTTCCGCGATGACAATCTGGGGTCGCCGTTCTGGCGCTCATCGTTCGAAAATCGCCGCTGCCTCGTGCCGACGACATCCTTTGCGGAACCGAAGGGGCGAAGTCCCGCCATATGGCACTGGTTTGCATTGGGCCGTGATCGGCCCCTTTTTGCGTTTGCCGGAATTTGGCGGGGGTTCCGTGGCGCGGTGAAGAAAGACGGACCTACGGTGGATCTGGCGGTTCACTCGTTCATGACAACAAAGCCTAACCCCCTCGTCGCCACTGTGCACCCGAACCGCATGCCGGTGATCCTCACCACCGAGGAGGAGTTTGATACCTGGCTGAACGGTACGGTGGATGAAGCACGGGCGTTGGTCCGATCTTATCCGGCCGATCGGATGGAGATTGTTCAGTATTCGGAAAAGAAAGTGGATTTGCTACAGCAGCCGGGTTGAAAATGACGATTTGATTTTGAAGAAATGAATTTTGGGAAATGGGGAGCAAGTCGAGGGATGAGCGATTTTCCAGTAGTCGATGCGAGGGCGCCACGCGGTTACACGCTTCAGGACGCGCATGCTCAAGCAGGCAACGTGAGTATGGCACATCTTATCCTGAAACGGAGGGCGTACGTTACAGCACGGGTGAATACGCACCAGCAATTAGGGCTGCCGGTAACGGTGCAAATGATTGACGATTGGTGGAGGGAGGCGTTTGCGGTAGGCACACGGCCGGCTGAGGCAAGCATGAGCGAGCCATCTGGCAAGGAGAAATCCCGCTTGGTGGAGGCGTTTCAGACTTTGCTCGCCATTATGGGAATCGCCGGATTGGTGTGGCTGTACTTTGTCATGTAGACGAGGAATTGTTGGCGTACTGGTTCGGCTGCGGAGTCATCCGCAATTGCCTCTATTGTTGGTACTTCTTGGCAATGCGGGGGTAAAACTCTGCATACCAACGGAGCTTCGTTTGCGTGAAGGCTTGAAAAAAAGGCTGCCCCTCGGGCCAATCCAACGGCAAGAAGGCTCCGGTATTTTCACCAACCTGAACTGCGAGGCGCCCCATTTCGCCAACGGTGGCAGCAAGGGCTGTGACGTCGAAGAACGGCCCAATTTGGGCGTCCATTCCATGGGGCTTCAACATTCCGATGCCCTTCATGCTTGCGTGCCCTGCCAACTCGGAGAATAGCTCGTAGAATTCTGCCCGCTTCTTGCTGGTGAAGCCGTCGCGCTTATCCAGTGCTTCCCTAATCTTTACGGGTTTGAAGTCTCTCAAACGTGTTGCCTTATCAGCGATTCTCCACTTCGCGATGGCACTTCTCTCGGTTCGGAAATAGTCGAGCAGGAATACCGTTTCCATCACGTCCCTAAGGATGAGAGCGCTGGTCTGGTTATAGCCACTGAGCATCAGCTTTGTTGCCGATGCGAGAGCGTTGAACTGCCTCATCCCAAGTACCTGAATGACTTTCAAGTCTTCGTCGTCGGTGGGGTACGTCCGAAGGGCATCAAGCACATCCATCGCACACTCCACGATCTCGATATGGAGGAGCAATTTTGTGTTGGCCTGAATGGCCTCAATGCTCTTTCTGCGGAGGAATTCCTCTCCCCTGTGAAGGGAGACTAGGCTTTCGGGGATGAGACGCTTGGACATTGGCTCACCACGAACTCGGCATACCCTCAATGAGGGTTCGGGGCTGTCGTGTCTCGACAATGGTCTTGTTGCCTCGTTGATAAACCAGTCGGATATCGACGTCCTCCGTCAGTATTTGAAAACAGATGTTTAGGTGTCTTAACAGTCTAGGCGCAGAGTGTTTGATGCCTCAAGGACGGAGCATATCGCTAATCCCTCTTACAGGACATGTAATTGAAGGGAGTGCGTTGTTGTAGCGTGCCAACACTGCTGGCCGACCTACATCGACATCTTGCGTTTGCGGGTCCTGGGCTTTGGGGCGCGTGAGGTTTGCAGGAAGGTCTCGAGCGGCGTGGGTTCGACGGTGTCCTCTTGGGGTAATGGTCCGGTTGCGTGCATGAGTTCGTCGCGGCGCGCGGCGGCCGTGCCGATCGCCAGGTGGGATCTCTGGCTGTTCAGGATAGCATTCAGGTAGTCTGAGGTCTGGCAGGTGAGCGTGTAAGCGGTGTCGGCCTTCTGCCTCAGGTCGTTGAGGAGGCCATCAAGCTGTTCGGCCTCAATGCCATCGCTCACCCATTGCCGGCTTTCATAGTAGGCGATGGCTTCCTTTAGGTGGCGTCTGGCTTCATGTTCCTTTGCCCCGAGGCCTTTGAGTAGCTGGGCAGTGGACCTAGCTTGGGAGGCTTTGTAGTCCTCGCTCCAGGAGGCGAAGGGGGATTTGTCGGTCATCGTGATATGCCCATCGAGCGTTTGCGCTGTTTGGTGGTGGGACGTGACGCCTGCCTTTGGTCACGCATTTGCTGGTACTCGATGCGGATGTGCTGTTCGCGGGTGTCCTGTTCCTGGCGCTGGCCCTGTAGTGCGGACACCGCCGTTGAAATGGCGGGCATCAACTCCGTGAGATGCTGCTCGTTATAGAGGTAGCGGTTGTTGGCGCGCTCGAGTTCCGCCGTTTTGCAC